>DHQV01000042.1:0-14861 GCA_002408185.1 Deltaproteobacteria bacterium UBA5329
TTTTTTCATAGTATCAGGTCTTGCAATGCCGCATTTTCGGCAGACCGGAATCCGATGAATGCGATATTGGGGGTGCAGGGACGTCCCTGCTTACCTCGCTGAAAAGCTTTCCTGTTGGGAAGCAGGGTGCCATAACGTTGTCACCGTTATATGGTATAAGAAAGCATCAGAGATTTGAAGGAGGAACTCTTGAGTCACGACAAATTTGCGTTTGGGCCGGCATGTTCAGAAGAGAGGCATGTCTTCGGGTCTCGGAGACCGGGTTATCGATCCGAAAGAGTGTCCCGTGCAGCAGTAAAAGATTGGTTGTCTTTCATAAAGAAAAAGGGAATAAAGCGTATTTGCTGTCTTTTGCAGGAGTGGGAACTACTGGATTACTATGAGGATGATCTTGTGGAAGCATATCGGAAGGAGTTCGGTGATTTGAATGTTCTGACGGTTCCGGTTGAAGATTTTCATCTTGCGGAGATTTCTGCATTGAGGGATGAAATCCTTCCATTTCTTGCTGAGTCAGAAGCGAAGAACCTGCCGGTTCTCGTCCATTGTTCGGGTGGGTCGGGAAGGACAGGGCATGTCTTGGCGGCATGGGTCGTATATCGGTATGACCTGCCTATAGAAGAGGCGCTCGAAGCAGTCAACAGAAATCCCCGGGAAGCTGTCCAATGCGGAAATGCGATGGGGGAGGAGCTGTTGAGCCTTCTCAATGCCTGCAGACCGACGAACAAGATTGGATGATCACTGCTGCGCGTCGTAAAATAGCGGGATGGACAGTGCGCGGCCAGAAATGTGCGAGGAGGAGACATCCTTAAAACGGTCATTTGACATTCCGATATCTGGTTTGATACGATTGCGCCATGCTCCGCCAACCACGTTTTGATGCAGCAGGTATTCTCCACCATATCATGGTCCGTGTTACAGAGAAACGGAGCACACTCAGGACTGCCAGAGACAGGAAGGATCTCAGGGTCGGCGCATCGTGGTACCAGGACTGATGGCCGAAGAACACGCAGCGGTGGAAAATCTTCCCTATAAATGGAAGGCCCTTATCACGGTGGCCCTCGGAACCATGCTGGCCACCCTCGATGCCAGCATTATCAATATTGCGTATCCCCATTTGACCCGGGTGTTCAACGTTGATCTCACAACTGTAATTTGGGTAACCCTCGTGTACATTATCGTGAGCAGCGGTTCCATGCTCGCCTTCGGAAAACTGAGCGACGCCATCGGCAGGAAAAAGATCTATGCCACGGGCCTCGTGATATTCACCGTCGGCATGGCCCTGTGCAGTATGGCCCGGAACGTGCCGGAAATCATTGTCTTCAGGATCATCCAGGCGATCGGTGCAGCCATGTCTGTCGGATGCAGCACGGCGATAGTAACAGAGGCATTTCCTCACGGAGAAATGGGAAGAGGCCTAGGAATGCTCGGCATGGCCGTCTCGGTTGGTTTTATTATCGGACCGGTCGCGGGCGGATTTCTCCTCGACTGGCTGGGGTGGCGTGCCATCTTCTACATGCGCATACCGTTCGGCATCCTTGCCTTCGTGCTGGCCTTTCTGCTTCTCAAAAGAGACGAGGCGCGACAGAAAAAGCTCAAACTTGACATACCGGGCACTATTACGAGTTTTGCCAGCGTCCTCTGCCTCCTCCTCGGGATGGGACAGGTCAAGACGCACGGCTTGGCATCCGGCATCAACATTGCCCTTATATGCGCTGCGGCCCTGTTCTTCGGTCTCTTCCTGGTGTGGGAGGGCCGTGCCGCAGAGCCTATTGTCGATCTCGGGCTCTTCAGAAAACGGGCCTTTTCCTGCGCGATGACCGCGTTTTTTGTTTTTTTTCTGACCGTACCGCTCTATGCCGTCATCATGCCATTCTTTCTCATGGACGCGATCAAGCTCGCCGCATCGAAGGCAGGTCTTGTTCTTGCGGCGATCCCCGTAGCTACCTTGATAGCAAGCCCGTTAAGTGGTTTTGTTTCGGACCGGCTCGGCTCGAGATGGCCTTCCGTGGCGGGAGCAGGTATGATCACGGTAAGTTTTCTCCTGATGTTCCGGTTTGGCCTGCATACGGGCTTGTCCGAGATCATCGCCGTCCTTGCACTGCTCGGGTTCGGTGTCGGTGTATTCCAGCCGCCCAACAACAGCTCCGTCATGGGTACCGTCGAACCTGCCCGCCTTGGCTCTGTCTCGGCACTGATGGCCACCACGCGCCAGGTCTCCATCTCGATCGGCATGGCCATGACCGGATCGGTCTTTTCGGTCAGGCAGGGGATCTATAACGATATCCTGCGGTCGAAAGAACTTGATGCGGCTGAACTGCTCAGGCATTCGACTGTCCCGGCACTTAGGGACGTGGTTTTCATCGTGTTCTGTCTCAGCGCGGCAGTGATAATCCTCTCGATGGCGACGAAAAAGGAACAAAAAGGATCTCTGTAGATATATCAATATTACAATTTGAAACGCTTACCTGTCGCCATATGTTTGCCCCTTTCCACCGCATATGTTAGCGCCGAAGGATCCGTAAGGCCTCTGATATACCTCAGCCCCAGGTTATCAGCCGATCGGTTACTGGGTAGAGTGTCCGCTCCTCCCCGGATGTTCTTCCCGGGGCGATACGGTCGAAGAAACCCTCGAGATGATAAAGGATGCAATTCAGGGCCATCTTGAGATCCTTGAAGAGGATTCCCGGAAAAAGAAAAAAAGAAGGCCCGTTGACGGGGCCTCATAACCTCAAACCCGACAGAGTCGTGAAGGCGCTGAAAAGAGCGGGATGGACAGTGCGCGCCCAGAACTTTCGCCTTATGTCCCGGCCCTTGATATCTTGCCGTGTTACTGATCCACTCGTTGTCGTACAGGTTCTATGACTATCCTGTCCGCCCCTTTCCCAAAAAAATGATAGCCTGATCCGCCCTCAGCGAGAACGTCGAGGACGGAATCGGCATCTGTCACCAGGATCCCTCCCATCGCGTTCACTCCTCTTCGGAAGAAAGCATACGGCAGCATGCTGACAGTTGGCCCGACAACGACAGCCCTTGCTTCCCGTCTTCTCATTCTGAGAAGGTCCTCAAGAGTATCATTGATGAGGGTCGTCCCGGTTATGATCAGGAGATCGGCCCTGGGGACGATACGCTGTGCCTCTCCGAAGGGAGCAAAGAACCCCAATTCATCTTTTTTTAGTGTTGAGCTATCAAGTTCAAGGACCGTGAAGGGCACCCCCCGTTGTTTTAATGCCCTTAGAGACGGTATAAGTGCACCGACAAGAACGACATAATACCCGGGAGGTATGCTCATCTCTTCGAGTCCTATAGCATCGATCCTTATCTCGTAAGACTGCGGTTTTTTCTTTTTCCAGCAAAGCGCTGAAAGAGCATTCAGGACTGCGATGCCCAACGCCCTTTTAATAGGATTGTTACCAAACATCTCGTCAATGAATTGCGTGACATTTCTGCCCTTAAGCTTTCCCGAAGCGGGCATCACCCTTGCAGAACTTGGACAGCAAACCGCTTCGGGAATGGTCTTGATAGGCGTAAAACATAAACCGCCCGTCCCACTATTTAGTTTCACTCCCGTAAAAAAAAGACCGATAACTGTTCGATCGACAGTCAGGCCTTCGATCTGACTTCCGAGGGCCCCGTACACCTCCCGCACGGTCTCCCTGAGGATATCACCGGGATGATAGCTCACAGAACACATTCACTGCCCTCCTTATTCCTTGATATATGACGGACCGCTTGAACCCCGGAACGTTGTACGCTCCATATTATGTTGTACATAACCGTCTTTGCATAACACCGGACATGGGTCCGGTCAACAAAATTTCGCAAAAGTTGCCCATACTTTGTTTATTTGGTTGAACGAATATCTCAGAGGCGCGCGGCCGCCCTACTTCAACTGCTAATATCCTCTTTATTCTTGACAACCAGCCGTGGTCGTGACAGTTATGCCTTACAGGGCTGTCCTGCCGGTGAGGCAGGATTAAGGGCCGTAAGACCGGTAAAATGCACATATAGGTTACACGGAGGTGATATGGCGTCAGCGAAAAGTATCAAGGAGAAAGAGGTCGATCACGAAGAACGGATGATCGAGGTTCGATTGAGTTTTTGGACGGACGGGATCGCAGTTAAGGAGGGGAATATCGTGCCGAAGCATGCAAGGTCGAGCGGGCTCATGCGTGTCGAGCCCAACGGGGCGCATGAGATCGTTCCGGAAAGCCCCGCGGCGTTCCATTCGCTCATGGACATAACCTCTGCTCTGGAAAAGGTGCTGATCGAGAACGGGATTGTTCTTCATCACAGCAAGAAGATGCGGAAATATCTTCATGAAGAGTAAAAAAGCCCCCATAGTGCAAGGTACACTATAGAACACAGTAGAACGCATGGACGTTACTGGGAGCAAATACGCACGGCGGACAGAAAGCTTGTAGCCGAGACCCAGAAGTTGCTTGACGGGTTCAAGATAAAGCTCGTTATGATGGACAAACCTGCTGCGGTGTTCGAGAAATTCAAGAATTCAGGCTACGGTGAGAAAGAGGTAAACGATTTCTTGAACGATCGGTTGCAACGATTGCAGTTTTCCGAAGATCGATAAAAAACGCTGCGTATTGCAAAGAAAATGGTTTGACTGGCGAGGCTGTCGTGAAGGCCGATAGCTGTACCAAACGCCGGAACGGGCACTGCACAGATGGCCTCGGCCACCGATGGATGCAGCGACGAATGCGCAGTGGTATTACTACGGCCCTGGAATGGGAATGGGCCAAACCGGAGTTCCTTGCTTGCTTATCTCAAAAGGGCCAGGACCTGGTTCGTCTCTTCTGTGTCGAACCAATTAGGGTCGAATCCGCCGCCGAGCCACTCCATTGTGTCTTCATATTCGGGGTGATGCTCGTTTTTTATGATGTCCAGCATTTCCCGGTAACCGAAAGGACCGCCGCAATCCTCGGGAGGACAGGCACATTCGCCCTCAAGGCAGACGGGTTTCCCCGAAAACCGCTCGTGGCTGTCCAGTATCTTTTCCACGACTACCCTGTGCACCCAGCCATCGCCGAAATCGTATTCGTACAGGAACGAGCCCCCGTCCGGGGGTGAGGCCCGGTAAAGGTGCATTCTCTTCTCGTTCCTCAAGCCTTTTGGTGGTTCCAGTTCCGGACTGGTATCCGCATACGAGGCGTTCCCGATAGTAAACTCGTGAAGGTGGGAATTGGTCCAGCCCATGACTTCCTGGATTATCCTGTGAAGTTTGGCAAGGGTTACGTTCCCCGGCACGAGGAACCTCCTCCATATCAACGGTTCAGTTTCCTCAATGGATATGTGGAACAAGAAGATCTTGTTCTTGTTGCCGGCTTCACCGGACGCCGCATTTGTGCCCGCCTTGTCCCATTTGCCTCTGATCACTTTTCCCATATGTCGCCCTCGCTTATTATTTTGAACCTGGAATTCAATGAATTATGGTCCTGTACGTCTTTTTCTGGAAGCATGTTTTCTGTGTGCTGTCTTCCCAGCGCTTCCTCGCCGCGAGTCGGTCGAGGAATTCCGCGCTGTTTGTCACGACCCTCCCGCCCAGCACATCGACGCCGGAGGCAAAAAGCGGGTCGGGGAGATATCCGGCTGTGGGGCCGACAACGGATACAAACGCATCTGCCGAACAATAGTTGAGAATTTCATCGAGTGAATTGTTCAATACTGTGGTGCTCGTGCACAAGACCTTATTACAGGAGGCGAGGCTCTTTGTGTCCGTCGTTATCGGGAGATCGTGATATTTCTCGACCAGGTTCTCTTTCTTTTCGATAATGACCAGATCGGCCCCGGCCTTCCTGATCCTGCCGATAAGCCCGGAAAAGAGGCCGACCATCCCGACCCTGTCCCCTTTTTCAATTGTAGTGAGGCCGAACGGGTCAGTGACGTAATCGAGCTCGAATCTTGTCTCCTTCATGACATGCTGGCAAATGGCGTTTATCGAGGCCATGGCGATCATCTCCCAAACGGGATCGTTACTGCCGAATTCAAGAGCGAATTCCTGGGGGTACCGCCCTATCAGTTCATGCGGCTGCAGGGCATTGTATGCTTCTTCCCTGCTGTCAGGCAGAAGGATGTAGCTGATCCCGGTCGCCCCTTCTTCCAGGGCGATCGCCATGAACTGCGAATCGTTCGGCTGTCCGCCTCTGTAAAAAGGAGGGAGAAAAATGTTCGCTATGGGGGGAATACGAAAACTGTCCTGCAACCGTGTGACCATCTTTTTGAATTCACCTTTCAGGCTCATGGAATTCCTCTCATTTTTTTCTTCAAGAATACCATCTTTTCAGGAAATCGGGGGAAATTCTTCAAAGAGGATACCTGGCAATATTCTAAAAGACGCCGAAGAAAGAAAGTAAACCGCTGTCCAGTTTTTGTTGACCATTTTTCAGCGCAATGGTAGGTTTTTTTCTTTGAACGAATACATAAAAAGGAAAATGGCATGATATTCAGTGAGCGATTGCACTGCGGTTTGTTGGGTTTGCCGGATGTGGGGGCGGAGGTGCTTCTTGCGGGATGGGTGGATGCCTTAAGGGACCACGGAGAAGTGCTCTTTATACATTTGCGGGACAGGAGCGGGATCGTGCAGGTGGTGTTCAGTCCCGAATCTTCGGGCACCGTGGTTTGCGCGGCGGCTGGGGGACTTAGGGCCGAGTACTGCATCTGTGTTAAGGGCCGGGTGGTGAAGCGGATAGAGGGGACGGAGAATCCGGGGATCGCCACCGGCGAGATAGAGGTGGCGGCAACTGAACTCGCCGTTTTGAGTAAGGCCGGGACGCTTCCTTTCCAGATATCGGAAAAGTCCATGGTGGCCGGTGTTTCTGCGAAGCGGGACGAGAACGTGTCCGAGGACCTGCGGCTTCAGTACAGGTATCTCGATCTTCGGCGGCCTACGATGCAGGACCATCTCATGAAGAGGCACCGCGTGGCGAAGGTTGTGCGGGACTACCTCGATGAACAGGGGTTTGTCGAGGTAGAAACACCTATGCTCACCAAGAGCACACCCGAAGGCGCGCGGGACTACCTGGTACCGAGCAGGCATTACCCGAAGAATTTTTACGCCCTGCCCCAGTCGCCTCAGCTTTTCAAGCAGCTCCTGATGGTGAGCGGCATGGAGCGGTACTTCCAGATCGTGCGGTGCTTTCGCGATGAGGACTTAAGGCCGAACAGGCAGCCTGAATTTACCCAGCTCGACCTCGAGGCGTCTTTCATCGACGAGGAGTTCCTGTATTCATTGTTCGAGGAATTGACAGTACGCATGTTCAGGATAGGGGGGGTCGAGCTTCCCCGTCCGTACCCGCGGATGACTTGGCTCGATGCCATGAATGCGACGGGGTCCGACAGGCCCGACTTGCGTTTCGGCATGACATTCAAGGACGCCACGGATATCTTCACGAATACGAGCTACGGCATTTTCAAGCAGATCCTCGGCCGGGGAGGGTGCATCAAGGGGATCAACGTGAAGGGGCAATCGGAGCGGCTCAGCAAGAATGTCCTCCAGAATGAATACGCAAAAGAGATCGTCCCCGGCTTCGGTGCGAAGGGTATGACGTGGATGCGGGTCGTGGACGGCGGCCTCGAATCGAACATCGTGCAGTTTTTCAGCGATGCCGAACGGCAGGCAATTCTGGAACGATTCGAGGCGGAAAAGGGCGATGTCATACTGATGATCGCCGATCCTTCGTGGTCTCTTGTCTGTTCGGCCTTGGGGCAGCTGCGGCTGCACCTCGCCGACCGGCTGGGGCTTATTCCGGGGGATGTGTACTATCCCCTGTGGGTCACGGATTTTCCGCTTTTTGAGGCCACGGAGCACGGGGTCACATCGAGCCATCACCCGTTTACCATGCCCGACCGCACGGATTTCGATCCGGAAAATGTCGATGAACTTTTAACGCTGAAATCCCGCGCATATGATCTCGTGATGAACGGGGAGGAACTTGGCGGGGGAAGCATCCGTATCAACGACAGGGCCCTGCAGAACCGGATATTCAAGGCCTTGGGACTCTCCGACGCCGAGGCGGGGGAAAAATTCGGGTTCTTCCTCAAGGCTCTCGAATACGGGGCGCCTCCCCATGGTGGCATTGCCCTCGGCATGGACCGCGTTGTCGCCATGATTCTGGGAACGCCTTCCATAAGGGAGGTCATTGCCTTTCCCAAGAACCGCAGCGCTTACTGCCCGCTCACCGACGCCCCGTCGACGGTCGCCTCCGCACAGCTTGCGGAACTCGGCCTTCTTGATCTCGGCGGCGCCGGGCAGGTATTGCCCGGAACAGGCGAACAGCAGGACCTGGTCGACAGGCTTTCGTGGGTTTCCCGGATCGCGATCGATGTCACCGAACAGGCCGATATAAAAGCGGCGGTGGCTGATGCGCTGAATATGGCGGACCTTGTCAGGGACAATGCGGGTAATGATGAGCCGATGTTTTCCGTTGTTGCCGTCGAAAACCATACCCGGGGGGGAACCGCTCCACGGGTGAGCGAATTTTCACAGACAGGGGAGATATTCAAGAACGCCCCTGCCAAGAAGGGCGGCTTTTTCAAGGTAGCCGCCGTCCTCGAGTAAGGGGTGATCAATGTCCGATATCTATACATATAAGAACGTCTCAAGCGATGTGCCTGCCGGCGCCGTATCTCCTCTTTCCGGCGTCAGGGTTGTAGTCCAGCCGAATATTTCTGTACGGGGATGGCCCTGCGACGCCGGGTCAGGAGCCCTCGAAGGGTTTGTCCCTCTTCAGGATGCGGCGGTGATCACCCGCCTGAAGAGTGCCGGTGCACTCCTTGCCGGAAGTTCGCGGATGAGCGAACTGGGGTTCGGCCTTGTCGGCGAGACAACGGTCCGGGCGCTCGAAGAAGGAGCGGACGTAGCCGTCATGACCGATACTATGGGCGAGGCCCGTGTCACGGCCGCCGCTAACGGTCTTTTCGGTTTCAAGCCGAGCTTCGGCGTCGTCTCCAGATTCGGCCTTATAGGGCTTGTCCCTTCCATGGAGTGTGCGGGCCTCGTGGCACGGGACCTGGATACGATCGTTGATGTCATGACGGCCATTGCTGGGAAGGATCCCAACGACCCTTCGATGCCCGACGAACCGGCCGTCGATCTCGCGTCCGCGCGAGAGGGTTTTGAATGCCCGTTTCGGGCGGGTGTCGTGAAAGAATCCATGGACCTCCTCAACGAAACGGAGGTTCGGTCCTTCAAGGCGGGCCTGGCACGGATGGAAGCGGTGGGAGCGGTGATACAGGAGGTAAGCCTTCCCGGGTACAGTCTCTTCCGGACCGTGCACAACACGGTTGCGTCGGTGGAAGCATCCTCGAGCGCAGGCAAATACGACAGCGTCCGGTTCGGCCATCGCGCACCTCAGGGTAAGAATTGGAACGAGATGTACCTCGCATCCCGGGGGGAATCCTTCCGGTCCCTTGTCAAGGCGTTCCTGTTCCAGGGCGCATTCTTCCAATTCGAAGATTATGGAGCCTTTGAGGATGCCTGCCGCATACGGAACCGGTTGGTCGGGGAGACCATGGACGTTTTCAGGACTGTCGATTTCCTTGTGTTTCCGACCCGCCGTACCGGCCATGACCCATGGGAGGCAGCTTCGGTCAAGGCCGTCTATGAATCCTTTTTGTTGACCCTGCCCGCAAATGTCACGGGTTCGCCTGCGGTGCAGGTGCCGGCGTGCAATGTTGATGGCGGTGTCGATATCGGTCTGCAGGTCATGGGAAAGCGGCTTGACGATGCCCGGCTCCTTTGTGCGGCATCGGCGATCGCATATACTGTACCAGGGGGTAACGCAGCATGAAATACGAAGCGGTCATCGGTCTTGAAATACACGTTCAGTTGAACACCGCCACCAAGCTTTTCTGTGATTGTCCGAACAGGCCGGGCGACGAGCCGAACAGGAATACGTGCCCCGTCTGCCTCTGGCTTCCGGGGAACCTGCCGCATTTAAGCCAGGAGGCGCTCGAAAAGGCTGCCATAGCGTGCCTTGCCCTTAACTGTATCATACAGCCCGTAAGTGCCTTTGACCAGAAGGTCTATTATTACCCGGACCTCCCCAAGGGATTCCAGCTTTCCCAGCATCACATGCCCCTTTCCCGGAACGGCTGGGTGGATATTACCGCCGAGAAGGGCGGGATGAAGAGGCTCAGGATACACCACATCCACATGGAAGAAGATGTAGCGAAGCTGGTCCACGAAACAGAAGGAAAGACGCCGATAAGCCTGGTCGATTTCAACCGGGCCGGAACACCGCTTATAGAGATCGTCAGCGAACCGGATATACGCAGCCCGTACGAGGCGATGGAATATATAAAGGCATTGAGGGCCCAGCTTCGCTACACCGGCGCCGCCGAATGCAGCATGGAGCAGGGCACGATGCGCGTCGACGCCAATATCTCCATCCGCCCTGAAGGGACCGGCGAATTCAATACCAAGGTGGAGGTCAAGAATATGAACTCCATCCGCAACGTGGGCGATGCAATTGCCTACGAGATAGCCCGGCAGACCGAATGCCTCGAAAAAGGGGAGGCAATCATGCTTCACACCCGGCTGTGGGACCCGGACAAGCGGGTGACCACCGCGATGCGGGGCAAGTTCGCGGGGCCCTGCGTGCCCGACCCGTCGGTTGCGAAGATACGCGTTACCGAAGATTGGTTAAAAAAGATACAGGAGAGGCTCCCGGAAATGCCAGCCAAAAAAGCGGATCGTTTTGCAGCGGAATACGGCCTCACGCCGGACGAAGCCCTCGCCATGAGTCTCGACCGGGATATCTCGGAATTTTTCGAGGAAACGGCAAAACAGGGCCTGCCCCCGCGCAAGGTGACGAACTGGATTACGACACACCTTGCCCCCTTGCTGAAGGACCGCAGCCAGGCCATTGGGGAGACGGCCCTAACGGCGGAACGTTTCGCCCGGCTTCTTGCCATGCTCGAAAAAGGCGTGATCAACACCCACGGCGCCAGGGAAGTCCTTCTCAAGCTTCTCGAATCGAACGAATCCCCTGAAGACCTCGTCGAGAAAGGACAATTCCGCCAGGTCTCGGACATGTCCGAACTGGAAGTGATCATTGATGCTATTATTGCGGATCACCCGGCTGACGTGGAAGATTTCCGGAAGGGGAACGAGAAGGTCGTGGGTTTCCTCATGGGCCTTGCCATGAAAGCATCGAAAGGCAAGGCAAACCCCAAACTCTTGAGGGAAATGCTGGTAAAGCGGCTCGCATGATCGAAATGGTCCCGCGTTACGATTGACGCTGTATAATAAAGCCATGGATAAGAGAACGGTCATGTCCGTCTATTTTTCGCCGACAGGTACAACGCGCAAGGTTGTAGAAGGGATAGTCGCCGGAATGCGGGCCGAAAATCCCGTAACGATCGACGCGACGAAAAAAGCCCACCGTCGAGGTAGTGCACATCAATTTAAACACGAACTGGCAGTACTTGCGGTGCCCGTTTATTACGGCCGGGTACCGGAGGCTGCAACGAAATATTTCGATTCATTGACAGGCGACAACACACCGGCAGTCATCGTTGTCGTTTACGGCAACCGGGCCTATGATGACGCCCTTATCGAATTATATGACATTGCGGTCAGGCGAGGCTTCGTACCCGTTGCCGCAGGTGCTTTTATCGGGGAACATTCGTATTCCACGGAAATATTGCCCGCCGCTGCCGGGCGTCCCGATATGAAAGATCTCGAGGCGGCCCACGCGTTCGGCGATGCTGTAAGAGAAAAGCTGCTTCGCTGCGGTTCGGTACGGGAAGCACTGTTGACCGGCATTCCCGGCAATAGGCCGTACATCGAGCCGGAGGGGCTTTATCGCTTGAGAGAGATACGGAAGGCCAGTCGATTCACACCCCAGACAGACGAATCGCTCTGTACCCGGTGCAATCGGTGCATCGAGGCATGTCCCGAGGATGCCATCGATCAGCTCGATATCCTGAAGACCGACAACCGGGAATGCATCATGTGCTTCGCGTGCATCAAGATCTGTCCGGTCAACGCACGACGGATGGCTGAACCGGCATTTTTTCTGCGCGTAAAGGAAATATTTGAAAGATGCCGGGAAAGAAAAGAACCGGAGTGGTACCTTTGAAAGCGGAAAGTTCAAAAAAAAATATTCAGGGTTACCGGGAAACCGATGTGTGTGTTCGTTGCCAGGGAAGGTGCTGCAAGCGGCAATCCGGTCATTGCCTGCCGCCCGAGTTCGGATCGGCCAATGCGGTCAGGGACGCCGTAACCAGCGGCAAATACGTTATCGTACTCCTCCTTGACGAAAACATCATGGCGCGAATTGTCCGGCCGAATTATAAAGACCTTCTTCAAAGAACGGGCTGCATTTTTCATCACGCAAACGGATGCGAACTGCGCTTTGAGGACAGACCTTACGGGTGCCGCATGCTCCACCCGCGCGAGCGGAATGGCGGACACTGCAAACCGGAAGGTGTCTCCATAGTGGAAGCCGCGGAAATGTGGGAGCAAAGCGGATATTTACCATCACTGAGCGCGTGTCTCGACCAATATCCCGAACTTAAACGGAGGGCCGAAAACAAGAAATAATGCAGCTGCCCAATGCTTCAAAGGGATGGAATATTCTATGGTTGTTACAGGTCAGGTTCGTAATTCCTGCTATAAAACAATAAAAAGGCAACCTTCATCGGTTGCCTTTTTACATTTTCATTCTTGTGCCAATATATCGTATGGTATTTGAAGCAACACTTATTTTTTACAGTTATAAAATTCGGGCTCTCCAAAAATGATCCTTCTTGCCGTACCGTGATTGATCCTCAGTTCGCTGCCCATAAACAGTTTTTTTACACCCCTGATCTCTATATCCACGACTTTTGTTTGACCTGGCTCTATCGTCACTTTTTGGATCACCTCACCTTCTCTGTCATTGTTGCGGAAGAGAAAGATCATCGTGTCTTTGATGCCTGGGTCAATGTAGAGATAGGTCCTGAAATAATTGTACTTACCGTTCGGTTTAACGTAAGCCGAAAAGTACTGCATATTACCCGGTGCAGAATTCGTTATTCCCCATCTATAAGAGCCTCTATAGCCCTTGAGTGAGGACTGGTCGGTTGTGATCATTGTCCCATAGTAATCCTGGTAGAGCTGTCTGGTATTGACGCGAAGGATACTCATTGTTTGACATCTGGCAGAGTATGTCTCCGGTTCCATTGACGCGGCTGACCTTGAAGCAGTTTCAGCTGTGGTTGATACCCTGGAAAACTGGTCCTGGTATGCACAGGAGCACAGGAGAAGCAATGCAAGGATAACAAACGTGATCTTTTTCATTCTAACCCCTCAATCGATTAATGCCTTTTATTGTCGACGAAAATCAACCCGGTCTTTGCAGATTATTCCATGACGTTCTCGGGCTTGTCAAGCGTACAAGGTTGATGATTACATGTCCTCTATGAACGTGCTGCCGAAGATCAATTCCCTGCCGATTGAGGAGATGATCTCGTCTCTATAATACAGGCCGGAGCGCTACAGTGGTTTGTGATAGATCACCTGGTTTGTCCACGGCGCCGGATAGCCCGCCGTTGCGCAAACCTCCTGTATTGCCCTGTTCGTATCGAAGAACACTTGCCAATAATTGTTGTTGTGGCAGAAAGGACGCACGGCGAGGACCGGGCCGGCGAGATTGAATTCCAGTATCTCCACCGATGGAGCGGGGGAATCAATTACGTTGGGTATTTTCTTCACCCGCTCTGCAAGGCGCTCGGCCGCTTCATTGGGGTCCACACCTTGGGCAAGCTGAGCTTTCAGGTCGACGCGGCGGAACGGGTTGGTTGTGTAGTTGACTATGTTGTCCGACAGGATCTTGTTGTTGCCCACAACGACGCGGAGATTGTCAACCGTGTCGATGGTTGTCGCGAACAGCCCTATCTCCCTGACATCACCTGTTATCCCCGCTGCCGTGATCATGTCCCCGACATGGAAAGGCCTCAAGATGATGAGAAAGGCGCCGGCCGCGAAATTCGCCAGGAGACCTCCCCAGGCGGCCCCGATAGCTATGCCTGCTGCCGCTATGAGCGCCACGAAGGATGTGGTCTGGATGCCGAAGATGGAAAGGATCGCTATGACAAGGACGATCTTGAGGATGATCCGGATAGTGGCGTCGAAGTACTTGATGAGGGTTGGGTCCAGTTTTTGCGCCCGCATCCCTCTTCCCGAAAGGTTCCCGATGATCTTGATCGCCCAGCTTCCAATTACCCACAGAACGATGGCTCCAAGTATCTTCCACCCGACAGGGATAAGATAAGCGGTTAAAAAACGGTCGAAGTTGGTCAAGGTATTGATCATTGTACCCTCCCCGGGTTACCGCGATCTCGTGCGGTCTTTTTGATAGCCAACCTGATACGCGGTGGCGTATCATCGCGTTTTGCGTGCATCCGGTTTACCTGACCTTACTATAAATCCGCCAAGCAGCTGCGGACACATATTAAAGATTATCCCCTGACAACCTCTTCTTTGCAAGACCGATTTTAAGGATGACGTCACGGAGCATTGCCCCATGCGACGGCGTGGAACAATGGATTACCAAAGGTTTGCGACGGCGGGGATAGTGTTGCGTTCTTTGAGGTCTATTGCCCCGGCGTTGCATACGGAACGGCAGACGCCGCAACCATAACACGATCTCTGGTTGATGAACGCCGATCCGGTGACTGCATTATACCTGATCGCGCCAAACTGGCATACGGACAGGCACGCGAGGCAGCCCGTGCATGTGTCAGGGGATGCCTCCGCGACATATTCGGCGCGGAACATGAAAGGGATGCCGTGCGCCACCGTACGCATCGCCAGGCATTCGGTGCGGCCGCAATTGCATATGGCGGCAATGAAGGGTGTTTTA
>DHQV01000042.1:14919-24774 GCA_002408185.1 Deltaproteobacteria bacterium UBA5329
AGGGTGTTTTAAAGGTCCAGATGGAGTGGCAGAGGCCTTCCTGCTCGTGCCCGCGGAGAGCGGCGATAGCATCATTCTTTGCCAGCAGTTCGTTGCCGGCAGCATCGGGGCCATTGATAAAACTTTCGTCGATACCGCGCATGATCTCGGCAAGTTTTCCCCCGCCCGGGCCGAGGCTGACTGCATAGCAGTATCGTTGATCTTTTCCCAGCGTGACATGGCGGCAGACGCAGGAGATCCGCACTATGGAATTGACGAAGCCGAAGACCTTCTCGATATCTTCGATGGGGACGACCTGCCCGAAATGGTTCTTCTTCATCTTCCGCGTAACGATGCGGCCCACGATGTTTTTTACCGGCCGCGGCGTCTTTCCGAGAATTTCGAGGTATTTATTCGCGCGTGCGAGCCCGTCCGTGTCCGATAGAAATTCCTCCATAAGCCTGCGCCGGCGGATGTCGCTTAACAGGTCTTCGGAGTAGTTCGCCGCGTTCAGATACCATTTCTCGCCATCGCCGTGTTTTACGCAGAATTCACACACCGCCTTCGTTCCTCACGCTTTCCGCCGGGTCTTGATCCGGATGCGGGTTCCGATCATTTACACACTCAGTATACTACAGTTTCGATGAAACTATCTGCGTTGACGTAAAACCAAGCCTTGACAGGGGCCCCTTCGTGATTGTACATTGACAACATCCTACAAGCCGGGGGGCCAGTATGCAGCGAACACTCTTCGTCATCTTATGTCTTTTTATCCTCTTCGCATGCCAGGATAAAAGTGTTTCATCATCGCCGAAGGATAAAGGTGCTTCGCCACAGAAGCCGGTTTCAAAGGAGCTTGTCCTCAAGAGTGCTCCAGCCCGGGTCTATTTCGGTACAGACTGCTCGGAGGCGGTGCTGAAAGAGATATGCGAGGCCAGATCGAACATCTTTGTTCAGGCGCATTCGCTCCCTTCAGCCGCTGTCATAGGCGCGCTCATCGATGCCCGGAAGGGGGGCCTCGAGGTTGAAGTGATCACCGGGAGGGGTCCGCGAAAGGCGAAGAACAGCCCTGCCACTTCACTGGCCAATGCGGGGATACCCGTCTATATCGATAGCAAGCGTGCCATTGGCCGGGATGAGACCATCGTGATCGATGGTAAGACAGTTGTCGCGGGTTCTTTCGATTGCAGTTCAGATACCGAAAAACTGACCGTGATAAGATCGCCCGAACTGGCGACAGTCTATATGAAGAACGGAAAAAAGGGAAAACAGCACGCGAAGGCGTATCGGTCAAAGGTGACGCCTGCGCCCGCCGCACAAAGGACGGTGGTGCGTAAACGGAAGCCCTGAAACGGCTGGTTCAGGTGATATGGATATCACCAGAAAACATTCTGCTCCGAATTTTTATAAAGGACAGGTTTGGTCTCCCGAGAAATTAAGTAACGGGCCCTTTTGACTGCAGAGAGCATGCCCGATCGCGTTGCGAGGCGCCTCTCGAACCGCATCGATGACGAGATCGGTCATCGCAAGCGGAGACTTTCACACCCTCAAATATTTCGCCATGAATGTATCCAAGATAATTTTTAGCCTATCGTCAAGCTCCTTCAGGACGCGGGTGCGAATGTAGTCCGGAACACCGTAAAAGGCTTCTGCAATACCGCCGGCCATGCATGCGATCGTGTCGGAATCGCCGCCCAGAGAAATGGCTTTCCGGACGGCGTCCTCGTAATTGTCCGATTCGAGGAAGGCTGTTATTGCTTCGGGGACCGAGCCTGGACAGGTGGCATCGAACGGGTAGCGCGGCCTGATATCATCGATGGTCCGGCCGAGGTTGTACCCGAAGGTGTTTTGTATATAGGTTTTGATGTCGGTCTTGCTTTTACCCGTGCGGGCGAGGAAAATGGCAGAGGCCACAGCCTGTGCGCCCTTGATACCCTCGGGGTGGTTGTGGCTCGGCAAGGCGCTTTTTCGTGCTTCCCCGAGCACTTCCTCCAGGGTAGTGAAGGCAAAGCCGACAGGACTTACCCGCATGGCCGAACCGTTGCCCATGCTATGGCCCTGCCCATCACCGTGCACCGCCCATTGGCGGAAACCGGACCCATATCCGCGGCCAGGGAAAAGGCGGTACCATTCCTTGAGCTTCGGGCCGTATTCTTCGGCGGAAAGAATGGCGTCAGCGACGGCAACGGTCAGGACTGTGTCATCGGTGTATGTGCATCTCGGATCGAAGAGGGGAAATTCCGTTGTCTTGATATTATGGCCTTCATATACCGATCCGATGATATCTCCTGCAATTGCGCCTATCATGATCGCTCCTTGACGAAGCCCCCGGCAAGAAAGGAGATCGCAAGGGTCGTTCGTGATGTTCTTGATGCTGTCCTGGCAGGAAATGAGCCGGGAAAGACAATGCAAGGAACTAAACAACTACTTCAACCGTATCTCTGTACAGGCTTAAGGCTTTCCCTTCTGTCGGGCCCAAAATATTCACCGCCCACCCCCCGGACAGGGTCAGTGGAGACATTGACCCATCTTTTTTCCGATGGACGGAAGAACAGTCTGAGCTTGTTATCGGCAATGAGCCTGTCCAGAACACGGGTGTCAACGTAGTCATAGTGAAGGTTCTTGTATTGCACGTGAAGGATCATCTCGCCCTCTCTTTACAATCATACTCCAGCATAACGTGTCATGTCTGTCACCAAATTGACAATTTTCTGTCGCATTTTACACTACGGAAGTATTGGTGTTTTTCAATCCCTCCCCGTCATTCCGGGCCGGGTACCCTGCGGGTGCATGGGGCCCGAAGTCTTTTTTTTACCCTCTTTCCTCGAAAGAATATTAGCAAATGGATAAAAAAATTACAATAGCTTCGACGCATCTTGATCATGTCCGCGCCGATCATAACCAGAGCCTGACGGTCCGAGGTTTTTTGGTGCATAATATGCGAATTTACCAACGGGTGGTTTTTGTGATACATCAATACATGAAATTTTCTTGCAACTGAACGGAGCTTCATGGATATAACCCATCTTCTCACACCACACGATGTCTTGAAGAACTGCTTCGGGTATGACAGATTCCGGCCCCATCAGGAAGAAATAATCAACAACCTGCTCGCCGGCAACGATATTTTTACGGTAATGCATACAGGCAGCGGTAAATCACTGTGTTACCAGGTCCCGTCTGTTATTCTGCCCGGCACGTGTATAGTGATATCGCCCCTGATCGCACTTATGCAGGACCAGGTCGAAAGCGTCCGACAGCTGGGGATAAGGGCCGGTTTTCTCAATTCCATGCTGTTGCCCGACGACGCCCTGGAGATAGAACGGGCAGTGACAAACGGGGACCTGGACCTCCTGTACGTTGCGCCCGAACGGCTTATGACGGAGGGTTTTTTAGCTTTCCTCAAGACAATAGAGGTATCTCTTTTTGCCATCGACGAAGCTCATTGCGTATCACAGTGGGGACACGATTTCAGGCCCGAGTATTTACGACTCGGGATCCTGGCCGAGATGTTCCCGGATGTTCCCCGGATAGCGTTGACCGCTACCGCGGATGAATTTACGAGGAAGGACATAATCGAAAAACTTAACCTGGACGGGGCCCGGCATTTTTTGTCAGGTTTGGATCGCCCGAATATTTCGTACACGGTTGAGCTAAAGAATAATGAAAAATTGCAGCTATTGAGCTTTATTCGTGACCGGCATCAGGGTGAATCCGGCATTGTCTATTGTACGACACGAAATAAGACCGAAGAGATCGCCGAATTTTTGCGGGAGAAGAAAGTCCCGGCGTATTCGTATCATGCAGGTCTGGACAGACATACGCGATTGAAGCATCAAAACATATTCCTTCAAAATGACGGTATTGTCATGGTCGCCACGATCGCATTCGGAATGGGGATAAACAAGCCGGACATCCGGTATATAGCACACCTGAACCTTCCCAAGACACTGGAAAATTACTATCAGGAAACCGGACGGGCGGGACGTGACGGTGAACCCGCGGAGGCCTGGATGATATATGGCCTGCAGGATATAGCCATATTGCAGCAGATGATCGACACCTCCCAGGGGGAAGAAGAATTCAAACGAATACAATACAGGAAAATGGATGCCATGCTCGGCTACTGTGAATCTGGGCATTGCAGAAGACAGGTGCTCTTGGCATATTTCGGCGAGAAGTTTGAGGAGCCCTGTGGAAATTGCGACATATGTATAAATGGCATCGAGACAATAGATGGAACTTTGATCGCTCAAAAAGCCTTGTCATGCGCTTTTAGAACAGGCCAGAGATTTGGGATGAATTATCTTATCGATGTCCTGCTGGGCAAGCCTGTTGAAAGAATACGCCATTTCGGACATGACACGCTTTCGGTTTACGGTATAGGGAAAGAACTGTCGGCATCTGAATGGAGGTCAGTATTCAGACAGCTGGTTGCCGTGCGATTTCTCAAGGTCGATATGGAGAAGAGGGGAGGTTTACGGTTAACTTCAAAATGCAGGCCCGTGCTTACCGGAAAAGAACAATTCTTTTTGAGGAAAGACCCGGTTATCCATGCCAGATCCGGCAAAACCGGAAAAAGGCCCGTCAACCGGCCGGAAAATGCCGGTGATTTGCCTGGCCACAGCATGTGTCATATGGAGTTGCTCGATAAGCTCAAATCAGCCAGATATGAATTGGCGCAAGAGCGGTCGTTACCCGCCTATGTTATTTTTCATAACAGGACCCTGGAAGAGTTCGCGACGGTCCTGCCGGATTCATTGGAAGAAATGGAGAACATACACGGTGTGGGAAAAACAAAACTTGACCGGTACGGGAAATTCTTCCTGGAGATCATAAGAAAATATAAACAGGACCGATGAGTGTCAGGTTGTCGGCACATTGTGTTATCCAGGGCAAAAATGGTCAAGAAAACAGGGCATTTGAGGTGATCGAAAAATTGTATTGATTGCGACCTCAAAAAAAGCTGAAATATTGCGTATTCCGGACCTGAAGCTGAGCGCCTGTTGTAATCGCTAAGAAATCGTAAGGATGACCTGCTATGAGCCCAAGATTATTCCCGAAAGTAGCCAAGTTCTTTGACCTGTTCGAAAGACAGAGCAATATAGTGAAGGACGCCGCTATCATCCTTGATTCGATCTTCAAGGATTTTACCAAGGTACCTGAAAAATGCGAAAAGATAAACGACCTTGAAATTGAGGGTGATTATCTTTCACGTGAGATCTCTTCAGAATTATCTCTTTCATTTATAACTCCGCTTGACCGCGAGGATATCCACTCGATCAACATGGGTCAGGAAGATGTTTTGAATGCGATAAAGTCTGTCGCTGCCCGTATCGGACTTTACCGGTTCGGCACTGTCAAAGACAGTGCTATAGAACTCGTCCAGAACCTGCGGGAGATAGTTGAAGAAACGGAGGTCATGCTGCATAAGCTGGGCAGCAAAAAGGCAACCGAAGAACACTCGAAAAACATCATAGCAATAACGAACCAGTCCGAGACGCAGCTGTTGATCGCACTCGCCGAGATTTACGATTCCAATCCTCTGGACAGCAAGGATGTCCTGCAGGTCCTTATGTGGAACCAGATCTACAACCGTATCGAGCGCGCATTGAACAAGGCCGGGACGCTTGCCAACATCATCGAAGGAGTAAGCATCAAGAATGCCTGAGTCGATGTCGCTCCTCGTGGTCATAATTATTGTCGCGCTGGTCTTCGATTATACGAACGGCGCCCATGATAGTGCCAATGCGATCGCCTCAGTGGTTTCAACCCGGGTCCTGTCTCCCCGGACCGCGGTTATCATGTCGGGCGTCCTCAATTTTGCCGGTGCTTTTCTTGGTACCCATGTTGCCGAAACGGTCGGAAAGGGAATCGTCAGCCCGGAGATGATATCGGGGAGCCAGACGATCCTGCTCGCCGCCCTGTCCGGAGCGATCCTGTGGAACCTTTTTACCTGGCGCGTCGGCCTCCCCTCATCCTCGTCACATGCGTTGATCGGAGGTCTCATAGGGGCTGCGGTCGTCAATAGCGGATATAATTCGCTCGAGTATTCTTCGATCATACGCAAGGTCATAATTCCCCTGTTCCTGTCCCCGATTGCCGGGTTCGTTGCGGGATATGTTTTTATGCTTGTCCTTGCGTGGGTCAGTTACCGGATGCGGTTCAAGACTGCAAACGCGATGTTCAAGAATCTTCAGGTAATTGCAGCGGCCGGTATGTCGGTAAGCCACGGCATGAACGACGCCCAGAAAACCATGGGCATTATCGCCCTGGCCTTGTTCATTTTTCACAGGATACCTGTTCTTTATATACCGGCATGGGTGAAAATTGCCTGTGCGGCGGTCATCATGCTGGGGACCCTCAACGGAGGCTGGAGGATAATCAAAACAATGGGGCAGAAGATCCTTCGCATGCGGCCCGTCCACGGTTTCGCGTCCCAGAGCGCAACCGCCGGCGTGATCTTTACGGCATCTCTCTTCGGCGCACCCATAAGCACGACACAGGTCACGACATCATCACTGCTTGGCGTCGGATCGTCAAAGCGATTTTCCGAGGTGCGCTGGAGTGTCGCGGGCAGCGTCGTTGCTGCCTGGTTTATAACGATACCTGCATCGGCAATGGTCGGCGCGCTGTGCATGTACATGTTCAAACTGTTCGGATTAACTTAGGGTACGTTTTCCAATAAAGTAGACGTTTTCGTCGAGGTATTCCCGGAAAAACGACAAAAATGTCTGTAACCAGCTGTTTCGCTCACTTATTTCCCAATTATTTCAACGTATTTCATGTATCAACGTGCGGCACTCTTTTTGCTAATTAATATATGATATGCACGGAACGGTTCGAAAATAACCTTGACACTGGGTCATTTCAGGAAAGGAGGCACCCGATGAAATCAATTATAACAGCTCCCGCGATAATCTTGCTGGCACTGGCAGGGTGCGCCGTAGTTCCGGTTGGCCCCTATGATGTATACGGAGGACCATACTATTCCTCCTATTATTACACGACCGGATATTATCCTGGTCCCTACTATCATGGATACTACTACCCTGGGTCCCGGCATTACGGATACGGCGGATATCATGGCGGCAGTCGCGGATACGGCGGACATGGCCGGGGCGGTTATGGCGGATATCATGGCGGCAGCCGCGGATATGGCGGATATCGCAGATAGACCCCGGCTTTATTTGTTTCAGCACCAGGCCTGGCAATTCATGATGTACATCCATATATTTTTGTCATCGGTCCCTGTGGTGTTTTTTTCAGGGCATCCTTAAGGTCCTGATGGAACATGTCACGGAATTCTTTCGGCGCCAGAACCTCGACATGCGGCAGCCATTGATAGACCCAGTTGCGGATGCCGTCCAATCCGTTCACTCTGAACCTCACTTCAAGGCACCCTTCGGGCAACTCGCGAGCTTCTTGGCTGGGATGCCATGATTTTCTCAGGATGAGGGGCTTGTAGCTCTCCTCGAATTTCAGGACCACGTCGACCGGGTCTCCATCGACGAAGGCACCGAATGCACCGGACAATTCGTCTTTGGGTTTCAGGTCCGGCGGTGCAAAATACCGTTCCAGCAGGGTGAGGGGTTTGATCCTGTCCAGGGCAAACGTACGCACTGCTTTATCTGCCTCATAATAGCCCCGGAAATACCAGAGGCCGTCGTTAAAAAGCAGATAATAAGGGTTGACCGTACTCAACGTGTCCTTTTTCGCTCCAAAGGCCCTGTAGCCGATCTTCATTTTTTGGTGGTTGACAATGGCCTGATAAAGAGATGTGAGGTACGCCTCTATCCCGCTCGGGACTGTACCGGGTGAAAAGATCACATGCGACGTTCCCGGGGGTCTTTTAAAGCTAAGCTTCTTTTCAATTTTATCCAGGTTCTTCTGCATCCCGGAGTCAAGGTTCCGAGAAGTTTTCTTGCAAGAGAGAAGGCCAGGGCCTCTTCAATCGACAGATGCGGTTTTTTCAGGGTATATCCGTTCATGAATCCGTACGTCTTATGGACATGATCGTACTCGATCGGAAAACCGACCGTTTGGAGGGTGCTTATGTATCGATACACGGTCCGCTTGCTTCTTTCCAATTCCTGGTGAAGGGACTCCACGGTGACCGGTTCATTGCTGTCAATCCTGCTCAGAATAATGATCAATGAATCGAATTTATCGGGCATAGGCAGGTCTCCCTTTCATGTAATACTTTATAGTCGCAAATTAAATATGTTATGTCATCAAATTTATAGGAAATTTATGTTTTGTGTAGCCCTGATCAAATTACGTACGTTGCATTCTATGTTTAATGGCACATTATCCCCGGGAATGTTCAGCCTTGTAAAAAGAACGGAACGAAAGCAAAATATAATGTGAGGTGTTCAAAAGTAATATTCTAAACCGTGCCAAAAAGAGACAGGGGGCGATCTATGCAACTGATGTTTAAAATCGCAATAAGCGTAGCCGTTATTCTGGCAGCGACGGGTATCGCGAGAAAATTCCCGTCAATAGCCGGATTGATAAGCGTTATGCCTTTGGCCGGTGCCCTGATCCTGTCTTTTGTCTATTACGAGAACAGGGGCGAGTGGCAGGTAATGCAGGGTTTTACCAAAGGAGCTCTCTGGGGTATTCTGCCAAGCATAGTATTCTATTGTGTCGCTTTCTTTTGTTTGAAAAAAGAATTGTCTCTCGCCACTGTCCTTGTTTCGAGCTTCGCGGCGTGGCTTGTCGCTGCGCTCATACATCACTGGACCCTGAAATGATCATTGTGGGAAAAAGTAGGGTAAAGGCTAACGGCAAAGGGCTAACGGCTAAGGGGTAACGGTTTAATCTTGTTGCGGAAATACCGGGCTGGCTACCGGTATTCCCGCTATGGTTCAGAATTGATCAAACCAGAGATATGGTTTTGGGGGCGGCTGTGAATGAAAAAAGCGTTGCCGTGGCTTCGGTAAAATAGAACGTCACAAATGTCTCGTCGTCAGCTCCTTTCGGATAAACCTTGAGCAGGTTCGCGGATTCCGCGAATGCCTGGACCTTGGCATCACGCGACTCATCAAATGCGATCCGGCCTCGCACCCTCAGCCAGGTCATGTCGCTTCCCATAACGGAGATCTCAATCTCCGGATTGCTGGACAACTGCTTGTACACATCCTTTGTTTTGTTCGTGCAAAAATATATTGCCCCGTTCCTGTTCATGCTGAATCCGAAAGGGCGTACCCGGGCCTTCGTCCCGTCAACGGTTGCAATGTGAAACACCTGATTGGCTTTGAGATATTCGATAGCAGTCATATTACCTCCAAAAAGTTTAATTACCGTTCACCTGATATTATAATCAACCCCCACGGATGGTCAATATAAAACAAAACTACCCGACGATCTCTCAGTCCGGATCTGGAGGCCGTGTCATAATTATAATTTCGCCGTCATTCCGGCGCCGGGTACCCTTCGGGTGGGCGGAATCCAGGGTTTTTCTTCCAAGTCTTTTCAGAACCCTGAAATCCAAAAACAAGAATAAAAACAAAACCTGGGATCCGGGTGTCAAGCGCCGGGATGGCGGTGAGAGCGTTAGGACATACGCCTGGAATCCCCGGTAATTCATTGCCGGGATGAAAGGCGTCCATTTGTTATTACTATATGTGTGTGGCTTATGTCTAATAGTATTGATTTAATTGTTGTTACAGCCTGTACTATATGTATGAGCAGTCTGGTACACGGAAGAACGGTCGTTTACAATGTCAACTACCACATTGTCTGGTCCACGAAGTACCGCAGGGATGTACTGACCGGCGATATCGAAGCTGCCCTCAGGGAAGTTATTGCCGAAACAGCCGTCGAAAAAGGTTTCATCATCAAGAGTATAGAGGTCATGCCCGACCACGTTCA
>DHQV01000017.1 GCA_002408185.1 Deltaproteobacteria bacterium UBA5329
AATCGGGTAGGAGGCGGGGTTGCCCCCGCCGTCCTCCCACACCACCCGGCATACGGTTCCTTACCAAGGCGGTTCCTGCCAATCGGGTCGTTGTCGACATCAGTGCCTGCCGTCCGAAAACAACGCCCAGCCCTACCTTGCGGGTTCCGCCCGCCACCTCGGGCTTTAGGCCCTCTCACGAGGCATCTGGTTATGGACAGTCAGAAAATCTGTCTTGAACCTCTTGACAGGTTCGGCCCTTTGCCGGTTGGTCAGACCGGCTCATATGGCCTCTGCTGACTCCTCTTGACCCATCCTGTCATCTTAAGATACCAGTAGCACTTATAAAGGCAGGAGAAGAGGTCTCCCCCCAGGGTAAGATGCGCCACCTTCATCCCATATACCCGTCACATTTACGTCTCCATCTTCCCGGGTGATTATCGGGCTTTGGGTCTTATCGCCCCCTCGCCCAGATGGAGCCGCCTCGTATGCGCTTCGTGTTCCCCGGGCCGGGATTTTGCGTACCGCTTCCTTCAGATTCCGCCTCACGGCGGACACCCTTGCGGTTCGGCTAATGATTCCCATCACCGGGGCTCATAGAGGACTTCCACCTCCAAGTGACCAAAGAGGCGCCATACCTCCTTGGATAGCAAAAGTGACGCTGCGCATCATGCCTGGCGCACAAACCAAAAGGCCGGAGAATACTAATCCGGCCCTTTTTTCTTATGTCGTGAGTCGTGAGGAGTTTTTAGAGCTGTTCCAACAGGATCGGTGTGTTTGAATCCGGTATTTTTTCCACTTACGACTGACGACTAATGACTTATGCTTTGAAAAAAATTGAGGGGAACTGCCGATACAGTCCCCTCAATTATGGCAGACGCCGGTCGTATATACGGGGGTACGGCCGGTTGATGAAATCCGGTTTGAAGGGCCCGGCCGGTTATGGTCCCGGCCGGGCTCATTTGTTGCGAATTACCCGAGTCTTTTCCTTTCATTTACGAGATCATCGACAACATGCGGTTCCGCAAGTGTTGACGTGTCGCCGAAGTCCTCGAATTTCTTTGCTGCAACCTGACGCAGGACGCGGCGCATGATCTTGCCTGACCTTGTCTTGGGGAGGCCGTCAGCCCACTGGATCTGGTCGGGCGTTGCGATAGGCCCGATCTCTTTCCGTACCGTTGCAATAAGGTCTTTCTTCAGTGCGTCAGTCTTTTCAACGTTATTGTTCAGGGTCACATAGGCGAAGATGCCCTGGCCCTTGATGTCGTGCGGGAAACCGACAACGGCTGCTTCAGCGACATCTGGATGCAGTGTAAGGGCGCTTTCGACCTCGGCTGTCCCGATCCTGTGACCGGATACGTTGATAACGTCGTCGATACGGCCCGTGATCTTATAGTCGCCGTCCTTATCGCGCTCTGCGCCGTCACCCGAGAAGTACGTTCCCGGATACTGAACGAAATAGTTTTCCTTGTAAAGGTCCGGATTCTTCCAAATGCCCCTGAACATTCCGGGCCAGCAATTCTTGATGCACAGTGCGCCGCTTCCAACTCCTTCGATCTCCTTCCCGCTCTCGACGTCAAAGATACCCGGAACAATGCCGAAGAAGGGTTGCATCGCCTTGGCCGGCTTGATGTCGATCGCGCCGGGGAGCGGAAGGATCAGGTGGCCGCCGTTCTCGGTCTGCCACCAGGTGTCGACGATCGTGCAGCGGCCCGCGCCAATCTTGTTGTAGAACCACCACCATGCTTCCGGGTTCAGCGGTTCACCGACCGAGCCGAGTACGCGCAGGGAGGACAGGTCATGCTTGTCGACATGCTCATCACCCTCTTTTGCAACGGAGCGGATAACTGTCGGGGCGGTGTAGAAATTGTTGACATTGTATTTTTCGATAACTGCCCAGAACCGGTCGAATGCAGGGTAGTTGGGAACGCCCTCGAAGAGAATGCTGCTAAAACCATTGCAGAGCGGTCCATACACAACATAGCTGTGACCGGTTACCCAGCCGATATCGGCCGTACACCAGAAAACATCTTCATCGCGAACGTCGAATGCATACTGCTGTGTCATAGATGCATACAGAAGGTAACCGGCCTGGGTATGGACGGCCCCTTTCGGCTTTCCGGTAGAGCCCGACGTATAGAGGATAAACAGCGGGTCTTCGGCATCCATCGGCTCAGGCTCGCAATACGGTGCAGCTTCGGCCATTAATTCTTCGTACCAGAGATCGCGGCCCTCAACCATAGGGACATCTATACCTGTCCGTTTCACGACGACCATCTTCTTCACTGATGGGCACTGGGGGAGCGCCTTGTCTGCGCTTTCTTTCTGCGGAACTGCCTTTGCGCCGCGGTAGCTTCCGTCACACGTGATAAGGACCGAGCATTCGCAGTCATTGACACGGTCTCTCAAGGCTTCTGCGGAAAACCCGCCGAACACGATGGCATGGATGGCGCCGATGCGCGCACACGCCAGCATGGTGATTGCCAGTTCGGGGATCATGGGCAGGTAGATGGCAACGCGGTCACCTTTCTTTACACCCAATTTCTTCAAGACGTTTGCAAACTTGTTGACCTCGCGGTACATGTCGAAATAGGTATAGATCTTCCAGTCGTTCGGGTCATTGCCCTCGAAGATAATGGCGGCTTTCGTTTTCTTTTTTTCGAGGTGACGGTCGAGGCAGTTGTAGGAGACATTTATCTTTCCGCCTTCAAACCATTTCACATGGAGGTCATCACCGGCAAAAGACCAGTCCGAGACCTTGCTCTTGTCGAACATCTTGAACCAACTCAGTCTTTCTTCTGCCAGTTTTGCCCAAAATGCGTTCGGGTCTTTGATCGATTCCGCATAGAGTTTGTCGTACTCTTCCCTGCTCTTGACGTAGGATTTTTCCCTTACCCTGTCAGGTACCTTGAATATCTTGTCATAAAAATCCGTTTCGTTAGCCATTTTCTTTCTCCTTCTCCTTGAAGTTTTTACCAACTGCGGCTTTCACAACCGCGTTTTTCTTAACAATTACCAATCCCACAGCACCAGAATAGAATAAAAATCATATGTTTGGTATAGGCAGGCGGATGAATAAAATGTCGGTGTTTGACCTACAAAAATTTTGACGATTTGAATAAAATCCGTATTAATACTGATATCTAACGGTTTTTGCATCTTTTAGAGACCTGCCAGGAAATCGACGATCTCTTTCACCTTAATGCTGTCAAGGAAGTAAGGCCAATCGTTGTGTCCGGCTTGTGGAAGGGTCCACATCCGTTTTTGCCCTGCATAGGAATCGTATAGCGACCTGGCATGCCCGACAGGTATGATCCCGTCGTGTTCTGCACCCACGATCGCCAACCTCTTGTTGTAGGTCCGGAGGTTCGCTATACTGTCATACTGGTCCTTAAGCACAAGGCCGGCGATTAATGATGACGTCTTTTCGCCAGCAACCGAGGAAAGCGTGTCCCAGGGCGTGAAGAGGATCATCCCCTCCACAACGGACGTATGCCCTGCCAACCATGTCGCCACGCCGCAACCCAGTGATTCGCCTACAAGGTAAATAGGAGGGCCATACTCGTTGAACGCAAGGTGCAGGACCTCCCGCCCGGCACTCAAGAAAGATCTTTCGCCCGGTTTGCCGGGACGGCCGCCGTATCCAGGGTATTCAGCCAGAATGACACGATACCCGAAGGGTCTGAACATCCCGGTATAAAATTCCCGGTCGGTCGCTTTGCCTGCGTTGCCATGGAAAACGATGATCGTGCCCTTTGGGTTTTCGATCGCACGGGTGTCGATGAGACCGTGGTAATTCTCCTCATAAGGTTTCCAGAATGCAAGGTGTGCCTCTGCCAGGCACTGATCGGAAGGCCGCTTCTTGTCGGGAAAATAGATGAAATGGTCCTGTACATTGCACGCGAATAACATAAATACCATCACCAATGCTGCAAGGAGGCTTCTATACCCTCTCATATTCAGGCCTTCTTCAATTATACCAGTATACCAGCAAAACCGGGTATTGCTTTCAAGGATGATAAGAAGCCACGGTACTCCTAAAAACCGTCGACGGCATCGGCTACAAGTTCTCGGTGAAAGCAGGGGAGATCATAGAGAAGAAACTGTAAGGCGTAAAGCGGGTATGACCGTATGATCCGGACACATAGGTTAGATTTTTTCCGAGGTCTTTGATCCGCCAGACAAACCTACCCATTTATAGTACGCTATACCCATGAAGTTAAGCGAGTGGGCCAAACAGCAG
>DHQV01000095.1 GCA_002408185.1 Deltaproteobacteria bacterium UBA5329
TTACATTTGCTCGGGAGGTCAGGCTCTATGTCGTAAAAGACCGCCATCCGGCCATGCTTGAAGATGATGTTGTGCTCGGGCACCGCGTGGTCGCCCACGGCTGCCGTGTGAGACGGGGGCAATACCTTGTGACCTCATGAAGACTTACGGGACATCGTGAGCCTGTGAGGCCCTGAAATACCGGGAATGCCACACTCGAGCGCCATAAAACCACTTGCAAACGGAGTATCCGTTATAGGAAAATAGATGAAGGCGGCTGCCGCATTGCTACCGGAACGATATGAGGAGACTTGAGACGACCTTGAAAATGAAAGAACAATATTCAGCCCAAAAAATGATCTCCCGCCCGGTATTATGCTTTGTGCTGGCGCTAGCCTGCCTCATATGGTTTGCCGGAGAGGCGAAAGCGCAACGCAACGCGGTGTCGACGGAAAAAAGGCAGAGTTTATCCGAGATGGATAAACTCTTGCAAGAAAAGAACGAGATCAGGAAATCACGCTTCAAGCTTCTTCAAGACGAAAGCGCCTATCAGGTACAGTATTTCAAACCCGTTGACAGGCTGCGCAGACAACTCGACACCCAGGAAAATGATCTTTACGCCGAATGTTCCGACGGTAAAGACTTCAAAAACCTACAATACAGTTTTTGCCTGGCGGAACTTAAAAGATTCAACGATGATGTCAAATACTACAATGAACGTCTCGATGCTCTGAAATCAGGGCTTATCAGCCACAAGCAGGAGTTCAACGCCAAAATGGACGGGCTTGACAGTAGAGAACGGGAAGTGGATCACAAAATAAGCTCACTGAAAGAAAGACCGCAGCGCTAAAAAGCACACTGCGGCAGCGGCAGGGGTGTTATCCGTTATGTATATTGTTCTCACATCGCATTCCAGCCATTCGTTTCAAAAAAGTAAGATCCTTCTAGCAACGCCAGGCAACATGTCAGGATGGTACCGCGGGCAGGAAAAGATGCTTACATTATTTCAGAGTTTGAAAACTCCTGAATAAAGAAGCAATCATAAAAACAGAAAAGGAGGTTATATCTATGGAAGACCAAAAATTGTACGCTTTGCCCGATCTGCCTTATGCATACGATGCTCTCGCTCCATACATGTCAAAGGACCTGGTAACTCTGCATCACGACAAACACCATGCGGCTTATGTCAATGGCGCAAACGCGATCCTCCAGAGACTGGACAAGGCAAAAGCCGACGAGGCCGATTTTGACACCAAGGCAACATATAAAGAGATGTCGTTTCATATCGGCGGCCATTTACTCCATTACATTTTCTGGGAAAACCTTGCACCTGCCGGCAAGGGCGGCGGCGGTGCGCCTGCCGGTGCTCTCGCTCAGCTTTTGGACAGGGAGTATGGCTCCTTTGGTCGCTTCAAGAAAGTATTTTCACAGGCCGCAGCCAGCGTTGAAGGCTCAGGATGGGCGACCCTTACATTCTGCAAACTTACGAACAGACCGATCATTATGCAGATTGAGAAGCATAACGTGAATATTTACCCGATGTTCAGGATCCTGATGGCCCTCGACGTCTGGGAACATGCCTATTATCTCGACTACAAGAATGATAGGGCCAAATTTATAGAGGCATACTGGAACATAGTCAACTGGGGAGCGGTCAGCAAGAGTCTGGAAGAGGTATTGTAGAGAACGTTCTAGGTTAAGAATTAGGATAGCCGGGATCCGTGGATCCCGGCTATCCTTCTCTTCCGATCTTATTCCGGCAAGTTTTTCTTCAAGAAAATCTGATCCCGGTTTTTTTTGAGAAATTAAAAACGTAGAACGCAGAATGTAGAACGTCTTTTAGTCTCTACGGCGATCTCTTTCTGAGATACACCTTCCGGGCCAGTATTATCCCGTATGTGATAAGAAGCAAGGTGAGCACGAACGCGGCTATGGGAATGAGGAGGGAAAGGATGGAGACTATTGCCGATGCGAGAAGTTCCAGGCTTGCGACAATGAAATTTCCGAAACCACCTGTAAAGAAGGATGACTTTGTACGCAAGGCAACTGTGGCACCCTGAAAAAGACCTGCGATGCCGCCGCCGGCAATGATCGAGATGGTCCATTTCAATGCAGGCGGGATATCCGTTATCAGCGAGGCGGTCACTATCGTCCCGGCGATGACACTGATCGGCGACGCGATGCTATCCATGATATTGTCGAGCCAGGGGACGTAATATGCAACTATCTCGAGTATCGTCGCGAGACCGAAGGCGATCGTGACCTGAATCCCTGCAATCCACTCAAATCCCGGTGCAAGTCCGATATACCCGAACATAGAAGCAAGATTAAGGGCCAGGAGCGGGAAAAATATCCTGAAACCGCACGCGGCACTGAGCCCGACCCCGGTCAAGATGGCAACAGCCATCTCGATATGTTCGCGTGATATTCCCATTTCATAATTTGATACCATTCCCCTGATCCGGTCAATATAAAAAGGTGATGGGGAACAGGCAACAGGTAATCGGGAAGACAAAAAAGATATTGCGGTGCCTGGATCATTTTTTGGTTTTCAAAAGTAATTAAGTGTATAACCCGAAATTCCAGCCGGGCAAGAAGGTACTCTGATCAAAAAAGGAGAGCTGATATATGGGTGAGTCCAACTCATAACGAGGGGCCGGGGATACCGAAGGCGGCAGAGTCAATTGTTTCATAGGCCCACTCTATGCGGTATGCCGATACGCTCAAGAATATTTTTGAATTTATTCTCAATGTCCGGAAACAGGCCGGATTTGATCTCAAACCAAATGCCGGGTCACCCGGTCGTGATATCATGTTGGATAAGACGATCCGCATGGATTGGTTCGCCCAGATCAGCGAAAAAGCCGTTGGCCCGGGAGACCTCGTGACGTATCTGGACCCTGCTGGCCGGAAAACAATGGGCCTCATCGAAAGTTATGATGCCGGACAGAAAACGGGAAAAATGTATGCCATGGATGCTTCCCGGGGAGAGGTTTCGTCCATCGAATTCGCGGATGCCTACCTGGACAGCGCAAACTTCCTGCGCCCTAAAATGGATCTTTTCATGGGAAACCTCGCCGGGCTATTTGCCGGCATGGACGAGGACCATGATGACGAGCAGAACATGGACCCGTCATACCCGTCTCCCGAACCACACTAAAGGTGATGGTGAAAATGGGTTACAGCAAACATCCTCCTGAACCGTCCCGCAACCAATAGCCTGTAACCCATCACCCATCTTCATTTTTTGTTGTAACTCCGGGATGAGTTGCACGGTCACCCTGACAGACCCCTCCGGAACTTCCCTATTGTCGCATGTATCAAATTTAATTCGGAAAAATATCTATTCTCATATAAAAAACACGCTTGCCTTCCTGAAATACTAAGAGGTATACTCAAGAAAAGCAGGGTGGTGCCCGATTGGCGCTATAATAGATTTTCACCCGTGCGTGCCGGAGGAATATGGAGTCTTTCACTTAAACCAAAATCTATTCCGTGCATGGAGTACCACGATGATCATCGAAACACAACATTTTCCTTCAAACAAAAAATGCAGGAACGGAATGTTCTTGGTGGCCATCGTTTTCCTCATGATCGCTGTTTTTTGCTGCGGCTGCTCGAAAAAAGCCAAACAGCCGCAGCGAGAAGCCGAGGTAACGGTCCTGACGGTCAAACAGGCCGATACACCCGTTGCATTCGAATTTGTAGCGCAGACACAGAGCTCTCACGAAGTTCAGATACGGGCACGGGTCAGTGGATTCCTGGAAAAACGGGTATATACCGAAGGCGCTGTCGTAAAAAAAGGCAGCACCCTTTTCCTGATGGACAAAAAACCGTTTCAGGCGCAGGTCAATGCCGCTGCGGCAGTGCTCGCCCGGCAGAAATCGAATTTTGAAACCGCTCGCAGGAACCTCGAACGTGTAAAACCGTTAGCCGAACAGAATGCGCTTTCCCAAAAAGACCTCGACGACGCGAAACGCAATTATGAAACGTCCGCCGCAGAGGTCGAACAGGCAAAGGCCCAGCTCGAAACGCAGCAGCTAGACCTGTCCTATTGCACGATAACGTCCCCCATTACCGGGATAACAAGTGCGGCGATGGTCCAAGACGGCGCCTACGTGAACCAGCAGAACAACCAGTTAACCACGGTATCGGTCCTGTCCCCAATGTGGGTCAATTTCAGCATATCTGAAAACGATGTGAAGAGGTACGCCGACAGGGTTGCTGCCGGCCAGATCATCCCGCCAAAAAATTATAATTACGAGGTTGAAATAATCCTGGTTGACGGTACCATCTTCTCCGAAAAAGGTATGATAACATTCGCTGCCCCATCATATGACCCGAAAACCGGCACATTCATGCTTCGATCGAGTTTCCCGAACGCCAAAGGAAATCTCCGGCCGAACCAATACGTCCGTGCCCGGATGAAAGGGGCCATTCGGCGCAATGCCATATTGATACCCCAGCGTGCCGTCCAACAGGGCGCCAAGGGACATTTTGTCTGGGTTGTGAACAAGGATGGAAAGGGAGAGTTCCGACCGATAACCATCGGTGATTGGTACGGTGACGGTGTATTCATCGATGCGGGCTTAAGGACAGGCGATCAGATCGTCATCGACGGTATGCTTGGCGTACGCCAAGGCGAGCCGGTCAAGATCATAAAGACGGCTGCTGCGGAACAACCGGCTGCCAGACCCAGTGAGGCTCCGGCGGTAAAAATTGAACCTGCACCCCCCAAGCCTGCTCCGAAACCCGAAGCTTCGCCAGCTCAATCAACCACCCCGGCAAAACCTGTCGCCAGGCCAGAACCCACCGGAGCTAGCGGGAGCGCAAAGCAGGGGAGGTAGGGAATGTTCTCCAGGTTCTTCATCGAGCGCCCCATCTTTGCTACCGTGGTCGCCCTCATTATAGTCATCGCAGGGCTTGTGGCGATGAAAGTCCTCCCCGTAGCCCAGTATCCGACCATAACACCGGTCCAGATCCAGGTCACGACAACGTATCCGGGTGCCGATTCTAAGACGGTAGGTGATTCCGTGGCGGCACCGATCGAGGCGCAGATAAATGGCGTCGATAACATGATCTACATGACATCGACGAGCTCGAACACCGGTCAGTTGACCCTGACCGTATATTTCACGTTGAACACAGATCCCGACATTGCCCAGGTCCAGGTCCAGAACCGGGTAAACCTCGCCCTACCCCAATTGCCGGAAGCCGTGACCCAGTTTGGTGTTTCCGTCGAGAAAAAATCATCGAATATATTGATGATCGTTTCAATTTTTAACAAGGACGGGCGCTACACCGCTGATTATGTCAATAACTATGCAAATGTCTATGTCCTCGATGCGGTAAAGCGGGTGGAAGGCGCAGGCCAAGCCCAGATCTTCGGCCTGCCCGATCAGGCAATGAGGATCTGGATGAACCCCGACAGAATGGCGTCGCTCAGTATCACAACGACGGATATCCAGCAGGCCATCGCGAAGCAAAACGCCCTCTGGGGTGCCGGGCAGGTCGGCCAGCAGCCAAATAATCTCAGGGTCCAGTTGACCCTCCCCGTCGTTACCCAGGCCCCGTTCACGAATCCCGCGCAGTACGAGAACATTATCCTCAAGACAAGCGCAGATGGCTCCGCCATAGTGAGGGTCGGTGATGTTGCCCGGGCGGAGGTAGGCAAGAAACAATACATTGACGATAACAAGGTGAACGGGATATCAGCGACCCCGGTCGCCGTGTATCAGCAGCCAGGTGTCAACGGGCTCGATGTATCGAAGGCCGTCCGGAAGACCATGGAAGAGCTGAAAAAGTCAATGCCGGACGGGATGGATTACAGTATCACCCTCGACACCACTGACTTCGTTCGTATCTCGATCGAGGAGGTCGTCCACACACTATTCGAGGCGGTCATCCTTGTCATTTTCATCGTTTACCTGTTCCTCCAAAGTTTCCGCTCAACCATAATCTGTACTGTTGCGATATTCGTTTCGCTCATAGGTACATTCTGCGGTATGCTGGCACTCGGTTTTTCGATCAATATGCTTACTCTCTTCGGGGTGGTGCTCGCCATAGGCATGGTTGTCGACGACGCGATCGTCGTCGTCGAGAATGTCGAGCGCAATATGGTGAAAAAACACATGCCACCCAGGGAGGCGACGATCAAAGCCATGGAGGAGATAGGCACGTCCCTCATAGCCGTCGTCCTCGTCATGGCATCGGTCTTTATCCCGGCAGCATTCCTTCCGGGAACGACAGGACAGCTCTATAAACAGTTTGCCATCACTATCGTTATTTCGGTAGCCCTTTCCGGTTTTACCGCGCTCACGCTGACACCCGCAATGTGCGCCATCATGCTCAAGCACAGTCAACCATCCGAAAAAGGTATTTTAAAATATTTCAACCGGTTCTTTGCGTGGTTCAATCGAGGTTTTGACCGTTTCACGGTAATGTTCGGCGACCTGGTCGTAATGATGATAAAGAGGATGACCATCGCTTTCGGCGTCCTAGCGCTTTTGATCGGCGGACTCCTGTACCTTTTCCATGTAATCCCGACCAGTTTCGTGCCGAATGAAGACCAGGGTTATCTTATGGGAATCCTGCTCATGCCGGATGCCGCAAGCTTAACGCGTACCACGCGGGCTGCCGACGAGATCGACAAGATCTTCGCAAAACAGCCGGGGGTCAAGGACCGCACCGTCATTAACGGTTACAGCCTTATCGATGGCCAGTTCAAAAGCAATGCCAGCACGTTCTTCATCACACTCGATGATTTCAAAGAACGTTACTCATCTATGAAAAAAGCCAAACAGGAAAACGCGCGGGCTGTCGTTCAAGGCGTCCTGGCACAATCCGGCCATTTGCAGAGCGGCATCTTTTTCCCAATTATTCCGCCCGCCATCCCCGGCATCGGCACGACAGGCGGATTCGAGTTCTGGATTCAGGACAAAGAGGCCGGAGATCCGGCACGTCTGTATGACGTCACCCAAAAATTCCTGGAAAAGGCCCGGATGCGTCCTGAACTCTCCAGTCTCAATTCCACCTTCAAGGCGGCGTCCCAGCAAGTACGGGCAGATGTGGACCGTTCGAAGGCCATGCTGCTCAACGTCCCCGTCGAAGATGTCTACAGCACTTTACAGGCGCAGTTCGGGTCCGTTGTGGCGAGCCAGTTCAATCAGTATAGCCGGGTCTGGAATGTGACCCTTCAATCAGACTCGCAATTCAGACAGAGACCGGAAGACATAACGAGGCTTTACACGCGGTCCAGGACCCAGGATATGGTCCCCCTTTCCGCAGTCGTTTCGACCAAATACGTAACAGGACCGGACCTGATATCGCGATTCAACGGTTTTCCGGCCGCACAGATCACTGGAGGGGCGGCACCCGGCAGGAGCTCCGGTGAAGCGATCAAGGCCATGGAAGAAGTGGCCAACGAGGTCCTTCCGCAGGGATACAGCTTCGCCTGGTCGGGAATGGCCTTCCAGGAAAAGCAATCGGGTGGCACATCGTCCTCCGCCTTTATCTTCGGGCTTATCATTGTCTTTCTCATTCTTGCAGCACAGTTCGAATCATGGGTTATGCCGGGTTCAGTTATGACGGCGGTGCCGTTCGGTATCCTCGGTGCCCTCTTTTTCAACTGGTGCCGCGGGCTCGAGAACGACGTATATTTCCAGATAGGCCTTCTCGTGCTCATCGGGCTTGGTGCCAAGAACGCCGTACTTAGGGTGGCCTTCGCATCGGAACTGCGCAAGCAGGGCCTTTCGATCATGGACGCCACGATCCAGGCCGGTGAACAGCGCTTAAGGCCGATCATCATGACATCGCTCGCGTTCATCTTCGGCGTCCTGCCGCTCGCCATAGCGACCGGCGCAGGTGCCAATGCCCGTCACTCTATAGGTACCGGCATTATCGGGGGCATGATCGGGGAAACCACGCTTGCCATGCTCTATGTACCTCTCTTCTTCTACCTCTTTGACGGGTTGGCCGAACGAGCCGCAAAGAAGAAAGAAAAGAATGGAAAAACCCCGGAGGTGGCTTCAGGAGAAGCTGCCAAAGACCTCCTGCCGGATAAAGGGGAGAACTGACATGTATAGATACGCGCCACTCGTTCTCATTATACTCTCCGTTCTCATAGCGGCGGGTTGCGCAATAGGCCCGGACTACAACCGTCCCGTGATGGATATCCCCCAGGCTTTCAGGTTCGACGGGGAAGGTTCGCGCGAGGTTGCTGACAGCGAATGGTGGAAGCAGTTCAATGACCCTGTTCTTGAAAAACTCATCGTCGAGGCTCTTGCGAACAATAAAAGCGTCAAGATAGCTGCCGCGAACGTCAACCGCGCTTCAGGCATGCTCATGACAACCCGTTCGGGACTTTTCCCCCAAATATATTATAACGGTACCGCCGAACGAGTCCGGCTATCCAAGAATACCATTCAGCAGGTCCCGGAAAACCCCTACAACAATTTCCAAGCCGTGGGTTCCGCAAGCTGGGAGATCGACCTGTGGGGACGCATACGCCGCCTGTCGGAATCGGCAAAAGCCAATCTCTACGCCACAATAGAGGCGCGCCGGGGCGTTATCTTGTCACTGACAACAGAGATCGCATCGACATACATTCAACTGCGGGGGCTTGACGAACAGCTTCGCATTGCCAACGAGACACTGAAGACCTACGAGGAGTCGGTAAGGATATTCGAATTGCAGAACAAGTACGGCCAGGTATCGGGAATGACCGTACAACAGGCCCGGTCGCAGTATGAAACTGCCGCGGCCCAGATCCCGCAGATAGAGGTTGAGATCGCTAAGACCGAAAACGCGCTTTCGATCCTCCTCGGCCGGAATCCCGGGCCCATCGAGCGAGGTGTAAAGCTCTCCGACCTCAAGATGCCCCCTATTCCCGCGGGACTCCCTTCGGACCTCTTAGAGAGGCGGCCCGACGTGCTGCAGGCGGAACAGAACCTTATTGCTGCAAATGCCCAGATGGGCGCGGCAAAAGCACTGTTCTTCCCCGCCATATCCCTGACAGGCGTGGCAGGATTTGTAAGTGAGGAGTTGTCCAAACTCTGGCTTGGCCCTAGCAAATTATGGAATTATGCAGGAAATGTTGTCGGTCCCATTTTCACGGGGGGTGGTTTGTTGGGGCAGTTCAGGCAATCTGAGGCGAGCCGGGAAGCGGCTCTATACTCTTACCAGCAGGCGGTTCAATCCGCTTTCGCCGATGCCGAGAATGCCCTGATAGCCCGTAAGAAAATACTCGAACAGGTGGCGGCAGAACAGAGAAAAGTGACGGCATTCCGGGAATATGAAAGAATGGCCGAGCTTCAGTACAATGCCGGCTACACGCCCTATCTTACAGTCCTCAACGCACAGCAGGAACTCTTTCCAGCCGAATTGCAGGCCGTACAGACGAACGCAACGAGCTACATTGCGGTCATAAACCTGTACAAGGCGCTCGGCGGCGGATGGATCGCCAAAGGAGAAGCGCTCACAGTCCCTCACGAAACGGCAAGAGAGGAACAGGTTGACGACAAAGGCTCAACAACTCAGCACGAACCCGGGAAGGAATCTGTATCTCCGAAACCGGAAAATGAAAAGGATTGAACATTCTTTAAAGAGTTGAGTCGATTAACATCGGCCCGACAGCACCCCGTTTCCACTGATCACACATGAGAATTGAGATTGACTCACGCCGTCCGGGCTATATAATTATGTTATCTTTGCTATTTATGGGGGTGAACCCATGCCGATCGGAGAAATATGCAACCGTGAAGTTGTCATCGCAAGGAGAAAAGACAGCATCGCGCAAGCGGCAAAACTCATGCGCGAATATCATGTGGGGGACGTCGTCGTCGTAGAAGAAAAAGAAGACCGGGCTATACCGGTGGGAATCCTCACAGATCGTGACATTGTCGTCAAGCTGATCGCCAGGGATGTGCCGCTCGATAGCGTGCTTGTGGGAGATGTGATGAGTTCCGATGTGGCTACAGTCCCGGAGTATCGCGGGATATGGGATACCATCCAATACATGCTGGGAAGAGGCATCAGGCGAATTGTGGTGACAGATGACAGGAGCAACCTAGTGGGGATACTCTCCACGGATGATCTGCTCGAACTGTTGTCAGGGGAACTGTCGGACCTGGCAAAACTCTTCACCAGGGAGCAAAGCAGGGAAAGGAAGACCGGTGGATAACGAAACCGATAGTATAAGGCCCTACGAGAATGGTGCGGTTCAATTTTCGACGGGTTTCGTCGGCACAGTCAACAGTATTGACCTCGCGGGCTTCCGGTACCGCCTTTTACCGGCAGCTGGCAGACGGGCGAACTGGATCACGCCCAGTTCCTGAGTTTCATCGCCTCTCCGCAGCAGATGATATCGCACGTACACACAGTTACACACTTCGTCAACCGATGCTGCCAGCCCGCAAACATCGCACCGATAAGCATCGCCCTTCTTCATGACCTTCTTGCTACCCTTTTCTGGCGTCTTTTTCAGCCATTGTCTCCTCCTCTTAACCCTGTGCAGGGTTTTTAGGTATCAAAGCTCCTCCAATGAGCGGAATACATGTACTGGGAAAATTGATGTCAAGAAGAATACGGTCAGTGTTGTCCCCGGTGCACTGTGGCAGAATAGGCTGATATAATGTCATTCTGCCTTTAAAGCAAATGCTATCGTTTAATAATAAAAAATATTTACGACAGGCAAAAGCGATGATTACCAGATACAATAAGAATTAATAGAACAACTTATATTCCATAAATCAATTAGATATATCGAAACTAATCATGTATACTTGAACTTCAATTTCCATTACAAAGGAGTGGACGTGAACAGATTAACGAACATCTTTTCAAGCCGATGGGGAGTGATAGGAACCGGATTGTTTATCGGTGTTCTTGCCGCTCTCTTGCAAAAGAGCGGGAATCCCGGGAACATGGGAGTTTGTGTCGCCTGCTTCATACGTGATATTACAGGTAGCCTGGGCCTTCACAGGACCGATATCGTCCAGTACCTGAGGCCCGAGATCCCCGGTTTCGTCCTAGGGTCTTTCATTGCGGCATTGATCTTCAAGGACTTTAAACCTCGTGCCGGCTCAGCTCCGATGGTGCGCTTCATCCTTGGCGCCTTTGCGATGATCGGCGCTCTGGTGTTTCTCGGTTGTCCCTGGCGTGCGATGCTCCGGTTGAGCGGTGGTGATTGGAATGCCCTGTTCGGCATAGCCGGATTGGTGGCAGGGATAGGAGCCGGGTCGTTTTTCCTGAAGCACGGGTACGATCTGGGCCGCTCTCAGAAGACACACGCGGCTGCTGGCTTGGTCCTGCCTGCAATAGCGGCTGCTTTCCTGCTCCTCATTCTGCTGTTCCCCGGGACCTCCGGCCAGGGACAAAGCGGCATACTTTTTTACAGCGTTAAAGGACCAGGCTCCCTGCACGCACCGGTTCTGATCTCTCTGGCAGTCGGATTGGTCATAGGCTTCGTGGCACAGAGAAGCAGGTTTTGCACAATGGGTGCGATTCGCGACCTCATCCTTTTCCGGCACACGCACCTGCTTTCGGGCGTTATCGCCTTTGTTGTGGCAGCCTTCGCCATGAACCTGGTGCTTGGCCAGTTCAAACCCGGCTTTGAAGGTCAACCCGTTGCCCACACCATGAGTCTCTGGAATTTCGGGGGAATGGTGCTAGCCGGGTTTGCTTTTGCGCTTGCGGGCGGATGTCCTGGCAGACAGGTTTTTCTGGCGGGGGAAGGCGACGGCGATGCGACCGTTTTTGTTCTTGGTATGGGAGCCGGAGCGTCTTTTTCTCACAATTTCGGCTTGGCAAGTTCAGCAAAGGGGGTGGGGCCGCATGGTATTGCGGCCGTAGTGATTGGTCTTGTCATATGCATCATTATCGGTTTTACCATGATAAGGAGGACGGCATGAGCCAGATAATTGACGCGCGCGGTCTCTCGTGTCCGCAGCCGGTTCTTATGACCCTCCACGCCATCAGGAAGCTGAAAGAAGAAGAACTGATCGTCCTTGTAGATACGGACGCGTCCAGAGAGAATGTCATTCGTTCCGTTTCATCCGCGGGATGGGATATTATTGCCGTGCAGAACGAAAACGATGCTTACCGGATCACAATAGCCAGGCGCTAAACGGTCATAAAAGGGGGAGCGCTCAAACACTTCCTTCGGCAAATACGCCCAAACCTTTGATGTTCCCCCCGCTCCATTGTACCATGGTCTGGGCGGCGACGTTCAGTCCTTCCACGATGTACGCCCGGTCTATTCCGGGGACTGCGAAGGAATAGAAAAGGACGTTGCTCGTATCAGGCTTCACTTTCGTTTTTTCATCCGCCCCCTGACAGAGTACGCAGATGATGTCCTTCTCGTCACGGAGCACGATCTCCGCTTCTTTCATTATGAATTGGCGGCCTCCCATTCCGGCACACATTTCTCCTCCCCGGGCCACATCGAGCGTAAGCCTGCCTTCGATCCGATCAAAATCGGTGACCGCCACAAGGATACCGGCACACATCTCAGCCATGAAGTGGGCATCGACCATGAGGTTGTACTTGGGGAAGCCGCTGTGGATCGTCCTCTTAAGGTGCTCCGGGAGAGGACATTCAAATCCGAAGCTCTGAAAGTACCGATCGTAGATATCGATACGCCGGGAGATACTGGCAAGCGTTTCCCGCTTTCTCATTTTTCGCAGGAGATTCCGCTTGTATTGATCAAATCCGGCGCTGTCGCTTAAGGGTCGGCAATCTGAGATAAGGGTCAACCCAAACGCTACGCCCGGATACCAAGCATCATATGCAGACGAGATTGAAAAGTTTATCCATGTCGCCATCTTCTTTTCTTGCATTTAAGATCAACCTCCTCAACCAGCTTTACGTGCCAGCCGGTCTACCGCTTTAAGAAGAGTTGGAATGCGGAACTTGCCAAGCATGGCTGAAATATGGGATGCAGCCTCTTCTTGGGGCAATCCGATCGACGTCACGTAGAGAGGACGTCGACTCTTGCCACGAAACACCGCTATTGCGTGGTGTGAACGTCTATACCTGTTCTTGACCACCCCTATAACAGCGGACCGCCCGTGTATTGCTGTGTACAGGTGTGCACCCAATCCCGGTTCAAGGCCCTGAGATAGATAGCAATACGCGTCAATAAGATATGTACAGATAGGTTCTTCGATCCTTTCTATAACTGCCATCAGGGGTTTAAGCTCACGAAGGTAAAATTTACCCGGCTCGTACGCCTCAATCCCTTGAACCAGTACGGAGTATTGATTCAGCGGGGTTGTGTCTGCCCACTGACCAAAAACAACAGCCGCCGCGCATGCCGCATTCTCAAGGTAATGCACGTCAAGACAGGCTATCATCGTGAACGCCCTTCAATACTCCACGGCGCAGAGGATGTCCGAATTCCCATGAGAAATGGCAGGGTCGTTCTATGCCCTACCGTTCGCTCACAGGTCGCTTCAATGTACTTTTGCCATTGGCTGGCATGTCGTACTTATGCCTCGGGCATGAGCTGTTCATAGGCAAATCGTAGCCTGCTCGCTATGATGGCTGCCAGGTTCTTCAGCACAGCGAGCCCTTCGGCCGGATGCTCGTTTATCACCTCCTCGATGAGGTCGCGTGAGATCTTTATCACCTGCGTGTCCCTGACACACCTGGCGGTTCCCGTATACGCATAGGGTGCTACCATGGCCGACCACCCGAAAATCTCACCGGGCTTGTCTACCGCGAGCGTCTCCTCCGCACCCATCTCGCCGCGGACTTCGCCTGAGACGAGGACATAGAAATGGGAGGCCGATTCCCCCCGTTTGAAAATGATCGAGCCCGCCTTGTAGTTCTGCTCCTCCGAGGCGTTCGCGATCCTTGTAATAAACCGTTGGCTCACACCTTCGAATAACTGCGACTCTGTAATGGCCATGATTCTCTCCTTTCCGTACCCTTTTCGGGACAAATATGATTACACCTCAATCTTCTCACATACCTATCTACTAAGCATCCAACAACGGGTGCGCAACCAGATCATACTCTCTTCACTCTGCAAAAACGCGTAGATTGCTGGACTACCCGGTCACAGGGACCTGCCGCAATACTCACAGAGATCTTCAAGGTGTGAATATGCTTGAGCCGATGGACAGGCACCTTACCAGTTTGTTTGGCAAACACCGGGTGTGCATATTATAATGAGCCATCGAAAGGAAGTGCGGCATCGACAAAATGTAGAAAGTCAGGAGGATGAGGTAATGAAAATAATAGCTCTCGTTGGAAGCCCGAAAGGTATGAATGGCAACACGGCTGCCTTGCTGAACATAGTACTCGAGGGGGCAAGGAACCAGGGGGCGGAAACAGAAACCATTGCCATCAGGGGGAAAGAAATAAGACCGTGCCTGAGTTGCGATGCATGCCATAAGCATGGGGTGTGTCCTCAAAAAGACGCCTTCAATGCGATCAAAGCCAAGATAATGGATGCTGATGGTCTTGTCTTGGCGAGCCCCAATTATATATTCCATGTGAGCGCCCAGCTCAAAGCATTTATAGACCGCTGCTGCGGAATAGTGCATTGTGTGGGCTTTGAAGGAAAGTACGGGGCCGCCGTAGTAACGTCCGGAGGAGGAGAGGAGAGACCGATAGCCTCATATCTCAATCATTTTCTTGCGATAACAGGAGCAATTCCTATCGGTTCGGTGTGGGCAACCATGAGCCAGGTGGAAGGTCAGAACTTCCCTGATAACGTGAGAAAGAAGGCGTTTTCCCTTGGTGAGAATTTGGTGAAGGCATGGAAAAGCAAGACAACGAGCAGCAAGTATAATAAGGTGTCATCTCAGTTCGAGGAGCGCATGCGATCGTTGATCCTCTGGCGGAAACAAGAGTGGCCTTACGAATATAAATATTGGAAACAGCACCGGGGTCTGAAATGATTCGCGGGGCGTGAAAGGCACGGCCGCAGGAAAAAGTCCACGGAAGGAGTAGAAAAAAACCAAAGAAGCTGAATCCCGGCAAGCCGGGATGACGGGGCGGGGGAGCTTCATTACGTCTTACGACTGGCGACTTACGCCTTACGGCATTACTTCGACAGCTGGAAAATGCGGTAAGCCCCCCTGCTCACGAGGGCAAACACGATCGTTCCAATGGCCAGGTCCGGTATCTTCGAATTGGTCAGGCAAACCAGCACACCGGCGATGATCACACCTATGTTGACGATGACATCCATGGATGTGAATATCATGCTTGCCTGTATATGGGCCTCGGTGCTTTTGGAGCGTAGGAGAAGATACAGACACACAATATTGCCGGCGAGGGCTGAAATGGACACAACGATCATACTCCGGAAATCGGGGGTTGGTTCATAACCAATAAAACGCCGGACGACCTCCATGAAACCCATAATGGCTAACACGGCCTGAAAGTACCCCGCCATCCCCGCGACCCTTTTTTTGCACATATCCGAACCACCGACAGCCAGAAGCGACAGGCCGTACACAATGCTGTCGGCAAGCATATCCAGACTGTCTGCCACGAGCCCCATGGAGCGGGCAAATAACCCTGAGACCATTTCAGCTGCAAAAAAGAATAAGTTTATGGCGAGTACCTGCCAGAGTACCCGGCGTTGACGGGAATGTTCGTCAGTGGGCCCTATGAATTCTACAGGGTCTGATGAAATAACTTTCGTCTCGAGTTTAAGGGTGTCGAGAACATCGAGAATGTCCCTGTAATCTCCCGTGTGGTACACCTGCAAAAGTCGACGAGGTACATCGAATACAAGGTTCTTGACCCCGGGCAATCCGTCAAGCCTTGAGCGGATCAACTGCTCTTCGGTCGGTCAATCCATTTTTGCTATTGTGAAAGACGTTCTTACAACGGTCATCGATCTCTTCTTCTATTATTTTTCCGTTTGCGCCCCGGCAGACAGGAATTGACTCAAGACCTGTTCGACGAGGTCCGAGGCTGTGCGTTCAAACCTTTTAAAGATATTGCAATGTCTCGTGTAGCTATGATTGCGTGCCAGGCTGGTCCTCTCTTGCTCTGCGCGGCCTTCTTCGCCTTCTTCTACGTTTCTTGCGCGGGGGTTCTTCGGGCGAGCGCCCGGCATCCGCCGCAACGGGATTTTCACTGGTGAATGCCTCCCACCATCGCATGACGCTCTGGTATTCACTATGCGATCGTGCGGCAATGCTCAAATAAACGAGGGTTTCCTCAAATTCAGGCCTGCCGGCGATCGTGCCGGGGCGTTTCGGGGGCATTTTGCACACGCCTGACTTCAGGGCAAGAATAGAACACAGTCGTATCGCCACGCGGCCCGGGACATGGGCGGTTTTCGCAATCTCTTCGAGAAATGCCGCGCATGATGCATCGAGGGCCTGACGCCTCGGTATACCGCCCTGGTGGCGCTCCCACGCCTCTGTTTCAATCGATTCCCCAAAGAGCGCAGCCAAAAGAAGGGCAGGAGAAACCGTTGCACCGCCTTTTACAAGCTCATCGATAGATTTCAAATTTGCCTCGATCGTTTCAAAAAGCCCGGGTTCTGCATGCATCCGACCGGAGAGGCCCGGAACAAGAGAGGCGAGCAGGCCGCTTTTCTCGAGCAGAAAAAATGTTGGTGCCGCGAAACCGAGAAGAAAGAGTTTTTGTATCTCCTCGTACAGCCGGGATGGTGAGACCCGTGCAATAGCCGGGGCGAGTTTCAGTATGGCCTGCCAGGCTTCTTCCTCTATTTCAAAATTGTGGGATGCCGCGAAACGGACTGCACGGAGCATCCGAACGGGATCTTCGGTGAACCGCACCTGTGGATCCCCTATGGACCGGATAAGGCGCTCTTTGAGGTCTGCAAGTCCAGTACTGAAATCGACCACGGACAGGTCGGCAATATTGTATGCAAGCGCATTGATCGTAAAATCCCGCCGCAAGGCATCTTCTTCGGGCGTTCCAAAGATATTGTCGGCAAGGACCATTCCGTGTTCATCTTTCAGATGGCGTACATGCCCCCGTTTTCCCTGTTGAATGTCAGGGACCTCCTCAATATCGGAAGGTTCCGCCGCGCGCCTAAAAGTGGACACCTCCACGATCTCGTCCTGGAAGCGTATATGGGCCAGCCTGAAACGCCGACCTACAAGACGGCAGTTATGAAAGAGCCGTTTTATCTGGCCGGGCGTTGCATTCGTACCGACATCAAAATCCTTTGGTGTTCGCCCCAACATAAGATCGCGAACGCACCCACCTACAAGATATGCGATAAAACCTCGTGAATGGAGACGGTACAGGATACGAAGGGCATTCACGCTCATGTTCTTGCGTGATATGCGATGCTCTTTCTTTGGGACTATCTTTGGTTTCGATTTCATAGATCAGGTAACGGTTAATAGGTTATGGGTTATTGGCAAAAAAATCAATACATCAGGTGATGGGTGACGGGTTATTAAAAGCGTTGTTTTCTTCCCATTACCTATAACCCATCATCTGTTGGCTGTTCTCGACATCGAGTAGGCGGGGGCTTCGC
>DHQV01000067.1:0-46602 GCA_002408185.1 Deltaproteobacteria bacterium UBA5329
CCGGGGCTGTGAGGCCCCAGCCTCCTGCTCGATGACCTATTACCCGGGACCTATTACCCGGTTTATTGTGCTATACAAATGTCTATTGCCTCATCCATCCGCTCTATGAATTTGAAATCCATACCCTCTTTTATGCTCTCCGGGACCTCTTCCAGGTCTTTTTCATTGAGCTTCGGAAGGACAATGTTCTTGATGCCGGCACGCCGTGCTGCGAGGACCTTCTGCTTGATGCCTCCTACAGGCAGCACAAGGCCGCGGAGCGTGATCTCGCCGGTCATCGCCACATCGTTACGGACAGGTTTGTCCGTAAGCAACGAAACGAGAGAGACGAGCATGGTTATTCCGGCAGATGGGCCATCCTTCGGTATGGCTCCCTGGGGAACGTGGACATGCAGGTCATTCTTCTCGAAGAAATCTTCAGGGATCTTGTAGTCGCCGTATTTGCTCCTGATATAGCTTAAGGCCGCCTGGGCGGATTCTTTCATGACATCGCCAAGCTGTCCCGTCAGTGACAGGGCTCCTTTTCCACGCATTTTAGTTGACTCGATAAAGAGTATGTCCCCGCCCGTGGGTGTCCACGCAAGGCCGGTGGCGACTCCCGAATACTTGGTCCGCTCGGCTACCTCGGAGAAGAATTTTATCGGACCGAGGAATGTATGGACGCTGTCGGGGGTTATTATCTGTTTCCCCGCCTTTCCCTGCGCAACGTCTTTGGCAACCGCCCTGCATATTGCAGCGATCTCCCTTTCCAGGTTGCGTACTCCTGACTCACGCGTATGGGAGCGGATCACAACTTTCAGGGCTTCATCCTCGAACTCGATGTGTTCATCGGACAGGCCATGTTCCGAACGTTCCTTCGGGATGAGGAACTGCCGTGCGATCATCAGTTTCTCTTCCTCGGTATAACCGGGAAGCTCAAGGACCTCCATCCTGTCTTTCAAAGCCGGCGGAATGGGATCGAGCATATTGGCTGTCGCTATGAACATGACCTTTGACAGGTCGAACGGCACCTCGAGGTAATGATCGCTGAAGGAGAAATTCTGTTCGGGGTCAAGCACCTCGAGAAGGGCGCTCGACGGGTCTCCTCTGAAATCCATGCCTATCTTGTCGACTTCGTCCAGCATAAATACCGGGTTGTTCGACCCTGATTTCTTGATCCCCTGGATGATCCGGCCGGGAAGGGCACCGACGTATGTTCGCCTGTGGCCGCGTATTTCAGCTTCATCCCGTATGCCGCCGAGGGAGATCCTCATAAATTTCCTGCCAAGCGCGCGGGCGATCGACTTTCCGAGGGATGTTTTTCCGACACCCGGAGGCCCGACGAAGCACAGTATAGGGCCTTTCATATCGGCCTTCAGCTTCCGTACCGCCAGGTATTCGAGTATCCTTTTCTTCACCTTTTCGAGATCGTAGTGGTCTTCATCAAGGATGGTCGACGCGCCGTCAATGTCCAGGTTGTCTTCCGTCGCCCGAGACCAGGGAAGCTCTGTCAGCCAGTCGAGGTAGGTCCGTGCGACAGTGTATTCCGCAGACATGCTGCTCATCTTGGAGAGTCTGTCGAGCTCTTTGTCCGCCACCTTGCGGACATCGCCCGGCATCCCCGCTTCTTTTATTTTTTTCTTCAGTTCATCGATCTCGTTTATCTTGTCATCACTTTCGCCAAGTTCTTTCTGGATCGCTTTGAGCTGTTCCCGCAGGTAGTACTCGCGCTGGGTCTTATCGATGCCTTCTTTGACATGGCTCTGGATCTTGCTCGAGAGCTCTAGTGTTTCCACTTCCCTGTTCAGGTAGATGGTTGCCTTCTTCAGCCTTTCCTTGAGATCGATCTTTTCCAGTATCTCCTGCTTCTCGATCACCGATATATTGATCGTCGAGGCGATAAGGTCTGCCAGGTTTCCCGGGTTTTCGACCTTGGATGCTATCTGGGCAAGCTCCGATGATAAATACGGTGCCATTTCGATGGCTTTGCGGTACAGATTTTTTAAATTGATGTACATCGCATCAATTTCGATATCTTTCTGATAATCTTCAAACACAGGCAGAATACTGGCCTTGATATTTGGCTCCGATTCGGTGAATTCGATGACCTTGCATCTGCACAGGCCCTGAATTACAACCCTCTGGCTGCCATCGACCATCTTGACCATTTTCATAATGGTGGCTACGGTCCCCACAGTATAGAGATCTTCTGCGTCGGGTTCTTCTATATCAGGATTTTTCTGCGTAATGATAGCTATCATCTTGTCTTTGCTCATTGCTTCATCGACAAGACGTATTGATTTCTCACGCCCTACGATAAGGGGCATGACAAGATCAGGATAAGCCACGGTCCCTCTCAACGGAAGCACAGGTAATTCCGCGGGAATAAACATCCTGTCTTTTATACCTTTGTCGTTCTTTAAGCCGATTACCATTAATTCCCCCTAATCTATCTCTTCACATCCTCGAATTCAGCGTCTACAACGTCGTCGTCCCGCCTGCCGGCGCCCTGCTGGGCCTGCTGGTGCTGCGGTCCCGCTTCCTGTCCGGGGGCTCCCTGTGAAGTCTGGGATGTCTTTTTATAAAGTGTTTCCGCAAGATGGTGCGAGGCCTTCGTCAGATCATCGGCAGCACTCTTGATCCGGTCGGCATCGCCGCTTTTCAGCGCTTCTTTGGCCGGGTTCAACAGGTCTTCGACCGACCGTATATCTTCAGCGGACAATTTGTCTTTGTTCTCGTTGAGCGTCTTCTCGGTTGTATAAATAATATTGTCGAGCTGGTTTCGCTGCTCGACTTCCTGTTTTCTCTTCCGGTCTTCTTCGGCATGAGACTCGGAGTCGTGCACCATTTTCTGGATGTCGTCTTCGCTTAAGCCCGTCGAGGCCGTAATGCGGATGCTCTGCTCTTTGCCGGTCGCGGTGTCTTTAGCGGATACGTGAAGTATTCCGTTCGCGTCGATATCGAATGTTACTTCGATCTGCGGTATGCCGCGCGGTGCCGGTGGTAGGCCTATGAGATGAAACCGTCCTAATGTCCGGTTATCACGCGCCATTTCACGCTCGCCCTGAAGGACGTGGATCTCGACGCTTGTCTGGCTGTCTTCGGCCGTTGTGAAAACCTGGCTTTTCTTTGTTGGGATGGTTGTGTTGCGCTCGATGATGCGCGTAAGCACCCCGCCGAGTGTTTCGATACCGAGTGACAGAGGCGTGACATCGAGCAGAAGAACGTCTTTTACCTCACCGGCAAGAACGCCTGCCTGCACCGCTGCACCGAGTGCTACGACCTCGTCCGGGTTTACGCCGCGGTGCGGTTCTTTGCCGAAAAATTCCTTGACGATCTCCTGAACCTTCGGGATCCTTGTTGAACCGCCAACCAGTACCACCTCATCGATCTTGTTTGTCGGGATCTTGGCATCATTGAGGGCACGCCTGCACGGCTCGATGCTCCTCTGTAACAGGTCGTCAGACATCTGTTCAAGTTCGGCCCTTCTCAGTTTCAAATTGAGGTGTTTTGGGCCCGATGCATCAGCGGTTATAAAGGGCAGGTTGATCTCCGTCTCGACCGTGGTCGAAAGTTCGATCTTCGCGCGTTCTCCGGCTTCTTTGAGCCTCTGGAGCGCCATCCTGTCCTTCGAAAGGTCGATCCCCTGGTCCTTTTTAAATTCGGAGACTATCCAGTTTATCACTCTCTGGTCTATATCGTCGCCGCCAAGGTGGGTATCACCATTTGTCGATTTGACCTCGACGACGTTGTCTCCGACCTCAAGTATGGAAATATCGAACGTTCCGCCTCCGAAATCATAGACGGCTATGGTCTCATCCCTTTTCTTGTCAAGCCCGTATGCCAGGGCCGATGCCGTCGGTTCGTTAATTATCCGGAGCACGTTGAGGCCTGCGATCCTTCCTGCATCTTTCGTTGCCTGTCTCTGAGAGTCATTGAAGTACGCTGGAACGGTAATGACAGCGTCATCGACCTGCTGCCCGAGATAGGCTTCGGCGGACTTTCTCAATTTTTGGAGGACGAATGCGGAAATTTCCTGGGGCGTATACTGTTTGCCCCGGACGTCCACCCGCACGTTGCCGTCCTGATCTCCCACCACTTTGTATGGCACTGTCTTAATTTCTTCCTGAACTTCATTGAAACGCCTTCCGACGAATCGTTTTATCGAAAATATCGTATTTTCCGGGTTGGTTATAGCCTGTCTTTTTGCAGTCTGGCCGACGAGCACTTCGCCTTCTTTCGTAAAGGCTACCACGCTGGGTGTGAGCCGGCTGCCTTCCTCATTTATAATAACCTTGGGGTCACCGCCTTCCATGACCGCAACAACTGAATTTGTAGTGCCCAAGTCTATTCCAATCACTTTTCTTGCCATTTTTGGTCTCCTTCTGATTTTTTCGCGTCTACGGTAATATAATGATGCAGTTTTACGTTGTCAACGGCGGGAAGCATCTTTTTTTATCAATATTTTCAAGCATAATGTCAGAATTTTCGTCAAAAATACTCAAAGCCCCGACCCTGCTTCCGGCCTGCTTACGTGCCCTGGCCGGGGCGTTTGCGGAATATGTGCACGGCCGTGAACGACATGATAAAAAGCAGGAAATTAACGAGTACTATCGTGGCCCCTGAGGGAAAATCCAGGAGAAAAGATATAATAATGCCTGATATGACCGAAATAATCCCTGTCAGGCATGAAATAATGATCGTGGTCCTGAACCCCCGGGCAAACTGCAGTGCCGTGACAGAGGGGATTATAAGAAGGGAGGACACCAACATGATGCCGACGACCTTCATCGCGAGCACGACGGTCAGGGCAGTCAGAAGGACGAGCACCCTGTTGATGCGTCTCGTGTTTATACCCGATGCCCGCGCGGATTCCTCGTCGAAAGTTATCGCCACAAGTTCCTGATAAAAAAGAGCGATCACAATGATGAGACAAAGACATAACAGGATCGAGGTCCACACCTCGGCGGAGCTTATCGCAAGGATATTGCCGAATAAGTAGCTGAACAGATCGACGTTGAACCCCCCGGCAATGCTGGCTATCAGGATGCCGCCCGCTATTCCGAGAGACGAGACGATACCGATGGCCGCATCCCCGTAAAGACGGGCCTTGTCGATCAGCTTCAGGATGCCCAGCGCGCTTGCCATTACGATCGGGACCGCAACATAGAACGGGTAGGTTTCAACGAGAAGGCCCGCCGCGACCCCTCCGAACGTTACGTGAGCAAGCCCGTCCCCTATCAGCGACAGCCGGCGAAGGACCAGAAATGTCCCGAGGGTCGAGCATAAAGCCGCAATGAAGCATCCAGCCACTATCGCCCTTTGGATGAAGTCATGGTGAAAGAATTCCAGGATCTCCATGTTATCGCCCGACCCGCTTTTTGTTATTTAGCGTCATCGAATTCTCAAGATGATATTATTATGTATTTCTTTTTGTAAGAAATGCATATCTTTTACGAGCACATCAGGCATGATCATCAAGTCCTTTAATACGTGTTAATACATTTCCGTGCCTGTGGCATATAAGGTGCTGGGAATGTTCGCCGAAATAATCCGTCATGTCTTTCGACATACAGAAATCATCGAACCCTCCAAAGAAAATTACCGTTTTGTCGATGTACAGCATCAATGATGCGTGCCGGCCTATGGTCCCCGTGTCATGCGTTATCATAATTATCGTCACATCTTTTTGCCTGTTGATATTTTTCAGTATGGAAAAGAACCGTTCCCGGCTTTCAGGATCGAGTGCTGTCGTAGGTTCGTCAAGGATAAGCAATTCGGGAGACGAAACCAGCGCTTTCGCGATAAGTACGCGCTGTTGCTGGCCCCCTGAAAGCTCCCCGATCAGCTTGTTTCTTATGGAGGCTATATCCATAAGTTCTATAACCTCATCGACGGACCTGCGGTCATTTTTCTTCTTTCTTCGCGGAAAAGACTTTCCAGCGAGCAGTCCCAAGCTCACAACCTCCTCGACCGTGGCCGGGAAATGGGGGTTGAAGCCCGCTATTTTCTGGGGCAAATAACCGATCCTGGACCATCCATGGAACTTACCGATATCCTTCCCGAACAGTGTCACGCGGCCTGAAGCAGGGGCCAAGAGGCCGAGAAGAAGCTTGATCAGCGTTGTCTTGCCCGAGCCGTTCGGGCCCACTATCCCCAGAAATTGGCCCCGGGCCAGGGTAAAGCTGATATCCTTCAGGATCTCTACCCCATTGAACCGGAAGCAAAGCCGGTCTGTCGTAACAATATCCGTCATTTGCATTCGAGGCCTATCTCGAGATTGGTGAGATTATCCTCCATCAAGGATAAAAAGGTGACTCCTTTCCGGAACTCGTCTTTCGTGACGTTGTGGGCTCCATTGAGCTTTAAAAGCCTGGCACCGGTCTCGTTAGCTATGATCTGTGCTATCCTCGGGTTCAAAAGTTCCTCAAAAAAAACAAAATGAATGTTGTCTTTCTTTATCAGGTTCTTGAGCGCGATGATCTTTCTGGCAGTTGGTTCCGCATCGGGAGACCCTTCATACGCGCTGACATATTCGAGCCCATACCTGCGGGCAAGGTAACCGAAGGCGAAGTGGCCGCCATGGACCAGCGTTTTTTTCTTGCAGTGCGAGAGCGATTCTCTGTATCTGTTATCCAGGTCGCCGAGTCTTTCCTTGTATGCGTCGGCATTCTTGCGATAAAGGCCGCTATTGCCCGGATCGGCCCTGCACAGCCCCTCGGTTATCGTGTCCACCATTTTCATGGCATTGCCAAAATCCAGCCAGATGTGAGGATCATACGATCCATGGTGATGTCTGTCTTCGTGCCCTGTATCCCGATGTTCCGCGCCGAGCCGGGCGAGCCTGATGCCGAGGCTTGCGTCCGCAACGACAAGTTTCCTGTTCGTTGTCGACTTTAAGATATCCTGCGCCCATGGTTCCATATATTTTCCGGTATAAATGAACAGGTTTGCCTTATCGACCTTCATGATATCCGCTGGTTTTGGCTCAAAGGCATGGGCCTCGACCCCGGGTGGAAGCATCAGGAGAATATCCGCCTTCCCGTCAGTTATTGACCGCGTAAGATCGAATAGGGGAAAGAGGGTTGTCACTACGGTGACCTTTTTGCCATCTTCGGGCGGACTTTTTGTGCCGCATGCAAAAAGCATCATAGCCAGCAGAATAAGGAAAATCGGGCGCCAACAGCGTAAGGATCTCATCGGCCCTCCTTGTTCAGGGAGGAGCATTGCCTGCATGTTCCGAACACCTGTATGATGTGGGATGAAACCGTCCCATTGAGATTTTCCGAAACCTCTCTTTCGATTTCTTCAAAGGCGCAGTAGTTAAGATCGTCCACCTTCCTGCATCCGGTGCAGACAAAGTGATGATGATGGCTTTTGTTGTCGCAGAAAAAATAGTAGAGTTTCCGGTCGGGATGGATCATCTTGAATATGATCCCGCCGTCTGCCAGCTCTTCAAGGTTCCTGTAAACAGTAGGAAGCCCGACGGTCGAAAAACGTTCCTTGAGCTTCGTCCATACTTCTTCCGGGCTCAAATAGATCTTTTCACGGGACAGAATATCGAGAACGGCAAGCCTTTTTGGGGTTGCCTTGAGGTTAAGCACTTTGAGAAAGTGGGCGTATCGTTCCATGGCTCCAAATGAAAATGATTTTCATTTAATATAAGGCAGGGATGCGGTTATGTCAATTGGGATAAGGGACCACGTTCTATTTTCTGTGTTCCGCGTCCTACGTCAAAAACCTTTAGCGTTCGATAGGATTGCCTTTTTTTCTCCAGGCGGGGAAGCCTGCGAGAAATGTCCTCACGTTTGTGTAGCCGGCCTGTTTTGCCGCGACCGCGGCCTTGAGGCTGGGTGCTCAACTGTATCCGCCGCAGTAAAAAACTAAAGGGGCGTCTTTATCGGCGGGCAAGAGAGAGGCGATCACCGGGAAATCCTGTTGGGGGATGTTCACTGCGCCCGGTATGTGACCGGAAGAATATTCGAATTCTGTCCGGTTATCGATAACGACGAGCTTTTTCTCTTTTTTGATAAGTGATTCCATTTGCTTCACATCGATGTCCTCAACCGAGCCCGGAAAGAAACAGCCCGCCGGGACGATGCAAAGCGATATCACGGCCAGTGCAAGGAATAACCGTGCGATCCGTATGCTTGATATGATGAAAAGATCAGGTTTCAAGGAATACCTTAAATATGGCGCCTTACCCGGTGTATATCTGCCGGACCTTTGCCTTCGCCTCGCTTATCTGGTCTCTTGACAGGGCGAGGCCGCCGCTCGTATGATCGGGCGGGGCTTCTATGGTGTATATGCGTTCCGGAAGGCCTGCCTGTTTTTTCATGCCGGGTGGCACCTCTGGTGTGACGCCTGTGGCTGCCCTGACATCGTCAGGGAATTTTCCGGGGTCTGCAGTTTCGTAAACAACGGCCGGCCTGTCATGTTTTCCCTCGAGGAACTGGTCCAGCGTTGCCCAGCCGACAGCCCCGTGAGGATCGAGAATGATGCCGTACCTGTCATATACAGCCTTCATGGTCGCGAAATGCGCGGCGTTGGAGATCCCTAAAGAGCAGATATCCCGCCGCATCGCTTCAAGGTCGGGCATGCGGTCGATCACTCCGGGTTTCACGACGTTACCGGTCGCGCTGTCCCTTTCATCGAACATGTGGCCCCCATAAAAATCGATGAGGCGTGCAAGATTGCTCGGATGTGAAACGATCATGGCGGACGAGGGAGACTTGACGGAGGGCCTGACCGTGTAAGTACCGCTGGAAAGAAATTCGGGAAATTCCCTGTTCTCGTTGACCCCGCATATGATCTTTTTAACAGGCAGGCCCATCTGGCGAGCTATGACGGTCCCCATCATGTTCCCGAAATTGCCTGATGGTATGCTCGCGATAAATGGCTGTCCTTCGGTTTCGATCTGTGAATATGCATAGAACGGATAGACCGCCTGGGGGAGCAATCTCCCGACGCTTATCGAGTTGGCCGATGTGAAGCGATCCGGATCATCGAAAAGCCTGACCGCAAAATCCCTGTCGCCGAGAATATTTTTCGCAAGGGCCTGGCACACGTCAAAATCCCCGTTTACCTCAAAGGCATAGATATTGTTGCCGAGGGTCGTCATCTGCCGCCTCTGGCCCTCGCTGATGGAGCCTTTCGGGTAAAAGACAATGTTATCGATATTGCCAAGGCCGAGAAGCGCATCTGCGACAGCCCCTCCGGTATCGCCGCTCGTAGCGACGATAACCACTCTGCGCAATCCCCTTTCACCTAAAAAGAAATTCAGCGTTCTCCCGAAGAACCGGGCTGCATAGTCTTTAAAAGAATATGTCGGTCCCCGGGTAAGCCACATTATATACGTCTTTCCCGTTACATGTTGTAATATTGTCGGGATCTTTTCGGCTTCATAGGCGTCGTTGAGGAGGTCCTTCAGGGTGTCCGGCGGGATTTCTCTTCCCAAAAATGGTTCAAGGACCTCGTAAGCGATCTGTGCGTATGGCTTGCCCTTGAGAGAATCGATGCGTTCCCGGGAAAGAGTTGGGATATCCTTGCGACCGATCATATAAAGGCCGTATCGGGATGCCATTCCTGCGAGGAGCGCCGTCTGAAAGTCAACTCGTTCGCCGGGATCGTTCGTGCTGTAGAAACGTATATCTTTCATGGACGGTTAAGCATACAAAAAGTTCGCTTTTTTTTCAACTTGTCATTATAATCATAATATGATCGCCTGGAGGAGCCTGTTGTTATGTGCGCTGGTTTTGGGTGTCCTGGTGTTCTCCGGATGGGGTGATCTAACGGCAGCCGATCCGGATCCAAAAAAAGATATACAGATCGGATCCGTACCCGATGCCGGCTCTCCAGACCCTTCGAAGACTGTCGTGAAAAATCCCTATGGGTTTCTTCAATATGACGGGACCGGCTATCGCGTCGTGACCCGCGATGCGAAGCCCGGTAAGGCCAGCCAGGTGCGGCTTAAACCAGTGACCACCAAAGAGAATGGCACGGTGTACATACTGGAGGTCATTGACCAGAACGAGAAGGCGGCCGAACAGCGAAGGACAGGCGACCAGGGCCCCAGGATCGCCGTTGAACGGGTAGAGGACCTCGAGAAAAGAAAGGGTGTTGCACCCGAACCGGTAAAGGAACATAAGGCCGATGTCGGCGTCGGGTTAAAAGTCTCCGAATCGAGCGAAGTACTGCTCGGCAGAGAGGTCATTGTCGAGCGGAAATATGATAAGGGCCTCGACTCGCGCGACGACGGATGGCGTTTCCGGTTCAAGGCTAATTTCTGACCTGGGCACTGGCCATAGCGAGCCATCTCCTGCCCGTGTATCTCCTGAACATCAAAATAGCTGCCACGAATTGCGAAAGGTCCATTGCCCACCATACCGCGTACGCATCGTAGCCAAGGACCACGACGAGCAGATAACAAAGAGGGATCCGGATAAACCAGGTGCATGTCACTATTATGAACATGATGCTCCGCGTGTCCCCGGCCCCGCTCAAGGCCCCCGCGAGAATTACCCAGATAGCCATAAAGGGCTCGCCTAACATATTGATGTAGAGATATGTCATCGCTTCCCGCACAACGATCGGGTTTTGTGACAGTTTCCCCGCGATCGATGGCGCCACGAGCACGACAATAATTGCGATAATGATCACAATACCGAGGCCCATCAGGGTGGTGACGATACCGGCACGGAAGGCGTCATGGTCCCTCTTTTCCCCGATCAGGTTGCCGACGATGACCGCGTTCGCCATATGACACGCAATGGCCGGCAGGAAGGCGGCCGATTCTATCCTCATGCCAGCGGAAAAGGCCGCCAGGATCTCAACGCTTTTTCTCGGCAGGGAACTTAAGATGAGGTACAATACCATGGAATGCATCTGCCACAGGGCCTGGCTGAGCCCGAACGGCCAGCTGATCTTGATAATGTTCAGGACATGGCTGCCCGAAAATCCTGCAGCATGGAATTCAGGCATAAAAGGACGTACACGGTACAGGTTAAGAAAACAGCCGATCACGGAACTCATGGCCGTTGACAGGGCGATCCCCTTGTACCCGATCGATGTATGGAATACGATGGTGAAATTCAGGGTTATATTCGCTACACACACGATGGCCATCGTCCCGAGGGATGTACGTATCTTGTTGCATGAACGCAAGATCCCGTTCGTGTTGATCAACAGGTAGTGGAAGATCAGCCCGGTTGCGTATATCTGTGCAAGCGGGATACCGACGGGTTTGAGCTCTTCGGGGATCTTCACGATCCGCATTAAATGCGGCGTGAACACAATGCCTGATATGCCGAATATCACCCCGGCGCATGCCGCAATTATGAGTATCGAAAAAACTGCCTTCCCCAGTTCGTTCCTGTCCTGGGAAGTGAAAAGGCGCGAGACCACCGAGACCGTCCCGGTAGTGAGCGCATTCGCTATTATGATGAAGATGAAATAAAGCTGAACGACGAAGCCGTATGTGGCCTGGATTTCCTTGCTGATCTTGCCCGCAATGTAAATATCGGTTATTCCGGTGAAAAATTCAAAGACCATTATCAGGGTCATCGGGGCGCTGACGGACCAGCTCTCCGAAATAAATCGCCCGATCTCTTTATCTTTGAAAAAATTCGCGTAGCGCATGAGGATAATATAAGAAGCCCTGGTGAAGTGTGAAGATGGGCCTCAATATCTGCACTTCATTACCTCATACGATGCAAGGGCATACGCCGTGGCGACGTTTAGGGACGAGAACGAGGGGTTCGTGGGTATCCTGACAAGGTCATCGCACGTCTCCTTCGTGAGCCGGCGCAGCCCTTCCTCGCCGCCCATTACAAGACAGACCGGCCCCGAGAGGTCTATCTCCCATAATACCGTGCGTGCATGCTCATCGAGGCCGTAACAGAACACCCCGAGTTTTTTGAGCGCATCCAGGTACCGGGCCAGGTTGGTGGCCCGGACCACCTCGATAAAGTCCACTGCGCCGCGAGAGACATTGGCGACCGTTTCGTTTATCATGCAGGAACGGTCCTTGGGAATTATTATGGCATCAACCCCCAGGCACACCGAGGTCCGCACGATATTTCCGAGGTTGTGCGGGTCCTTCACCCCGTCAAAGGCGGCTAGGAAAGGAGTGCCGATCGACCCGAGCCTGTTCAAAAGATCATCCTGGTCCGTGTAATTGAAATCATCGCGTTCGAGGCAGACGTGGGATCTTGAGGTGCCGCATTTTTTTGTAAAAGCGTCTGAGGGCAGGATGCGGTATTGTATCCCCATCTGTCGGGCTTTATCGATCAGGTCTTCGCAGATCTTCTCGTGGCCCTGCCTGATAAGGAGCCTGCGGGCCTTTTCCGGATGGCTGGCAAGGACATCGCCGATGGCATTTCGATTAAAGAGTAAGGGCATTACGTATGTCACCGGTGATCTTTTTGAGGAGGCCCTTCGGGTCCGGAGCATCCCGCACCGCCCTTCCAAGAACGATATAAGACGCCCCCCTCTTTATCGCCTCATGCGGCGTGACCGTCCGTTTCTGATCGTCCCTTTTTTCCTCCAGCCGGACGCCCGGCGTGATAATGAGAAAATCCTTTCCGCATATCTCCCGGATCATTTCGATCTCGCTCCCGCCCGCGACGACGCCGTCAAGACCGGCCTCTTTGGCGAGCGTTGCCAGTCTCCTGGTTAATTCGATCACCGGAATATTGAAGCCGACCCTTTTTAATTCGTTATCGTCAAGGCTTGTCAGGACGGTGACCCCAATTATCTTCGGTCGCTGAATATTCGGGTTCTTGCCGGCTTCGACGAGGGCCCGTTTCGCTTCGGACATCATGGGGAACCCGCCGGACGCATGTACGTTCAATATATCAACGCCCAGCTTCGCTGCTTCGACGGACGCTTTTGCCACGGTATTGGGGATATCGTGGTATTTCAGATCGAGAAAGACCTTCGAATTTTTCATTTTTATATAGTCGACTATCTTGGGCCCGCATTGAGTGAACAGTTGTTTTCCGACCTTGAACATCCCTACATGGTCCTTGAATTCCAACACAAGCTGCTGTGCTTCCTCGAAATGATCGACATCAAGGGCGAAGATCATTTTTGCTCTGGGATCCATCAGGGGCCCTCCATTGATTAATATTTAGTTTTCCGCCATTATAAATTGACAAAGCGGAATCCAGCATTTAAGAATAGTGCGTGGAACGCGATCGCCTGTCAGACCTCTCACTCCTGTGCGTTTCGCTGATCTGGGGTGCAAACATAGTAGCGGTGAAGTATCTTCTCACCAGCCTGTCACCGGGCAATGTCATACTTGTCCGGTTTATCACAGGAAGCGTCCTTTTATTTCTTTTACTCTTTTTTCTCGAAGATGTAAAGGTGCCGATTCGCGATATCTGGCGATTGGCGCTGCTTGGGGCGATGGGAATAACCATTTACCAGTTCCTTTTTACATACGCCCTGAAATACACGTCAGCCGTCAATGTCGGGATACTCATAAATATGTCCCCGATATACGGGGGATTCTTGAGCGCGCTCCTGGGATACGAGAGATTTGCACGAAAACGGATCATTGCCATTGTCGTCGGGTTCCTGGGGGTGTTTATCCTGATGACAAAAGGGGATTGGAGAGTTCTTTTCTCCGGCGATATCCGCGGGAATGCCCTGGCTCTCCTGGCAAGCTTATCCTGGGGGCTCTATACGATATTATCGAAACCTCTTCTCGACAAGCATTCTCCGCTCAAGGTGACATCATACAGCATGCTTGCCGGGTCGGTCCTCCTCGGGGTATTTGTCCCCTGTTTTCTGGACCCAGCCGAACTGGCCCGGCTTTCCGGGACGGGATGGCTCGTCATCGTTTGTTCAATATTGTTTTCGATCGTTATAGCTTTTTTCCTCTGGTATCGTGCTGTTGCAAGGATAGGCCTCGCGAGGACAATGATATACCAATATTGTGTCCCGGCCGCAGCCGCGGCCGCATCGTATTTTGTTTCCGGCGAAAGGCTCGATATTTATCAGCTCATCGGCGGGGTAATTATTTTTGCGAGTGTCTATTTGTCGAGAAGATGAACGAAGCGTAAGGCGTAAGTAGTTTTTACGCCTTACGACTTACGATCTAATAGTCTATTCCTTTTACCGCAGGCCCGCCCCGTTGATAGATGTGGCGGACCTCTTTCATTTCGGTAGCTATATCGGCAATTTCCATGAGAGCATCCGGCATATCCCTTCCTGTAAGAACGATATGCAGGCCCGGTCTTCTCCGGCGTATCGCTGCCAATACGATTTCCAGGGGCAGAAGGCGATAATTGACGGCGTGGGATATTTCGTCAAGGACAAGGATATCTGCATTTCCTGATGAAATAATGTCCTCAGCCATCTTCCATCCATCCGCCGCCGCTTTTTTCTGCGGCTCAGGATCGTCGCCCGGCTTGAAGAACCCTGCACCAAAGGCATGGACCTCTATCAGGGAGTGGTTCCCGGCGAACTGCTCACCGGAGCCTTCCTTTCCTTTCAGAAATTGCACTATTACCGTTTTTCGCCCATATCCTGAGGCGCGCAGCGCAATACCCAGCGCCGCAGTCGTTTTCCCTTTCCCCTGACCGGTAAATACAATGACAAGCCCTTTGTCGGCGACCATACTGTTCTTATTATCATTTATTACAAGGGAAATGTACAGAGAGTATGATGGATCGTAAGTCGTAAGGCGTAAGGTGTAGAAACATTATTAATTCATAAGAAAGACGTTGGATTCCGGCTCAATGAGGCTGTGTCATGATTATTCTTCCTCCCACCCGGAGCGCACCCAATGTCGGAAGCTACCGCCAATCGTCATTCCCCTTGCCGGAATCCAACGTTTTTGTGTTTTATTTTATTTGATAATATCAAATACACATGGCACGTGTCCTTCAGGTGGGACACTGGATTTCTTCTTAATAAGCCGGCGGAATGACGGCATTAGGGAATTGTGACACAGCCTTTGATAAGCCCGCAGGAATGATGTTCTTGACCAGGGCAGGTTAAAGGCAATGAGCCTGTACGAGGATGTTTTTTGTTTTTACTTCTCACGACTGGCGACTTACGGTCCGATTATCCTTTTATGGATCCCAGGGGCACTATTTTCGCGACGAGCTTCGATATGCCGGCGCGATGGACGACCTCGACGACCTTCGAGACGTCCTTGTATGCCTCGGGCATTTCCTCGGCAAGCGTGGCTTTGCTGGCCGCTCTTACATAAACGCCGCGCGCTTCCATTTCCTGCGGGATCGATCGTCCGCGGGCGGTCCTGAGGGCCTGATTTCTGCTCATGACCCTGCCTGCGCCGTGGCACGTGCTGCCGAATGTTTCTTCCATGGCCCGGTGTGTTCCCGCAAGGACATAGGAGGCGCGGCCCATATCACCGGGAACAAAAACGGGCTGCCCGGCATTCCGGTACCTTTCAGGCACAAGCCTGTGACCGGGGGAAAAGGCCCGTGTAGCGCCTTTTCGATGAACACAGACCACCATCTCCTTTCCTTCGACGAGATGTTTCTCTTTTTTTGCGATGTTGTGGCACACATCGTATACGAGCGAAAGGCCGAGCGATGCTTCGCTGGCCTGAAATACGTTTTCGAATGTCTCGCGCACCCAGTGCGTGATCATCTGCCGGTTGGCAAAGGCATAGTTGGCGGCTGCGGCCATTGCGGAAAAATAACGGCTTCCCTCCGGGGAGGAGAGAGGGGCGCAGCATAATTGCCTGTCGACAAGATCGATGTTGTATTTTGCGGCTGCGGAAAGCATGTGCCGTATCGATTCATCGCAGACCTGGTATCCAAGCCCCCGTGATCCCGTGTGTATCATCACTGTCACCTGGTCGGGGAAAAGGCCGAAGGTTCGGGCTGCATCCTCGTCGAATATCTTTGCAATATATCCGACCTCGACAAAGTGATTGCCGCTTCCAACCGTGCCCAGCTGGTCCTTCCCGCGTTCGTATGCCTTGTCGGATACCGCTTCGGGGTCGGCATCGTCAAGACAGCCCCGGTCCTCGATATGCTCGATGTCCGCCGCATTGCCGAACCCGTTCGATGCGGCCCAGTGCGCGCCTTTTTTCAGGACCGCCTTGAGCTCGCTGTAGGTCAGCCTGACGTCCTTGCGACGTGAGCCGAGGCCGCTGGGAATGTTGCGAAAAAGGCCTTCCACGATATCCTGAACCCTGTTCCTTACATCCGGCGCGCTCAACACGGAGCGCAAGAGGCGGACGCCTCAATTGATATCGTAACCGACACCCCCGGGGGATATGATCCCGTTATCGTAATCGAAGGCAGCGACTCCCCCGATAGGAAAGCCGTATCCCCAATGGATATCCGGCATTGCGAGGGAGTTCTTGACGATGCCCGGAAGCGTGGCGACATTCTTTACCTGTTTCAGGCTCTCGTCATTGCCGAGGTTATCAAGCAGTTCTTTATCGACATACACGATGCCGTCAACGCGCATCGCCCCGCTTTTCCTTATCAGATAGCGGTTTTCATCTATTTTTTCGAGATTCTCCAGTTCACTCATACCAGCAATATAAGCATTGTTTCCGGGTTCTCACACATCGATCACAAAAGTTGCCTTATATGTCCCGTTTTCCCGGGTCATCGAGAAATTATGATACGTCACCGCTTTCATCTCCAGCCGGATGAGATGCCTGCTCTCGTCGAAATCTTCGCCTTTCAAGAGGGCGCTGACGCCATCCGGCACAAAATCGACCGCAATTTCGACGGGTATGAACCTTTCGACATCCCACACAAAAAGGAGTTCATTGAGAAAGTTTACGAGCAGCTCGCCATTCCCATTTGCCACAACTTTCTTCTCCGTGACGGGGCGCACACTCGCGGGATCCGTCAGGAGCGAAAATATCCCCTTGGCGGCGTTTTCAAACAGCTCGTTACGTGATGCCCCGTAAACCTCGATCCGGATGTCCGCATCATGGTCGAGGACCCTGAACTTTTGCATTACACTATTTTTTCTGTCGTTCTGTCCTGATAACCTCTCTGAGCTTGCGCGTGATGTCGAGGGCCTGATCGAGGGGTCTCTGCCAGATATTGCGTCCGAAGATGAAACCTGAACCGCCCGCGCGCATGCACAGGCTCGCCTTTTGCAGGAGATCTTCGTCGGAAACCATTTCCCCGCCAGCGAAGATCACAGGTACACCGGCCGCAGCGCCGATGACCCTTTTGACCGCGTCGGGAAGGTCCGTCTCAAAATCTCGATAAGGCGCCGGGATCGAAGGATTTTTCTTGAGGTTGGGCACATTGACCTTGATCACGTCCGCGCCGAGTTCCGATGCTACACGCGCCGCATATTCAACGGCGTACAGACTGTTCTTGCCGCCCTTGGCCTCAACTTCCCGGCCTCTCGGATATGACCAGACAATGACGGGCAATCCGGCCTTGTGGGCCTCTTCTCGGACGTATGTGAACTGCTCGAAATCCTCGTCCTGCCGAGAGGAGCCGACGTAAAGGGTATAGCCGACAGCTATCGCCGAAAGCTGAAGGGCCTCATCGATCGTTGCGGTGATCGGTGATAAAGGATCATCATCGGACGGTATCTCGGTTTTCCCGTTGACCTTCAGGACAAGGGGCACCTGGGTATACATGTCCCTGAAGAACCGCCTGGCGGTGCCGACATGGAGGGCAACAGCATTGTAGTGGCCTTTTTTCGCTATATCGATAATATGGAGGGGGTTTTCTGCGTGCCGCGCATTGAAGAAATCCCGGGGCCCGTGTTCGAGCCCCTGATCATAAGGCAAAATGATGGTCTTTCCATAGGTCTGAAAAAGACACTGCAGACGAACTTCTCTCGGTTCCATATTTCCTCCTTTTGGTTGATTCGACTAGTATAGCACAAATTATCAGGGTTCACGTCAGGCAATAAGCATTTCAATGATATTGAAAAGGAGGTTTTCCAATTCCAGTTCCTTGAAAAGTGAAATTTCGAGCGGATACCGTGTGTACTGCCCGGGTTTTTTATTAAAAATAATTAATTTTTCCCTTGACAGTTTTCCGCACGGTTGATATAAAATTAAAAAAACTTAATACAGGGAGGTGGAGTGACGTCAATTATGTACAAGGTTGCAAAAAATAATATTAAGGAGGCAAGAATGAAGAAGTTAGTATTGGTTTTGCTTGCTGTGTTCCTTGTCATTCCGGCATTGAGCAATGCGGGCACTGTATCGAGCAGATACGACGTTACATTTGGCGGCTTCGTTAAGTACGATGTGGGTTGGGCAAGCCAGAATACCAATGCCGACCCGTATACCGCCAACAGAAAGAGCACCTTAGGCGTAGATTACCTTGCCGATGAGTACACCAACACATTCATGACAGCGGCAGAAACCCGTTTCAATTTCCTCGTCAAGGGTCCCGATCTGTGGGGCGCCAAGACGAGTGCGTTTATTGAAGGCGATTTCCGCGGCGTATCGACCGGCAATTCCTACGGTGGATTCCAGCTTCGCCACGCTTTTATGAACTTGAAGTGGCAGTCAGCAGAGTTAATGATCGGCCAGAACTGGCAGCAGTGGGGCATGCCGTATTATCCGGCATCGATAGGCTTCAACGATAATTCGACCTTCCTCAAAGGTATCAGAATTCCTCAGATCGCTTTCCGTTACTTTTTCACAAAAGAATTTAACGCGATGATCGGCGTTCAGACAGCCACTGAATGGTCCGGCTCTTTCGGTACGCGCCAGGTTGACGACTATGCCAGAAGCAACTGGCCGGGCGTCATGGGCGAGATCGCATACTGGACCGACCGTTGCGGCAAGATCGGCCCCAACAACCTGAAGTTCGGGCTTGGCGGTTTCTATGGCCGTGAAAAGAAAACAATTGGTTTAGATGCTGCAGGAAATCCTATTGGCGCAACTCCTTTTGCTAATTCTTACTATGACGATACGACCGATGCCTGGATGGCAGCATTCAGGTACAGTGTACCCATCATTCCGGAAAAACAGGGCAACAAGCAGTTCGCCCTTCTGCTCAATGGTAATTTCTTCTATGGGCAGAACTGGTCTGGCAATGACTGGATGAACGTACCTGGCACGAGCAATGTCTCTGCCGCAGCTCCTACCATTAGCAACGGTTCTTACTGGAGAATGAGTGGCGACGCCGTCGCACCGACAGCCTATGGCCTTTATGCCCAGCTGTCTTTCTGGTTCACGAACAACCTGTGGACTAACCTTCAGTATGGTTATCTGAAATATAACTACAGCTCCGCAGGGCGTCAGGATTTCCCCAACGCTGTTAACATGAACCAGAACTACGCAGTCAACCTGCTGTGGGATGCCAACCAGGCGATACGGTTTGGCGTTCAGTGGAACCATATCTTCACCGGTTACAACGCACCCACCGCACCCACCAGAAATGACCGGACAGGCGAAATGGATGTTTACAGGTTCGCGGCCTGGTATTTCTTCTAAGATCAACGCCTTATTATGGAAAGAAGGGGCCCCGCGAGGGGCCCTTTTTTTAGGGTTGTCTTTTCTATTGCAAATATACGAGATATAAGGTTTTGAGATGGGCCAGCCCGTGTGAAAAATTGTAATTTGGCGAATATGTTACCTTTACTGTGTGAAAAGATTGACAAAGCCTGCGGAAAAGCCTTTAATATTAGTCACGCCGGAGTGGTGGAAGTGGCAGACGCGCCGGACTCAAAATCCGGTGACCCTCGCGGTCATGCGGGTTCAAGCCCCGCCTCCGGCATTTTAAACAACATATAATATCAATAAGTTACAAAGCAAGTTAACATAATAATGTGTCCCCAGACTGTCCCCGGAAGGGCAACAAAGTGTTTATCAAGTGTGTATTGTTGTTGGTCGCATTTCAATTGTAAAGCATATATCAACTTGGTACACTAAAACCATATGACTACTCTCGCAGCTATAGCAACTAAAGACGCTCTGGTAATGGGATGCGATAGCCTTGGTTCAATAACGGCATATTACGTTGATCCTGCACGGCTTATGTCTTTTTTTGATGCTGAAAACGGGAACTTAAGACTTGATGAGTACGGGAAACCACTTCTGGAAAATGCTTCTGCAGTTTGGGGTATGGCCGAAATACTCCCTTACAATCATATGACGCATGTCGACAAACTATTTTCATTGAAACCATTACCCATGGGTGTCATGGTAACCGGGATTGCATCCATCGGCGATTTTACTATTAAGAACCTCATAAATCAATTCAAGGGAACTGATCCAGTTGTTGGTGGGGGATCTGGGGTTCATGATTATACAGTTAAAGGCATAGCAGAGAAATTACTAAACTTTATTTATGATCATTACGATAAGATATATAGGGATTGGCCGAATAAGCCTCCTTTGGAATTAATGATTGGGGGTTATGACGAACAAAAACATATACCCACAATTCTAAGAATACATGTTCATGATAACAGAATAGAGGCCACATTTGATGATTTCGGCGTTTCTTTTGGTGGGCAAATGACAGAAATACAGCGTCTTGTTTTTGGCACCGACGTTATGAATAGGGTATTGTTGTCAGACAGAAATCGGCAGATACTTGAAAAGTATAGGGATCGCGTGATAGATTTACTGCGGGAAAACGGTATTGGGACTGACCTAGCTATGCCCGATGTACAAGATTATAATCTGTTTTCCGATAGCTGGTCGTTGATGGGATTTGATGCTAATTGGGGCGATTTTTCTGAGCGGAATGCCATTGAGTGCGTTAAGTTCTTCATAGACATTATGGTGAAGTCGCAGCAATTCAGCAATAGACTACCTACTGTCGGAGGGGATGTACATATAGGAATCATCACCAAGACAGACGGTTTCAAAAGAGTCTTAATAGACGAAATGGGAGTAAGATATGAATAGACTCATTTATTACACCGTTGATGAAATGAACTATTTCCGTGCGTGTGCCAAAGCTTATGGAATTACCGATTTTTCGACGAGTGTGGTTGACAGCAGTGATCGGCAACTTCCATCTTTCTGTAATCAAATGGAATGTTCTCAATCATCCAGGGAAATGCCCCTCTCAAGGAAGTGTATTACGCCGTCCGAACCTAAAGATTTTGGACACATTATATAAATACTGGGGCCAGTGATGCGGTCGAAAGTATCTTGGCGCACGGGTTTCTTCCACCCCACTAACTCCCCAATTTCGGCGTGCCGCGCATATTCGTTTCTCTTTGAACAATCGTTTACGTGTAAGCAATAGGCAACCGCCAGTATGGCCATACACACTTCACAAATTTATGTACACTGGAATTATTTCCTTGCAATAGAGCGCGATCTTGAGGTGCTTTCAAGGTATGTAGAGTTCGATGAAAAAAACTTCGAATGTTTCTCTATTGAAATTGCAAGGATCATCCTTGCCGCTGGTGCGGAAACTGACGTGGTTTGTAAACAATTGTGCCGTTTGTACAATTCAAGCTCAAAGGCGGATAAAATCAATGGGTATAGAAGGGAGATTGTATCGTCGGAACCTAACATCCCCGGCTTCACGGTTTTAATTCCACGATTCGGGCTTACGCTTTGTCCGTGGGATGAGTGGAAATCGCCGACAGGCGTACCTTTTTGGTGGACTGCCTACAACAAGATTAAGCATCACCGTGAATCAGATTACCATCGGGCTAACCTGAAAAATGCGCTAAATGCGGTCAGCGGCTTGTTTGTCGTTGTGCTTTACCTATATAGGAAGAAGGCTGAATGTGGAAGACTTTTGCCAGCCTCTCAATTGCTGAGTGTTGGTCCTAAGCACGCAGGAGATTCGATACATGTTGGTATTCCCACGTATCGTTTCTGAGATAATTAGAATTTGTAACGATATTGCAACTTGTTTGGAACGGATCAATTTGGGTTCTAGTCAACCAAGTTGGTTCTTTTCTTCCTAGGTCATTTCCCTTTCAGTTCGTCCAGATACCTATTGATTTCGTCTTCGGTAAAACGGATACCGCTTCCCACCTTGATCGGCTTTAGGTCCCCATTCTTCACGATCCTGTAAAGGGTGGTCCGAGAAACCTTCAGCATACCCATTGCTTCTTTTGTCGTATAAAGTACAGGCGGTTTATTCATAGCTCACATTATATCATATTGTTTCAAAGTGTCAAGATAGAGGTCATGTTGTTCTTGACATATTAGGTGTAAATGAAATATAATGAAACATGTTGAAACAACAATCCCGAATCAAGGGGGCCACGATGAAGGCGGTAGGTTACACGAGATGCAGCACCGAGGGGCAGGCGAAGGAAGGCGTTTCCCTTGAAAACCAGAGAGAACGCGTGATGGAATACTGCCGATATAAAGGCTTCGATTTAGTGGAAATTATTGAGGACGCCGGAATATCAGGGGGCAAGAACAAAGCGAGACCTGGCTTTATTCAGTTATTGGACAGGATGGATACCGGGGATGTACGTACGATTGTTCTCTATTCCCTTGAAAGATTATCACGGGATATGCTCACCCTCTTGGCTCTTGAAAGATTACTCGATGAGCGCGATATCGAACTTCATACCGTCGAGGGTTTGGTTGATACCTCTACGCCTGATGGATGGCTCAATTTCGCCATGAAATCATTTCTGGGCGAAATGGAACGGCGACAGGTCAAGTACCGCACTAAGAAAGCCATGGAATATAAAAAGGGTCAAGGAGCAGTTGTCGGCTCAATTCCTTATGGCTATCAGAGAAGCGGTGATGGACTTGTCGAGAACATACAGGAACAAGCCGTGGTTAAGGAAATAAACGATCTATACCAGAACAATAACAAACTCGTTGATATCTGCAATTGGCTAAAAGAAAGGAATGTTCAGACTCGTAAGCGGTAAGACCTTTTCTTCAGAGCAAGTCAAAAGGATCATCAACGGATACCAGAACACCTTCCGGAAAACTAACACCAAGTTAAGCGAGAACATCAGAAACTTTGTTGAGGCTATCGCGTGAAGAATCACAAGGGGAGCGGTTTGTTATTCTCGAAGGAGCTTAAAGCTATATTGTCACGCTTGATAGACCGTGAGGCCGAGTTAGCAAGCATCATTAATCGGGAAACGAAAGATTATGGAAACAACATCTTCAAAATAAAAACAAACAAGAAGGAGGTTTCAAATGGCAAGAGTAACAAGAGCAATAAAGGATGAAGATGGTAGTCTGGTTGAAATAGTTTCTTGCAGGGCAACAAGGTGTAATCACAACATGGGCCGGGGCAAATGCAACATCGTTCACAGTACTAACGGCGACGACAAGATCAGCGTGGATTCAAGCGGCGTCTGTGTTAACTACTTAGCCAGCTAAATCTTTAGGTTGATCATCACAGGACCGGGGATATACTTCCCGGTCTTTTTTTGTATAGAACTGCCAAGACTTCCAGGTGTGCAGCGCGAAATAAAAAACTCTCCAGAAGAAAGCATTCTTTTTTGAAAGATGCCCCCCTACACCCCTGATCCCGGCTGGTTCCGCCCTCCACCCTGTTTACCTCTTCCTCTCATACAAAAACGACTTCCCAAAATTTTTTGGTATTTTTTTTGAAGTTGGTTTTCGTCCGAAGACATCTTCCCGCTGACATAGCGGAGCCACCGGCGAAAGGGGAAAACCTCCCTTATCGATATCACGGGTGATATTTAGTTTTATTCTTATTATTTTCTCCTGACAGCGGTATACTGTATCTAAAGGCACGTTCAAGGAGGGTGTACATGGTTCGAAAAATAAAAAAAGAGTTTCTAAAGAATAGTGCCGAAGCGATATCATTTTCATTAGCACGTGCCACCTTGGATCTTGCTTCACATCTGTATTGTTTTCACAATATAAGCGATATCCGGGATCAGGAGATGCGCGAATCGTTAGAGGAATGTCGTTTTTTGGTTAACCTAACCGCCGCAAGATTGGATGAGATTGCCCCAAAAGAAGAGTCGATGGACCTTTTTTTCCAATTAATCCATGATGCCATTGAATATTATGGTGACAACCCCGAAGCAATATATAAAGTTTTTGACTCAATAATTGATCTATCCGAACTCGAATTGCTCAAGCAAAAGATAAAAGATGCTAAACTCGTCATTATAGAATAGTTGTTAGATATCTCATTATCTTGTAGCGTACCAACCTATTGAGGGATATTGAAATGCCTAAAATGAGCGATATTTTCCCACCTGTGGATGTGCTTCTTATCATGGAACCGGAAGAAATAGCTGGACCTTTGCTGGAATATCTATGCCAATGTGAAGAAGGTCGTTCAAGTGGACTCATGCATCGTTCTAATTTCACAAATCCAAGTCATATAAATGAATATTCGGAGGGAAAATACGATGATGTCGCAAAAATATTTACGGAATCTTGGGTTTGGTTAGAGAGAGAAGGCTTAATCGCTCCGAAGCCGGGACAGAGTAGCGAATGGATTTTCATAACACGACGGGGTTATAAATTCAGGGAAACGGGAGATATCCGTAACTATAAGGCCGCAACTCTACTTCCCAGGGAAATTCTTGACCCCAAGCTGGCTTCGAAAGTCAGCCCTGCATTCCTACGAGGGGACTACGACACAGCAATATTTGAAGCATTTAAACAAGTGGAAGTCCGGGTCAGGATTTTATCGCGGTCTGACCAAGGGGATCTGGGAGTACCCTTGATGAGAAAAGCGTTTCATCCTGACGGTGGCTTCTTAACTGACAAGTCCCAAGTATCGGCAGAGAAACAGGCGATAAGTGACCTTTTCGCGGGAGCTATCGGCTGTTTCAAAAACCCTAGTAGTCATCATGATGTCAATTTCGACGATCCCGTCGAAGTTGTTGAACTCATTATGCTTGCCGATCAACTAATTAGAATTGCGGAAAGACGGAAACCATAGAAGCTAATTAAACCAAAATCAGAGCTACCCGTGTGCCTTGGAAAAGAGAAACTAAAATTGTCCGTTACGATGGTTTCATTTATTTCACTTCGACCTGAATAAACCTCTTGAATTCCGGTGCTTGTGGAATATCCTGATCACTTATTGGCAGGCACCGGGCAGTGATTGTCATTGCCATCGGCAGGTACATTTCACAAGGTCCGAATATAACGAACCAAGCATCAAGAATTTGAAAGGATAAAACAACGCCCGAAGCCAAGTCCAATTCTTCTACTGTCTAGCAAATGAGCCGATAAAGGCCAGGTTCATTGACGGTCAGCAGCTTGCGGACCTCCAAGGGTATCGTTTAAAACGACCCCCTCTTGCGGCTTTCTCCCGCATGGGCCATGATATCAGCACTATTGAGGCCGTCTCCCAAGGGCCAGCTTTATTAACAACTAGGACTTGCTGCGTCCCACCAAGGGTGCTGCTTAAAGTAGTACATCATCATCAAGCCGGTTAAGCGCTTTGCTGACGTTATTGATCCCCTTAAAAAGAGCCTGAAGAGGAGATCTCCAGGGAACTAGGATAAGGCATGAAAGGTATGTTTTTTTAACTTAAGCAGGGGTGGGTCATTTTTAGGTTGTCATTGCCAAGCCAATAATCATAATAATATCTTGTTTATAGAGATGTTTATGGCGTTGCTTGGTTGATGCTATTGTGTGTTGCTTGATTGCGTTTGATTAGAAGAACGGTTAGAAAAAGATACTATCCTAAGACGTTTTGGGTTGAAAAATTATCAAGGCCGTAAGAATATAAGACATACTCATTAGCCACAGTGGACAAATGAATAAACATACCGAAAATAAGTTGCCTGATTCAGATGCAGTTAATCGTCTTTTGCTTGCGAAGGACTTCCTTGACAGGATACGCAATACTCCCTCCGCAGCTCCTGACCGATACACGATAGCTCAGTATGTCATAATGTCACATAACGCAGCAGAACTAGCAATCGCTGCTATTGCCCAGCATCTTGACGCAATGCCACCTTCCAACAAGATCTATTTGATGGATTATTTTGGGCCAATAAAAGCCAAAATGCATAAGGATGAAAACGTAACCGGAAAGGACTTTTTCTCTCAATTGAATCACGTGCGCAATGGCATTAAACACAACGGGACATTCCCCGACCCGAAGCAGTGGTCTAGGGTTGCCGAGAAAACGTATGGTCATATTAGCGATTGGTGCAAAAGATACTTGAACCTTTCTTTTGACGAGCTTGATGAATCAAAAATGATTTATGATACCGGAGTTAAGAGGCAATATGATATCGCCAAAACCTTGCTTGGCGAACGAAAGTACGAGGATGTTTTAAGGGCGCTCGCCCTTGCCTTGCACTCAGTATTTCACAAGAAAGGGAGTCTACGCCAGTTGGTTGTCGGTAAAGCAAGGGCAGAGGACGCTATCAAACTTTCAGCCTTTGGTGTACATGCCAATGACTATTTGGCGTTCCAAGAATTTCTGCCATTGGTGAGTTATTCTTCACTAAATGACGAGATACAATGTTATTGGGACCAAAAGAAGTACGGCCATGCCGCCAATTGGAGGCAGGATGTGGCCGAGTTTTGCCTAAGAATGTTCCTGAGTGTTGTTTTGCGCACACAGGATATTGATGTAGCCCCATTCCCAGTAAATTTCGACATTGTATACGAGCATAAGGTCACTGCTCTGACCGACGATGTCGAAATACTTGCATTTCAGGGCGGACGTATGGGTTTGATGGGAGGCTTGTATCAAGATAGCAAACCGAAAGTAATCCACGTATTAAAAAAAGGTGAATCAATAAGAGGTACGGTCAGTGAAGATTCTAACGAATATACAGCACGTTGTCTATTGGGCGAAAAACCAATGCAAATGCTCCAATTTACCTGTTTTGAAAAAGGGATATTTGGAGAAATCGAAAAAAGCAAAGTCTCGGTAGTCTGTGTACCCAAAGATGATGATATCGTAAGGGATTATTTTCAGAATCTACCTGACCTTGAATATCAAAGCTAATTTAATTGCTTAATAAGTACAATTACCAAAGACACTGGTTCGATTCATTTCTTAAAACTTGTTCAATGATAGAGGCGCATTCTTGCAGTGATCTCTGTATTTCTTTACTTCAGAAGCGAAGCACTTTCCACTCTTTGAGATGTCACCTTGTCGTCTATTTCTTATTGCGCTTTTAGCTGGGTTTATGACATTGCTTGCCCCTCGACCTTTCAAGCTGCCTTACTACGTTCGGTTTGAAGAATGGTTAGAATATTCGGGCTGGTTGTTTTGTGAAAAAAGATGAGGAAACTCTCAATAGCATTAATGTATAATAAAAGACGTAGGGGGTCCAAATGAAAAAGGCTGTTTCACTATACAGTGGAGCTGGTGGCATGGATATTGGATTCATGCAGGCCGGCTTTGAAATCATATGGGCTAATGATTACGACCAAGACGCCTGCCAATCCTATTCAAGAAACATTGGCAAGCATATTCGCTATGGAAACATAGACGGTTTTCTTGACGAACTCGCCTCGATAGACAAGGAAATTGACCTACTCATTGGCGGTCCGCCTTGCCAAGGCTTTTCTGTTGCGGGAAAGATGGACCCACACGATCCAAGGAGCAACAATGTCTGGACATACATGAAGGTATTGCAGTTGTTGTCGCCTAAAGCCTTTGTGATGGAGAACGTCAAGGCCCTTGGGACTTTGGAGAAATGGAAGGTGCTTAGAATAGACCTCTTGAATGGCATGAGAGAATTGGGCTACGCAACCAATTATGTTGTGTTGAATTCATCTGATTTCAATGTGCCACAATCGAGAGAAAGGGTTTTCTTTGTTGGATTCAAATCCAACGAATTCATTATCCCTGATTTAGCGGAGATGCTTAAGCCATACCGTATCAAGGCAAAAACGGTCAGGGAAACCCTATCTGCCCTCGATAGAGCTGGAACGGGCAACAACGTTAGCCTCTGCAAAGCCAAGATTACATTAACGCCAAAACCTGTCTTGAGAAAATCACCATTTGCTGGAATGCTTTTCAATGGCCTTGGAAGGCCTATTAGGCTAGATGGCTATTGCTCAACTCTTCCCGCATCAATGGGTGGGAACAAAACACCCATTATTGACGAAGAGGAATTGTACAGTAACGCACCTGGTTGGGTGCAAGAATATCATGCCAGCATAATGAGCGGAAACCCCCCACCCTCATTCAAAGAGGCTCCTTCACGCTTGAGAAGGTTGACCGTGGAGGAAGCAGCATTGCTACAAACATTTTCACGAGAATATGTCTTTGTGGGTTCCCAGACTTCCAAGTACAAACAGATAGGCAATGCAGTCCCATGTGAGTTAGCCCACCAAGTTGGTCGAATGCTCTTTGACTACCTTGAAAGCACGCAAATAGAAAAGAAACTCATTCCTTCCGTACAGCACTCTCTCTTTGGGGTTGCTGTATAATGACCGTCCAAGTAGTTCATGCTGAGGCAGAAAAGAAGCTGATCGAGGCCTTTAAGACAGAGCCAAAGCCTACGAACGGAAACACAACAAAAATAACAAGGATATTGCAGGGGTCTCATAAGACGTACAAATACGTTCTGATAACAGGGCTTTTGGGAAAGGCATGCAATAAAGATGTGGATCCACTGGCTCTGCAAGCTGGCGCTCCTCTGAGTGGGGCTTATGACGCAAGGAGCCTTTGCCACAAGGTGTTTGTACCATTTGAGAGAAATTTTCTGTCGAATGCCCTTGGTGGCTCCAACGAACCTTTCTTGAACAAACCAGCAAGATTCACGCATCTATCAGTTGGCAACGCCGTTAGGGCTGGCAAAGACAGGGAAACTCTCTCAACTCTCATTGATGTTCTGTCGAGCATCAAAACCTCTGAGGATGCTTCTAGATATCTCTCCTTCGCTCTGCGAATAGTGACCGAAATAGCACGCAAACAAATCGCTCTCAACAAGACTTCAATATCAATCAATCCAACTTTGCTGGAGATATATGATTTCATAGTTCACTTCCTTGAAAAATCGTTTGAAGGAGAGACATGCACAATCGTTGTGGGAGCGCTTGAAAGCGTCTATCATAATGGCTTGAAGGGTGGCTTTATTGTTGGTTGTCACAAAGTAAATCAAAGTGGTTCATCATCAAAAGAGGTGGGTGACATCGACATTTTTTCCAGCGATGGGAAATACCGCTATTCCATTGAAGTGAAGGACAAGACGTTTTCAGACAGTGACGTAGGGCATGCCTTCAAAAAAATAATCGCCAACGGCGGGATGAAAGGCGCTTTTATCTATGGGCCACGCTCATCGTTCAACGAAAGCGCTTTAATTAAACACTTAAAGAGCTACGAACAAAATAAGTTCTTGGCTGTCTTCATGGACATATACAACTACGCGAAATTGATGCTTTTCAAATCCAACATGGAAGAACGCAGGGAGTTCATGGATAGAATCATGAATACGGCTATTGAAATCAATGCAAGGGATGAGACCAAACTATGGATACACGAGACTACAAAAAGACTAGGTTGGACTTAGCTGCACGTTCCTCTTATGACAGTCACCTTCTCCATTATAAAGTCTACGGCTTCCTGCACCGGAACGTGTTCCCACAGTCTTAATACGTGCCACCCATTTGCCCTCAGTAATGTTGTGTCAGCCAAGTCCCTTTCTACATTTCCTGTCAGCTTACGTTCCCAGTATTCGACGTTGGCCATCGGTTTATGCCCATGCTCAGGGCATTGATGCCAAAAACAACCATCAATAAAGATTGCGAGTTTGATTCTTGTGAAGACTATATCTGGACGGCATCTTCTGTTGCCAAGCTTTATCGGGAAGTCCTTTCTGAAGCGCAGGCCCTTTTTATGCAATAGCGCCCTTATGGCTAACTCAGGTTTGGTATTAGCCCTCTTGTTTGCCTTCATCACAGCCACCACTGCTTTTGACAAAGGCTTTGGATAATTTGGGTCTTTTGGGTTCATATCGGAAAATCCCTACTGCTTCTTGCGTCACCAACTCATGGCAGAAACATTTACGTCACTAACGTGCCAATGCTTTGTGATGTCAAACCAGAAGACTAGTGGGGCATAAGCCCCGAAACCTTTATATCTGTTGGTCAGGAACGGTAATATTCCCGACTCTTCAATCCCCCAAATCTCTGCACACCGCCTCGTGACATACGAATCAATATTAAAGCCGTTCGGCTTCCAGTAAACAAGGGAAAGGTAGTTTGCTGATGCTGGCCCTATCCCCTTGATGGTAATCAGCCTCTCGTAGAAAGCATCGTTATCAAGGGGCTGCCATCCCTTGCCCATGAAGACATCCTGCTCAGATAGGGCGAGTTCGGAAACGCCGATGATGTACCTAGCCCTGAAGCCGCAACCAGTTTCTGCCTTCAGCGCGGCCTCGCCAAGTGTCAATATCGTTTTCGGGTCAGGGAAAGCAATGTGTTGCCCTACTTGCGCACCGAATTTGCTAACCATATTTTCAACCATCGACTCTGTCCTCTCCCAAGTCGTGTTGGTTGAGCAGATCACCTTGCAGCAGTCCTCAAAGAGGGTGGGCGACCGTAAGAACCTCCCCATGTTGTTCTGATAAAGCCAACCCCAGTTCTTCCCGGCAAGCTCGTAAAGAACCTCTGGGAAAACGTCCAACGAGAGGCAATTTTCTGCGATATCTAAACAACGGTCGACGTCACCAACGATGGCCTTTAGCTCGCAATGTCCGTCTTTTGCAGACACCTCGAATGCCCCCATTCCGTCAGACAGGGCGAATGAGACAATCAGCCGGGGCGGGTTCACATCGGCCAAGAACGGCTTAAGCGAGAACCATCCGTGAGAGAGTATTATCGCCTGAAGCTGTTCAGGGGCAATGTCGAGAGTGGTATTCATAACCGATATTATACATGCTTACGCCTTGGCAGTGACAACCTAAAAATGACCCACCGTGATCACGCAAAAATGACCCACCCCTGTTTAAGTTAAAAAAATATACCTTCCATGTCTTTTCCCCGTTCCCTGGAGATTTCTTCTTGAGACTTTCCTTCAGTCTGTAGCTTTCCCAATCACACATAATGATATGAGCCTTATGGGGTCAGCCGGTCGAGAAAGCACCGCCGTCAGGGTCGGGTCCCCAAATAACTGCGCTTAGTCGGCAAACCCGAGATTGGTCGTCATGATCACGGAAGCCCGATCCAATAAGACCAGTACCGATGCATCGGAGCCGCCTGCCATCTATATCAATACAAAAAACCATCCATCGAAAAAATAATTCTTTTCCCCAGACACCCCCCGACCCCCCTGATTCCTTGGAGGAACCCCCTGTCTTACGTCAACCTCACACATAAAAGCGTCTCTCCCAGAACTTTTTGGTATTTTTTTAAATTATCAGGGTGTTAGAATACTCTTAGGGACAATTCTTACCATCATGGATGAGCAAAACGTACCTTCAACCGTCAGTAAACTCGACTCCCTGCAATGTCGATCATTAGACAGGACCGGCGTCGAAAGGACAAGACCGCGTAAGAGTCGAAGAAATGACCCAGGAGTTTATATTATAAAGCTAAAACTACCAGCTTTTGGTTTGCCTGTTGGCTGCGTTGTTTACGTCGGCAAAGGTGACGATGTCCTAAAGAGACTAAATCAGGAACTCGGGAAAGAAAATGGTCCAGCAACATTTTTCAGATCTATCGGCGTCATGTTGGAAAAAACGGTGATCCCTGGCTCTGGCAACAATTTCAAATTTTGCGAGCATCAGGAAATTGTAGATTGGTTGGATGAACATATCGAGTATTCTATCAAAAGATGCGATCCGCGAAACGAAGAAATGCGTTTGATTAAGAAGCATAAGCCCACATTTAATATTATCCACAATTCTAAGTACTGCTATCCCACCCTATTGGAACTAAGGAAAAAAGCGAGAGCAATTGCAATGGGAACCAATACAGCCCCTTAACGCGTGGTTCTTCTTATATCAATAAACATTTTCCTTGCAATCAATAACGATGTACAGATAATCTTGTAATATAATCAGGGTGAGTTAATTACAACAATCAAATCAGCGGCGCCCTTAAACCAAGGAGATCATCATGCTCTGTAGGGTTAGACTTGCCGTCCTTGTAATTTGCGTCTTCCTTTCCATCATCTATTCCTGTAGTACCGATTCCACCGCTGGCGAACTTTTATCCAAGATAGAAGTTTTGCCGAACAGCACAACTCACCATATCTTTACTAACGGCAATGTAAACGCTAACAGTTATCCTATTTTCTATTACTTTGAAAATCATGACATTCAAGACAATGTCGCATCGAAGGGTAAAGACGCGGGTCGATCCTATGCAGATGGGAAAAACCCGGCATATGTGAGGATGATGCAGGCCAATCCGAATGATGAGAAATATGCCAAGTTAATTGATAAATTACTCGATGTCTCTTCCGGTTCTCCATCGGTTGGCCGGAAAACAGAAATTGATGCAATCAATAAAGCTCTCCGCGCCCTTGCGCCCATGACCTCATATGGTAGGGGTTCTGCCAATACTGCAACTTGGAGACAACAGGACGAAATAGAAGAACAGAAGTCAGCAACGCAACGGATGAAACTTGATGCCGAGAGTGAAAGAGATCGGGCCAAGCGAAATGCCGATGATGCAAAACGTGACGCGCAGCAAGCACGACGGGAAGCTGACCAAGCGAAAAATGAAGCGCAATGGGAAGCTGATCGCATTAGAACTGACAACATAATTAACAACAGGTGGTAACTACGATAAACAGAAAACAAGCACAATTAACCCAAGCAGGAAGGGCAACCGTTTCTCCGCAATTACATACATTTTCAATGACCCTTGCAGAATCGATAAAATGGACTCCTATCTTTATAACCAACTGGTGGGGATAATGGAAAAGAAGTGGACGTGTGCTAAATGCGGGAAGTTAAATGAAGCGGATGCGAGACGTTGTTATTTCTGCGATCATTTCCTCAACGAATTGACGAATTACAGGGTAGAACATCAAACTGTAATGACGACAATCAATAACGGTGCTACCGGAAAGAGCGTACAAGAATCTGAACCATCAATCGAAACATTTAAAAAGCAGTATGAAGAAGCTTTACGTCACGATAAATTGCCATTCTTGACAGGCACGACGCGGGTTGCTATGCAATGGATTATCGGATGTGCCTTATTCGTGTTCTTTTGGTTTGTCGCCGATCAACTTATATTTCGAGAAAGTTTTTCAAGGAGTACCTTAGGAACTGAGATTATTCTGTTTCTTTCCACAATGGCTTCATACTCCATAGTCAAAGCGTTGTTTGGCGGATTGAAATGATAAATGGGCTTATGGAAGCAGAAGACAAAACGGCTTAATCTTGACCGTAGCGGCATCATAAGCACCGATTAGAGCAAGTACCCACAGGTCAACCAGAAAACATCGTAGATGTGGCAAGGAAGACAATACAGACAAAATAAGGAAGCTAATCAAGATGGTATTTTGATCATCTTTCGTATGTCAGCCCGTGTCAATAGCCAGTCTACAGAGTTAAGCCTATTGCATAAGTTATGATGATGGGAATGGTTGATAGCAGATGATTAGGAATAGGAACATATATAGGGGAAAATATCGGAAAAGGATTTATCATTGCCTACTGGAAAATGGGAAAAGGACTTATACCTTCAACACGTAGACCTTGAGCGGGCGCGGGCGCGCGTAATATAAAAGAGATTATATATTTAAATAAATATATAAATATTTAAAGGTGTTGCGCATCGCATTCAACTCTTGCTAATTAAAAATTTACAATGTTTAAATAGTTATTATATTTATCAGGGAGCAGCAAAAGGAAATGAAAACGAAACCGGACAGAGATGTGCTAATCGAAACGCTTGATGAAATAGTCAAAAGATATCCACCAAACTTTTTCGCCACCGTAGAAAACGCTGATCATGATATCAAAACAGCATTTCGGGAATTAATAGGCCAGCACGAAGAGGTTATTCAGTATCCTAATTTTCTGCAAATATATGTTCCAGGTAAAACAACATCTCAGATAGCAGACGATATTCTTCAGCCTAGGCGAAAAAAGCCACGAAGCATCTCAAAAGAAAATAAAATACTTTTTAATGTTGATAATATATTGAACAACCCAGAAGCCGTCACCGACAAATATCAGGTCGATATTGATAAACAGACATTTTGCGGGTTCTTGAGAATGGCCAACAACCTCAGAACTTACGAAAAATCATTGGATGAGTATTTCTCCGACCTTTCCGACAAAAAGAGAACCTGCATTGCTGAAAGCCTGGGATGTCTTTATGAGACAAACATCTTCTTCAGAACAGAACTCTACAAAAAATATCAAGACAAAGCAAAGACCGCTAAGAAAATGCCCGAATTGGAAGAATACCATAGCGATGCACATAAGCTGGTCACAATGAAGAAGGGCGGGAAACAGATTACCCAAAAGAGTATCGAACAAGATATTCAGGAATTCAGAGACTATCTCATCCATGAGGATGTTTCTAGGAAGGCCGACAAAGAACTCTATGATGTAAAACGGTTCAGGTATCTCGCTTATTTAATTATAGAAATTGGCAACTTTTTCAACAAAGGACCCAAGAAGCTCGCCGGTAAAAAGATCAGCAAAAGGAACGAAGGCAATGTCAATTTCTCAATTGATCGATACCTCGACGACCTTATGTCGCAGGCGAGGGACACATATGCTGTTCTTTCGGTAACCCTCCCATTACTTCATTGCGAAGGCGAAGCAATAACCCAATAATCCTTCCTCTCAAAAGTAACCCACCAATCAGTAACTCTTTGATAATGTAAGGTATTATCTATAACCCCAAAAAGATAAATCTCGATTTGATATGATCCCTTTGTAAGATTAATTTACACAAGGAGACGAGATGGATATGACAAAAACCTCTACCGCATCACCCCCAGAAACAATCATCGAAGACAGTATTCAGGCCGGGATTCTTGAAACTCTTGGATGCGTGGTTATCCCCGAATCTGATAGGGCTGGACACGTCTGTTACAAGATCATCGGTGACGTCGATGGGTGTCTCAAAAAGCTCTATGAAAATCATCCAGTCGGTGCGATGGACGTTCTCAGAGCGGTTAAAGCTGCGAGACAGGCTATTTTCAGCTTTCGCAAAGGAAATGGTTTTGGAAATGGAAACCTCAACCGCTAATCTCTCCTATGCTCTTAAGTATCATGAGGCCGGCTGTTCAGTGATTCCCGTGGGTCTCAACAAGAAGCCATTTTCTTCTTGGTCAACAAACCAAGAAACAAAACATACAGAAGACGAAATCAGAGCCTTGTGGGACAGTCACCCCAATGCAAACCCCGCAATCGTCACGGGCGAAATTTCTGGTATCGTAGTCGTCGATGTTGATGATATGGAAAACGGCCTCGCAAACCTTGCAGAATATATTCCGCCTTCAATTGAGACCCCGACAGCACGGACGCCTACAGGTGGCTTGCATTTTTACTTTAAACATCCGGGGGAAAAGATAGGAAACAATCGTGGTGGTATTCCTGGATGTGATTTTCAAGGTGATGGCGGTTACGTTGTGGCTCCTCCTTCATACTGTGAATACGTAAAGAAGGGAAAGCAAATTAAGGGGTTTTATGAGTGGATAAAATCCCCGGACGAATGCGATTGTGCGCCGTTGCCTTCAGCTTATTTTAAAAAAATCTTTTTATATAATAGGGAACAAGTTAGTCACATCACATCTAGTCACATAGATAACATCCAGTCACAATATTTCATTGAAGGCCGCCGGGATGAAGATCTTTTTCATGCAGCAAATTGCCTGATAAAGGCCGGAGCGAACCCACAGTATGTTAAGCAAGTCATTGAAATACTTGCAAGTAATTGCAACCCGCCTTTCCCTGAAAAAGAAATTCAAGCCAAAATTAAGAGCGCTCTTGATCGAGCGGAGCGGAGAGATCGAAACATTGCCGAGGAAGTAAAGCAATGGATTCTAGTCACATCTGGTCACTTCCTAGTCACAGATAGTCACAAGGAACTGGACTTAGTCACATCCAGTCACAAACATGCTGCGAATGTCGCCTTCAAAAGACTGTCTGAAGGTCCGAACCCCCTGATCGAAAGGTACGGCCAAAAGCGCGGATCTTATAGATTGATCGAGAGCGACGTTGAGATAATCGACTTCCTCAACGCACCGGTTAATGAATTTGATATAGACCTTCCTCTGTTGTTGTCGGGGCAACTTAAACTTTATCCTGGGAACGTGGGGATCTTTGCCGGGGCTAAATCGTCGGGCAAAACTGCCATTGCTCTTGACCTTATCAAGCGGAACCAGGAACGGTATGAAGTTGTTTATATGAACTCTGAAATGCACGACACCGAGATGAGGACCCGTTTAGAGCTTCACGGAGATATGAAGTTAACCGATTGGAGATTTAAGGCAATTCGCCGAGGGCATGACTGGGCGGATCTTATTACTCCCGAAAAGAAGCTATTCGTTATCGATTACATGGAAAATGTTGACGGCGACGCATGGCGTATAGGGTCCGAGATAAAGAAGATCCATGACAAGCTCAAAGAGGGTGTTGCAATTATCTTCCTGCAAAAGAAGTCAGGCGAAGACCTTGCAAGAGGCGGACAATACACACTCGATAAGGCCCGCTTTTATGTAGCGCTGGACAAGGGCAAGGCTAAGATCATAGACGCGAAAGCATTCAGGGGCGAGAACCCGAACGGTAAAACCCTGTCATTCAAGACCGTGCAGGGAACTAAAATAATGCCGCAAGGCACATGGGGATAAAAATGAACTTTAACGTTAACATTTACGATAACGATGAAGTATATCGTCGCGGTGATTATCTGAATTTGAGACATTATATCGGAATCAGCACCGGCAGGCATCCAGTTGATTATGAGATCGAATTGAGCAGGCTTAATACACCGACGAAAGCTCTGCAATTCTTGGCCCATCTTCTCGAAAAAACCTGGGTAACGCGGGATATGCTCTTTCGGATGGTTTGCATACTTGAAAAAAATTTCAAGTACAACCTGTCAGAATTAACGACGCAGCACAAGGAGGGTGACACCATGGCCGGCACAGTAACCAACATGAACACAAAAACTAGCAGATGTACATTCAACGAAAAAGTGAATACCATTGATATCCGGCCATTACCAGATTCCGGTTACGTTTATCAGGTTGATCTTGATTGGTGTACTACCTCAAAAGGCGTTCTTGATTGGATACATCAAGTCCACGAAAAAAACTGGGGCGCGGATGTAATGGACGAATTCCTTGAACTTCTCTTCGCCCATATCCCAAGCAAGCTCTGGCACGGGGGAACGTGATGGAAACCATATGGGAAGCCTTAAAGAATCCAAGAGATCTTATCCGAATTTCAATCGGTGAATTTAAAGGTAATCTGATCTGTGATTTTAGGCTTTGGTATCTTGCTGAGCCGGATTTGTGGAAACCATCGCCGAAGGGCTTATCCTTCTCCGCCAGCCTTCTTCCAGAGATTATCGATGCGTTGAAAGTTGCGGAACAAAAACTTCATTACGGGGGGAAATGATCGCCTGGTATCGGAAATACTCATAGCCCAAGAAGAACAACGGTTTTTCATACATTAAAAAATGACAATGATAAAGAGGAAAGGTTCAATAGGATTCAAAAATATACCCTAACGCTGGCATCGTGGTAATCACGACCGGGAGAAAAATAAACAGGGCGGTTTTATTGAACATTCCACTTCACAGCTTGACACCTTCAAACGCTTTGGATATTCTGTCCGTGTTATCTCAACCCGGAGCGAAATTGAAGGGGACCATCAGGACAAAAGAAAGCTGCCCGAAATGCGGGGAAGACTTCATGCATTACCCGAAGCTCGGTTTCGTCTGTCCTGAGTGCAAGACTGTGCCGAAGAAGGTCTTCATTGACCTGTACCACAAGGGTTATGGCAGGGTGAAGATATACAGCGACAAGCAGGGCGAAGCCCTGGATAGTTATTCGCGGGCCGTGTCACTTCAGGAAACGATTACCACCGAAGTAAAAAACAAGACGTTCAACCCTGCTAATTACGTCAAAAAAGAAGCAAAACACTTCTGGTGTTCTAACCTTCTTGATGAAATGCTCGCTGACCGGATCGGAGCAATCGCACCTTCGAATAAGAAAGACTATACTCGGATGGTCAAGATTGAAAAGGCTCACTTCGGAACCAAGAACGTTAAAGATCTGATCAACTATGACATAATCCAGTTTGATAGGTATTTACAGGATGTGGGGTATAAGGATAATGGCGGGTATAAAAATCCGAACACCCGAAAGAAGATCCTCGATCATTTCAGAAGCTTCATAAATTACTGCATCATTGACCGGCAGATACCTGGTGTCATTATGCCGAAATTCCCCGAAATCGATGTCCCCGTCCCGGTGATCCACTGGCTCAACATGGAAGCCCAGCAGGCTATCTACAATGACCATATTCCCGGCGAGCATAAGCCCATCGTGGCGTTTCTCATGATTTACGGGTGCAGGCCGGGGGAAGCACGAGCAATCAAGTGCAAGGACGTCGACCTGGCTAATGATTGTTTCACCATATCGTCCAGCTTTTCCGGGAATGTCTACCGCGAGAAGAAGAGGAAGGGCAGGGGATCGAAGCCCTCCGTCAAGCCGATCCACGACGAGATCCGCGAGTATATGACGGAGCGGGTAAATAGCAATCTCCCGGAGGCCTGGCTGTTCCCGTATCCGAGAACGGGCGACGCATACCCGCAGAGCGCTCTTGAGAGCTTGTGGCGACGGCTACGAAAGAAAGCCGGGATACCTGAGTGTGTTCGTATGTACGACGCCACACGTCACAGCAGGGCATCGCAGGAAGCAAACAAGGGCGTACCATCTCACACGATTCAAGCATTGCTTGGACACTCTAATGATCAGATGATGAAGCGATATACCCAGATAGAAGTTGAGACTCAGAGAGGGGTGCTGAAAGAGTTCACCTTGAAGAAGGATTGTGTCCCCAGAGTGTCCCTACTTAAAAAATCAGAAAATAATAATGAATAATATCAGATACTTGGATGGTGTATATGCGGGTTCAAGCCCCGCCTCCGGCATATAACACATCTACAATCTTGGAATGATGTGCGGCTAACGACAAACGGCTAATGGCTAACGGTAAAAGGCAACCATCATATGAAGTTTAGGTTCAGGACAAGGCGCGCCTTTTGAAGGTCATCCATCGTATCTATGCCGAAGCCGTCATAGTCCGTGGTCAGGACCCTGACCCTGAAGCCGTTTTCTAGAATGCGCAGTTGTTCCAGTGATTCTGCCTCCTCAAGCCTGCTCTTCTGCATGGACACGAATTTTCCCAAGAAACCGCGCTTAAATCCGTAGATACCGATATGCTTATAGAGAATAGGCCTGGCATTGGGGTTTCTCACATAGGGAATAGAGGCTCGTGAAAAATAGAGGGCAAAACCGTTCTTGTCGACCACAACCTTTACAGTATTGGGGTCCGCATACTCCTTGTCATTGGTCACGGGCGTACACAAGGTTGCAACATCGAGAGATTCGTTTTCCAGAACGGAAAAGAGAAGATCGATCATATCGGGCCGTATGAACGGCTCGTCACCCTGCACATTTATGACCAGGTCAGCATCTGTGTCCTTGACAGCTTCGAATACCCTGTCGGTGCCGCTTTTACATGATGAGCTGGTCATAACTGCTTCTGCCCCGAAAGATGAAGCGGCATCGGCTATGCGCTGATCATCCGTGGCAATGATCACACGGTCTTTGTTGCGCGATTCCTTGGCGCGTTCGTAGACAAGTTGGATCAGGGATTTGCCCGATATTTCAAGAAGAGGCTTGCCGGGAAGCCGCGTTGATTCATAGCGAGCGGGAATGACGATGATTTTTTTCAATTTTTAAGGACCCTTTCCGGCTGGCTAACGGCTAACGGAAAAAAGTTTTTTCAGAAATATATCAGCCGTTAACCATCCACCCTTAGCCGTCTTACGTTCTATATGACGCGTTTATCTTGACGTAATCATAGGTCAGATCGGTCGTGTATATATCGTACGATGCCTTTCCCTGATTGAGATTCACGACGACGGATATTTCTTTGTAGTTCATGAGTTTTTTCATTTTTGCTTCATCGAACGGGACCTCGACCCCCCCCTTTGCAACCATTTTACCCTGCAGTGAAATATCGATCTTTGCCGGATCGAGAGGTACATCCGTATCGCCTGTCGCCGCTATGATGCGTCCCCAATTGGGATCGCATCCGTAGAAGGCAGTTTTTGTCAAAGGGGATAAGGCTATACGCCGTGCGATCTTTTCGGCCCATTCCTTTTTTCGTGCACCTTCCACCGTGATATGGGCAATACGTGTTGCACCTTCGCCATCCCGCACCACCATCATCGACAGGTCTTTCAGGATTTCGCGGAGGCCTTTTTCGAAAACGCCGAGCGCGCCCGGGTCCTCTTCTTGCCTGCTTGTAAAAAGCAAGACCGTATCGTTTGTGCTGCACTCACCATCCACCGTTATCCGCTCGAAACTCTCCTTAACGGAAGCTTTAAACGATCTCCTGATATTCGACGGGGAGACGGGAAAGTCGGTGAATACAAATGCTAACATCGTTGCAAACAATGGGTTTATCATACCCGATCCCTTGGCAACGCCGATAATCGTGTACGGTTTTTTCCCTTCGATGGACCTTTTTACGACCTTGGGATGGGTGTCGGTTGTCATAATGGCCCTTGCGAAATCATCGATGCTGGCTTCAGAGAGCGCATCGACACTGCGGGGCAGGGCGGATTGCATCGTTTCCAGGGGAAGTCTTTTTCCTATGACGCCCGTTGAAGCAAAAAGGACCTCTTTGGGGTCTATGCCGACGAGCGGTGACAGCGAGGATGCGATCGAACTGAGGTCGTCGATCCCATCCTGCCCGGTGCAGGCATTCGCGCAGCCGCTGTTGACAACAAGGGCCCTGACGGGCTTCTTTTCGATCTTCCGGTCATACAGGATGTGGGCAGCCTTCACTTGGTTGCGCGTATAGGCCGAAACGACGTTCATGGTACCCCGGAAAACAACAAGCCCGAGATCCAGGCCCTGCGGCTTTATGCCGGCCTCGATCCCCGAAAACTCGATGCCTTTGATCGAAGGACTTTTCGCCATTTTCACACTCCTGAAAAGAATTAAAGACAAAGAGACTGGATTCCGGCAAGCCGGAATGACGGGCTGATGCTATGACCCGATATATAGCCACGACTTAGGGCTGACGGCTTGGGATTTACGATCTGATTTCACCGTCCACAACATTTCTTATACTTCTTGCCGCTGCCGCACGGGCAGGGGTCGTTACGTCCTATTTTCTTTTCTTTTTTATCGCTGCTATCAGTAGAAGGCCCCCCGTCGCTCATGTTGAAGAACATCGCTGGTTGATGATACTCGACCTGTTCATCCCTGGCTGGCTGGACGGCAAAGACTTTTCTGACTGTGTCATATTTGGCCCGCTCTACCATGTCGATGAAAAGCTCGAAGCTCTCCCTCTGATATTCGCGCAGCGGGTCTTTTTGCCCGTATCCGCGCAGCCCTATGCCTTCTTTCAGGTGATCGAGTGACAGAAGGTGTTCCTTCCAGAATGTATCGATTGAATTGAGTACGATGAACCGCTCTACAGCCCTCATCTCATCTGCGCCAAAATCCCGTGATTTCTTATCGTAGAAGGAGCGGACTATTTCAAGGACCCGCTCGAGTAGCCCCTCGCGCGTCAGGTTCTTTATCTCTTCAAGGGAAAAATCTACATGAATCAGGAAATTTTCGTAGATCCTCGTTTTGAGCGACTCGATGTCCCATTCTTCAGGGTAAACCTTTTCCGGTGCACACTCGAAAACGATGTCTTCGCAGATCTCCTCGACCATGTCCATGACCTTTTCATGGACATCACCGTTTTTCATAACTTCGCGCCGCATGCCGTATATGGTCTCGCGCTGCTTGTTCATGACATTGTCATATTCGAGGAGATACTTCCGGATCTCGAAGTTGTGGCCTTCGACACGGGTCTGGGCATTCTCGATAGCTTTTGTGATCAGTGGATGTTCGATCGGGGTGTCCTCGTCCATACCGAGTTTTCCGAGAATAGGCGACACCTTCTCAGATCCGAAAAGACGCATGATCTCATCTTCGAGGGATACATAAAACCGGGATGATCCCGGGTCTCCCTGGCGTCCCGAACGGCCGCGGAGCTGGTTATCGATACGGCGCGACTCGTGTCTTTCTGTACCGAGTATATGAAGCCCGCCCAAACGAATGACCTCTTCTTTGTCAGCCGCGCAAAGAACCTTGGCCTTCTCGAGCGCCTTTTGATATTCGGGGGAATCCTTTTCACCTTTTGCCATTGCAAGGGCGAGGAAACCGGGATTGCCGCCCAAAAGAATGTCAGTGCCGCGTCCTGCCATATTGGTGGAGATCGTAACAGCTTTTGACCGCCCTGCCTGCGCCACAACCTCTGCTTCCCTTTCATGGTTTTTCGCGTTCAGGACATTGTGCGGAATGCCTTTTCGCTTGAGCAACTCGGATACCCGTTCTGACTTCTCGATGGAAAGGGTGCCGACCAGCACGGGTTTCCCCGCCTTATAGAGCTCTTCAATTTCTTTGACGGCAGCGCGAAATTTTTCTTTCTCGGTCCTGTAAACCACATCGGGATAGTTCGTCCGGATAAGGGTTTTGTTGGTAGGGATCACCATAACGTCAAGATTGTAGATCTTCTTGAACTCTACCGCTTCGGTGTCAGCCGTACCTGTCATGCCTGCAAGTTTTTTGTACATCCGGAAATAGTTCTGAAAGGTGACCGTGGCGAGCGTCTGGTTCTCCCGTTCTATTTTTACATTTTCCTTTGCTTCAAGGGCCTGGTGCAGGCCTTCGCTGTAACGTCTTCCCGGCATCAGCCTGCCCGTGAACTCGTCGACAATGATCACCTGGCCGTCTTTGACGATATAGTCGACATCCCGGGTGAAGAGCTGATGGGCCCTTAAGGCCTGATTGATATGGTGCAGGAAATCCACGTATTTGGGATCGTAAAGGTTCTCGATATTAAGGAGTTTCTCAAGCCTTGCCACACCTTCTTCTGTGAGATATGCGCTACGGGCTTTCTCGTCTATCTTGAAATCCTGGTCCTTTTTGAGTTGGGGTATCAACTTGTTTATCTTGTAATACTTGTCCGTAGATTCTTCGGCAGGTCCCGAAATGATAAGAGGCGTCCTCGCTTCGTCGATCAATATACTGTCGACTTCGTCGACGATGGCATAATTGAACTCCCGCTGGACACAGTCTTCAAGGTCATAATGCATGTTGTCACGCAGATAATCGAACCCGAACTCGTTATTCGTCCCGTATGTTACGTCACATGCATAGGCCTCCTTACGGGCGGCATCGTCGAGGTCATGGAGAATGGCCCCGACTGTAAGGCCGAGAAATTTATAGACGGGCCCCATCCATTCGGCATCCCTTTTGGCGAGGTAATCATTGACGGTCACTACATGGACCCCGCGGCCGGTCAGGGCATTGAGATATACGGGGAGGGTCGCGACGAGGGTTTTTCCTTCGCCGGTTGCCATTTCGGCGATCTTGCCTTCGTGGAGGACGATCCCGCCGATGAGCTGGGCATCGAAATGACGCATCCCGATCGTACGCCAGGCGGCCTCTCTTGTTACGGCGAATGCCTCCGGCAGCAGGGAATCAAGGTCCTCGCCATCTGCAATTCTTTGCTTGAAATGGGGGGTCATGGCCTTAAGTTCATCATCGGTCAAACCCTTGATCTTTGCCTCAAACTCATTGGCCGTATCGACAGTTGGCTGTATTCTTTTCAGTTCACGTTCATTTTTTGTTCCTACAATTTTCTTAATAAGATTTCCAATCATATTGTCACTACCTTCGGCAAAAAACCTCAGCTCAGGTCATTCCTTGCAAGGGCTTTCCTGAGCTGGCATAGTTTTTCCGGAATTGTTATTAATCTCTTAATGTTGCGATGATCCTTTCGGGGTGGAGGAGGATGCTCAACGCGTCATTCACATCTTTTACAAAAAAGTCGGCTTCTTTAAGCACATCTTTTGAACAACCCTCTTCGCCGATGACCCCAATCCCAAGGGATGCCTCTTTAAGCATAAACACATCATTTGAACCGTTGCCGATAGCCACTATCTTTTCCGGTCCCAGTTCCTTGATTATTTTGGCTTTTTCCTGTGCGCTCGATTCCTTTCCAACCTTTATTATGCTAAAACCAATTGTGTTTCCTTCACTGTCTATGTTTCCGTACGTATCGGATGTAATGATAAATACCTTGATATAGCGGGATACCCTTCCAAGCATCTCCTTTACACTTTCTTTCATTTTGCCGTCAAATGCGCAGGTCCCGTTATAGTCAATGACGAGGTACTCGATATCGAGGTCTCCCCATCCGGGAACGGAAACACTTATCATATTCGCCTCCTTGGTGGTCTTTCGCATACAATTGTAGCATATATTGATGCAATTAGAACTATTATTTTACATCTTTAAGAGATATTCGCGACTGATTTTCTCTTGATTTTTTGCCACTTACGGTTTAAAAGCAAGAGGTTCTATAATGTAAGACCGGGAGATGACACAGTGAGCCGAGCGGAAAAATGGGATATAAAATGCGTTATTTACGACTGCGACGGGGTGCTCTTCGATTCATTCGATGCAAACAGGCGCCTGTACAATGCCATTGCCAAGGGAGGCGGAAGACCGCCTCTTAATGACGATGAACTTAAATATTGCCACACCCATACAGTTTTTGAATCAATAGCCCACATATTCCGGGGAGATGCCGGGGCCGAGCAGAAAGGGACCCGGTACTTCAAAGACCATATCGATTTCAGGGATTTCATCGTTTATCTTGAAATGGAACCTCATCTGAAGGAAGTACTCACCGTCTTGAGGAACAGAGGCATACATACCGCCATCAGCACCAACCGGACCACATCGATGAGACATATAATGTCACGTTACGGGTTGTGGGATTTTTTCGATATTGTCGTAACGGCTGCGCACCAGGCGAGAAGCGACCGGGATGAACCTGACGACCGGGAGATCTTGCAGGCAAGATCAAAACCCGACCCTGAAGGTGTCGGAAAAATACTGCATGCCCTGGGTGTCGGGCCTGAGGCAACACTTTATATCGGCGATTCCGAGGTAGACATGGGTACCGCCCGCTCAGCGGGTGTCAGGTTCATTGCCTACAAGAACAGCACCATGCCGGCTGATGCGGTTATCAACGACCACCTGGCCCTGCTCGATCTTCTTTCGGGCCGGTAGCTTCTTCCAGGGGCTCCTTCTTGAAATGAAGTATCAACGTATAAATGGGGCCTGATATGGCATACGCCGATGTGGCGATGAAAAGGCTTATCTGGTACTCGGTGAGGACGATAACGAGAGCGATAATAACGCCAACGGTCGACATAAATGGCCGTGCCCTGATAAAACCCATATCCTTAAAGCTGATATAACGGAATTTGCTGACCATTAGAAGTGCAAGGCAGTATATGACGATAGGCATGATGATCGTCTTGAGCCCGCCCATATAGCCCATCCAGGAATAGAACAGTACAATGCCTGCGATTGTTGTTGCTCCGGCTGGTATCGGCAGACCGAGAAAATGCTTTTTTTGTACCGTATCGACCTGGATGTTAAACCTGGCAAGCCTTAAGGCCCCGCATGCCACGAAGAGGAATGCGGCGAGCCAGCCGAATTTGCCATAACTTTTTAATGCCCACATGTAAGCGAGGACGGCAGGGGCTACGCCGAATGCGATAACATCGGAAAGTGAATCATACTCTACGCCGAAACGGCTTGAAGAATTCGTCATTCGCGCGATTCGGCCGTCGAGCATGTCGAATATAGCGGAAATAAATATCGCGATGGCCGCATATGTAAAACGCCGGTCCATCGATGCAATGATAGCGTAGAAACCGGACAGAAGGCTTAAAGAAGTCAGAAAATTAGGCAGAAGATAAATGCCCTTTCTAGGCTTGCCTTTTTTCCTTCTCATATAGTTCATTGTACCTCCTTCTTGCGCGCAAGGATGGTGTTTCCAGCCTTTACCCTTGAGTGTAAGCTTACCACAGGTTCGTACTCTTTGTGAAAATAAATGTCCACCCGCGAACCGAAGGCGATCATGCCGACTGCCTGGCCGCGGTCGACCCGCTGGTCAACTTTTACATAGGGGATGATACGCCGTGCAAGAAAACCCGCTATCTGGACGACAAGTACACGCTCTCCGCCGTTTTCGATCAGGATATAGTTTTTCTCATTCTTGATCTCAGCATTCTTGCCGAACGCCATCGCGAACTTTCCGTCGACACGTTTCATCGACTTAATGCGTCCCGGACAGGGTGCCCGGTTGACGTGAACGTCTGCCGGTGACATGAAGATGGCTATCCGGTTCACCTTGTAGCCGAAGAATTCCTGTTCGTTGACCTCACTTATGTCAACTATCTTCCCATCTGCCGGAGAGAGCAATGAATTCGTATCCGCATTCGAATAGCGGCGCGGATTGCGAAAGAAGTACAGGCAGAAAAGCGCAAAGCAGAAAACAAAGATGGCGAGATAAAAAAACCCACCTATGACCAGAACAGCGGTTAGAACAAGGGAAGGGACTATGATCCTCAGTCCCTCCCTCGCAATAAACGGCTCTTTCAATCCTTTCTCCCGATCCAACCCATCATGGAGCGGAGTTTTTTTCCGACCTGTTCGATGAGGTGTTCGCCGTCGATTCTCTTTACTGCATTAT
>DHQV01000067.1:46705-60515 GCA_002408185.1 Deltaproteobacteria bacterium UBA5329
ATTCTCTTTACTGCATTATAAACAGGCCTTCCCGCCATGTTCTCGAGTATCCATTCGCGGGCAAATTCCCCGGACTGTATCTCGTCGAGGATAGCCCTCATCTCTTCGCGCGTCTCCTCGTTGATGACCCGTCTCCCACGTGTCATGTCGCCGTATTCCGCGGTGTCGCTGATAGAATAGCGCATGTAGGAAATGCCGCCTTCATACATCAGGTCAACGATGAGCTTCAATTCATGGAGGCATTCGAAGTATGCGATTTCCGGCTGATAGCCTGCTTCGACAAGAGTGTCGAAACCGGCGCGGACGAGTTCGGATGCTCCTCCACAGAGAACAGCCTGTTCGCCGAAGAGATCTGTCTCTGTCTCTTCTTCAAATGACGTTTCTATAACTCCGGCCCTGGTAGCGCCTATGCCCTTTGCGTAGGCAAGAGCGGTCTGTTTCGCCTTTTTGGTGTGGTCCTGGTAAATGGCTATGAGGGACGGCACGCCGGCGCCGCGCTCAAATTCCCTGCGAACGAGGTGGCCGGGGCCTTTCGGTGCGATCATGACGACGTCGATATCGGCCGGAGGCACTATCTGGTTATAGTGAATATTGAAGCCGTGAGAAAAAACGAGGGTTTTGCCCTTCTTCAATCCGCCCTTGATCTCGCCCTTGTAAAGTTCAGCCTGAAGGTTGTCCTGGGCAAGTATCTGTATAACGTCGGCGTCTCTGGCCGCCTGTGCGGCGCTCACAGGCTTGAAGCCGTGTTTTACGGCAAGCTTGTAATTCGGTGTCCCTTCAAGCTCGGCAACGATGACATCTACACCGCTGTCGCGCAGATTCTGCGCCTGGGCGTGTCCCTGGCTCCCATAACCAACTATAGCGACCTTGCGGTCTTCAAAAACTTTAAGATCCGCATCTTTGTCGTAATAGATCTTAGCCATTTGCTTCCTCCTTTAATTCGGTTTTTTCTTTTATCTTCAACATTCTCTCGCCCCGCGCCATGGCGATCGGGCCGGTGCGTACAAGTTCCTTGATGCCGATCGGCTTCATAAGGTTGATAAACGCCTTGAGCTTGTCTTCGTCGCCGGTGATCATGATGGTATATGTCCGGCTGGACACATCGATGACCTTGCCCCGGAATATCTCGACTATCCTGAGAATTTCTGCCCGGGTTTTTTCCTCGGAATTCACCTTGACAAGTATCATCTCGCGCGAGACATAGTCTATCTCCTTGAAATCAACGACCTTGATAACATTTATCAGCTTATTGAGTTGCTTGAGTATCTGTTCGAGGATCGCATCGTTGCCTGTGGTCACGATCGTCATGATCGATATTGTCGGATCGAGGCTTTCCGCCACGCACAGGCTCTCAATATTGAATCCCCTCCCGCTGAAGAGGCCTGCGATGCGCGAAAGGACCCCAAACTCGTTCTCAACAAGAAGCGAAATGGTATGTCTCAATTTTCCTCCTAAACAAGAAGCATCTCTTTCAGGGATGCGCCGGCGGGAACCATCGGATATACGCATTCCTCGGGATTGACACGAACGTCGATAAATGTAGGACGATTGTTCTTGAACGCCTGTTTCAAGATCCCGTCCACATCGTTATCCGCCTCTATTCTCAAGCCTACGGCACCGTACGCCTCGGCTACTTTGACAAAATCCGGCGAGTGAAGATGTGTCCAGGTGTACCGCTTCTCATAGAACAATTCCTGCCATTGCCTGACCATCCCGAGAAAGCCGTTATTGAGAATGACAACCTTGACGGGCAGATTGTATTGGACCGCGGTTGCCAGTTCCTGGATGTTCATCTGAATGCTGCCGTCTCCGGCTATATCGATGACGAGAGATTTGGGGAATGCCACCTGCGCACCGATAGCAGCCGGAAATCCATATCCCATAGTGCCCAGGCCCCCCGACGTAAGACAGGTCCGCGGCTTGAGGAACTTGAAGAACTGGGCGGTCCACATCTGGTTCTGGCCGACCTCCGTCGTGATAATGGCCTTTCCTTTGGTCAGCTCAAAGATCCGTTCGATCACGTACTGGGGTTTCAGCGTATTGTTCTTTTGATACGTAAGCGGGTGATTGTCTTTCCATTCAGTGATCTTCTTGATCCATTCCGCGATGTTATGGTGCTGTTTATAGGTGTCTTTCTCGTCTTCGATGATCTTCAGCATATGCATGAGAACATTGCGGGTATCCCCGACTATAGGGATATCGACCTTGATGTTCTTGCTTATCGATGTGGGGTCGATATCGACATGTATGATCTTCGCATGGGGTGCGAATTCGTCTGTCTTACCGGTAGCGCGGTCGTCGAACCGTGCGCCCATCGCAATGATAAGGTCCGATTCCGTTATTGCCATGTTCGCGGCATAGGTGCCATGCATGCCGAGCATGCCGAGAAACAACGGATGATTCCCCGGAATACCGCCGAGCCCCATCAACGTGTTCGTAACCGGTATTGACAGCGCCTCCGCGAATTTGGTCAGTTCCTGTGAGGCATTCGACGATATGACGCCGCCCCCGGTATAGAGAACCGGCCTTTTTGCATGTAGTATAAGCCTCATGGCCTTTTTTATCTGGCCCGAGTGGCCGACATATGTCGGCTGATAACTGCGGATATGGACCCTCTCGGGGTATTTGAATTCGCCGAGGGCAGACGAAACGTCTTTCGGGATATCGACAAGGACCGGTCCGGGCCTGCCTGACTCTGCAATGTGAAAGGCCTCTTTTATTATCTTCGCCAGGTCTTTCACGTCCCGGACGAGATAATTGTGTTTCGTGCACGGCCGGGTGATGCCGACGATATCAGCTTCCTGAAAGGCGTCATTCCCGATAAGCATCGTATTTACCTGGCACGAGAAGACGACCACAGGTATGGAATCCATATATGCGGTGGCAATGCCGGTAACGGTGTTCGTTGCACCGGGGCCCGACGTGACGAGGGCGACGCCCACCTTGCCCGAGGCCCTGGCATACCCATCGGCCGCATGGACAGCAGCCTGTTCATGACGTACGACAACCTGGCGTATCTGGCTTATATCGGTTAACGCATCCGTGATATTAAGGGTAGCACCCCCCGGATAGCAGAATATCGTATCGATGCCTTCGGCCTTCAATGATTCGACGAAGATCTGTGCACCAGTTCTTTTCAATGTTTCTCCTTTCGCTGCAATGAGCCAGCGAGACTCTCCATGAGATCCTTAAAATAGAGCTTTTTCTTCTTTAAGATCTTGATCTCCCGCTCCTCGGCTTCTGTCAGGTAGGATTTTTTGAGGAGCATCTGGATGCGCCGGTCCATAATTGCATGCTGCCCCTTGTACCGATTGTACATTTCCTGACTGATTTCGGCCTTGTCCATAGGGATAATGAACGATATGTTATAAAAATTATTGAATAATGTCAATTACTACAATGAAGTAAATAGAAAAATTCTGTCGAATGGACCTGGCGCCTCACCGCATGCTGGCAAGGCGCCAGGAAAGGAATTTCGTGTCAGGGTTATTTCGGAGCGGGATTGTCTTTTAACGTTTTCGTATCGTCTACGAACTTTTTCAATCTCTGCGCCCAGAATTGAAATGCCTCCTCCGCCGAACCCCATTTACTGAACCTGTCGGTAAATCCGGCGGTTCTTTCATCGACGGCAACCCCAATGACCCCGTTTGTCATACTGTCGAGGACCATCGCTTCCATGCTGGTCGAACCAGATCCTGACCACGAACCGCCGGCACCTTTTTTTACAAGACTTACCGCCAGGCCGACGGGAATGATGGATGTGACCGCGCTGACACCCGGCTTGTTCTGTTTCAGTCCTGTTATGGCAAAACGGATCCTTGCCACATCGGGCCCCGGCTCTGCGGTAAACTTGGATTTGTCCGGAAAGGCCGCAAATATCGCTTTATGGAGTCTGTCGGCCAGGTCTTTCATTTCCTGCGGCTCGATCCCTTTGTATGAATCATCGGCGAGAAAAAAGACAACACTGTCGAGCATTATCCGGTTGTATCTGGTAAAATCTACGCCTGGTTTCAACCAGCGTTGTTTTACACCATCTTTTGGCCCAGGTTGTAATTTGTCATAATAACCGTCAAGAAAACCCGAAAATTTCTTCGGTTCATCCGTATATGCTGTGGATACCGCAAACAGGATGACCAGTAACGACACCACAATTGTTATTGCCCTTTTCATTTTCCCTCCTTATGCCTTCCGAATGGTTGACCCGGGCCGGCAATAAAGCTCGCGCTTTACATCGGGGCATTTATTTTGAAATTGTATATGATGTAATGGGATTTTTCCAGTTTTTCAGGGCGATAATAAGGATCTGACGTGTTCGTATTCAGGAATGAATGACGAAAAACGTGTTGATATAATTGACGATAAAATTACATCACGTGCAGGTATAAAGAAATATTGAAAAATTTTGAATATTGGCATATAAAAATTCCTGTGTTTTTGCCATGTTTGGCGACACGAAAAATATTACAATGAAATTGAGACTGATAATACTTATTGTTCTCGCCGGGATTCTTTTTTTCTTTAATCTGGGCGCTACTTCATTATGGGACCCCGATGAGCCGAGGCAGGCCATCATGGCCCGCGAGATGATGGACCGGGGTGATTATATCCGGCCCTACCTCAATGGTGTTCCGTATCTTGAAAAACCTCCCTTTTATTCGTGGATGATCATTATCGCCGCCAAAGCGGCCGGGACTGTCAATGAATTCGCGTCGCGAGCACCTTCCGCCTTGGCCGCATTGCTCCTCGTTGTAGTCACCTTCCTCCTCGGATGCAAGCTCGGTGACGAGAGGGCAGGCTTTTTATCGGGACTCGTGCTTGCAACAAATTACCAGTTCCTGTCAAACGCCCGGGAATCCGTTATGGATATGACCTTTGCGTTTTTCATAGGTCTTTCCATATACCTCGCATTTGTGTCTCTTGAGAAAGACAAGCGGTTTGCCTTTGTTCTCTCATTTGTCCCGGGGGCTTTCGCTATTCTTACAAAGGGACCGGCCGGACTTGTCATTCCGGCGGGAGTCGTTATTTTTCTTCTGATATTTAAAGGACAGTTTAAACGCTATATTGTTCATCTCATCCTCGGATGCGTCCTCGCGACCGCAATTGCCGCCATATGGTTCCTTCTGGCGGGGGAAGCCTACATCAGAGAGTTTGTCTTTCATCAGAATTTTACACGTTATACCAACGCGTTCGACCATTCTGAATCACCCTGGTATTATTTTCATAAACTTTTTTTCAATTTTCTGCCCTGGAGCCTTATCCTCCCTTTTGCGCTTTTCGGGGCCTTCAAGCGGCGCTATATACTTCCTCTCGTATGGTTTATCGTGATCTTTCTCTTTTTTGAATTCTCTCAGAGTAAAAGGGCCATATACCTTCTTTCAGCGTATCCGGCACTGGCATTGATCACGGGCCTTTATTTACGGGATTCCTGGGAGTCCCTGGTTACGAAGGGGTGGACAAACCTTCTGCTCAAGATCTTTGCCGGTCTTCTCATATGCCTGCCTGTTGCCGCGATGATTGCAATTAATATATTGCCCGGGAGAGATGTTGCGGTCTTTCTCGAGGGGCCGCGGTCGCTTTATGTCTATCTCGCGGTCCTCATTCTGGCAGGGGTTGGATTTCTCGCAGCGCTCTTCAAGGAACGTCATGACCTTGCGATCTCCTGTTTCTTGTTTTTCCTGGTATTTACCGGTTTTTTTTACAGCGCGTATTACATGCCGCTCGTCGACAGGACCTCAAAATCACTTACGCTCATAACGGACCCTCTTGGTGAATACAAGCTGACAAAGAAGATATATACTTTCGGGTTCAATTCTGCCGGCATCATTTTCTATATCGGGAAACCGATCACAATACTTCGCGATATTAAAGAGATAAAACCCGACGAACGTGATATACTGCTCATTGTCGAAGAAAAACCTAGCATGCATTTGAGGGATACGCTTGAGGAATCCTTTGTACCCGTTAAAAAGGTAAAGTACGAAAAGGACGAGTACATATTCTATGTGAGGAGAAATGGCTGATAAACCGTACATATCTGTGCTTGTTCCCGTATTGAATGAAGAAGAATCATTGCCGGAACTTCACCCAAGACTTCAGGAATCGCTTGCTGGGATAAATAAGCCATATGAGATCATATACATCAACGATGGCAGCACCGATCGTACGGAACAACTCCTCGAGGCATTTCATCGGGAGGATGACCGGGTAAAGGTCATAGAATTTAATCGAAATTACGGCCAGCATAATGCCCTTTTTGCAGGGTTTGATTACGCTGCGGGAGAAATAGTCGTCACGATAGATGCAGATCTTCAGAATCCGCCAGAGGAGATCCCGAGGCTGATCGCAAAGGCGGAGGAAGGTTATGAGGTCGTAGCCACTTACAGAAAGAACAGAAGGGATTCTCTTTTCAGGAGGCTTCCGTCATATATCGTAAACAGAATAACAGCCAAACTGGTCGGCGTGCGTCTCAGAGATTACGGATGCATGCTCAGGGCCTACCGGCGTAACATAGTCGATTATATGAACATGTGCCCGGAGTCATCGAGTTTTATCCCGGCACTTGCCAACACGTTTGCGAAAAAGATAACAGAGATTGAGGTAGGTCACGAAGAACGCAAAAAGGGTACATCCAAGTACAGCCCGTTCAAACTTTTCAGGCTCAATTTTGACCTGATGACGAATTTTTCTCTTCTACCCATTCAATTTATAAGTATGCTCGGAGTGATCATTGCCCTTGTCGGATTGGCATTCGCTCTTTTCCTGATGGCACGGAGGATCATCATGGGCCCCGAGGGGGAGGGCACGTTTACCCTTATCGGCATCCTTTTCTTCTTCATCGGTATCCAGATATTTGCGCTTGGCGTTATCGGGGAATATATCGGGAGGATCTACCAGGAAGTCAGGAGACGCCCGCGATACATTATCAAAAAGGAATATATGTGAGAGCGGTCGTATTTGCATACCAGGAGATCGGTTTCGTTTGCCTTGAGGCGCTGCTCGAAGCCGGTGTAGAGGTTGCCTGCCTGTTTACTCACGATGACGATCCGGACGAAGAAATATGGTTCCGGACACCGGCTGCCGCCGCACGACGGCAGGGTATTCCCGTGTACACGCCGGAAAACATACGAGAAGAGAAATGGGTGACGATCGTCCGGAATTTTCAGCCGGACGTAATTTTTTCTTTTTACTACCGTAAAATGATTCCCACCAGCATTCTGGATATCCCCCACATCGGGGCTTTTAACCTCCATGGGTCGCTGTTGCCGCAATACCGGGGACGTTGCCCCGTCAACTGGGTCATTATAGCCGGTGAAGACAGGACGGGAGTGACCCTGCATTATATGGTCGAGAAGCCCGATGCCGGCGATATTGTTGCGCAAAAGGAAGTTGCGATCGATTTCGATGATGACGTACTGTCCGTTTACAGGAAGCTCGTGCGCGCAGCCGATGAGCTTATGCGTGACATCCTGCCGAAAATCAAGAACGGAACTTTTACGCGAACGGCGCAAACAGGGCCTTCATCGTATTTCGGAGGCCGCAAACCGGAGGATGGGCTTATCGATTGGAACCAGGATGCCATAGCAATATATAATCTTACACGTGCGGTAACCCACCCCTATCCCGGCGCTTTCACGTATTTGAATGGCAAAAAACTGTTTATTTGGAAGGCCCACCCGGTATCAGGCCCGTCCGTGGAAGCGCCTGCGGGATCGATAATATCTGAAGATCCCTTTATAGTCAAGACTGCATCCGGAGCGTTGCAGCTTATTTCCGTCCAGATCGAAGGCGAAAGTGAAATAAATGCTGGCCGTCTGGCATCATCCCATATTTTGAAAAACATAATCTTAGGAGGTCATCCTTGAGGCTTTTGGTACTCGGAGTGAACGGATTCATAGGCAATGCCCTGACGGAACATGTGCTCAATGAAACAGACTGGGAGGTCTACGGACTCGATATCAGGGCCGACAAGCTCGGCGATTGTCTTGGCCACGAACGTTTCCATTATGTCGAGGGGGATATCTCTATCAACAGGGAGTGGATCGAGTATCATGTGAAAAAATGCGACGTTGTCATGCCGCTTGTCGCGATTGCCACACCCATCACGTATGTCCGGGAGCCCCTGAAGGTTTTCGAGCTTGACTTCGAAGAGAATCTCAAGGTTGTCCGCCTTTGTGTCAAATATGGGAAGAGGCTTCTTTTCCCTTCCACATCGGAAGTCTATGGAATGTGCCCGGATACTGAATTTAAAGAAGATGAAAGTCCGCTCGTTCTTGGCCCGATCAACAAACAACGCTGGATCTACAGTGCTTCGAAGCAACTCCTCGACCGGGTCATCTGGGCATATGGTTTTCAACACGGGTTGAAATTTACCCTTTTCCGGCCATTTAACTGGATAGGCCCAAAGCTTGACGAAGTGACCACCGACCCGGAAAAGGAAGGAAGCTCACGTGTCGTAACGCAGTTCATCAGCAGTCTCTTCCTCGCTGAGCCCATACGTCTCGTCGATGGCGGACTCCAGAAAAGGTGCTTCACGTACATTGACGATGGCATTGCCTGCCTGATGAAGATCATAGAAAACAAGGATAACAAGCTCGATGGGCAGATCTTCAATATCGGGAACCCCAGGAACGAGGCGACCGTTAAAGAGTTGGCCATAAAATTAAAAACTATGTTCACCAATGACAGCAGGACTGCACATTTCGCAAAACACTCCGAAATAATGGAGGTTTTTTCAAAGGACTTTTATGGCGAAGGCTATCAGGACATTGATCGAAGAGTGCCATCGATAGCAAAGGCCAGAGAACTTATCGGCTGGGAGCCGAAGGTTGACCTTGACACGGCGTTAAGGAGAACCCTGGACTACTATCTGGCCACATGTCTTCCCCAGACCGGCCAGTAGTCAGGACTGACATGGACCGGACGATAGGCATCAAAGTCGATGTCGATACTTTTGTGGGTATGCGAAGCGGCGTTCCCGTCCTTCTCGACATATTCAGGGGCCACAACGTCAAGGCGAGTTTTTTCGTGCCAATGGGCAATGACAATACCGGCAGGACGGTCAAGCGCGTCTTTACCCGGAAAGGGTTTCTCAAAAAAACGAGCAGGGTAGGGGTCGTGAGCACTTACGGCGTCAAGACCCTCATGTACGGGCTTGTGCTGCCGGGGCCTCAAATAGCACGGAAAAATATCGAGCTTATCAGAAAGATCATCAAGGAAGGCCATGAGCTTGGCATCCATGGCTACGATCACGTCAGGTGGCATGATTCGATAAAGCATTTCGATGAGCGGGATACGCGTCGCGAAATAGAAAAGCTCCTTTCCGTGTACCGGGAGATCGTCGGAGTCAATGCCCGTTCCTTCGCAGCGCCGGGATGGATGATAAACCCTTTTGTATTTGAGATCTTAAGCGACAAGGGATTGCTGTACAGCAGTGACACGCGGGGAATGTTCCCGTTTTATCCGGAGATGTCCGGGAAAGTGTTTCCGATACTGCAGATCCCCACAACACTCCCGACACTCGATGAAGTGATAGGGATCGTAAGCGCCGACGAAAAGGTGCTTGTGGACCACTATGTTGGCCTGCTCGCTGATGGCCTCAATATTATGACCGTCCATACCGAGTTGGAAGGTAAACGTTGGAGCGGCTTTCTCGGGTCATTTATCAACGAAGCAAAAAGGCGTGGCTTCACGTTTGAACGCCTCATAGACATTGCCGAAGATGTACGGAAAACGCCCGGTACACCGACCTGTCTCGTCGAGTACGGATCCATACCCGGTCGCGCTGGAGAAGTATGTGTGCAAGCGGCTAAAGGCTAACGGCAAACGGAATAGATAATAATGCCGCTTATCGTTAGCCCTTCGCCTCCCGGATATTCTTGTTTTTTTTCGTTAGCCTTTAGCCGTTAGCCGCTTGTCGTTAGCCTTTCGCCTTTTCACCACGCCGCCCATTGACAGATTTTTATTCTGTGCTATAACAGGCTATAACCTGATTGGTACACTATATTGAAAGGAGGCGAACATGCCAGGAAGTGTTTACAAGATCATCGAGATTGTCGGAACAAGCGAAAAGTCATGGGAGGAGGCGGCGAAGACCGCTCTCGAAACTGCAGGGAAAACCCTGGAGGACCTGCGTGTTGCAGAGGTGATCAAGCAGGATGTGACAGTTGAAAATGGAAAAGTGAGCCAGTTTCGGGTACGCCTCGGTATTTCATTTAAGTATCATCACGAAGGTTAAAGGGGCAGGGTGCAGGTAAAAAGGGGGCTTGAAAAGCCCCCTTTTTCATTTTTAACTTTGGTCCAGCCCTGACAGCTCGTGCAGTGAGCGAGAAGGGCCGGTTTTCCGCGGGATTTACCCGTTAGTACATACCTTCCATGCCGCCCATTCCTCCCGGAGGCATCATGGGCATCTGTGCTCCCTTATCTTTCGGTTTTTCAGCGATCATGCAGTCGGTTGTGAGCAGAAGGCCTGCAACCGACGCCGCGTTCTGAAGTGCCGTGCGGGTCACTTTTGTCGGATCGATAATTCCTGACAGCATCATGTCATCGATGTATTCCTCTTTCGCTGCGTCAAAGCCGAAAGCGTCCTTGCCGTTCTTTACTCTCTCGACAACGATGGAGCCATCGTGGCCGGCATTTGTTGCAATCCAGCGCAGAGGGTCTTCGAGGGCCTTTTTCACGATATTGACGCCAAACTGTTTCTCGCCTTCGAGAGTTAAGGCATCGAGTTTTGCGATGCACCTGATGAAAGACACGCCGCCGCCCGGGACGATACCTTCTTCCACAGCTGCTTTGGTGGCGTTGAGGGCGTCTTCGACGCGCGCTTTCTTCTCTTTCATTTCGGATTCGGTTGCTGCGCCGACATTGATGACTGCCACGCCGCCGACGAGTTTGGCGAGCCTTTCCTGGAGTTTTTCGCGGTCGTAGTCCGAAGTTGTCTCTTCGATCTGGGTGCGGATCTGTTTTACACGGCCTTCGATATCTTTCTTGTCGCCGCCGCCGTCAACGATCGTGGTGTTGTCTTTGTCGATAACGACCCTTTTCGCCTGACCAAGGTCTTTTAGGGTTATGCTCTCGAGTTTTATGCCGAGCTCTTCGGAGATCATCTGACCGCCTGTAAGGATGGCGATATCTTCGAGCATTGCCTTTCTTCTATCGCCAAAACCGGGTGCCTTGACCGCGGCTATCTTCAGGGTGCCCCTGAGCTTATTGACGACCAGGGTGGCGAGCGCTTCGCCTTCAACGTCCTCGCAGACGATGAGGAGGGCCTTGCCCATTTTTGCAACCTGCTCGAGGATCGGCAGGAGGTCTTTCATGTTGCTTATCTTCTTCTCATTGATGAGGATAAAAGGCTCGTCGAGGACCACTTCCATTTTTTCCGGGTTGGTCACAAAATACGGTGAGATGTAGCCTTTGTCGAACTGCATGCCTTCGACGATGTCAAGAGTCGTTTCCATGCTTTTCGCTTCTTCCACGGTTATGACGCCTTCTTTGCCGACCTTGCTCATTGCTTCTGCAATGATGTTGCCTATCGTGTCATCATTATTTGCGGAGATCGTTCCGACCTGGGCGATCTCTTTCTGGTCCTTCGTCGGTTTGGACAATTTTTTCAGCTCTTCGACGATGACATCAACTGCCTTGTCAATGCCGCGCTTGAGTTCCATCGGGTTGTGACCTGCCGCGACGAGCTTCGCGCCTTCGCGGTAGATCGACTGGGCAAGCACGGTCGCTGTTGTCGTTCCGTCGCCGGCGATATCACTTGTCTTGCTGGCGACTTCCTTGACCATCTGTGCGCCCATGTTCTCAAACCTGTCTTCGATCTCGATCTCTTTTGCCACGGTGACACCGTCTTTCGTCACGGTGGGCGAGCCGAATGCTTTTTCGAGGATAACGTTTCTGCCTTTCGGTCCCAAGGTCATCTTGACGGCGTCAGCCAGCGTGTTGACACCTCTCAGGAGCGCCTCCCTTACGTTCTGATCATACTTGATTTCTTTAGCCATCCTTATATCCCTCCTTCCTTATTAATCTTCTACGATAGCAAGAACGTCATCTTCCCTGAGAATCAAATGCTCTTCGCCGTCGACCTTTATCTCTGTGCCTGAATATTTTCCAAAGAGGATCTTGTCTCCCGGTTTTACGGTCAAAGATGCCTTCTGGCCGCTTTCGAGGGTCTTTCCGTCACCGACCGCAACCACCTTGCCTTCCTGTGGTTTTTCTTTTGCTGCGTCAGGAATGATTATGCCGCCCTTAGTTCTTTCCTCTTCCTCGATTCTCTTGACAAGAATTCTGTCCTGTAATGGTTTAACCTTCATTGTTTCACACTCCTTTCTTGTTATTGAATTAGCAATAGCGAAAAACGATTGCCAGAATTAATATAAGGATTAGGCGGACTTTTTGTCAACCCTGCTCGTTAAATTTTTAACAATAAATTTACGCCTTCCTTATACCAGCGGGTGAACTGTTCGTTTTCGACCCGGTTGGCCGCACGGTCCGAGATGATCGATGAAAATATTTTGTCTTTATCTATAACTATGTCGTACTCGCGCTCGACCTGCGATGCAAGACGATTGACCATGGCCCCGAGGACCTCTTCCTTGCTAGTTTTGCACAGCCAGGTCGCCCACCATTTGTCGTAGGTGCCGCGCACATTTTTTCTGTTTTCGTCATAATAGCTCGCGAATGAAGGAAGCCACTCCTTGATCCGGTCTTTCGATTCCGCAAATATATCCTCTACAAAAGGAAATCTTTCGAGGATATCCATTTCTACGCGGATCTTTCGTATAAAGCCGTCTATGATATCATTGGCCTCATTCCGCTTCCTTTTGATCCTCGTTTTGAGCATATTCCACACTTCGATCACCGGATAAATTTCCATGTTCTTTTCGGAGTAATTGATCGTCTCGATGTTGTCGATGGCCAACTTGCGCGTATTGGGCATGCCGTACATCAACAGCCCTACCAGGTCAGAGACAACGTGGTACAGGAGCGACCTGTTTTTCGGTCGCTTGGCCGGGAACATAAAACAGATGAACTCATTCAATTCAAGGGCCTCGACAAGATGGTCCTTTTTCGGTTCGTTATGCATATATTTAATGGCATCGATGGCAAGCGTGACCGTGGCCATTGACTTCAGATCTTCGGTGTTCTTGATGAGCTCCCAGACATCGAGGATATGTCTTCGTGGAAGCATTACAGTCCTTCCTTTCTCAATTCTTCCAGAAGCGCTTTTTGCCTTTCCGTCAGTTTTTTCGGGATATCGATAATGACCTCCACATATTCGTCCCCGTTTTGCTCGGGCACGCCAAGGCCCTTCAAGCGGACCTTGGAATGACTTTTCACACCCGGCGGGATGGTCACGCGTTTTGGGCCTTCAATTGACGGGACTTCGACGACCGTCCCCAGAAGAGCATCGGTGAGCTTCACTTCCTTGGTTACGTAGAGATCATTGCCGGTCCGTTTGAAGACCGGGTGTTCACCAACTTTCATCGTCAGGTACAGATCGCCGCGCTGTCCCGGCCTTCCCATATTGCCCTTTCCTTTCAACCTCAATTTCTTGCCGGTGGTGATCCCTTTCGGTATTTTGACGTTGACCTCTTCGGTCCCTCTTTGGGTGGTCAACGTTATTCGTTTTTCCGCGCCATGGATCGCATCCATGAACGGGATCTCCAACTCATAATGAAGGTCGAGGTCGCTCACTGCTTCGGCACCACGCTGTTCCCGTGTTATATAATCGCCGAAGTCCCGGTATTGCGGCCTCTCCCGGCGGGCGCCGGCCCGTCCAGCCCCGCGTTGACCGAATATCATGCTGAAGATA
>DHQV01000067.1:60611-61020 GCA_002408185.1 Deltaproteobacteria bacterium UBA5329
GCTGAAGATATCACCGCCGCCGAACCCAAGGTCCTTGAAGAGGTCGCCGACGTTGAATCCCCTGAATATGTCTTCCTCGGTGTAGCGCTGCTGAAAACCTCCCATGCCGAACTGGTCGAATTGCTTGCGTTTCTCCGGATCGCTCAAAACGGCGTATGCCTCGTTGATCTTTTTGAATTTCTCTTCGGCGTCCTTGTTGCCGGGATTACGGTCAGGGTGATATTTCAGCGCGAGTTTCCGGTAGGCCTTCTTTATGTCATCTTCTGACGCGGTCTTTGACACGCCGAGTAATTCGTAATAATCCTGCTGGGATGCCATCGCTTTGTCACCTCACACGAGCTATATATGTCCCGATCCAGCTTTGCACCGCTTCTGCAACGGCGGGACATTTTACCTTCATTATATATAT
>DHQV01000067.1:61079-68146 GCA_002408185.1 Deltaproteobacteria bacterium UBA5329
TATATATATCACTTGACGTTCATCGTCAAATTCACCGATCGTCTCGAAATTCCCCATTCCCTTGGCGATAACAGGACCGCCACCCGTCCACAACCTTTCGATCGGTCCTGTGATGTCTTCCCCGGAAAGGCCGACATGCGCTTTTTCTGTCGATAGTATGTAAGAATATACACTTCCGAGATCATGGCGGGCAATATCTTCCAGAGAAACATCGTTTTGGACCGGGCTTCCCTTTACAGCGTAAAAAACCGTTTTCCCGCGCTCTTCCAGAAAACTGGCGAGCGGCTGATCGAAGACGAGGTCCCCCATGTTGTCACCGAGCATGAGTATCTCATCTTCCCCGGAAATCAGGATGTTTTCTATCCTTTCCATATCGCCCTCGAACACAAATGAACCCGGATGGAATGACCCGCCCGTGAAAAAATCTGTCGAATTGCCCAACGCCGACAGCTGAATATGATCGGAAAGGGAAACAGGCCGTTTATCCCGCAAATTCCTCATAAATGAAAGGGCTTCCTTGTATTCCAAGTATTTTATCGTTGCATACGGGTCATAGACCCCCGTTTTGCGTCTTATATGATCAAGGAGCATGTTAGCTATGGCCGGCGGGGTCGCATCCGGGGTGTAGAGCCGGTCGAGAAGGGCGAGCGACGAGCTCATCACCCGCGCACCGCCTGCCGATAACGAAACAGTTTTCTCGATCAACCCTTCGAGGCATGCCCGGCATGGCTCTTTCACTTTCATGAATAATAAAATATAGTCAAAACGGGCTTATTTCAACGACAAACGAAAGCACCGGGCCCGATCCGTGCATGCCATAAAAATCTCTTCAATTCTTTTTTACATTTGCTATAATGACAACAGTGGACATCGGGGAAGGACGCTGAACAGAATTAGGATCTGCCGCTCATATTCATACTCATCAGGGAAACAGGTTCTTGCTCGCTAAGGCGCATCGGACATCAAGACAGAACGGAAATGCAGGTGATACATGGCAGGAAGACGGCATCCCAATGCCTATGTCGATTATGATATCCTTGACCTGGCCACTCGAGGCAGCACCGTCGATAAAGTGCTCGACACGGAAAGACAGGCGATCGCATCATTATGGCAGCTCTTTGAAAAGGAAAAATTAAGCCTCGTTACATCCGTAGACGAGATGGAGCTCGATTTTGTGATCCATATGAACCGGGGCGGGCTTTGTGTCACGGACACATTTCAAATAACGGACAATATCGACACGTTCGAAAGATGGTCCGAGAGCGACCGCATCGATACGGCGCACTGGCGTGCCATCGTGGACCTTTACGATCGGCTTGATACTATAAGCGGTCATGATGCTATGGTCGGCGAACATTCCCATCCCCGGATTTACGAACATGTCACCTCCGTGATGAGGAACGGGCCGAAAACACCGGTGGACCATTCGGGGCCATTCGGGGGATTTGACGAAGAGACCGCGATCCTGCGGGATTGTGCGGCAACCCTGCATACGGTCTATGATATGAAGGTCTGGGCGGATATGAAACATATTCAATACGACCTTAACTGGTTGGTCCTGAAAGGTGTCCTGTCAAAGTATGATCATCCTGCTGTCCTGACCGGCAGTGAAGGCGACCTCTGCAAATACCTTCTCGGTCTTGTCAACAGGCTCGTCAATATCGGGAAAAAGAGCTGCCCCCGGCTTCCACTCGAAGAACGCCATATCGGTTTTATCCTCGATATCGTGCGAAAAAAATACTGCCAGGAAAATATCGAACGGCATATCTCGCATATTGTCCATGCCCTTCTCAATAATGTCGATTATCATCTTACTATAGACGGGGAGCTTGCCAATAAATTCGCAGAAAGGAAAGTGAAACTGGAGAACCTCCTCGGTGAAGGCCCGATCAGGATGGAAGTGATACTGCCGTCGGAATTGATAAAGAAATTAGGACCGTAAGACGCAAGACTTCTATCCGCTGTCCGTCATCCCGGCGCTCCGGTGTAAAACCCCTGCCGTCATCCAGGCCTTCGCCGGGGTGAGGAAGGAGAACGCCCTCACGCCTTACGGTCTTTTTTATTTCCAGTCATCCGTCTGAGGCTGGGGGAGCTGATATGATTTCAGCATCTCGATATACTTGTGAAAACCGTCCGGATCGTCTCTTTCAAGCTTTTCTATCTCCGGAAGTATCTTTTTCATAACCTCTTCATTCTGGACCGCTTCGATGGGGTATTGCATATACGACGAGCGCCTCAGCAGGGCATATATCTTTTGCTGATCAGGCGTAAGAGAAAGGAATTTGTCGAGTTCGGAAAGCATGTAAGGTTTTTTCTCGTCGAGATACCCGTCCACCTGCATCAGGAGGTTGAGGCTGAAATCACCACACGAAAAATATGTGTGCATCTCATCGAGGTTTGCCACGAGAAGCCGTATCTCCTCGACTATTTCAATATCGTTCATGGTTACAAACGTTCCTGACTCCACCAGTTTTCGCATCGGAGATTTGGGGTGCATTGCAAAGGTCCTTACCCGTATGAAATCCGGCTTGATCTGGTTTAAGAGCCTTGCGGTCTCGATGGCATTTTCCGAGCTCATCGTCTTGCCGCCAACCCCGGGCATGATATATTCCGATAACGACATCCCGGCCTCCACGACCTTTTTGCCGCCCTCGACGATATCTTCAGGGGTAATACCTTTCCGGATCATCTTGAGGACATTTGCCGAACCGCTTTCCATGCCTACATGTATCCGGGTCAGGCCTGCGCTGTAAAGTTCCTTAAGTTCTTCAACACTCTTTCGCTTGAGTGTGGTCGCGCGCGCATACGTCGTTATCCGATCAAGGCCCGGAAATTTCCCTTTCGTGTAATTGATTATTTCCAGTATGTCGGATGTCTTCAGGACAAGGCTGTCCGCGTCCTGAAGAAAAGCTGACCGGATCATGCCCTTGTAGGAGGCATACTCCTTTTCCATGTTGTCGATGTCTTTTTTGACCTCTTCTACTGTGCGCCGGGAAAACTTTACACCCTTGTATGCCGGGCAGAAAATGCACTGGTTCCAAGGGCAGTTCCTTGTTACGCGTATCAACAGGCTTTGAGCTTCACTGGGTGGCCTGATAACTCCTTGTTCGTACATGATAACTCCTTGCGTTTATTCAGATGGGATGGTCGGGCGGTCGAAGACCGACGGTAGCCATGTATATTACTGTTTCGTCCTCGCCGTCAAACCCCATAATTTCATTGATATGGTCGTCGTAAAATGCCCCGATCGCGCATATGCCCAATCCAAGCGCTTCCCCTGCAAGATAAAGGTTTTGCGCAATGTGCCCCGCATCCATGTATACATAGCGATAAGCACGCTGGTTGTATTTCCATTTTCCCCGGGCAATGATCGAGGACCAGATGAAGGTGACCTGGGCATGAAGGACCATGGATTGCTGAAGTGCCGCTTCCGCAAGCCTGGCGGAAAAACTTCCCCTCCTGATGAGTTCCAGGTCATATTTACCAGGCCGGAAATGGTATATTCCTTCCTCCAATCCATCGACTGCCCGGACAGAAAGATAGGTTTCAACGGGATAAAGCGCTCCCGCAGATGGCGCGGTCCTGAAAAATGTGCCCCCGTATTGGGCTGTAAGGCCCTGGGTTGCCCACAAAAGAAGGGACAGGTCGTCGAGCTTTAGCGGTCTATCCGTGCTATATTCCCTGCGGGACCTTCGCTTCACGAGAAGCTTCCATATATTGGTTTCACCCCCTGCCTTTGGTTCCGTAAGGGGTATCCGCAGAATGGGATTAGAATATTCCTTAAAAGTCGAGGGCATAGACCCGAAATCAAGCGTGTGTCCGGCAAGCGATCCAGGCGTATATTTTGTCTCGTTCTGGAATCGCTTTCCTATGCCCTCAGACATCTTTTTCCCTGCCACCGCACACCATGACTTAATATGCTGCATACTTTGTAATAAGTCAATCGGGAGAAACCGTTTTACGGGCTTTGGACATTGCGTTTCGTACCGGAAATGGATACAATGATTATCTCGATGAGACTGCTCCTTAAATGGCTCGTCATGACCGTAGCGGTACTGATCGCCGCCTATTTTATCCCCGGCGTAAGAGTTGCCAGTTTCTTCTCGGCGCTTATGGTCGCGTTGTTTCTCGGGATAGTCAACCTTTTTCTCAAACCGGTCCTGATCCTCATAACACTCCCCATAAATATCCTGACCCTCGGGCTGTTCACTTTTGTCATAAACGCGGTCCTTATTCTCCTCGCATCGTATTTTGTCAGGGGTTTTCAGGTGGCGGGTTTTTGGTGGGCGCTTTTATACGGGATCGTGTTGTCGATTGTGCACTATTTTCTCAACGTTATCGTGGGGCCACGAGAAAATTAATATCTAACGGAGTGCTTTCTGTGTACCAGGAAATTATCCGTGTAAAGACCGGCGAGGTCCGTGGACGGAATTATAAGAAGGTTCTCTGCATTTCTCGCCTCCGCCGCATAGGTGAAATTGAATGATCCGGTGACCACCGTCTGCCGGTCAATGATAATTATCTTGTTATGCGAGCAGGCATGCCTGTCGTCGAGCCATACGGCGATCCCCCGGGCTTTAAGCCTTTTCGACGTCACATATTTTCGCTCTTTTTGTTCATTTCTGTCGAATATCACCTCGACATGCACACCGCGGCGGTGGGCGCTGATAAGTGCGGATTCAACAGGTTTCGAGGTCATGACATAGCTTTGGACCAGGATCTCGCGGACCGCCAGGTCTATCTGCCTCGTTATGGCCTTCAACGCGCCGCCATCAGGACTGAAGTAAACCTTGACGACCGTGTTGTCAAGGTGAATGTCGGTTGCTGCGGTCCCAAACGGCATCAGCGCCAGGCACACGAGAACAAAACAAAAGACCAATCTCTTCATCGGGTTTCCTTGCACAATTCATAAATTTTGTCGAAAAAAGCCAGCGGGACCAGCCGTCCCCGGCGGCCGCAGGATATTTTTATTCGTAATCTTTCGGTACGAGGCAGATCATCACGAGCGGCGTGTCTTTTGCCGTGTTCTTGTATTGATGGACCTCATCGGGCATGACCAGTGCAAAATCACCTTTCCTGACAGGACTTTCAGTCCCGCCTGCGTCAACGAGCGCCCCCTGCCCGTCGATAATATAGTTCATGTGCTCGAACGGGTGGCTGTGGTACGGAGTATGTCCTCCCGGCTCGATAGTGAAGACCCGCAGGGAATAATGCGGCACCCCGTCGGCTTTGGCGAGCGGGATCTGCTTCCATGCCCCTGAAGCCCCTTCCATCTTCACCAAGACCTTGTCAACCTGTGTCAGATCGGTAATTTTCATCAATGCCTCCCGGATCTAGGATATACAGGTAAGTATGGTCTAAACGGGTAGAGGAATCAAGAAAGTAAAGCGCCGGCGAACGGCAAAAGGTTTCTAGTGGTTACTCATTCTTGATCTCGCCTGTTTTGGTGATCACGACAGTTTCTACGGGGATAACTTTTCCTGATCTCTGGAGTGCAGCCCTGACAATGGCCGGCATCTTGGAACAGCAGGGCACTTCCATTATCGCTATTGTGACACTTTTTATGTTCGCAGTGGAGAAGATTGCCGTAAACCTGGCTATGTATTCTTCCGTGTCATCGAATTTCGGGCAGCCTACCATGAGCACCTTGCCCGCCAGGAGATCCTCGTGAAAGTCGGGATGCGCCGCCGGTACGCAGTCGGAAGCCACGAGGAGGTCCGCGTTCCTCAGAAAAGGGGCCGTGGGAGGGATGAGCTTGATCTGGACCGGCCAGTGGGTAAGACGGGTCGTACGCGGCGAGACAGACGTACTGCCTGTTTCCTTTTCCGCCGCAAGCCGGGTGAACATCTGGATATCCGCTGACGGACATCCGCACGGCATTGCTGCGTCCCGGCTTAACGAAGCTGTATTACCGGCGCATTCCTTTTCCCGGTCGGACCTTTTTTGAGAAAGATATTTTTCAACCGCCTCGGGATCAAAGGAATCGGCTTCCCTTTCTATTATAGTGATAGCATCCTGAGGACACGTGCCGAGACAGGCGGCGAGCCCGTCGCAATACTTGTCCGCCACAAGCCGGGCCTTTCCACCCTGAAGCTCTATAGCTCCTTCTGCACAGGCGCTTACGCACTGCCCGCACCCATTACATTTCTCCTCATCGATACAGACTATCTTTCTCTTCACCATCTCGGGCCCCTGTTTTTGAGGGGGCCGCTTTAAGCGGCCCCCTGATTTCATTTCTTTCCGTCGGCCTTTAGCCGTTTTCCCTTAGCCTCCCAATATTTCCCTCAGATCCTGGTCAGGCGTCGTGATCGGCTTGATGGCGTACTTCTCGACGAGCACGTTGAGTACGTTCGGGGTCACGAATGCGGGCAGAGTGGGCCCCAGTCGGATATTCTTGATCCCGAGATAGAAGAGTGTGAGGAGTATTGCCACGGCCTTCTGCTCATACCAGGAGAGAATTAGCGACAATGGCAGTTCGTTGACGCCTACATTAAATGCATTTGCAAGCGCTACCGCTATCTGGATCGCCGAGTACGCATCGTTGCACTGTCCTACATCGAGAAGGCGCGGAATTCCGCCGATGTCGCCGAGCTTCTGATCGAAGAAACGGAATTTGCCGCAGGCAAGTGTAAGGACGATGCAATCCTCGGGAACCTTTTCGACGAACTCCGTATAGTAGTTTCTCCCGGGATTTGCCCCGTCACAGCCTGCAACGAGGAAGAAATGGCGGATCTTTCCCGCCTTGACCGCGTCAATGACCTTGTCGGCCACGCTCATTATGGTATTGCGGGCGAAGCCCACCATTACCGAACCCCCCTCGGAGTCAGCGGTAAAACCAGGAAGGGCAAGCGCCCTTTCTATTGCAGGCGTAAAATCTCCATCCTTCAGGTGCTTCACGCCCGGCCAGGCGACAGGGCCCGCCGTAAAGATATTTTCTTTGTACGAGTCGAGCGGTCTCTGGATACAGTTGGTGGTCATGACGATAGACCCCGGAAATGCCGCGAATTCCCTGTGCTGGTTTTGCCAGGCAGTCCCGTAATGGCCGTAGAAGTGTGCGTATTTTTTCA
>DHQV01000067.1:68219-83794 GCA_002408185.1 Deltaproteobacteria bacterium UBA5329
GTATTTTTTCAGGTTAGGATAGCCGTGTGTCGGCAGCATTTCACCGTGTGTATAAACATAGATCCCTTTGCCTTCGGTCTGCTTGAGTATTTCTTCCAGGTCTTTGAGGTCATGTCCCGAAACAAGGACAGCTTTCCCTTTCTTTGCTCCAAGAGGTACTTCGGTAGGGACCGGGTGGCCATACGTTTCCGTGTTTGCAGCATCAAGCAGTTCCATTGTTTTCAAGTTGATCTCGCCGCATTTCAAGACCAGACCGAGCCATTCGTCGAGGCCAAGCCTGTTTTGGATGACCTCGGAGAGCGCCTCGTATATGAAATCGTAGACCGCCTCATCCTCTTTGTGGAGCAGGGCGGCATGATAGGCATAGGCACCGACGCCCCGTAATCCGAACACGACAGTATGCATGAGAGAGGTAATGTCCGGATTGTCATTTTTTACTATCTGGAACCCGACCCCTTCACCCTGCTTTGCAAGCCCTTCCACGGTTGCATCGGGCTTTGTGGGGCTTTTGTCACCGGGCAGGGCGGTGCTTCCGCCCTTTGCCGCAATGGCATCGATAAGGAGGTCGCGCCTGGCTGCAACGAGGGCAAGCATCATTTTCAGCCGATCGACATCGAAATCGACGTTGGTCAGGGTATGAAAGAGGGCTTCGATAGTGAGTAGATTCGTTTCCCTATCGGTCTTTATCCCGTACTTGAGACCTTCTCTGGCAAAGAAAGAGAGCTCGGCAACCATGTATGTCAGGAGGTCCTGAAGTGCCGCCACATCGGGCTGTTTCCCGCAAACGCCAACTTTTGTACATCCTGTTCCCTTTGCTGTCTGTTCACATTGATAACAAAACATATAACCCTCCTTATAGTGTGTTGTTCGAAATGGTACAGCAAATATAATACAGATAAATAATTAGTGCTTTGACTTAAGTCAAAAAAGACCGTAAGTCTTAAGTTGTAAGGATTTTAAAGATCCAAAAAATTTACTATTGCGGGTAAAAAAATAAGGTGCAAAATTGAGCTTTTGCACCTCACGACTTACGACTTAAGACTTACGGCTTACGCGTTTACGGAGTAAACGTAGAGAGCTGTAACGGTGTTTCCTTCTCTTTTATTTCGGGGGATTCTTTCTTTTCGAAATAGACCTGTCTTTCTGCGATCTCCCGCAGAGATGTGACGATCTCTCTATTCGTTGTTTTTGTCAGAGGCTTCGCCCCTTTTATGAGCTGTTTCGAGCGCTGCGCGGCAAGGTGTACCAGCTCAAAGCGGTTTTCCACCATTTCTACGCAGTCTTCAACAGTTATTCGTGCCATCTTTCTGTCTCCTTATGTCTGCGATCGCATTTCGGAACGTGGTGTACGCCCTTCCGAGATCGTCGTTCATAACAGTATACCCGAATTGCCCTTTGAGTGCAATTTCTTCTTCGACACGCCGCATCCTTGTCTCTATGTCTTTCTCGCCCCGAAAGACCAAACGGGTTTTCAGTGCGTCTACCGACGGTGGTTCGATAAATATAAGCCGGGAGGCAGGGCACTGGCCCTTGATCTTCAAGGCGCCCTTTACATCGATATCGAGAATGATGTCCTTTCCTTTTTCCAATATGGACATGATCTCACCGCGGGGCGTCCCATAGTAGTTGCCATGCACGTTCTCCCATTCAAGGAAATATCCTTTTTCGATCAGGCCCTTAAACGTACTTTCATTTGTAAAATAGTAATCTGTCCCGTCTTCTTCGTGCGGCCTCTTCTGCCGGGTCGTGTACGAGATGGAAAATTCGCTTTCCGCATCTTCCGCAAGAAAACTATCGATCAGGGTTGATTTTCCAACACCGGAAGGCCCGGAAACAACGATGAGAACACCTTTTTTCTTTTCGTTCACGTCCATCCCCCGGTCAGGTCCGGTCTATTCGAGGTTTTGCACCTGTTCACGCATTTTTTCTATCTCGACCTTTATTCTGATGACGCGCTCATTGATGTACAGGTCGTTTGATTTGCTGCCGATGGTGTTTGTCTCCCGGACCATCTCCTGTATTATGAAATCGAGCTTTCTTCCAATCGCGTCCTCCGACGAAAGCGTCGCACGAAAATTGTCGAGATGCCCCCGGAGACGTACAATTTCTTCGGAAATATCAAGGCGTTCCATATAGATGGCCAATTCCTGCAGGATCCTCGCTTCATCGATTGCAGCCGATTGGGTTACCTCGTTTATTTTGGCCCTGAGCTTTTCTTCGTGGGCCCTGATGACATCGGGCCACCCAGCTTCAATTTCGATGACCGTAGATCCTATCATTGCCATTCGCCCGGTGAGGTCACCGGCAATATAAATCCCCTCCCTGGCGCGTTCTTCGTTAAGGGCATCGAGAAGGTCCCTGCATATTTCCGTCAGCATGTCTTCTGAAAGGGTATGGTTTTCCTCGTAGACGAAGACATCCTTAAGGCCGAAGACAGCATCTACGGTGAGGTCTCCCTTTATCCCGTGCTTTTCCTTGAAATTGCGCGCCATCGCCGCATATTGCCGGACGATGTTTTCGTTTATTCTTGGTATTGTCGTGTCTTCGATCGCCTTTTCCCATTTTATCGATATATCTATTTTTCCTCTCTTTATGTTCTTTTTTACAAGCTCCCGCAGTTTTTGCTCGCTTGCATAATCCGTCCGGGGAAGCCTTATGTTCATTTCCAGATACCGGCTGTTAAGCGAGCGCACTTCGCATATTATCTTTCCCTCGGGGAATTCCTTTTCGATCCTGGCAAATCCGGTCATACTGTTAGGCATAATCCACCTTTATCATCGCTTAGGGCCTTTGTCGGGATCCCCTTAAGGCCAACTTTACCGATTCTCTCCACTTATTGAACAATGCTATTGTTTCCGGTTCTGCATAATCGGGATACGTCCATTGCAGTGCGCGATATGACCCGTTATTGAACATGAGGGTGAGATCGGCGTGTATCCCCTTCCCGATGTACAGCCGGTGTGCATACCCTTTTGTGGTTGCGAGTATAACATGTTCAAGGGCGATATATCCAGCGTCTATATTGACGGTGCGTTTATTGTTTTGGGCGAACAGGTCTTCTATTTCATTCGTGGCCAGCTTGATATCGGGGAGAATATCACGGTCGAAGACCGGGCCGAACAGGACGAAGCAACGCTTGAGACCCTGTCCCATCTCGGCATCATAGTAGGTCGTGTGCGTGAAAAGGGCAGGGCCGGTCTCATCCTCTGCTGGGCCGATAAGCCGGTTAAGCTTCCCGAAGACCGCGCCGAGGTCGACGTCTTCATGAAAGATCAGGCTGGCGAACAGCTTTACCCGGTCGGGCCGTTTAATTTTTCCCATACGATAAAGTATTCCTTGTTCTTTCGTTCTTTTTCCCGGGGCACTTCGATAATCTTCAGGGCCTTAATGCCGAGGCCTTCCCCGAATTCCCTGATATCGTCTATCACGGCCTTGATACGCTCGTCATCCTTCACGATGCCACCCTTGCCGACATTGTAACGGCCGACCTCAAATTGGGGCTTTACGAGGGAAAAAACATATCCCCCCTTCCTGACGAGGCCGACCACGGCAGGAATGATCTTCTTCAGGGAGATGAACGATACATCTATTGTGATCATATCGACCGTTTCACCGATATCGTCGAAACGAAGATACCTGGCGTTGAAATTTTCCTTAAGGATTATCCGTCGATCGCTCCGCAATTTCTCATGGAGTTGATGGGTGCCCGAGTCTATCGCGTATATCTTTCGCGCTCCCTCGTGCAAGAGACAGTCGGTAAATCCTCCCGTCGAGGAACCGACGTCGAGAACTTTCATGCCTCGGACGTCAATTCCGAATGCGTCGATAGCGGCTTTAAGTTTGACCCCGCCGAAACTTACATAGGGGATCGGGTTTCCCCTGATTTCGAGGCTGGCTGTCTCGTCGGTCCGGGTGTCGGCTTTGAGGACTTTCTGCCCGTTTGCGTAGACAATTCCTGCCATGACGAGGACCCGCGCTTTTTCACGTGAGGGCGCGAGGCCTGATCGTGCGAGAAGTACGTCTATGCGTTCTTTACCCAATCTGTGATAGTCCTGACGATGCCGTCACGGTCAAGACCCAGGGACTGCCGCAATCTGTCCTGTTTACCGTGTGCAATGAAAGTATCGGGGGTTCCCAACGATTTAAAAGGCATATATATCTGCAGCCGGCAAAGGGCCTCGGAAACGCCGCTTCCAAAACCGCCAATAACCACGTTTTCCTCAAGCGTTATAATGCGGCGGGACCGCGCCGCCACATCCGCAAGGAGTTTTTCGTCCATCGGTTTTATAAAACGGCCGTTTACCACGGCCGCCCTGATGCCTCTTTCGTCGAGCACCGATGCGGCCTCCATTGCTACGGCGACCATATTCCCGCAGGCAATAATGGCGATGTCTTCCCCTTCCTTGAGCTGCTCCCAGGTGCCATATTCTATCATTTTGAAATCGCAGTCTACAGGTACGCCGAGAGCTTCGCCGCGCGGATACCGGATCGCACACGGTCTGTTATAGCAGTGCGCGGAATAGAGCATTTGCCTGAGTTCGTTCCCATCCCTGGGTGCCATGACGGTCATGTTCGGTATATGGCGGAAATAAGAAAGGTCATAGACCCCGTGATGCGTCGGGCCGTCCTGGCCTACAATGCCGCTTCTGTCAACGGCAAAGACAACGGGAAGATTCTGAAGACAGACATCGAGGATGACCTGATCGTACGCCCTCTGGAGGAATGTGGAATAAATCGCGACGAAGGGCTTTAAGCCCCCGAGAGCTAAAGCGGCGGAGAAGGTCACCCCGTGCTGCTCGGCGATACCGATATCATAGAACCTGTCGGGAAACATATCGGAGAATTTATCGAGGCCGGTTCCGAGGCCCATCGCCGCCGTTATGGCAACAATGCGTTCATCCATCCGGGCAAGGTCTATGATCGTATCGCCGAATACATCGGTATATGTCTTTTTCCCTTTGGACAGGCAATTGCCTGTCGTCAACTCGAACGTTGAAATACCGTGGAAACGTTCCGGGTCATCCTCGGCATAGGCATAGCCTTTTCCTTTCCGGGTTATCACATGGACAAGCAGGGGGCCTTTCAGCCTGCTTACATTTCGGAAGGTCTCGCAGAGAGATTCGATATTATGGCCGTCAACAGGGCCGACGTATGTGAATCCCAGCTCTTCGAAAAAGATACCGGGACCGAATATACCCTTTACCGTCTCTTCCAGGTACCGGGCGGTCTTGTAGATGGTCGGCATATTTTTCATCCGGGCTTTCAATTCCTCCCGGATATTGCTCATGAACTCGCCGGTCATAATACGGTTGAGGTGGGTCGACAGGCCCCCGACATTTTTTGATATGGACATCTCATTATCATTGAGGACGACGATGAGATCACTGCGGAGATGTCCGGCATGGTTCAAGGCTTCAAAAGCCATGCCGCCGGTAAGCGATCCATCGCCGATAACGGCTATGATCTTGGATGTCGACCCAGTTTTGATCTTGCTTTCCGCGAGTCCGGTAGCAACCGATATGGAATTGCTTGCGTGGCCCGTATCAAAGATATCATAGGGACTTTCAGCTTTGCACGGGAATCCGCTCAAGCCCCCGTCCTGCCGTATCGTATAAAAACTGTCGCGGCGGCCGGTAAGCAGCTTGCATGTATAGCATTGATGCCCGACATCCCAGACTATTTTATCGTGAGGGGTGTCGAAAACGTAGTGAAGGGCGATGGTGAGCTCTACCGTGCCGAGGTTCGAGGCGAGATGGCCGCCGGTCCCGGATATCACCTTGGTGATAAATGGCCTTATCTCGGCGGCAAGTTCAATAAGCTGGGAAAGGTGCAGTTTCTTCAGGTCTGCGGGAGAATTTATTGTTTCCAGGAGCATTTATGAAACCCTGTTGCCGATGAAGTGTGCTATATCTTCAAGAATACGGCCATTCTCTCCCAGAAATGCTATAGATTTGACTGCCTCGTCAACGAGTTGTTCGAGTTTCAATTTCGAAGCCAGAATACCGTAATGCTTTACATAGGTTTGCTTGTTGGCATCTTTCTGTAATTTCTTGCCGACCAGTTCCTCGTCGCCTTCAGCATCCAGTATGTCGTCCATTACCTGGAATCCAAGGCCGATCGCATCGCCGTAACGGGTGAAGTGTTTCAACTCCCGCGCTTTTGCACCTGCCGCCAGAGCACCCACCCGGACGGCTGCCCGGAGCATGGACGCTGTCTTATGAGAATGGATATAATGAAGGATGTTCTTCGTGCCTTCCTTATTTTCGTATATGATATCCATAACCTGGCCGCCGACCATCCCCTCGGCACCTGCCGCGTATGCGATCTCAAAAACGATCTGCCGGGATATTTTGGGGCTGATCCTTTCCGAAAACCGGGGATCGGCGAGCACCCTGAATGCCTCCGTCAACAACCCGTCGCCGGCCATGATCGCTATGGCCTCACCGAAGGCCTTGTGGCAGGTGGGCCTGCCTCGCCGCATGTCGTCGTTATCCACGCAGGGAAGGTCGTCATGAATGAGGGAATAGGTATGTATCATTTCAAGGGTGCAAAAGTACGGCAGAAAATCGTCAGTGTTTCGACCCTTCGCTTCACAGGCCGCTATGGCAAGGATCGGCCGTATCTTTTTCCCGTTGCTGAAAAGCATGTATTCCATTGCATCCCTGAGGATCCCAGGTGTCGAGACGAAACTCGCGCAGATCTCTCTCAAGGCTTTTTCTACAATGATCTTCTTATCATGCAGGTAACTCGACAGATCCACTATTCTTCTTCTCCGGTGAAGGGAACCTTCTCAACCGCGCCCCCTTCTTTTCTTATAAGGATCTCTACCTTTTTTTCTGCTTCGTCGAGTCTTTTTGACAATTCCTTTGTCAGGGCGAGGCCTTCTTTAAAGAGACTCAAGGCTTCATCGAGAGGTATCTTCCCTTCATCGAGGGTACTGACTATGTCTTCCAGTTTTTTCAACCCTTCTTCGAATTTCATGGAAGTACCTATTATAGAACGTACAACCGCATTTTACAAGCATTGATTTGCGTTTGATATTTCCTTCAGACATTGTCCAAACCGGAAAGTATAGGGTACAATATCCTTCATGAATATCCCGTACGGCATAAGTGAGGATATCGGTTTCCGGGCAAGCATGGAAGACGAGCACGCTATCTATGACAGGGAAGAAAGATCGTTTTTCAGTGCCGAGATATATGATGGACACGGAGGAAGAGGACCTGCCTTGATAGCCGCCGAAATGCTTACGCCCGCATTCCTCCACGCCTGGGAGATGGAAATGAAGAAACCGGTCTGCGACCGCAGGAGCGAAGCCGATCTTCTCAGGGAAGCGTATCTCGAGGTCGACGCATATATCGTAAAAAAGCGTCTCGAGGCGGGCACCTGCGCGGTCCAGTTCTATATCATGGGGAACCGCTTCATGGCCGCAAATACGGGTGATTCCCGTGCGATCATAGGCACGGCTGAAGGAACGGTGGTCCTTACACGTGACCACAAGCCGGATGACTATCCCGAGTTTTCCCGCATACGGGCCCTCGGAGGCAGCGTTATGGCTTTTGGCGTACCTCGTGTTCAGGGCATCCTTGCCGTAAGCCGGGCGCTGGGCGATTCATGCCTGAAACCCTATGTGAGTCCGGAACCGCGCATAGTCCAGGGAAATCTGGGATGCGAGAATGACCGGGCGGTGTTAGCCTGTGATGGTGTGTGGGATGTCCTTTCCCCGGAAACCGTTATCGAGGCAGCCAGAGGTCACGAAGACGCGAAAGAGGCGGCGGAAAACATATCGGGTATGGCGAAAGACACGGGAAGCTACGATAATATTACAGTTATTGTCCTTGACCTCCGGAGTCACACGGTCGGGCTTCGTAACAAAAAAATGAAAATAACCGGGACCTATGACCGGGCTGCCGAAAACAGGGCGTGAAGTACGTTCCTGTAAACCATGACCCGTAACCCGTTACCCTTTCTTTTATGGAAAATCTTCATCTCATCATAACTATAGCGTTTATCCATCTTTTGGGTGCTATGAGCCCGGGGCCGGATTTTGTCATGTGCGTGCGCAATTCACTGATGTATTCCCGAAGGACCGGGGTTTTCACTGCCCTTGGTTTCGGCCTTGGTGTCGCAGTTCAGGTCACGTATCTCATAGCGGGGATCGCAGTTGTTGTCGCTCGATCTCTCACGCTTTTTACCATGATCCGGTATTTCGGTGCGACATATCTTTTGTATATGGGCATCCGTTCAATTGCTGCGCGGTCTTTCGGCCTCGACATGTCGCCCGAAAAAGCAAAAAAGGATATTTCACCTCTCAATGCCTTGTGGGTCGGGTTTCTCACCAATATATCCAACCCGAAGGCGACGCTCTTTTTCCTCGGACTGTTTACCGTAGTGATGCGTCCGGGCACACCGCGGTCCATTCTCGTTGTTGCAGGTATTATCATGGTCGTTGAAACTGTTATGTGGTTCAGTTTTGTTGCCCATTTCCTTAATCAGAAGTATGTGCGGTCGCTGGTGGACCGTTTTCAAGGCTATTTCAACCTCATTTTCGGGGTCTTGCTTATTCTTACCAGTCTCTGGATCGCCTTTTTTCCTGATTGAGATACTGGTTCCGGGTTCTATGTTCTAAATTCTATGTTAGAAATTTATCACCTGGGGATTCGGAGATTCTGACCGAAAAGATTTTTCCAATTCATAACCTTGAACCTTGAACCTGGAACATGCTATATTAGCCTCGACTCTTGTAGTCCTTCGGTAAACAGCGTATAAGGGGCAACGCTGTAATGGGTGGTGGCAATAAACCATATACAGGAGGATTACGTCATGGAAGACAAGCTTGCAAACCCCGCACCGCTCGGTTTGATGGGGTTCGGTATGACCACGGTACTTCTCAACATTCACAACGCAGGGTTTTTCCCGATCGGCTCCATGATCCTTGCGATGGGCGCTTTTTACGGGGGCCTTGCACAGATCATCGCGGGTATACTGGAATACAAGAAAGGAAATACATTTGGCGTGACCGCCTTTACGTCATACGGTCTTTTCTGGTGGACCCTCGTTTTTATTCTCGTATTCAAGGGCCTTCCCGGCAATTCCGAATCCTTCATGGCCTGGTACCTTTTTATGTGGGGACTTTTCACGTTTTTCATGTGGTTCGGCACATGGGGTAAGAACAGGGGCATACAATTCGTTTTCCTGAGCCTTACCATATTGTTCTGGCTCCTCGCCATTCGCGATTGGAGCGGGAGCGTCGCGATCGGTACCCTTGCAGGATGGGAAGGCATCATCTGCGGGTTGTCGGCTATTTACGTTGCAATGGGCGAGGTCCTCAACGAAGTCCACGGCAGGGTGATATTGCCACTCGGGGAAATAAAGAAATAGACCAAGGCCGTAAATCGTAAAACATAAAAAGTAAGGGTTGATAGCATAATAAACGACTACCGCCCCCGTCATCCCGGCGCAGGGTACCCTCTGGGCGGGCGGGATCCAAGGTCCTGTTCTTGTTTTTGAAAAGATAAAGACTTAAAAGAAAAACTTGGATTCCGGCTTTCGCCGGAATGACGGTGGGCGGTGGTTTTTGTATCGCATGTCAGGAAGACCGGGGGCAGTGTATTTATTTTCGGTTACCGAGACCATGGGTTGTCATAATTGAAAGGTCAGGCATATAACAACAAAGGCCAGCCAGGCGCCAAGGACCATAATGATCCTGCATTTTTTCCCGAGGAACATTTTTTTTATTTTTGACGGAAAAATAGTTGTCCTCAATCTTTTCTCCTTATGGTACTGTTGCAAATATTATCACCAAGGGTTGGTTCATATCAAATGATATTTTTAACAGAAGCCCACGCCGGAAGAATATTTGCCCGGGTCCTCACAAATACGATATTTATGTGTTATTATAAAAAAGTCCCGGATCCGATAAACCGGGACCGGCGTAACATATATTCACCCATATTCGCGTATGTGATAGGATTGTTATAGAGCGTAGTCGGGCAGCTATAGATCCCTGCTTGGAGGTCCTTGATGAAAAAAACCTGTTCCCTGGTGGCGGTTTTTCTTGTGATCTTCCTCTGCTCAGCCGGCTGCACCAGGAAGGAGGTTCCCCGGACGATCAAGGAATATCCGCTGAACAGCGCAGATGTCATAACAAAGACGAATGTATCGTTCGACCCTGCCGTATCGTTCGACGGCAAGGGATCGGTGAGGATCGATGCCCCGGGGAACATGGTTGTCAATCTCTATGAGGTCAGCGATGCCGACGTAGATAATTCCCGGCTTGTCTACAGGGCGAAAGTAAAGACAAAAGATGTTGAAGGTAAAGTGTTTCTCGAGATGCGCTGCGTTTTTCGCGGTAAAGGCGAATATTTTTCACGAGGGCTCGACACGTATCTTGCGGGAACGAACGACTGGACCACACAGGAAACACCTTTTTTTCTGAAGAAGGGCCAGAAACCCGAGATCATAAAACTCAACCTGGTAATAACAGGCGGGGGGACGGTCTGGATCGATGATGCACAACTCATCCGGGGCCCATTGAAATAGACAATTGAAGATCTCATCATGAAATATCAGGTTGGTGAAATAGGAAAAGTTATTTTGGCCCATTTCGAGGATGGCGACGAGATAATCTCCAATCTCAATTCCATCGTTCGCAAAGAACGCATCAAAGGGTGCATTTTTTATCTCCTCGGCGGCATTACGGAGGGAAGGATCGTGGTCGGTCCCATGAACGATGATGTGCGGCCCCCGGAACCGACATGGCGCGAGATAGTCGATAGCCATGAGACCCTCGCAATAGGCACCGTTTTCTGGCACGGGGGCGAACCCCGGGTCCACATCCACGGCACATACGGGAAGTTTGACAGTGTAAAGACCGGCTGCCTGCGTGATGAGGCTAGAACATTTCTTGTCCTCGAGGCCGTTATCCTGGAATTGAAAGGTATTAACGCAGTTCGCGAGATCGATCCCGACATTCAGATGGCACTCCTAAAATTGATAGACAGGTAATTGCACTTTTAACAAGGAGCATATTGTATGGCGATTTCATCTCTTGCGGGAAAACCCGCACCCAGGGAAATACTTGTAGATATCGAGAAATTGGAAGCGGAATATTATGACCGCAGTCCGGATATCACCGATCCGTTGCAGAAAGTCAGTTTCGGTACCAGCGGCCACCGGGGATCGTCCCTGCGCGGCACATTCAACGAGGCGCATATTCTGGCCATATCGCAGGCAATATGCGAGTACAGGAAAATGCAGGGGATCGACGGGCCGTTGTATATGGGCAAGGATACCCACGCACTGTCCGGGCCGGCACAAAAAACTGCACTGGAGGTCTTTTGCGCCAACGGCGTAACGACCATGATACAGCACAATGACGGATACACCCCGACCCCGGTCATATCTCGTTCCATCCTTGTGCATAACCGTGCCGGAGGGCCTGTTCTGGCGGATGGCGTCGTCGTGACACCGTCCCATAACCCGCCCGAGGATGGCGGTTTCAAATACAACCCCCCTCATGGCGGACCGGCTGATACCCGGGTTACGAAGTGGATAGAAGATCGCGCGAATACCCTGTTGAAACAGGGTAACCGTGACGTCAAAAGGATGGGATATGATTCCGCATTAAATGCGTCGATAACGCACCACATCGATTTTATCATTCCATACGTAGAAGACCTTGGAAGTGTCATCGACATGGAATCCATACGGTCGGCCGGCGTCAGGATGGGGGTAGATCCACTGGGAGGGTCCTCGGTCCAATACTGGGAGCCTATCAAAAATTTCTACAGCCTCGATATAACCGTCGTGAATAGCGCTGTCGATCCAACTTTTTCTTTTATGACCGTCGACCATGACGGAAAGATCCGTATGGACTGCTCGAGCCCGTATGCGATGGCGGGGCTGGTGGCCATGCGTGACCGTTTTCAGATCGCCTTTGCGAATGACACGGACGCTGACCGTCACGGCATAGTGAGCCCGTTGGCAGGGCTTATGAACCCTAACCATTATCTTGCTGCTGCGATATATTATCTTCTCACACATCGGCCGGACTGGCCCAAAGGGGCCGCCATCGGCAAGACCCTCGTCAGTTCGGGTCTTATAGACCGGGTTGTGCACGATCTGGGGCGAAAGCTTTCGGAGGTGCCGGTTGGCTTCAAATGGTTCGTCGACGGCCTTTTAAACGGGTCGTACTGCTTTGGCGGGGAAGAAAGCGCCGGAGCGAGCTTCCTCAGGAAGGACGGCACCGTTTGGACCACGGACAAGGACGGCATTATACTTGATCTCCTTGCGGCAGAGATAATTGCGCGAACGCAGATGGACCCCGGAAAACTCTATGAACAGCTCGCAGAAAGGCTCGGCAAACCTGTTTATATTCGTATCGATGCTGCGGCAACACAGGCCGAAAAGGCCGCAATAAGCTCCCTGACCCCCGAGACCATTGTTGCCGGAGATCTTGCGGGTGAGCCGATAACATCCAAATTGACCCACGCCCCCGCCAATAACGCCCCGATAGGCGGGCTGAAGATATCAACCGAGAACGGCTGGTTCGCTGTCCGGCCATCAGGTACGGAAGACATATATAAACTGTACGCCGAGAGCTTTCGTAACGAGGAACATCTCGAGGCGATCCTGACCGGGGCGCGGAAAATGATCAAGGATGCACTGGAAAAGAAGTGAGGAGTGGGGAGTGAGGAGAATGGAATAGAATCCTGTGCCGGAACCTTCAATTCTGAATTGTTCAGCTCTTGTACGATAAAAGTATTCCGAGGCAGTGTCCGTCGTGAGTGGTCAGTAAAAGGCATAGGATTTGGGGCTTTTAGTTTTTGACTTCTCACTCCTTACTGATGACTATGCAGCAAATCAAATCAAAGGAGGGTCTCTATGAGAAAGGCTGTGTTGGTATTGGTGGTAACATTCATGGTGCTCGTGTTTGTGAGTGGCGGGCTGGCTGCAGAAAAAAAAGCTGTAAAGAAACCTGCGGAAAAACCTGCCGGCATTATGGTCAATGAGGTGACGGTCCAGGCGACCGTCGATTCGATCGATGCCGCGAACCGGACCGTCACGTTCAAACTGCCGGACGGCACACTGCGTACAGTTAAGGCTGGCCCTGAGGTCAGGAATTTCGATCAGATCAAGGTGGGAGACAATGCAACGGCGCGGTTCCTGGATTCTGTTGCGATCGTTGTGGCGAAAAAAGGGGAAAAACCGGCTGCTTCCGGCGGCCAGACTGTCGAGGTTGCGGCGAAGGGCGAGAAACCCCGTGCAGTCGTTGTCGATACGTTAGAAATTACCGCGGTGGTTGAAAAGATAGATTATGACAAACGTTTGATCTCTCTCAAGGGACCCGCAGGAAATGTTAGAGATTTCGTTGTAGATAAATCGGTTAAAAGGTTTAAGAGTATCAAGAAAGGTGATAATGTCTTTCTGCGATTTACGGAAGCCGTTGCCATAAGCATCGAGACACCGGCTAGCAAATAGCTTAAGCAGGGTAGGGCCGGTTCATCACCGGCCCCTTAAAAAAAGGTTTCAAGTCTCACGCCTCGGGAAATTTCATTATGAAGAAGCTTTTAAGACGGAAGATTGTACCGTTCACTGCCCTGGCAACTCTTATTCTTCTCCTGTGGGGATGTGCGACTCCCGTAGGGGTGGGGCGCCTCGACACGCAGGAATCATATCGCAAACTGACAGCGAATGTTCTCACGAATTCGTCTTTAAGCGCGCCGACGATGCAGATATTAAATCGCAATGGGCTGGCCGAAAAATTTGACAGTACACCTGAAGATGTCATAGTCAGAATACATAAAGGTGTACCGACGGAAAACGAGGCAGACCGACTTTTCGCACTGGCGGAACTCTCGTTTCTCTATGCGTCCAGGAGCCAGGACAGGTCATATTATCTCGCATCGGCTGTGTATGCCTATGCCCTGCTTTTCCCGAAGGGGCAAACCGGTACGACCAATGCATTCGATCCCCGCTTCCGGACGGCCGTCGACATTTACAATCTTGGCATAACGGAAGGATTGGCGTCTGAAGACGGATTGGAAGTTTATTTGACGGGAGGTAAGTACAAACTTCCTTTTGGGGAAATGACGGTCACCGTTGAACCTTCTTCCTTCCGGTGGAGCACCTATACTCTCGTGAAATTCTATCCGGCAAGCCGGCTTTCAGTACGCGGTTTGCGCAATGAATACCGGTGGCCGGGGATAGGGGCGGCTCTTGTAGCGGTAACGAAGTACAGCCCCGATACGGTCGATACGGTTTCGGCAAGGGTCCCGCCTGACGTAAAGATTGCCGTGACGGCATTCCTGCGCCTCGACGACGCCGGTCATGCCTTGAGTACGGGCGATGTCAAAGCCAATATCGAACTGTATACGACCGATTCTTCGAAAACGATAACGATAGAGGACCGGTCAGTTCCGCTCGAATTCAATGCTTCTGCCGCCCTGGCATATACACTAGAAGGATCACGTGTCTATGCAAGTGAAACAAGAGGTTTTTTCTCCGGGAGTTTTTCACTGTTCAGGGAACAGAAGCGGTTTCCCGAAAGTATCTTTTTCATGACCCCCTATAAACGAGACCATATTCCTGTGATATTCATTCATGGTACGGCATCGAGTGCTGCACGCTGGGTGGAAATGCTGAATGAATTGCAGAACGATCAGCGCCTGTGGGGCCGCTATCAATTCTGGTCCTTCACATACAATACGGGGAATCCCATCCTGTATACCGGAGGCATGCTGACAAAGGGGCTCAAGGAACTGGTCCGCGGGCTTGACCAGGAAGGCACGGACGCGGCCCTTAGGGAGATGATAATTATAGGCCACAGCCAGGGTGGCATCTTGGCAAAATTCCCCGTGATGGACAGCGGGACGCGTTTCTGGGACAATGCGTCCGAGGTTCCTTTCGATCAGATCAAAGTCTCCGCAGAGACGCGGGCAATGATCGAAAGAAGCTTTTTTTACAAACCGCTTCCTTTTGTAAAAAGGGTGATCTTCATTGCGACGCCGCACAGGGGCAGCTATGTGGCAGGGGGGTGGATAGGGAAATTGTCGGGCAAGTTCATCCATCTGCCTTTCCAGATGCTCGACGCTGTGAAAGAAGTGGTCACCAGGAACCCGGAGGCAATTGACATGTCCATACTCAAGGGAATCCCGAAGAGTACCGGGAATATGGACCCGAACAGTCCTTTCATAAAGACTTTCGCATCTATCCCTATCGATCCGGGAGTCACGGCCCATTCGATAGTCGCCGTGAAGAATATCGACGTCCCGAAAGAAAAATGGACCGACGGGGTCGTAAAATACGAAAGCGCGCATGTGGATTACGCAGCGTCCGAACTGGTCGTCAATTCCGGGCATTCAACCCAGGGCGAACCGGAAACGATCGAGGAGGTCCGGCGGATTTTGCTGCTCCACATCGGAATCAAATAGAAAACGTATTATTCCTGCCGGCATAAAACCAACACTGTCATCCCGGGCTTGGAGGCTGTATCACAAGTATTTTCTTTCCGCCGTGAGCGTGCAAAGCGCCGGAAAACATGACCCCCATTCATCTCTGAAAGCATCCTGTCA
>DHQV01000044.1 GCA_002408185.1 Deltaproteobacteria bacterium UBA5329
CAATAGGCCGGGAATTCAGGATAATAGAATAGCTGTTGTCCACGATGTCGTGGCACATCTTTCTGTCTACGATGATGTGGCACTCAACGCGTAAGGCGCGAGAGGGTAAGGAGGGAGATACAACCTCGGACGACTTGCGATCCAAAGTCGCCGCTACGATCTCGAACGTTTCAGGGTGCGGAAGCCGCCGAAAATGTAATGAATTCCGGAGATGACGGTTGCAAGGGCAGTCGCGGTGAAGAATATCGGGTTGTATTCCCGGGGGGTAATTGCCTCAAATGACCAGGACCAGAGGGCATAGAGTATGGTGGCTATCTGGAAAGCGGTGGTTATCTTGCCCAGAATTGTGGGCCGTGGCCTTAAGTTGCTTGCAAAACGGTACAGGACCAGGTACCCTCCGGCAATAACGATGTCTCTGCCGAGGACAAGCGCGGTGAGCCATAAGGGCATAATGCCGACAACATAGAGCATCACGAACGCTGCTACGAGCATTGTCTTATCTGCGATCGGGTCGAGATATGCCCCCAATACGGTCTTCCAGCCCATGACGCGGGCGATAAAACCATCGAGGAGATCGCTTATTCCCTGGATGAGAAAAAGGTACAAGGCGAGGCGAAGCCTGCCCTGATATACCGCATACACAAAATAGAAGGTTATAAAAAAACGGAATATCGAAATGATATTCGGAAGATTTATAGCCGGCGTCGCGTTATCTCTCATCATACTGGTAATAGCCATTCCTGAACGTGGCGCACTTGTCGATGAAGCTCAATTTTACAGTATCGGTCGGGCCGTTCCGCTGTTTTCCGATAATGACCTCGGCAATACCCTTGTTGTCATCCCTGTCCTTATTATACACTTCATCACGGTATATAAAGAGTATGACGTCAGCATCCTGTTCGATCGCCCCTGATTCCCTGAGGTCCGCGAGACGCGGCCTTTTATTTTCTTTTTCGCGGGTCTCAGGCGCCCTGTTGAGCTGGGAGATGGCGATCACGGGAATATTCAGCTCCTTCGCGAGCGCTTTCAGGAACCGGGAGATCTCTGATATCTCCTGTTCGCGGCGGTCGGTACCGCTTCTCCCCCGCATGAGTTGGAGATAATCGATCACGAGAAGTCCGACATTATGCTCTTTCTTGAGCCGCCGTGCACGGGCCCGCAGTTCCAGCACGGTAAGGGCGGGCGAATCGTCTATGAACATATGCGATTCTGTCAGCTTTCCCGCGGCAGCAACAAGCTTCGGCCATTCGTCGCGGGAAAATGTTCCGGTACGAAGTTTTGAATGTTCGATCTCTGATTCGGAGCTCAATAACCGGGTAACGAGCTGTTCCTTCGACATCTCCATCGAGAATATCCCGACCGGTACGGGGTTCTCATGCATTGTTGAAACGTACTGGGCGATGTTCATGGAAAAAGCGGTTTTGCCCATGCTCGGCCTGCCTGCCACAATGATGAGGTCTGAGGGCTGGAGTCCGCTGGTCAGCTTGTCGAGATCGATAAAACCGGTGGGGACCCCCGTTACGGCCTGTTTTTTCTCGTACAGCCTTTCTATGGTCTTTATGCTGTCATGAACGAAATCTTTGACAGGCAGGAAGCTTTTTTTGAGCTTGTTCTCGGACACTTCGAAGACGAGCTTTTCCGCTTCGTCGATGTACGTGTCGATGTCAGTTTCGGTATCATAGCCTTTCTCGATTATCTCCGTGGCCGCTTTAATAAGGGTCCTGACAAGAGACTTTTCTCTGACGATCTTCGCGTAATAGGCGATGTTCGCCGCAGACGGCATCAGGTCAACGAGCGTGTTCAGGTAGGTGATGCCGCCAACAACGTCCAGAATGCCCCGGTCCCGGGCCAGGCTGCTTACGGTTATGAGGTCTATCGCATCATTCCTTTCGGAAAGATGGAGCATGAGTTGATATATCTTGCCGTGCGCATCCCGGTAAAAATCGGAGGGCCCGACAACATCGGCCACTTTATTGATGGATTCCGGATCGACGAGAAGCCCGCCGAGCAATGACTGCTCGACCTCTATATTTTGAGGTGGGACCCGCAATCTGCTTGCGGGATCTTTGGCATCCTTGACATTTTTTACGATCCGGGGCACTTAAGCCTCTTCTTTTTCCACCTCGATCTTGACTTCGGCATTTATCTCAGGCTGAAGGTGGATAACCACCGTATGCTCGCCGGTTACCTTGATCGGTTCTTCGAGACGGACCAATTTTTTATCGATTTCCACACCCGTGGACGCCTTGACTGCTTCGGCTATATCCTTATTGGTAACAGAGCCGAACAACCTGCCGTCTTCACCGGCTTTCTTCCTGATCGCAAGCGTGACCTCCTGCAATCTGGCCTTGAGCTCTTCGGCTGTCTGGATATCGCGCTCCTTTTTTTTCGAAACGCTCCGGATAATATTCTCAAAGCGTGCCACATTCCCCTGCGTTGCGGGGATAGCGAGCCCCCGCGGAACGAGAAAATTTCTTCCGTAGCCATCGCGGACAGTTACGGTATCACCTTTTTTCCCCGCACCCTGAACATCTTCAATGAGTATAACCTTCATCACGTGCCTCCGTTATTTTAATAATGTGGTAAAGGGAAGAAAGGCAATGTGCCGGGCAATTTTTATCGCCTCTTTAAGCTTGCGCTGATGGTTTGCACAGGTGCCCGTCATTCTCCTGGGCATAATTTTGCCTCTTTCCGTGATGAATGATTTCAAAAGTTTGGGATCTTTATAATCAATGGCCAGATTGGAATCCTGGCAGAATCTGCATACCCGCCGCCTGACATACACCCTTTTCTTGGGTGAATCCGGCCGTGTTGTCCTCATTGGTCTTGCCATCTATTTATTCCTCCATCCAAAAAATTTTATGTACCTTGAGTTTTACCATCTCCCTGGCCTGCAGCTTTTTTCTAACAAGCATGCCCGATACCATCACGCTGCTTCCGACCGCCGCATCGACGTATGGTTCCGATGAATCACCCCGGCATTCGACGTCGATGAGGAAATCGCCATCTGTGACCCTCAGCGGAAACACCATGAACTTTTCCCCCCGGGGGGTATAGACGATCTGAGGTCTGGCCTCGACCTTTCCCGTCATAAAAACACGGTTCATCAGAACTCGCCTTCGAGCTCGTCAAATATAACCGCATCAGGCGGTTTCTTCGGACCTTCGCTCGCGTCATCGACAACGACAAACATGTGCCTCAAAACGGGGTCGAGTGTCCTGTAGAATTTGGCCATCGGCGCCACGGCCCCTTCATCCATATCGAGCAGGAAAAAGTAGTAATGGCCCCTGTCTTTCTTCTTTATGGGATAAGCGAGCTTTCTCACCGCCCAGTCATCCAGTTTAACGATCGCTGCGCCCGCTTTTTCCAGGTTTCCATGGATCCTCTTCATGAGATCGTCTTCTTCTTCTTTTGCGAGGTCAGGGCTGAGCACAACAATATTCTCATATCTTCCCACGATCTATTCTCCTTTCGCTCAAGTCTTCTGATGTGCTGCTACTGTGCCTTTATCCACTTTAACACGAACTTTTTCGGCAATTTCAATGGTTACGCTGTCGTCGGAAATTCCCGTTATTGTACCATACAAACCACCCGATGTGATAATTTTATCCCCCTTCTTCAGATTCGCGAGAAAATCCTTGTGCTGCTTCGCTCTCTTCTGCTGGGGACGGATAAGGATAAAGTAAAAAATGGCAAAAACGATCGCGATAAAAACGAGCGACATGTAGCCGCCGCCTGCCTGACCGCCGCCTGCCTGACCGCCGCCCATACTACCCATTGCATACGCTACACCTGTCATCTGATTCACCTCCTTCATATCGTAACTTGAAATCATGATAAAAAGCCCCGAACGTACCGTTCTCCAGGGCATCACGGACCCTTCTCATCAGCTCCATATAAAAATGGACATTATGGACAGTATTCAGGTAAAAGCTCGTCAACTCATGTGAAACAACGAGATGCCTCAAGTATGCCCGCGAATATGTCCGGCACGTGTAACATGAACATTCCTCATCTATGGGGCCCTTGTCCTCTGTAAAACGGGCGTTCTTGATGTTTATCCTGCCATCCCACGTGAACAGGCTGCCGTTCCGGGCAAACCGTGTCGGGATGATGCAGTCGAACATGTCGATCCCCCTCTTCACACCCTCTAGAAGGTCTTCCGGCAAGCCTATGCCCATCATGTACCGCGGTTTATCTGCCGGCATAAGGTCAATGACCGTGTCGACCATGTCCCACATCAGGCTTTTCGGCTCGCCGACACTCAGGCCCCCGATAGCGAAGCCGTCAAAGTCGAGCGCGAGTATATCGTGTGCGGAACGTATCCTCAGCTCCGGATAAAAACCGCCCTGGATTATCCCGAAAAGTTTCTGCGGGCTATCTGTTTTGGCCTGAAGGCACCTCTTCGCCCAGCGCGTCGTCAGCTCGACAGAGTCACGTGTATATTCAGACGTCGACGGATAGGACACGCATTCATCGAGGCACATTGCCACATCCGCCCCGATATTCTCCTGCACGTGCACCATCTTTTCCGGGGTAAGAAAATGCCGCGAACCGTCAATATGAGATTGAAAGAGCACGCCATCTTCCTTTATCTCCCGCAACACCCCAAGGCTGAATATCTGGTAGCCCCCGCTGTCCGTCAGCATGGCGCCGTCCCACCCGCAAAACCTGTGAAGCCCGCCCATTCTTTTGATCAGTTCGTCTCCGGGGCGCAGGTATAGATGGTATGCATTCGCCAGGATCATTTTCACGCCCAGGTCCTTAAGCTGCAGGTGGGTCATTGCCTTGACAACGCCCTGCGTGCCTACGGGCATAAAGACAGGCGTATCTATCTGGCCGTGGCCCGTCGACAGCCTGCCCAAACGGGCCTTTCCATCTATACGATCGATTTCTATCGTTTTCATGATATGAACATCGCATCCCCGTAACTGTAGAACCTGTATCCCCCGGATATCGCCTCCCGATAGGCCTTCTTGAGACCAGGTGTCCCCATGAAAGCCGCCACGAGCATGAGAGGCGTCGAGCGGGGAAGGTGAAAGTTCGTTATCAGTGCGTCCACTGCGCTGAACTTGTATCCCGGGTAAATAAAAAGCTGCGTTGTACCCGCCGCCGATGCATTGCCATTTAACTGGAAAACCGTCTCCAACGTCCTCACCGAACTCGTCCCGCAGGCAACTATGCGGCGCCCCTCGCTTCGCGCCTCATTAAGGAACATCCGCGACGCTTCGTCCAATTCGTACCGCTCACCGTGCATGTGATGTTCTTCAAGGGTCTCGGTGTGTATGAGGGAAAATGTGCCGATGCCGATATGAAGCGTGACCTTCAGGATGTCGACGCCGACCGAGCGCACGGCATCCAGCAGTTGGTCGGAAAAATGAAAACCGGCGGTAGGAGCGGCTATGGATCCCGTATTCTCGGCATAAACCGTCTGATAACGGTCAAAGTCCTCCATCATGCCGTTCTCGCCGTTCCGCTTGATATAGGGAGGCAGGGGCATTCTGCCGAATTTGGCCATGACCTCGTCAGCCTCTTCAGCCGAGGCAAAGGATACAATAAGGCAATCGTCCTGTTTTGCGAGACTGGCGGAATATTCCCCGATCGTGACCGGGATGACCGCTTTGCCTTTACCCGTACCGCGTCCCAGGCATTCCCATGAACCATTGCCCAGCGACTTGACGAGAAGAATGTCGAGCTGGCCACCGGTCGCTTTCCGTACTTTAAGACGGGCCGGAAAAACCTTGCTGTCATTTAAAACGAGGACATCACCCTTACGGAGACAGTTGACGATGTCCGAGAAATTCCGGTGATCGATCTTCCCCGTTGCCCTGTCATAGACAAGCAGGCGTGACCGGGACCTCTCACCCGCCGGATGCTGGGCGATCATGTCCCGCGGCAGATCATAATCAAATTCATCGACTCTCATAACGCTCAATGTACCGTTGACTGTTATATAAATAGTTTTGTCGCCAAAACACCGTCGACGGACGGATAAGAGCGAAAAACTCCCTTCAGCCGTCCGGCCCTTTCAAAAACAGGTTAATTTATAACAGATTATCCCGGTATTCGCAAATCAATTAACAGGTTACGCACCATGAAATTACCGGGACGGCAATGCGATTATTTTTTGCGCAGTTTTTTTCCGATGACGAAGGCGCGGCCGAGTTTTTCGCCGAGGCCGTAATATTCGCGGATTCCCGGGGTCAGGACAGAGGGCCTGACCTTTTGAATGTTCGGCAGCATGGAGTCGTCGAGCGCATCTTCATCTATTTTCACATCGAGGATCTCCCCGATAAACTGCGTATGCGAGCCGAGATCCATAAAATCGACAAGCCTGCATTCCAGGACAAAAGGAAATTCCTCGATATACGGAGCATCGACGATATCGCTTCGCACGGGCGTAAGCCCGGTAACGGCAAATTTGTCGATATCCCTGCCGGACGCTATCCCGAAATAGTCCGCCTCGGTGAGGTATTTTTCCGGCGTAACATGGACCGTAAAGGCCTTGCGGTCAATAATGCTCTGATACGTATGGGTCGCCTTCCTTAACGCAATATCCACACATGGCGGCCTCGAACAGCACATGCCGCCCCAGGCAACCGTCATCGCATTCGGGCGGCCGTCCCTGTCATACGTTCCGACAACAAGCACCGGGGCCGGCAGCAGCACCGTTTGCGCACCGATGGACTTTTTCATTCCCAGACTCCTTTATGTGAGGACCTCGTAAAAACGGATTTAAGTATAACCCAACATTGACAGCCATGAAATACTTTTATACAATGATTGGCATCCGGAAAAGGAAGGTATATGCCGTACAGAAAATCATCGCAATGGATCGTGGTATGTCTTTCGACGGCGATAGCTCTCTTTTGTCTCTCTATTCTCATGGCAAGTTTACGGACGGGCGATATCAAGAATGCGTGGGTCTTCTCCGCCTTCTCGGCCATTTTTGTCATCCCCCTCCTGGTAACGGTCTTTCACATGATCGCCGACAGGAGCCCCTATCTTGCGAAGATGCACATGAAATATATATCCCTCGGGCAAAAACATAAGACAACGTTCATTCCCCACTGGTTCGTCATGTCCGGCATGATCCTCATCGGCCTGATAATGCTTTACACGATAATAAAATGGCTGTTCATGTACTTCCAGCGATGACACAGACCCCCCTGTCCAGTATAGACCTCAAGGATGGGCGGTTCGCGCTGTCATACGGCCGCGATAATGCAAATCTCTTATCATCCATAGATGCTGCCGGCATCATCGAGCCTGTCACCCTCCTCGACCGGAAACCATACATTCCCGTTGCGGGCCTGCGCCGCCTCGATTGCGCACGGGCGCTCCGGATAAGGTCCGTTCCGGCGGTCATTGTCGATATTGACGAACAGGAAGCGCTTTTAAAAGCAATTCACGCCAATATAGAGCGGGGGTACAATATCATCGAAAAAGCGAACGCGCTGTACAAGATGAACCGTTCCGGTTTTTCACAGAAAGATATCCTGTCCTCGATGAGATATCTCGATCTCGATCCCCATGAAAAGGTCCTTAAGATCTTTATCGCCCTTGCCGGGCTCGAAAATATGTATAAAGATTTCATTTTGAAAAATACCGTGTCTTTGAGAAACATTGGGTCTTTCATGCAGTTCGATATTAGCGAAAGACGAAAGATCGTGCGGTCGCTTGCCGGTTTTCACCTGACCGAAAGCACACTCCGGGAGATCTTCGAAATGCTGCATATTCTCAGGATCAGAAAAGGCAAACTGACGGCTGTGGATATCCCCATTATGCCCAATGCCGATTCATTGAGGGCGCACCTGAAAGAACGGACACATCCGGTCCTCACATCGCTTACCCGGAAACTGAAGGCGATACGGGACAAGATGGCCCTGCCCCCGGGGATCGATATTAAGGTAGACCCTTTCTTTGAAAAAGAGTATATTGATTTAGTATTGAGAATAAAAGATGTTGAGGACGTACGCACTGCTCTCGCTAAAATTTCGGGATTTGCGGATGCGGGCTATTTGAGGAGCATCCTTGAGCTTACAAAAGGTACAATTCGTTGAGCACAATACTGACATCATCAGGCAATGTCCCGGCACGAAGAATCACATCTGCTGCGGCTACCAGACAATAGACCTTATCGAAGGCTGTGTTCTTTCCTGTTCATACTGTATACTCAAAGCCTATCTCAAAAATGACGTTATAAAGGTCTCATGCGACCGGGATGCGATAACCGGGGAACTCGACAGGCGCATCGACGGGTCGGCAGGGCATGTCTTGAGGTTCGGGACAGGGGAGCTCTCCGACAGCCTTGCCCTCGACAGGCAGCTCAGACTCAATGAGTTTCTCGTCGATTACTTTGGGAACAAGAAGAAGGCGATCCTCGAACTCAAATCAAAGTGGGCCGACTTCCGCCATCTCTTACCCCATCTCAATCCATACACGGTGATATCATTTTCCGTATCACCGCAGAGGTTTATCGACGCCGAGGAAAAAAGGACAAGCCCCATACACAAACGCCTCAAGGCGGCGCGATTGGCGCAGGACAACGGCTGTTTTGTCGGCCTTCACTTCGATCCTGTCGTCATTTACGACGGGTTCGAGAGAGATTACCGTTATCTCATCGAAGACATCGGGAGGATCCTCGACCCTGGAAAGATCATCTGGATCAGCCTCGGGCTCCTGAGATTCCCTGCCGCATTATACGGGCAGCTTATCGAAAAGAAACGCAGATACCTTCTCACCGGAGAGTTCATACGGGGCGAGGACGGCAAGTACCGTTATATAAAGCCGGAAAGGATAAGGATCTACAAATTCCTTTATAAATTATTGAAAAACATCGACAGCCGGCTTTTCATATACCTGTGCATGGAAAGGGCCGACATATGGAAAGAAGTGTTCGGCATCACAATAAACGACAACCAGGGCCTGATACAGCTTTTTGATGAACGAATAAAAAATCTGTACGGAGGGATGTTATGAGTTTCGAGAACAAAGTTGTTTTTATCACCGGCGGCACAAAGGGCCTCGGCAAAGCTATGGCGCAGGCGTTTCTTGCAGAAGGTGCTTCGGTCGCGGTCAACGGCCGGGATAAGGAAGCCGTGGAAAAATTCGCCGGGGAATTCAAGGGGCAGAAGGTCCTCGCATTCGAGGGGGATATCTCGGACTACGATGTCATGGAGGCCACCGCGTCGAAGGTCTATGAAGCACTGGGCAGGGTCGATATCCTGATCAACAATGCCGGTGTTGTCAATCCCCTCGTGCCGTCCGTGAAAATGAAAAAGGACGATTTCGGCAAGGTCATCGACATAAATTTAAAAGGAACCTTTTATACGACCCAGATCTTCGGCAAGAGAATGGTTGAGCAGGGTTCCGGCCGGATAGTCAGCATAGCGTCCCAGGTAGCGCTTTTCGGAGAAAAGGGGTTCCTCCCTTACGCTATAAGCAAATCGGGAATTATGACAATGACACGCCAGCTTGCATACGAGTGGTCGAGGTCCGGCGTGACGCTGTGCGCGGTGGCGCCCGGTTTTATAAAAGGCGGCATGAACGAAGGGCTCATAAGGAAAGACGTGTTCGTCAACTACCTGTCCGGCAGGACCCCGATCGGGAGAATGGGCACGGTTGGCGAACTGGTTTCGACCATCATGTTCCTCGCATCCGATGGTGCAGCATACATCAATGGTGAAACGATCGTCATGGACGGCGGTATGACGGGATACACCCCAGAGGGCCTTCTTGATTTCATGTCCAAAGGAAAATAATTGATGGACATTATTCCGTTTATACGTTTCACCGTAAATTCACGATATATCAACCGTTGGATCTTTGGCGGCCTCGCCCTTTTTATCCCGGTCCTTAATTTCTTTTCAATAGGATTTCTCTGCCGTACCTCCCGCCTCGTCATGGTGGGAGGTATGGGCCTCGCTACGTGGCAGGACAAATACGAAACATGGATGGAAGGGGTCAAGCTGCTCTTCGTTTTTATCCTCTACAACGCCATCCCGTTCTTCATGTTCTCCGCCGGTTTTTTTCTGACGACACTGAACAGCTTTACCGCTTTCTTCGGCCACCTCATGATAAAGGCCGCGACCTTCGTCCTTCTGCCCGTATGTTCATTCTTTCTGCCTTTCGCTTTCGCCGTCTTCGCCGAGCGGCTCGATTTCAGGGAATCCCTGGAATTCGAATCGATCTTGCGTGGAATAAAGGAAGTCCTCGTCGAGTACCTGATCGGATACTTTGCCACAATGGCGGCTATCTACATCTCGCTCCTTTTCATGCGCATTCCGTACCTAGTCGGTTTTCTCATCTCGTCGGTCCTGACCTACTACTCTCTCCTCCTGTCCACCTTTTACTTCACGGAACTCTATCGCAAGACGAGCCTCTGCCTGGCCCAGATCAGAGATGACGGACCGACCTTCGAGTGATGCAGCCCCCTCCTTTCATTGACTTGATCGTGGAATTATGCTAACTAATTATTCTTATAAACGGCGGCAGTAGCTCAACGGCGGAGCATCGGATTGTGGTTCCGAGGGTTGCGGGTTCAAGTCCCGTCTGCCGCCCCAATTTCCACCTTTCTCCATCCCGCTGCGTTATTCGGAAAACTTCTTAACGTAATTTTAAGGATCGATCTTGCCGACCGCCGGATCTTCCACGTTTGAATAC
>DHQV01000070.1 GCA_002408185.1 Deltaproteobacteria bacterium UBA5329
TGGCCGGTTTGGGTCGGAATACGAACTGATGCTAATTACCGTGATCCGGGCAGTTGCATTTTGCGCGATGTTTCCGGTGTCGGCAACATAACCGTGCCGTTCGATTCGAGGAGGCAAGTTTTTGTCAACAACATTTGAAAAATGTTCACCCTGGCGTTGACCCAGGCCCTGCTCGCATGTGTCCTCGAGGCGTACGCCTTGTTGTCGGCCAGCGGCTGGATCCTCGACCAGATACGCGGCTCGCGATGTTAAGATACGGGTGCCCAGGGACCGCGACGGGGACTTTCAATTACAGGTCCTTCCCCGGTGCCGGAGCTATGATGAACGGATCACCGGGGACATAGCGGCCCTGTATCTGACAGATGTGAGCACACGGACGCTGTCCCTTCCGAGCAGAAGGCTCATCGGACGGTCCCTCTCACCCGCCGGGACAAGCAGCTCGACCACCGAGCTGAAACAAGCCGTGGAGAAATGGAGGATGCGCGATCTCTCCCGTGAAAAGATCAAGTACCTTTTCATTGACGGCGTCAATTTCCGCATAGGGATCGCCGGCAGCATAGAACTTGTCCCCGCCCTGGTCGCCATAGGCGCAAGGGAGGACGGAACGAAGCTCGTCCTTTTCCTCCAGGGCGGCGACAAGGAGTCGTCCGGCGCATGGAGGGAGTTCTTCAAAGATCTGAAGCGTTTTTCGGGCCGAGAAGCCCTAAAAGAAATCATGGATCTTGTCAAAGAAATATCGGATTTGACGACAGAAAAATAATCTGCAAAACCTGCTATTGTGTGCACTGTGCACACATCTGTAACTCTGGGATATTATTAAGCGCCGCTCGCCAAAATATTTTTGCAAAATTACCGCGTTCAACCCACGGAACGGACCGCCGCTCATTCGAAGACCATGCATTAGTTATTATACCCCTTTTCGTGCGCCAAATGATATACTACGTAATATGAGGGAAAAGAATAGAGCGTTTTTCCGTGACAAATGTTCCTTCTTCCTGCCGTCCGCAAGTTTCTCATGTTCTGACGCGTGGTGCGGGATCGTCCTGGATCTCCTTGAAAGTTTCCAGACGCTCATTGCCCAGAAGAAAGACACCGTAAGGTAAATGTCGTAGGCAAGGACGACCAGACGGCGCTGCACCATGTTTGTAGCGAATATTCCCGAATTAATTTATTCAAAATTAAAAATCCAGGGCTGCGTGATCGACTCATAACCCCTCGTGAAATTATCTATCACAGCAACTTACATACCGAGGCCTGGCGCAGCCGTGTACGTATTGCTCAATTCCCCTTGGCAGCTTGCGGATCCCTATTGCCCGGATGCCGACGCGAAGATCATCCGGGTGTAGATAACGAGAAGCGAGAGGCGAAAGACAGGACCGGTCATGAACAAAACCGACATATCGGTTAAGATACTAATAGTAGGCGACGTCCACGGCGAATGGGGCAAACTGAGCAAGCTCATTAACCGGCATCGGCCGGACATGGTCCTGTCCTGCGGTGATTTTGGATACTGGCCGAAGTGGAAAGGATCGAGATCATATCTTCTGCGAAACCGTGATGTGCCCATCCACTTCTGTGACGGCAACCACGAAGATCACGAAAGCCTCCGCCAGGTAGGCGAAGACGGCCGGGCCCCTGGGATGGAAAACGTCTTTTATCGCAGGCGGGGAACAACGCTTGTTCTCCCGGACGGCCGGACCGTTCTCTTTATGGGCGGGGCGGACAGTATTGACAAAAAGTACCGCACGCCTGGCTACGACTGGTTCCCGGAAGAGACTATTAAACAGAGCGACATCGGTGCCCTCCCGGACTGCAGGGTGGATATCGTCATCAGCCATACATGCCCGTCGGATCTGCTGCCGTATATGCTGGAGGTGGATACACGCAAGACGAACGATCCCTCCAACGCCGCGCTGTCAATTGTCTTGGCAAAGTACCAGCCGGGCCTGTGGTACTTCGGGCACTGGCACACATCGCTCATGGGAAGGACGGGTAATACGGAATGGCGGGCTCTCAATATGGCCGCGGATACCGGCTGGTGGGAATGGCTGAAACCAGGACCGGGTAAACGTCTGAGTTTGGAGACAGAAGAGGATTTTAACCACAATTTGCCGAAAGTTCTATAATCACAGTTAATATATGTGCGTTTGACCGCGGGTCCATGTTGTGATACATTGTGTTAATTCCTTATTTTAAGCTGATATAGTTTAATCGTTGAGAGGTTTTAATGGATGACCACGAACTCACACATCTATTGCTATCCCTTTATTACCAGCGAGAGGGAAAAATTAACAGCATCTTCTCCGGAGAATTAACCCTGGAAGAACAAACGAAAACACGGAAAGAAATTGATCACATTGAAAACCAGTTAAAGGAACTTCTCGGTTATTAGATAATTGATTACCTTTATACTAAGATCGTCACGATTAGATGGACATACCGCAGAAAGGTTTTTGTTTAGTGAATAAAGAATTATCGCTTCTGCGCAGATTAACTGCGCTTGAGGATGAACGCACCAAGTGGTCACAAAAATTAAAAGCCGGCAAGCTGACGCTGGAAGAGATTTCAGAAACAGAGGATGAGATCGCAGCGATCAACCGGCAACTACGGGAATTGTACGGGTATTAAGGGGGAATGGGTGAAATCACGCTTGGGAGGGGAATCATGGATTTAGATTTTGTCTTAACGATGGCAAAGGCAGCATTAAAAGCCATATGCTGGACAGCAGGGTTTTTTCTCGCAGACTTCATATTGTTGGTGATATACTACAGATGTATGTAGATATGCCATAGGTCTTCTTCCTTATCCACCTCTTCCAACAATTTCCACCGATTTTCTGGCCGCAACCAGTTCCAGCGTACGGAAGGTGCTACCTGTCTTCGGACAAATACTTGCCGGCTCAACAAATATTAAATTTACACATGATTCGAAGGGTGATATTTGGTAATATTTAACAACTCATCATAATTCTGAGCTCAGGGAGTCGACATGAGAAATACACCATCCTTACTCATTATCTTTATGTTGCTGATCGGGCCTTCCGGTAATCTCCTGGCATGGGAAGGCGATGCCGGCAAATCTCCTGATGGAAGACCGGGCGCTGCCAGGGAAGAGAAAGCTTCGGCAAGATCAACAACGGGGGCCAGTCAGTTTGACGAGACGACGACGCAGTATTTGAAAAAATTCAGGAGCATTAATTCGGAGCTGGTCGCTGCTCACGAGGAGTTATACAGGTACAACAATCCGGATCGATCTAGCAGGGGGTTAAGCCTCGAGGAGATCCTCAAGCAGCAGGGTGCGGCCAGCGATAGGAAGATGCAGGAGCAAATGATCGAAAATAAAAAGGTGAAAGTGGAGGAAAGAATAAGCGGCCTTCAAAAAGACGCAGAGAACCTCAAGGCAGACCTTGCCAGATACCATAATGGAAACGTGCCGAAAAATGTATCCGATGCCTGGAAGACCGAACAAGATTTTACCGAGTATCGGATCTCGAAGTATAAATGATGTAAACAGGCCTGGCCGGTTGCTTATGCTCGGGTTTTTTGATGAAAGAGCGATGTAGATGGGTAGTTTCGTAAAAGTCAATGTCCTTACGCGGTTGATCATCGGCTTCAGCGCTCTTTTCGTAATAACGACATCAGTGAGTGTTTATTCCATTTTAAAGTTGAAACACTTCAACAGGGCCAGCGTTCAGATGCTCCAGGCAGGAGATAGAATGCTCGGATATAAGGACCAGTTGAGCGATTCATTGCTTTCCGAGATAACATATGAAAAAAAATTCGTTATTACGAAAGACAATATGTTCTATGATCGCTTTGTGGAAGCCGGGAAGGAATTTGCGCTGTCTTTGCGCGGAGCCGCCGATATCACCGACACTTTCGGCAGCAAAGAGTTGCTTGATAGTATTGCCAGGGGGCATGCCCGTTATGTTGCTCTCGTAGGAGAAGAAAGGAGCTATATAAGATCGGGAAAACCTTACCGGTTTGACCGCTATAAGGCGGAAAAGGAAACCGTTGTCGATGCGATGATCAAGGATATAAAAAGGCTCGAATCGTATGTAGCGTCCAACACCAAAACGGAAATCGAGGGATTGGCCAGGTCGGGGACCGGAGCTTTGAGGACGGCACTGATCATGGCATTGCTTTCGCTTTTTCTTGGCGTTGTCATTGCTGGGGGCATTACCCACAGCATTACAAAACCCTTATCTGTTATAAAGAAAAAGACCAGGGAGATCGCCCGCGGAGAATTTGACAACCCCCTGAAACTTTCTTCCCCGCCGGAAATTGAAGAACTGGCGCATGCGTTGAATACGATGAGCAAACAATTGGCCGAAACCGAAAAAGTGAAATCCGAGTTTTTCGCACTTATGACCCATGAATTACGTACTCCGCTAGCTTCGATGAAGGCGGGACTCATCCTTTTGCAGAAGCATTCGGAGCGTGGGGAACATGAAAGACAGAAGGTGCTGACCATTATGTCCCAGGAGTGCGATCGGCTCATTCAACAGGTAAATTCCCTTCTCGATCTTTCAAAAATGGAGGCCGGCATAATCGACCTCGATATTGGATTTCACGATATTAAACCTTTGATGAAAAAAGCCATTGCAGAAATCAAACCCTTGTCCACATCGCGAAACATCTTTTTCGAATTAGACTATTCCGGGAAAATTTCGCCGGTCAGGATGGATCCCGAAAGACTCCTCCAAGTCGTCCGGAATATTTTGGGAAACGCTGTAAAATTTTCTCCCAACGGATGCACTATCAAAATATCCCTGAAGCCTGCTTCGGGAGGGTTTGAATTCTCTGTGACCGATTCGGGACCTGGCATACCGAAGGAAGATCGTGCGGCAATTTTCGATAAATACCGTCAGGCCGAAACCGCGGTCCAGGCTGGCGCTAAAGGGACGGGCCTTGGTCTTGCACTGGCGAAACATATAGTTGATGCACATGGAGGTAAAATTTGGGTCGAGAGCGAACCGGGAAAAGGAAGCACCTTCACTGTATTCTTGCCGGGTTGATCATTTCCGTAACACTGGGATGCGCATCCGTACAATACGATAGGTTCTCGGCGGACCTTCAGAATGCGTCCGACCTCTACGCTCATGGTGATTTTGAGGGCAGTCTCAAGATAAACCAGGACATTGTAGCCCAATGTGATCACAAAGCACCCGCGGACCAGGCCTTATTTAACATGGGACTAATATATGCAAGCCAGAATTATCAGCGGAAAGACTTTAAGAGATCAAGGACGATATTTCAGAAGATCATCAGGGAATATCCGCAAAGTCCTCTGGTTGCACAGTCCAGAACATGGATCGGTGTTCTTTCCGTGATCGAGAGATCAAAAGAGGCAGATATCGAGGTCGAACAAACCAAGAAAAAACTAGGCCGGTAAGGGATATGATCGATCAATTGCCTGTGTGTCCGTCCCAGGTTGTGAAAAAATATCTCGTCGACACCCTTCTTTATGAGATGTGAGCCAAGTCCTGCATTGGCCGCGCCCTCAATGTCGGAAGGTGCATTATATTCGGGAACGAGGCTTGGCGAATAGGGTAGTCCCTTATCTTTGACAATAACCGTAATACCCGAATTGCCGGGTGCAACAATAACCTGAAAGGTTACCTTTTCGTCAGGTTCAAAGGCGTGCCTGACCACATTTACGACCGCTTCTTCAATGGCGGTCAGCCTCATGGTCGTGTCCCGCCTGCTAAAGCCGCCCTTGTCCGCAACCTCGGATACGAACGCTTGGATGGCGGGAAGATAAAGGAGATCGTTAGGGACTGTTAATATTGAATTCTCGGCCGAAGGTTCCATGTATATCCCCTAAGCTACCTTCAACCAGTTCATTTCTTGAACAAGCGTGCATGCTCCTGCTTGATGCATTGGTCCATAAAGAAGAGGATGTTGTTCGCTTCAACGAGCTCCTTCGCCTCGTTATTGACAATGCCGAGTTGGAGCCATATCGCTTTCGGCTTGATCTGAATTGCCTCTTTTACGACAGGCATGACTTTTTCGGCCCTCATAAATATATCGACAATATCTACCTTTTCCGGTATGTCGGCCACCGAGGGATAGCATTTGCGGCCGAGTATCTCCGGATAGCCTGGGTTGACCGGGATGATGCGAAAATTATTTTCCAGCAGGTAGTTCGCCACGATATTGCTGGCCTTTGCCTGGTCAGGCGATAGCCCCACCACTGCTATCGTGTGCGACCCCGTGAGAAGATCTTTCTTGATGTCGTCCGTATTTTTCAAAATCACTCCTGCTGTCCGGTTTTAAGGCTTTCCAGCATTTTCGTAATGTTCGCCCCGCCCTGGTAGAATTCTTTTTTATCACCATTGATTACAACACAGGTAGGGGTGGCGCGTATCTGATCGCTTCTCAGATACTGCTGGAGCCTGTTGAATACCGGTTGGGGATCGAAAGGTTTGAATTTGACACCTTTCGAATTGAGGAACGCCTCCAGTTTATCTTTATCGCTGATATTTTGCTGAGCTGCTTCAAAAAGTATCGAGCGTGCCTTCAAGGCATGGCCTATTTCTTTTTTGGAATTCAAGATATACAGGAAATAACGGGCATACAGGGCTGATTGCTTATGCAGCGGGGTATCGACAAATGTTACGGTAACAACATTTTTTTTAACAAGGTCCGCCATAAGATACTCGATGTTTGGCTCGAGCGTCTTGCAGGCTCTGCAGAAATAATCCGAATAAAGCCGTGTCTCGATCTTTCCTTTTCCGAAGGAAAGAAGGAACATATCCGTAGACGTCTTGCCAGTGCCCGCAGCTGAAATAGGTTGTCCGAAGAACCAGAACAGAGATACACATAGAATTACAGGCAATATAAATTTTTTCATAAAATAAAGTATGGGACAGCTTATCTTTCTTGTAAAGAGAAAAAAGTCTTTCCATTTGACACTGACTGGACATTCCATTATTGTATATTCCATAGATTCACGATCTTTTTTACGGCAGGACCGTTATGACAGATATCGATGCGTTCGGCAGTGATCCCCAGGTTAGGTATATGCGTCGCGTTTTTGCCTCGCTCGAGGCGGTCCAAAAGGTATTTCTAGAATCAGCCCGTATCTCGCCCACCGATGAGCGGCTCCGTAAAGTCCGTGAAAAGGCCTTACGATTTTTCGAGCGGTCCTGGGTGGGGGTGCTGCAGCGCACAAATGCGGCGGCTGACGATATAGCCCCCGATATTTACCTGTTATGTCTCGGGCGGGCCCTGTCCCTGAGCGGGTTCGAAGTCCCCGATACGGCACTCCCGGGGAATGCAGGTCTCAAAAAGCTGGTAGACGAGGTGTTGAAATGATCCATCTGCGCCTGTTTGGAAGATGCAGGATCTATCATGACCCTGTCAGCCCCGTCATGAAAGATCCTGCCAGGATAGGATGGAGCGCCTGGTTCCGTTCCATAGATCTCGTTACTCCCCAGAAGCTCAAAGGAGAGGAACTCTTGAGGCGCACCCGCGGCTGGTGGACTGTAGAGCCGGACGATGTGGCCCGGGTGGTCAAACCGTACGGCCGCATCATCGTCGGGCAGTCAGGGGAACTGATGGTTGAATTTGAATCCCAGGCTGAGGCCGACAGGCTTGCCGCCGAGCTCAAAAAAGAATTCGGCGACCAGGTGCTGCTGGCACCGTGAACAAAGAGTCAAAAATATGACGGTGTCGAAGGTAAAACTGTTCATTGTCGGATGCCTTGTCTTGTTGTCAATGTCCGTTTGTTTTGCGTCAGACGAGGCCCTCACCCAGGTTTCGACGATAGATGCGCTCATGGCCGGAGCCTACGATGGTGTTTCCACACTTGGTGAAATGCGGAAGAATGGCGATTTCGGTATCGGGACGCTGGATACCCTTGATGGGGAATTAATTCTGCTTGATGGAGTATTTTATCAGGTGACTGCTGATGGAGCGGCGGTAAAGCCTGACATAAGCTCCAAGACTCCTTTCGCGGCTGTAACATTTTTCACAGCGGACAAGGCTCTCAAGCTTAAGGAGGGGTCAAATTTTCTGGAATTTACGGAAAGCACGGAAAGATGGTTCCCGTCCCACAATATATTCTATGCTGTGAAATTGAAAGGATCTTTCAGATCGGTCAAGACGCGAAGCGTGCCATCGCAGAAAAAACCGTACCGTCCTCTTGCTGAAATAGTGAAAACCCAACCGGTCTTTGAGCTTACGAATGTTGCGGGGACCATGGTCGGTTTCTGGTGTCCCCCGTTCGTCAAGGGAATAAATGTACCGGGGTATCACCTCCATTTTATTACGTCGGATGGAAAAGCCGGCGGCCATGTTCTTGATTTTTCCACGGCGGATGTCACTGCAGAATTTGATGACACACGGGAATTTTTCCTGATACTGCCCGACGATAATGATTTTGACAAGGCAGACCTGGGAAGGGACAGAACTACCGAACTGAAAGCAGTGGAAAAATAAAAGAAGACGGCTAATGGAGTAATCTTCACCTCCGTCATTCCGGCCCCGCATAGGCAGTGTCGCAATTCCCTAATGCCGTCATTCCGCCGGCCCTTTCCGGCGAAATCCAGTGCCTTTCAACCTTTTACATGACTCCCTGGTAATCGTGCGACTTGAAGGACGTGCGTCATATTTCTATGATATTTTTGAAGAAAGTAAAGACAAAGACACCGCCATTCCGGTTTTCGACGGAATGGCGGTGAGTGGTGTTTTCCGGCGTTTTGCACGCTCACGGCGGAAAGAAAATGATTGCGACACAGCCTCCAAACCCGGGATGACGGCGGGAGTTTTGTTCCGGATATAAAATGCAGAAATAAAAAGGGCAGGTGATGAACCTGCCCTTTTCTGTGCGCCCGGCAGGGCGCACTG
>DHQV01000056.1 GCA_002408185.1 Deltaproteobacteria bacterium UBA5329
GCACGAATTTCGCGTCGAACCACATTATCGAAATTACCGGCCGCCGGAGCAGGATCTACAACTATCTAGAATAGATGGATATCATAAGCGAGGGGACATGGCTAGCGGACGCTTAACGCATTGCCAACGTGACAAAAGGGTAAAAGAAAGCTAAAAGCTCCACGGAATTGAACGGAGCGGGCAAGAGGACGTCTTTTTTTCGCTGTTGACCGGGACAAAAGTTGTTCGTCGCCGCTCGATAACTTCCTTAAACGCAGCATTGACGGCATCTTTCTTCGTTTTCATTCCCCATGCTTTTTGGGCAAGAGCCATAAGGTCATCATCCTATGACATCAGCATCGAGGAACTATGATTTCGACAGGCATACCTTCCGTTTCCATGAGAAAACAACCTGTTTTCTTGGAATGTCCCCCTAGCTTTCCTTAATACCCCGCATCTTCACTGCCGACCTTCCCCTTGAAGAGCCTGTATGCCCAGGCCTGGTAGATGATAACAATGGGGACAAAGATAAGGGCCACGACGAGCATTATCTTCAGCGTAAGGGTGCTCGAGGCTGAATTGAGAGCGGTAAGGCTGAAGGCGGGGTCGAGGCTGGAAGGCAGCATATCGGGGTAGAGCCCGGCGATGCCGAAGAAAGTGACAAACACGATCGCAAACGAAGACGCCCACCAGGCCTTCGCGGGTGACCTGGCAAGGACGGCCCTGGCCGCGAAAAGAAAACAGGCTGCGGCAAGGGGGATGATGAAGAGGATCGGGGCCTTGAGGTAGTTCTGATAAAGACCGGTCGAAAAGGCCGTCATGATAAGAAAAAGAACGACGAGAACGACCACGATGACCCAGAGTCTCTTCGCGAGGGATAAAGCCCTGTCATGTAGTTCACCTTCCGTCTTGACAGCCAGCCAGATCGTGCCGTGGTGCATGAAGAGGAAGAGGAACAGGAGACCGCCGACAAGGCCGTAGGGGGTAAGAAGGGTGAGAAGGTTTCCGTGGAAGACCCCATTCCCGTCGATGGGGATGCCTTTGAAGATATTGGCAAAGGCAACGCCGAAAAGAAGCGCGGGCAGAAAACTCCCCACGGCAGCCATGACATCCCAGAAGGACTTCCATGAGCGCCCTTCCCTCTGGTGCCTGAATTCGAAAGAGACACCCCGTATTATCAGCGCAAAGAGTATGAGCATGAGCGGGGTGTAGAAGGCGCTGAAAAGCACGGCGTATGTGGCGGGGAACGCCGCAAAGGTAACGCCTCCCGCCGTGATGAGCCAGACCTCGTTGCCGTCCCAGTACGGGCCGATCGCAGCGTGGACCGTTTGCCTTTCCTTCTCCGTACGGCCGAGGAAAGGCAGTAAGGTGCCAAGGCCCAGGTCGAATCCGTCGAGCATGAAGTAAATGGCCCACAGAAGCCCCCAGAGAATAAACCATATTGTCTCGAGCATGCCCCTTGACCTCCTTCTTTGTTGCCCGGTCTAAGCCCGCCTTCAGGCTTCCGGTCCCTTTCGCACGGCCTGAGCCATGAGCATGAAAGCTATAAATCCGATCAGCGTATAGACAACGATAAATGCCGCGAGCGACACGGCTACCTGGCTCATGGCTACCGGCGAGGCGGCCTGTGATGTCCTCATGAGCCCGTACACGATCCACGGCTGCCGGCCCACCTCGGTCACCGTCCAGCCGAAGGCGCAGGCTATGTACGGCAGGGGGACGGCATAGAACATTATCCTCAGGTAAATAGGGTACGATTCGATCCTTTTTCTCAGGAACCAGCCGATGACGGTGAGCAGGGCAAAGAGCATGCCAAGCGTTACCATGATCTTGAAGGAGATGAACGTCGCCAGGACGGGCGGACGGTCCTCTTTCGGAATGTCGTTAAGCCCCGTCACAACCGCATCGGTGGTGTGGTATGCGAGCAAGCTCATGGCCCCCGGGACGGCCCCTATCTCGATGATGTTCCCGTTGTTCTTCGGGTCGGGAAGCGTGATGAGGTAAACGGGTGCGTTCTTCTGGGTCACCCACAGAGACTCGAGTGCAGCCAGCTTGGCCGGCTGCTTGTCGGCGAGGTCCGAGCCGTGCATGTGCCCCTCGACAACGACAAAAAGCGAAGATACGAGCGCAAAGATGAGACCGATACGGAAAGATTTCAGAAAAATGTTCGTGTATTGTTTTTTGAGAATATGGTACGCACTGATACCCATGACAAAGAAGCCGCCCACGACATAAGAAGCCGCGAGGGTATGAAGGATCGTGAGGATCGCGTAAGGCTGTGTGACTATCTCCAGGAAACTGGACAGAACGGGCCTGCCGTTTTGCATGACGTAACCGACAGGATGCTGCATCCACGAATTGGCGATCAGTATCCATATGGCAGAAACGCTCGACGCCCCGGCAACGAGCCAGATAGCGACGCAATGGGCCTTGGGGGAGAGTTTTTTCCACCCCAGCGCCCACACCGCAATAAACGTCGATTCGAGGAAAAAGGAGACCGTTGCCTCGATGGCAAGGAGCGAACCGAATATGTCCCCCACGTACCGGGAGTATCCCGACCAATTCGTGCCGAACTGAAACTCGAGCGTGATGCCCGTGACAACACCGACGGCGAAGTTGATCAGGAAGGGCTTCCCCCAGAACTTCGTCATGGCCTTGTATTCTTCGTTGCCCGTTCTCACATAGATGGTTTCCATGATCGCAAGGAGAATGGACAACCCCAACGTCAGCGGGACAAACAGGAAGTGAAAGTACGTGGCTGCTGCAAACTGGAGCCGGGATAATATGGTCACGTCCATCTACGCTGCCTCCGTCCTTTTTTGTCATTATAAATAATTGTAAAAAAATAGTGCAAGTCAGTTTTCGGTTATCTCAAACAAAATATTCATTTTCTCTTTCCTGGTTCCTTGGAGATCGGGACATTCCCAGGAAAATAAGTAACTTTAGAATACAAAAATCTCCGTTTAACGCCCACGGATTGATGATTAACGGAGAAACGAGAAAAGGACATTGAGAGACAGCTTGTTTTCTTGAGAATGTCCTCCGAGGCTCTCTCGCGCAGTTTGTCTCGAAAGTAATAGACTCCTTTTTCTTAATAAAGTAGTATAATTAGGTGGCTTTTGAACACCATCGGAACAGAGGGAGGGCGGTATGGCGAAAACGATATCGGAGAAGAATACGAAGACCGAGATCATCGAGGCGTATAACGAGGTCCTGGTGCAGCTTAAGGAACAGAAGGCGTTGAATCAGCAGGCAGCCAAGAAAGAGGCGGAAACGAGAGAGGTTGTGAAAGAGGCGTCGGAGAATACAGTGGGGGATATTGTAAGCCACCTCGCAGGGCTCAAGGTGCAGGTCGTGAAGACGATAGACGACCTAGAAGAAAAAATGATCGCCGAATACAGACGGTTTTCGGGGTTACAGCAGGCCGTGACGGCGCAGACGAAAATGCTCGATGACTTGTATGGCATTCAGGCCGAGGCCGACAGCCTCACCGCGCTTGTGCTGGCACAGAAGGAAAAAAAGGCGGCGCTTGAAACACAGATGGAGCAGGCAAAGACCTCTTTTGACGATGACATGTTCGAGAAACGCCAGCAATGGAAAAAGGAGCAAGAAGAGTTCGAGCTTGCGAAGAAGGAAAAAGACGCGCTTATAAAGAAGGAGAGGCAGCGGGAAGAAGAGGAATATACGTATAACCTCCAGCTTGCCAGGAGAAAAGACGTTGATGAGTACGAGGCCAGGAAGGCGGCGCAGGAAAACGAGCTTTCTGTGAAAAAGGTTGCACTTGAAAAAGAATGGAATGAGAGGGAAACCGTCCTATCTTCAAGGGAGACGGAACTTAACGACCTGAGGGAAAGAATCGCGGTATTTCCGAAAGAATTGGAGAAGGCGGTCAAGGACACCGAAAAGTCGGTGACCGACAGGATCGAGTTCAAATTCAAACACGAGATGCAATTGATCGAGAAAGAAATCGAAGGGGAACGCAGACTCCACGAGCACGCAGTGGAGGCCCTGGAGTCACGGATCAGGGAGCAGGAGGAGTTGATACGCCAGTTGACGGAAAAGGCAGATGCGTCGGTGAAACAAGTCCAGACGATCGCCGTGAAAGCAATAGAAGGCGCCTCGGCCCAACGCATCGTCAACGTGACGGAAAGACCGAAAGAGAACTAAAGGCTAAACGGACAAGATAGACTTGTATGTAGCACGGTTGCTGTCGGGATGGTCGTACTCTTATCATCGAAGTGTCCTTGACAATTCGAATCGTCACCACTATACTAATTAGGAATCATTCCTGTTTAACGGGGTCGCCGGTTATGGATTCGACGAACAGAGAAGAAGAAATTCTTGATGCTTTAAAGAAGAAAGGCGTCAGACTGACCCGCCAGAGGACGGAGATCATCAGGGTTCTCTGCCGACATGGAAATCATCCGAGCGCTGGCGCCATTTTGAAGGAAGCAAGGAAAATGGTCCCAAGCATAAGTGTATCCACCGTCTATTACACCCTCGGACTGCTTAAGAAAGAGGGGCTGATCAAGGAACTCGAGTTCTACGACATGGAGAATCGTTACGAGAGCGTAATGACCGATCACATCGATCTCGTCTGCACGGAATGCGGACGCATAGAGAACCTGATCGAGAAGCAGCCTCTCACCTACCAGGCCATAGAAAATTTGACCGGCTTCAGGGCCCGTGGAATGCGTCACGAGTACTACGGTTTGTGCGGCACGTGCAGACGGGGAAAGGAGTAGTTTTTTTGCGGTTGATACAGGAATCGTTCTTAAATCTTCGATCCCATTGTTCAGGCGCCGGGCGACGATCCGGTTTTATATACCCATGTCCGTTGGACCGGACAAAACCATAAAGGAGGTTATCACGCATGGCAGGTCTCAGAGGTTCACAGACTGAGCAGAATCTGCTCAAGGCATTTGCAGGCGAGTCACAGGCGAGGAACAGGTACACCTACTTCTCCTCCCAGGCAAAGAAAGAAGGGTACGAACAGATTTCCTGGATCTTCACCGATACGGCTGATAACGAGAAGGAGCACGCCAAGCGTTTTTTCAAGTTCCTCGAGGGTGGTGATGTGGCGATCACCGCTTCATTCCCCGCCGGGGTGATCGGAACAACGGCGGAGAACCTCAAGGCGGCGGCCGAAGGCGAGAATCTCGAATGGTCCACCCTTTACCCGGAATTCGCCAGAGTGGCTGACGAAGAGGGGTTTACAGAGATCGCAAAGGTCTTCAGAGAGATCGCCAGGGCGGAGACCGGACACGAGAGAAGGTATCTCGCCCTTCTGAAGAACATCGAGGACGGAAGTGTGTTCAAGAAGTCGGGAACGGTGAAATGGCGGTGCAGAAACTGCGGCTACATCAGCGAAGGGGCTGAGGCGCCCCAGGAATGTCCTGCCTGCGCCCATCCCCAGGCCCACTTCGAACTGCTGGCTGAAAACTATTAGGGAAAAGCAGATGGAAGGGATCACCCCTCGATCATATTCTAACGAGGTGGTCCGAAAGCGCAGCACAAGAAATAAAAAGGAGGTATCATGGCGGAAAAGAAGAAGAAACTGACCAACAGGGCTGGTGCTCCCGTCGTCGATAACCAGAACGTGATCACCGCCGGCCCCCGCGGACCCATGCTCTTGCAGGATGTCTGGTTCCTCGAAAAACTGGCCCATTTCGACCGTGAAGTGATCCCTGAACGTCGTATGCATGCGAAGGGTTCCGGTGCCTACGGGACTTTCACGGTGACTCACGACATCACCCGGTACACCAGGGCGAAGGTATTCTCCGAGATCGGAAAGAAGACCGAATGCTTCCTCAGGTTCTCAACGGTGGCTGGTGAGCGGGGCGCCGCCGACGCGGAACGGGACATCAGGGGCTTCGCGATCAAGTTCTACACCGAAGAGGGGAACTGGGACCTCGTGGGAAACAACACCCCAGTATTCTTTCTTCGCGATCCACTCAAATTCCCCGACCTGAACCACGCCGTCAAGAGAGACCCGCGCACCAACCTGCGCAGCGCCCTCAACAACTGGGACTTCTGGAGCTCGCTGCCCGAGGCTTTGCACCAGGTCACCATCGTGATGAGCGACCGCGGCATCCCTGCGTCTTACCGCCACATGCACGGCTTTGGAAGTCACACTTTCAGCTTCATCAATGCGGAGCAACAGAGGTTCTGGGTCAAGTTTCACCTGAAGACCCAGCAGGGGATCAAGAACCTCACCGATGCCGAGGCAGAAGCCATTATCGGCAAGGATCGGGAGAGTCACCAGCGCGACCTCTACGAGGCCATCGAGCGGGGCGATTTCCCCCGCTGGACCTTTTACGTCCAGATCATGCCGGAGGCGGACGCTGCAACCTGTCCCTACCATCCCTTCGACCTGACGAAGGTGTGGTACCATAAAGATTACCCTCTTATTGAAGTCGGGGTGCTCGAATTGAACAGGAATCCGGAGAACTACTTCGCTGAAGTGGAACAGTCGGCCTTCAACCCGGCGAGCGTCGTGCCCGGTATCGGCTTCTCCCCCGACAAGATGCTTCAGGGGCGGCTTTTCTCCTATGGTGATGCTCAGCGGTACCGGCTGGGAGTGAACCATCTCCAAATACCCGTGAACGCTCCCCGCTGCCCCTATCACAGCTACCACCGTGACGGCGCCATGCGGGTGGACGGCAATTACGGCAGCACCCTGGGTTACGAGCCCAATAGCTATGGCGAGTGGCAGGAACAACCTGACTTCTCCGAACCTCCGCTGAAACTGATGGGAGATGCCCACCACTTTAATTTCCGGGAAGATGATAACGACTACTACACCCAACCGGGCAAACTCTTTCGTCTCATGACCCCCGAGCATCAGCAGGCCCTCTTCGGCAACACGGCCCGCGCAATCGCCGATGCACCGAAAGAGATCAAGATCCGCCATATCGGCAACTGCCTGAAGGCTGATCCGGCCTACGGCAAAGGTGTGGCCGACGCCCTCGGTATCCCGCTGAGCGAGGTACCCGGCTGATCACAAAATCCGATGAGGCTGTGCCCGTCATGAAGGCGGGTATGGCCTCATTCAACGGATCCTTTCCTGACTCATGCCGTCACGGATCTGCAAGGTCTTGTCCGTACGAAACGTCCGGCAGCCCGAGAAGTTCTGCAAACCGGATCAGGACAAAAAGGGAAACCTCTCCCGTCCGTTGCGCTTGAGTACGCCGATTTCCGATCGAACGACTACTGTTTGTTATAGATAAGCGTCTGCTTTCTTTCGCCGCTCGGCATTTTCGTGGACACTTTCAGCATCATTTCCTTGCCGTTGGCGCTGAGACTGCGCACGTCTGTCGAAGTGGCTTCCATGCCGCCCGAATTTGAAGTTGTTTTCGATACGAGCGCGTCCCCTGCCCACCTCATTTTCGTTTTGCTCTGCCCGCCGCCGGGCAGGCTGTTAACGCTTTCACTGCCGTCAAGGTTATCGGCCACATCGCCTGTTGAGCGTTGTATGGTAAGCTTTGTCGCTGTCTGTTTTATGACGAGCACTACTTTTTGCATCTTGGCCTCGGCTGCCGGGTTCTTGATGCCGGCATCGCTTTTGTTTACATCGAGCGCCCACGTACCTGAAAAGTCTGGGCCTGTATGAGCGGAAACGGAACAGAATATTACAATCGCAAAAGTTAATACAAGAAAAAGAGCTTTTTTCATTTTTTTCCTCCCGGGGAGAGTTGGTCTTAAAGAATTTTTTTACATTATCCCGCAGTCAAAATTGTATAACAACCGGGAAAAGTGGTAACGAACGGGCGAGAAGATGTCTTTTCTTTCTCTGGATTGAAGAGGGCTGTTCTTATGATAGCTTTTTGAGCAAGCGTTGGTAACGGTATTCCAGAGAGATGCAGGCGGCTTGGGATAGATGGGGGGCGTGGTCAAGAAGGCGGCGGACGAGTTGGAGGGCTTTTTCTAGTTCGCGAGTTTGGTGTTCGTAGAATTTGGCAAGTTCCTCGATTGCGAAAATGTCATGCGGTTGGTCGTCGGCAAGAATCTGCCAGAGGTGGACGGCATCGTCCCACCGGCGCATTTTCTTGTATATGATGGAAAGGGACCGGCGGGCGCCTGCCGCCACATCAGGATGGGGGGATGCAACAAGCAACTCGAACACTGGCAGGGACCTTGCGGCGTCTCCGCGTTCGTGGAGGAACATGGCGAGCTTCAAGAGATCGCCATGATGGCAATTTTCAATTTCTACAGTATTTTCAACGAGATCGGTGAGGTGCTTCAACAGGGAGGCCATGGAGATAATGTCCATCCTGTTGTGCTCGAAGACGTCCTTCAGGAACATTCCATCCCGCTGACGGAGCCAGTCGAAATAGCGCTGGGGTATTTCGAAACCGGGGACGTCGCCCTCGCGCCGCACACCGAGGATCTGCGATTCTATTGTGGAGAGGCGCGTATTTTCGAGACGGTGGGCAAATATTCGCCGGCTCGGGTGGAGTAGGTCAATATGGGGCATGCCGGCCAGCCTGTCATGCGACCGGTTAAGGATAAACCGGGTCGCGAGAAGGTTGATATCGTATGCCTTGCCATTGAAGGTAACGAGAAATTGCCTGCCGGATGCAAGTTCCGACAGGTAGCGCAGTGCGGCGACTTCCTCGGAGAAGTCCCGGGAAAGAAGCTGACAGGTTACGAATGAGTCATTTTCGAACCATCCGAGACCGATAAGAAATGGGAATGTCCCTGTGCCGCCGGAAAGGCCTGTGGTCTCGGTGTCGAGGAAGAGGCCGTCCGTTATTAACATGTCGACAAAGGGCCGGTGACCGGTCAGGAAGGCCGCGGCGGGCATGCTCGGGCAGGCGAGATCGCGGACACGGCTATAACCGTAAAAATCACCCGCATCGATGATGTTACGGGACATGAAGAACGTGCCATGCTGCGTCTGGACCTCTTCGCCGGCAACGGCATGCTCGAGAGGCAGGGCATCCCTGCGGGCCTCGGGGGTTTTCGAGGGGAGTATGCGCTCCCTGCGGTTCATGATGGTATCTATCCTGGCACGAAGCTCCCTGATCGTATCCTGGCGGGGATAGGCTTTACCCTCACCGGGTTTGGGTGCTTCACCAACAAGGCGGGTCAAGCGGTCTTTCAGGCTCATGGTCCGATCATCATATCGAGTATTTGCAGGGCTGAGCTCCTGGCTGACGGCCCTACTTCCAGGAGGGGCCCGACGCACATGGGGCAGCCGTGCTCACAGGGGCACGAGGCAATGACGGAACGAACGGCGTTTATCAATTCGTCATGCCGGTCAAAGAGGTTTTCGGAAAAACCGATGCCGCCGGGATAAGCATCGAAAATGAAAATGGTCGGGTCGTAGGCATTTTCCATGACCGCAACGGGTTTGGTCGGGCTTGTCGTTATGACCCTGCGGTTATTCCCGGGGCGGACATACCATTCACCGCTCTTGTCGCCTATACACCAGTCGACGTCGCGGATATCCGCCATGAGGAGCATGGCCGAAATATGATGCAGGCAGTACGTGAGCCCGGCAAGTCCATCGATAATATCAAGGCGGGTGAGTTGTAATGAATTGAGGAGGTCCCAGGGCAGAGTGAACCAGTAGCTTGTGGTGTGCATATCTCTCTGGGGCAGGTCGACGTCCCCATAGCCCACATTTTCCGATGTGTAGAATTTTATCTTCTTATAGCCGACCACCTTGCGGGTTACCTGGACCTCGCCGTGCTCGATAATGATGTCGTTCTTTATTTTCTTGTCGAAATCGTCTATGACCTTTACGTTGGTGTAATTCATGGCGTCGGTGTAGTGATCGACATCGACCTTTTTGACGTAGGCTTTCTTGCGCTCAAGATCGAGATGATCGACGTGGTACTGCTGTGATTCCATCATGTAAATGGCCCCGTCGTGGAGCGTCGTGAACGCGCTTTCCCAATCCACCTCGGCGATGACCTTATGGTCTCCAGTTTCTGTCGTGTCGACGACGACAACGTTCTCGGTGCTGATGGTCCGGAGGCTCACTTCGTCCGCGGGGTAATTCTCCGCCGCCCAGTGCCAGCGCTGGTCCACCCGGTGAAGTACACCCTTTTCTTCCAGGTAGGCAAGCAATTCCATGAGGTCTTCCTTGCCGAACTTTTCCCCTTCCTCGAAGGGCAGCTCGAATGCCGCACTCTTTATATGATGTAGCAATACCAGGAGATTGTCCGGATTGACCCTGCAGTATTCGGGGGAGCGTGTGAAAAAATAGTCGGGGTTTTCCACGATGAACTGGTCCATGGGATTGCTCTTTGCAATAAGGACCGCAAGGCTCTCGCCCGTCCTGCGGCCCGCCCTGCCCGCCTGCTGCCAAGTGCTGGCGATAGTCCCCGGGTAGCCGACCATAATGCACACCTCCAGGTCGCCTATATCGATGCCGAGCTCGAGGGCGTTCGTGCTTACGACCCCCATGATGCTTTTCTCACGCAGGCCTTTTTCGATCTGCCGTCTCAAGTTGGGCAGGTACCCGCCGCGGTAGCCTGTCACGTAGTGATCGTCGGGTATTCTCCCCCTGAACATGTCCTTCAGGTACTTGGTAAGGACCTCCACGTTGAGCCTGCTCGTCGTAAAGGCGATGGTCTGTATCCTGTTGCCGATAAGATCGTTCATCATGTTGCGGGCAGGGGTAAGGGCCGATTGGCGTATACCCAGTTCCCTGTTGACGACAGGCGGGTTGTATAGGATGAATGTCTTGGCGGACCGTGGCGCACCGCTTTCATCGATTAGGAGGACATCCTTTTCCAGCAAGTTCTCTGCATGTTCCCTCGGGTTTGCCACCGTGGCGGAACAGCAGATGAAAACGGGGTCTTGCCCGTAGAACCGGCAGATCCTTTTAAGTCGCCGGAATACATTCGTGACGTGGCTTCCGAAGACGCCGCGGTATGTGTGGAGTTCATCGACCACCACGTATTTCAGATTGGAGAAAAGTTTCTGCCATTTCGTGTGGTGCGGCAGGATACCCGCGTGGAGCATGTCGGGATTGGTAACGACGACATTTCCCTGCTTGCGGATGGCCTGCCGGGCATCGTCCGGGGTATCCCCGTCATAGGTGTATGTCTTGATGTTCGCCTTGAGTTCCCGGATGAGGCCGTGAACCTCGGCCATTTGATCGTTGGCAAGGGCTTTTGTGGGGAAGAGATATATGGCCCTTGTTTCGGGCTCCTCGATAATTCTCTGCAATACAGGGATATTGTAGCACAGGGTCTTGCCGCTGGCAGTCGGCGTGACGAGGACTATGTCCCTGCCCTGGTGGACAAGTTCGATCGCCCGTACCTGGTGGTTGTAGAGTTTCGTGATGCCGCGACCCGAAAGGACCTTTTGAATAGCGGGGTTTACCCATTGAGGGTAGGGGGCGAAAAGACCATCGGTTGCATCGATGCGTTTAATGGCGGTGACGTTTTCCCTGAAACGCCTGTCGCTTTCGGCGCGGGCCAACCATTCTGAAAGGCTTAGATGAGCCATATGTTGGCAGATCCCTTATTGCGGGCTTTGCTCATCGCCCGTGCAGCTGTTTCTCTTAAACTGCTCCTGCTCATCTTTCGTTAAACCAAGCTCATCGAATATGTGCCGGGTTATGAAGGCCCGGAGTTCTTCCTCGGTATTCAGGTTCGGGTAAAGGCTTACGGCCCTCAATACACTTTCGACAGGGGGGATCTTGCTGATCCTTGCCCGAAAATTCGCATCGCCGGTCTCGTCCAATGATCTGGCTATGGTTTTCCGGACATCATTGCATATGGGGACCTGCCTTACGTAACTGATCATGGGTGACAATTCTCCTGAACAATGGTTCCGAACAATTCGCGATAATATACCCCAAGAACCGGGCAATGGCAATTTTTACCCGAACGGAGTTTCGACCGTATCGCACCTCCCATCCACCGTCATCCCGGTTTGCCAGAATGATGAGGTTATGGTCAAAGGTAGATCTCACTCAATCTATCCAGGAGACCATGGAACTCCTCGTGCTTGCCGCGTCCGATCCGTTCTTCCTCGATCTTCTCGAAGCCTTCCCATAACTCATTTTGCTTCTCCTCTGAAAAGAGTCTGTCGGCCATCTCGAAAAGTATATTGTTCTCTTTTTCAATATGGGCCCCCAACAAAGAGATATAGCCGCGGGCATTCTCAGCGATATTTCCGGAGACGGACCTATCCCCCTTCAGATATGCGTCATATGCGCGGGCCATCGCACCGATATATCCCCTGCCGGTCTCGTGTTCCGCACGCATTACGGCAACAGGCGCCTTCACCTGGTCGCTTGCTGCTGTCATCGCGGGGAATAAAAGGTCCTCCTCTTTACCGTGATGGCACTTATCGACAAAAATTGTCAGGAATTCCAGAATGCCGTCGAAATGCCCCTTGTCGATGCCCCTCGTCGTTTCCAGCTTTTCACTCACTTTCTCAAGAATGCTCAGCATAACCTTGATCCCCTCATGCTCATCCTTCAGGTCCTGAGTAGCTTTCACATTAACCTCCTCAAAAAGAGATGAATTTTATAAATTGATTATACCAAATTACACGCGAGGGTGAAGCCGCGCCTGTTGAAATGAGCGCAAAATAAAATCGCATGTACGATAGACAAAATTGATCTTCGGTCATATGTTTAAAGAGTGAGCCGGGAAAACCAATGAGATAGGAATGTTGCACAGTTTTCGTTGCTTATTGGCTGAACCGGAATGCAAAAAAGTAAAAATCATTATCAGGAGGTGCATATCATGCCAAGAAAACGAACGAAGGAACTGGTCAAGGCCGAGCACGCAGGAGCCCCGTCGGTGCTGGTGGATATGGAGAACTGGTTCGAGGATTTCTTCAGAAGACCGTTATCGCTGTGGGGGGGATTCCCCCGGTTGAAATTCCCGGTAACAGAGGAGTTGATGCCTTCTGTGGACATTTTCGAGGAAAAGGACGATGTCGTGGTGAAGGCGGAACTTCCGGGTATCAAGAAAGAGGATCTCGACATCACCTTGACGGACGACACCATTTCGATCTCAGGCGAGAAGAAAAAAGAAGAAGAGGTCAGTAAAAAGAACTACCATAGATGGGAATGCTCGTATGGCTCCTTCTCACGCAGTTTCACTTTGCCGGCCGAGGTACAGTCGGACAAAGCAAAGGCACAGTTCAAGGATGGGGTCCTCGAGATCCGCATTCCGAAGACCGAGGAGGCGGTCAAGAAGGAAAAGAAAGTAAAGATCGAGTGACGGATCCATACCGGGCAGGCATCTGCGGCCGCTTGCAGCAGGTGCTTTGCTAAAATAATTTTTAAAGCGTACTTGACAGATAAAAAAAGAGTGCTAACTTTAAAGTAAAGGGCGGATAGCCCAGGTAGCGAGTAGGTGAAGGGAAATATCCGAGTCGAAGGAGAAAGGATCCTTACTTCGAACCTCTTCATACGAAAGCGGAAAACAGGCAGAACGCGCGTGAACCTGTGAAAGCCTGGACGATCCACCCTCTTTTTTTTGCAGACATCACCCACCGGCCGCGCTCATTCCACGCCCCTGCCTGCAGGACATCTCCCGAAGCACACGTCTTTCAGGCCCCTTGTGCAGACAAACCGTGCACAAACCTCACCAAACCCGCCAGGGAAGGCTATACTTATGGTAGGCAGACATTATGGACAGAGGAGATGATATACAATGCCCGCACCAACTAGGATACTGGTACCCACCGACTTTTCGGAACACTCTGACAGGGCCCTGGAGCAGGCCTTGGACATAGCCGAACAGTACGGTGCGAAAATTTATCTTGTCCATGTCATAACTGTTATCCGGTCGGATTTTGAGGATATGCTTCGGAAAGAGGCCCAGGAGAAATTGCAGGACCAGCTTCGCAAATTCCCTCTGGCCGAACAATTGGGAGTGTCTGTGTGCATCCGCAACGGCGTTACGTATGAAGAGATCCTCAAGGAGGGAAAAGACAAAGGGATCGACCTCATCGTGATCGCGTCACTTGGCCAATCCGGCGTTGCAAAGTATTTTACCGGGGGAGTTGCCCGTAATGTTTTAAAAGGTTCCAAATGCCCTGTGCTGCTCACAAAGTGAGAAAGCAGGGATTGCCCGGGTGCAGGGTGGTTATGGAGCTATCAATCAAAAAAAAGGGGGTACGCCAATGTATACGAGATTGATACTGGTTAACTTTGGGCCGGGGACAAGATCGACAGGCGAGATGGTGATCGACACGTTTGCCCCGATCTACAAGACGATGAGGGGCTTTAAAAGCGCAACATTCTTCGCCAATCCCGACACCGGTGAGTGCGGTGCCTTGAGCCTGTGGGAGACAAAAGAGGATGCCGAGACCGCAACAGTAAGCTTGTGGCCTAAACTGCAGGAAGTGGCCGGCGGCATGTTGAAAGGCCCGCCCATGGTACGGACCTTCGAGCTTTATGAACCGAAGCCACCGGTCGACGAGCAAGGCGAGCAGTAATATTCTGTAGCCGGACGGGAAAAGATAGAGGAACGGTCAGTTTATTTCCTCGATCATGCCTATGACGACCGCCGGTCTTCCGCTGGACCTCAGGGCCACGTTGGCAACCAGCCGTGCCCATACGACCGCTCCATCCTTCCGGATGTACCTCTTCTTTATCTCGAAGTGCTTAAGGTTTCCAGCCGCCATTTCCTTATAGAGGGTCCACTGGTCCTCCACATCGTCGGGGTGCGTAAAACTGGCAAACTTTTTCCGTGAAAGCTCTTCTGCTGTGTAGCCCAGCATTTTCTGCATTGCAGGGTTGCTTATTATGATCCTGCCCTCGAGAAGGTCCACAAGGGACATACCAACGGCCGCTCCGTCGAAAAGCGCCTGAAACTTTTCCTCCGCTTCCCAGAGTGCTTCCCCCGCATGTATCTCGCTGGTGACATCAAGGAAGCACGCAACGAACCCTCCGGTCACGGGGAGATTCGAAATACGCACGAGTATCTGTCTCTCCAGACCGTCCAGGCCTGTATACGTGATCTCGTATTCAAGGGCAGGTGCACGGGGACCTTGTGCAGAGTACCGCCTGATCGCTTCCATGCTCTTTACAGATGCGATCTCGGTCCATTTCTTGCCTTCCACCGACTGCGGGGTCCGCCCGAACAATCTGAGAAATTCAAGGTTGACGGACGATATGGTCAGATCACTGTCAAGGACCGCAATAGCTATTCCTGCATGTTGAAAAATGGTCTTGTATGTTTCTTCCGATGGTCCAGATGTCCCATCCACATTGCATCCCCTCCCCTGTCAGGCAGTCCATGAAGCCTGCGGAAAAGTTATCCGCAGGATGCATTAACCATAATACATGGATCATGAATCATGCAATATGAATTATACATCAATTCTGTGCCGTTCTCTTCATTTTTCAAGGAATAGAAGTAATGGGTTGTGTGCGGCACTTGACATACCGAAAAAGTGTGCTATTACTTATGATGAAGGGCGGAAGGCCCAGGCAACGAGTAGGTGAAGGGAAATATCCGAGTCGAATGAGTGATCGGATCCTCAATTCGAACCTCTTCACACGAAAGTGAAAAGCAGGTATCAAACGCGCGTGAACCTGTGAGAGCTTGGACAATCTGCCCCTTTTTTTATAGAGATCATGTACCGTCAGCAACGATCCCGGTATTCGCTCGGGTGACGACCGCACAGGATTTTTTTGATTGACAGATGGCAATTTAGGGAATATATATTGACGGTAATACAAATTTATAAGGGAGTGAAAACATTATGGAAGACGACCCTGGCAGTCGATTATCTCTTGATTGGGGCAGATCGCTTCCATCCCTCGCAACGGCCATCGTGGCCTTCTGATCATCTAAGGCCTCTTCGAAGACCAGAAGCGGTCATTTGATGAGGTTTTTTGGAAAACTTTCCTCTTATCCCTGATCAATTAATAAAGACAGACCGGGCCTCTTCACCTTTTCGGAGAGGTAGTTATGTACTGGATCAGCAAGACCATGCATCGGCTCGGCAATTTCCGGGCACGTCTCTTTCTTTTTCTCGTCATCCTGGGACCAGGTATCATTACTATGATCGCTGACAATGACGCGGGGGGTATCTCTACGTATGCGGTGACAGGGTCAAAATATGGGTTCAACATCCTCTGGGCCTTCTTCATCCTTGTCCCTATGGCCTACTACATCCAGGAAATGACCGTCCGGCTCGGCGCTGTGACCAAACGCGGTCATGCGGAGGCCATCTTCGACGGCTTCGGGTCATTCTGGGGCTGGTTTTCGATCATTGACCTTGCGGTCGTGAACTGGCTGACCCTTATAACGGAGTATATCGGCATGACGGCGGCGATGAGTATTTTCGGCATACCGCCATTCATTACTTGCATCGTTGTCACCATCGTCCTGATGGCAGTGGTAATCACGGGAAAATATTGGACGTTCGAAAGGATCACCCTTTTCTTTTGCTGCTTCAACTTTGTGTATATCCCTGCGGCGTTCTGGGCGATGAAAAGCGGAAGCGCACCTCCCTGGAGCGAGGTTTTCCGGGGTTTCTATTATCCTTACTTCCCCGGAGGGCTGACAACGGACCTTATCTTTATCCTTATGGCAAATATCGGCACCACCATAACCCCCTGGCAGATATTCTTCCAGCAGAGCGCCGTGGTCGACAAGGGTATAGACATCAAGGACATCAAGTTCGGAAAGATCGACACGTTCGCCGGTGCCTTCCTGACGTGCCTCGTCGCCGTCTTTATTATCATCGCAACGGGAGCCGCATTTTATTATCACCACCCTTCGATCGTAGTGGAAGATGCGCGGCAGACAGCGGAAGCCATCGTTCCCCTTATGCCAGACGGAAAAGGTTCATGGGCGCGGGTGCTATTTGCCATCGGCCTTTTTGATGCGGGGTTCCTCGGAGCGTTGTGCATATCGCTTTCAACATCCTGGGCCGTGGGTGAGGTCTTCGGATGGGCCCACTCGCTCAATAAAGGCGTCAGGGACGCTCCCTGGTTTTATTTCATCTACCTTATGATCCTCGTTACGGCCGGAGCGGTGGTCCTTGTCCCCGGAGCCCCCCTTATCACGATCACCATGTTCGTCCAGGTCGTCGCGGTGACGCTCCTGCCGGCGGCTCTCATGTTCCTCATCCTGCTGTTGAATGATGAAACGTTGATGGGCCAGCACAAGAACACCCGGTGGCAGAACCTTGTCAACTGGGGCATAACGATCTTCGTCATTGTCATGTCGACCCTTTATGGCGTTTCTGTTCTCTTTCCCGAAATATTCGGGCAAGGTTAGGAGGGCTACAATGAAAAACTCAACCAACGGCAACGGATCCGGATTCGAATTCCTCTGGTTTTCAGAATTGCTGTCACGCCCGATATACGCGGGGCAGGAACGTAGAAAGCTAGGCAAGCTTACCGACCTCGTTTTTGAACTCGTCGAACCCCATCCCAATGCCAGGGGAATATTCCTCGACCACGGGTGGGGAAAACCCACCGAGTTCATCCCCTGGGACAGGGTAATCGAGATCACGCCCGATGCCATTTTTATCGATCCCCCGGAAGATGCCGAGGCTTACCCTCCTTTTCAGGACCAGCCGGGATGGATGCTCCTCAATCAGCATCTCATGGGCAGGAGCATACTTGATATCGACGGAAGGAAGGTCGAGGTCGTCAACGACATCCATTTGCTTCTGTCGCGGGGCCAGATGATCATCGTTCATGTCGATGCGTCCATGAACGGGTTCTTGAGAAAATGGGGATTCAGAAATGTCCGCTGGATAAAAGACCGCCTTATTTCCTGGAAGTGGGTACAGCCCTTTTCTGTGGAGGACGCTCTCGCCACGGATTCGGTTTCCCTGGCGATCAAGAGAGAGCAGGCGCTCGACATGCCCGGCGAGGACCTGGCTGATGTTGTCGAGGTGCTGTCGGGCGAACAGCAGGAGGCTTTTTTCTCGGCCCTGGATGCCGAGAAAGCGGCGGAAACTCTCATTCACGCCGAGCCAAGGGCCAGGCGCCAGTTGATCGAGGACCTTACCGAAGAACGGGCCGGATCGATCTTTGCTGAACTCTCTATGCCTCAGATCGCCGATATTTTCTCGGATCTCCCTCACGATGACGTGACGGAGCTGATGGAACTGCTTTCCGGGGACCAGAGGGAACAGCTCCAGCATATGTTATATGACCATGAAATTACGGCGCAAAGGTTCATGCTTCCCAAGTTCCTTTTCTTTCCCCCGGAAGCTTCCGTGGGGGAGACGCTCCGCGCGATCAGGGGCTCGAGCCTGGATATCGAGTTCATCTCGTACATATATGTCGTTACCGGTGAAATGGTTCTGAAAGGCGTCGTCGACATCCGGGAGCTTATACTGGCATCCGACGATACGCAACTGAAGGATATCATGTCGACATCGGTAGTTTCCGCCGAAGAGACGAAAAAGATCGAGGAAGTGGAAGAGATATTCGACAAATATCATTTCCGGATGATCCCGGTCGTGGACACGCACGACCGTCTGGTCGGGACCATCCGCGCGAATGACCTGATAAAATATTCTGAGCAATAATGAAGGAGACAGCTATGCCAAGGATCAAAATGACCCCTGCAGTTAAGATCACGCTTTTCTTCCTGCGGTTCTACCTCGTGTTCCTCATGGCCCTCATCCTGATAAAGTTCATCAGGGTCATCCGGTAAAGATGATTAATGAACCTGAGCCAGAACTGTTCACCTTGCGGCCTGTTCTTTACCGGTGTCTCCCATTGATATTTCACCGCAAAGCCATGTTCTTAAGGCCGTAACTGAACCGTGGGCCGAAGGCGAACACCTGTCCTTTTTTATCACCTCGGTAGATTCTAGGGTGTCAAGGACCCGATCAAATAGTCGATGTCTTTCGCGGTATGTTCCGCGGAGATCTGAAACCTTATCTCCTCGTCCCCCCTTGGCACCACAGGGAAGCCAAGCCCCGTCGCCAGAATGTTCCGGTCAAAAAGCCTCCCAACCAGTTCCCTGGTCTTTGCAGTGTCGCGGACCAGGAGGGGGACAATGGGGTGTTCACCTGCGATGGTCTCGTAACCCTGATCCCGTAAGCCACAGCGCAGGCTGGCGGCAAGTTCCCTGACCTTGTCGAGCAGGCCGACACCTTCGGAGCTATCGAGGATATTGAGCGCCGTGAGTGCGGCGGCCGCTTCCGAAGGGGTGATGGGGTTGGAGTATGTATAAAAAGGAGATGTTTCCCTGAGGTACTCGATAACGGTCTTGTCGGCCACCACGTAGCCGCCGTTTACGGCAAGGGCCTTGCCCAACGTGGCGATGAGGATGTCGGCGCGTGCCCCTGTTTTTTCTTCGGTACCCCTGCCGGTTGCACCGAAGGCGCCAACACCATGGGAGTCGTCGACCACGGTTGTGACGCCTTCATCAAAACCGTCTTGATAGCGCATGCAGACTGTGTTGATCTCGTCAAGGGCCGCATGATCACCTCGCATGCTGAAAACTCCGTCGGTGACCACGATCACCCGCTTCACCTGCCCTAGGTACTGTTTAAGGATGGCGCTCAGTCGGGTTACGTCCATGTGTTCATAGATCGCCTTGGCGGCAGGTTGGGCAAGGCGGATAGCATTGATGATGCTGTTGTGGTTAAGGGCGTCGCTCACTACGAGGGTTTCGTTGGTGATAAGCTGCGGCAGCACTCCCATGACCGTGACATAGGCGGCACTGAACAGCATGCCCGCCTGGCGCCCATGGAAAGAGGCAAGGCGCTGTTCCAGTTCTATATGGGTCTCAAAAGTGCCGCTGATGAAGCGGACAGAACCCGGGCCGGTGCCGAAGCGGCGTGCTGCGTTCTCCTCCGCCTCGATCACCCGCGGGTCGTGACTGAGCCCGAGATAGGCATTGGCGTTCATGCGCAGAAAAGCCCTGTCCCAATGGCCTCTCAGGAGATATCTTGGACCGAAGCCGTCTCGGGGCGGCTGCCGGTCAGTGATGACCCGCTCTTCTCTTTTAGATGCACCGGTCGCGGCCAATTGGTCGAGCTTCGCCGCCAACAAGGGTTCTAGCTTGATAAGTGCCACAGCTGTCCTCCCCTAAGGCTTACCGAGTTTGACTGCCAGGCGTGCAAGCATCTCCGTCGTCGTGGCCGCAAGGTCGTAACGAGGCTCCCAGCCCCACTCCGAGCGCGCTGCGCTGTCATCCATGTACCGGGGCCAGGAATCGGCTATGGCTTGGCGAACTGGATCGATGTCATATTCGATGCTGAAGCCGGGTATGAACGTACGGATCTGGACTGCCAGTTCCCGAGGTGTGAAGTTCATGGCCGTCACGTTGTAAGCATTGCGGTGGATGAGGCATTCACCATCCGCCTCCATCAACATTATCGCTGAACGAATGGCGTCCGGCATGTACATCATATCGAGCCGCGTATCAGATTTAAGAAAGCAGACGTAGCGCCCCTCCGTGATAGCGGAATAGAAGATCTCCACAGCGTAATCGGTAGTGCCGCCCCCCGGTGGGGTCTTGTAGGAAATGAGCCCCGGTAGGCGCAGGCCACGGACATCTACACCAAACCTATGGTGGTAATAGTCGCACAACAACTCCCCGGCAAGCTTTGTGATACCGTAGATCGTGTTCGGACGCTGGATCGTAACCTGCGGAGTATTTTCCAACGGGGTGCTGGGGCCGAAAGCGCCAATGGAACTGGGAAAGAAAACTGCCCAGCCGTACTGTCGGGCCCCTTCCAGCACCTTGTGCAAACCACCCATGTTTATCTCCCATGCCAGTTGCGGGTTCTGTTCCGCTACTGCGGACAGTACCGATGCCAGATGGAAGATGGTGTCGACCCTGTATTGATTTGCCACCTCCTGTAGGGAAGTGGCATCCCGGACATCGAGGCTGCAACACGGCCCGCTCTGCAGAAGATCGGCGTCATGTTGCCGCCGGTGCCCTGCAGCAACCACGTTATCATCACCGTACACGTGCCTCAGGGCCATCGTCAACTCGGAGCCTAATTGACCCGTGGCACCCGTGACCAGTATTCTTTTCATCGTCCTTCGATCACTCCCGGTCGAGAAGATCGCGCCGCAGGATGGTATTCACACCCATAAAAAAGCTTCGTACAATCTTGATTCTATTTCAAGCAAATAACATCAAACATCTACCGCCATCCCTGGTCAAGAGACTGTACACCAAGTCCCTGTTTGATCAGCGATCAAGCGCCCTGATGCCTGCATCCAAGAGTCGGGTATTGAGGGAAGCGACGGCGTCCCGTGCGAGGCCTTCATTAAGAGCGAAGATAAGGGTTCCCGGGGCAGGCCCACAGCACGCCCGTTTCCATCAGCGCCCCCAACATTACGATATTGGCTCCATGGAGCGCTCCTGCTTCCGCGGCAATTGCTGTTGCAGGTATCGGGACTGCGCTCCTGCCTTGCGGTGCGTCGAACCCGCCGGCGGCCGAATCATACATGATCAACCCCCCCTTCTATTACCGTCGAAGCAAACTTCATCAGCGAAGGCCTGTTGAACGCTACCAGCACATCGGGATGATCTACCACGGGTGAGCCTATAGGCGTTCCCGATATTACTACCGAACAGTTGGAAGTGCCTCCCCGCTGTTCCGGCCCGTACTCCGGGTACCATGAGACGAAACGGCTGGAGTTGTAGGCAGTCCACGCCATGGCCAACCCCATGCTCAGCACGCTATGATGCACCTCCCGCAACCCTTGCACTCCAGAGGTTTTACGACCGGGCGGGGTCTGTTTTTACCCGTTTTCCCTAACTTCACCTGCGGATGAGCCTCCCTGCTAACGATATCTTGAGCCTGGTGCCTGACAAAGGCCCCCGCTGATCCGGTGGTCTGACCAATAGTGTACCGTCTCCGAAGTCAGCTCCTCAAGATTCCTGGCCGGGAAGCTCTGTCTCATCTAAAGAAAAACAGTTCCCTGTTCTATGTCGGTCCCACCCGTCCCGGGCGCTCGTGAATATGGACGTACCCCCCTCTTCTATGTTTTGATAGATGAAGGAGGGTCAAGGATTTTATTGAAAATGGATTACGGCCCCAGCCTCCGGGAACAGAGGCAGGCATAGCCAAAATTATTTTTATACGGCTGCTTTTTTATTAAGTGCTTCTGCAATGTCGATTCCCAGGAATTTGCCGCCTGGCCTGAAAATTGTACCCGGTGCTATCCTGAGTATATTTCCCTTTGAAGTTGTTATATCCGAATTTTTGACGCAAACCCAGGAACCATCAGATTTCTTTTCGTATTCTTCGAGTGCAATTTTAGTGATCTCTTCCATGTATTACTCCTCCCTGATGCAGTACTGTTACTGCAATATATTTAAAGATAACTGCCCGCCAATGTCAAGAATCAAAATAATACTGAAGGCAGGGCCATTACTGACCCTGCCTCGCACTTAAGATGTGTAGAAACGATAAAAACTGTCTTGCCCTGTACGAAAACTACAGCTTCCCTACTTTTCGATGTGATACTTCATCGAAATGCTAAGCCTTACCCGGAAACTCGTGATCTTCCCGTTTTCAACTGTTACGTCCTGTTTCACCACTTCGCCAATACGGAGATCCTCAAGCGTCTTCCCGGCAGTCTCGATCGCCTTCTTGGCAGCATCCTCCCATGATGTTGCGCTGGTGCCTACGATCTCATTCACGACATACACGCTATCCGGCATAATACCCTCCTTTAGTTTGATATGTACTCAAAAGACATGGATACTTACATATAATTAATAAATGCGGATAACAGGCATGTCAAGGCAGCGTAGGTCAAAAGACCAATAGAAACGCACCATTTCAAGCCGCCACTTTTGCCAATTATCGGAACAATGAACATCTTTTCAGTGAGGGGTGACCGCTTCATAGACGATGGACACCCCCTATTATAACGACGAGAGGTGAGACATGATCGATTCCCCGAGGTATATAAACAGCCTTAGCTTTCTCTTTTGGTCTGCTGTGATCGCGGCGGCGGCTTGTGCTGTTGCGATGGTCCCGGCGCAACAGGCCCGGGCCGAAGTAAGGACCCAGAACATCACCTACAGTTCAGACTCGGTCACTCTCGAGGGATATCTTGCCTATGACGACAGGGCAACCGGAAAGCTGCCCGGTGTCCTCGTCGTGCAACGAATGGAAAGGCATAACCGCCTATGAGAAAAAGAGGGTGGAGCAGCTCGCCTCCATGGGCTATGTTGCATTCGCCGCGGACATCTACGGTAAGGGCGTAAGCCCCGCGACAACGGAGGAAGCAGCCAGGACAGCCGGTATATATCGAGGCAATCGGCGGTTACTGCGTGCCAGGGCCCTCGCAGGTTTAAAGGTACTCAAGGAGTTCCGAAAGACCGATTCTTCGCGCGTTGCAGCCATCGGCTACTGCTTTGGAGGGACCACGGTGCTGGAACTCGCCAGAGCCAATGCCGATGTAGTGGGCGTGGTCAGCTTCCACGGCGGCCTCGATACGCCGGACCCGGCTACAGGGCCCATAAAGCCGAAGGTGCTTGTCCTTACCGGGGCCGACGACCCTCACGTACCTCCGGTCCGGCGCCTCGCCTTCGAGCAGGAGATGCGGGCGGCAGGAGCTGACTGGCAGATGCATATCTACGGAGGGGCAGTCCACTCCTTCACCAACCCGGCATCCGGCAACAACCCATCGAGCGGGGCAGCTTACAATGAAAAAGCGGGCAAGCGCTCCTTGGAGGCCATGAAATTGTCTTTCAGCGAGATGTTCAGGTAGTCAAGTCAGCCCGGCGTCTTGGCATATACTGACAGATCTGGCGAAGCGAATCCCGATTTGCCGCGCAAGTTCAAGGATAGGTAATTGTGATCCCGACGACCTTTGCCCGGGGGGTTATTGTGTGAACCTTGCTGGTATTCGCGCTCATGATGTGCTCCACCGCAACATTTCGGATGACCAAGGCATCTGCGATAAGTGACCTGTGGCACCGCCAGAAAAGCGCTTCCGCACACATAATTACCGTTTGCACAGAATCCGAGATGTCTATGAGCATTTTGATAGCCCTGACAAATTCCGGAGTTTGCATGTAGTCGGCAAAACCGCGGAAGGATAGATTGGTCCATCCGGTATTTATGGACGCGCCGGTCGTGTGGCGCAATCCTCCGAGTTCTTTCAGGTGCAGATAGCGTATGCCGTGTCCCCCAAGATCGGATTCGAGCTCATTCTTATTAAATTGGGGATTATGGCGGGACCCGGGGATCGAGCGCACGTCGGCGACCAATTCAATGTTATAGCCCTGAAGGATCTTGATAAACTGGTCCGGCGAATGCGTTGAATGGCCAATGGTGTAGATTCTGTTACTCATCCCACCGCACCTGTTTTATCTATACGAAATACTTCGGGAACGACAAACGCGTACAATGCGATCCCGGCTTCACGTACATGAAACATGAGGGGTAAAGGATATGGACGTGAAGCAACGGCCTAGAAGTACCACCCCGCCCTGAGGAGACCTGAATTGACGGAATGGTTGGGGTTAGCAAGGCCGCCGTTGGAGTAGTGCTGGAACTGTGCTTCCACGAAAACCCGGCCCGTGCGGTATCCGATCCCTCCGACCAGCACGAAGAGCCCGTGAGTACCCTGCTCCTCAAAGTTAATACTTGTATACACAGCTCCGGCTCCGGCAGCCAGGTAAAGCCGGTGACCGGGGGCCAATTCCGGCAGATAACCCCTGAGAGACACGCTGAAGCCGACATCAATCCCGTTCTCGGGCCTGTTCACAACCTTAACGAAAGGTTCCACGACCCAGGCGACATGTTCCGTCAACGGCCTCTCGTGAAGAAACGAAACAAGCGCATAATCATATGACCGGCCGTCGTCGCCGAGATGTCCCGCACTTGCCCCTTCGTTGAAGAGCCCGAGACCGTATCCGACGGAAAGAGCATTTTCTGCCGGGCAGACCGCTGCGGAAACACACAGAAAGACGGGGAAACAAAGAACAACGAGGATTGTACGAAAGAGAATACTGCGGAAAAAGGGGGAAATGTCAATCACCACTCATCCTCCTCATTAAATGGATATACTTTATATAATTCATATAAATTAATTTTCTTTAATAATCCGAAAAATATCAAGATAAAATTCGTTGAGCAATGAATCCAACCGTCGCATGAACCTTTGCTGGCAGCACATCTTTTCAACTATTGACGAACATAAAACCGTTGTCAGAACCCGTTAATGGATGTGACCATTGAAAGGTCCTTGACGAATTGCGGTTGTGTGCTATATTTGCTATAGAGCTATTTCAACCCAAGCATCATTCGCTATCAGGCCGGCCTTTATCACTGGTAGTGGCAGAAGGGACTGATGGACCGGAATCAGTGGCATGCGCGACATGCAGGAGTAGCCCGAGGCCCCGAACGGTCGCTCACGGGTAAAGTAATTTTGTCCGTCTGACTAGAATCGACACGTTCAGGGCTTTTTTATTATGCGCGTTTTCCGATCCGGCCGGTTTCACATGGACCGTGTTGGTCGCGTTTTGTATTCTGCCGATCCAATGGTTTGCCCGTGTAATGATCGGGCTGCCAGATTTATTAGAGCGGTGCCATGCCTGAATGAGAAGGTTGGTTGTTTCTCAAATTATACGAAGCAGCCTTCCCACGGGTTTTTCGGTTCTCCGAGCGATCTCGGCCAACCTAAACAATATATGGTCTGTTGATTTACTCTATCCGGGTCCCCGCAATCCTCAATATGAACACTAACTAGTCTCCAGCCCAATTTCAGGTATTCGTTGGCTTCACGATAGTCGTTGAATTCTCTTAGTTCCGATATTTCGTGCAGGTCTGTCGTCACTTCGTTGTGCCTCCAGCAATCCCGTATCCGCCAGAATATTTTTTGAAACCTGCAACAGGTTCGTTCTTCTGGCCCAGGCTCATTATAATAACAACCTGGGTACATTCCAAGCACATTTTCATCAAAACGGACGGGGAAGAGGCACTTTCTTGCACAACTTTCGGGCATCGGCCGGGCAGTTTGAACGCAGTTCCATTAAATTCTATTGACATGAATTGCGGCATTTTTTATAGTTGACTCAACAATACTCAGGTGATCTCAATGAAAATAATAATTATGGCGATCTCATTCGCTGTATTATCAGTACCTTTGTATCCAGGTTTCTCGCCAGGTTCGTCAGGACAGGCTTGTTTATTGTGGGGGGCGGCCGTGGCTTCAGCCCAGGTCCAACAAGACGGCCAGTCTAAAATGATCCGGCCAACGCCTGCATCACCCATAAGAAAAATTCAACCGGCAAAGCCGGTTATCGATCCAGCCGCGCGTCCGGTCATATCTCCGGGCAAAACTCAGCCTCAGCCGGGACAGCAGCAACCGGGCCAATCCCAAGAAACTGTTCAGCAACCACAGTATCAACAGGGTCAACCAATTCAGCAGGCGGACCAGTCGCTCCCGTATACTGACACCACAACCACATACCAATCTTATCAGGATCAAAACATTTACTCGGCCCAAGGAAATATCTACGCTCCAGACACATCATCCAGCACTTCGGAGGGCTTGACCGGTGTTCAGACCGACATGTACCGCAGGACAGGCGGTCAGGGCCGAACCAATGTCCCGGGGCAACAAATCCAGCAGATGCCCATGATGCAGCAGATGCCCGTTCAGCAAGACCCTCAGGGAATGCAGCAGGTTATGCCGCAGCAGATGCCCATGATGCAGCAGCCCGGCATGTTCGGATCGTGCACAATTCGGCTGAGTGAGGATAGATCGAGTATTGCACTGCTTGACGGATCGGGCCAGGAAATAAATCATATAGCGCTTGGACGGGACCGTGTCCAAAAGATCTTCAAGTCGCCCGATGGAAACTGGAATGTCCTGGTGTTCAAGGTACGCCAGCGCCAGGAATACGGCGCAATAGCTGTAAGCATGGCACAATGTGACCCGCAGGAGGCCAGGGAAATACGTTCCCTGCCCGACAATATCGAATTTCAGGCGGATGAAATGCTGCTTATGTTTCCCGGGAACATTGTAGAGCGTTTATCTCTCATTCATAAAACAGGACCATAAGGATCTCACCTACGTCACGCACAATGGAGGTTTGCAATGAAGGCAGGAAAATATATCGCTATCACAATGACAATAATTTTTGCACTGGTCTTTGGAGGGATCTGTCAGGCCGATGAGGAGGATCCGGTTGTTGACAATTCAAGGACAACAAAGAAGCTGCAGAGCATAAAACGCCCTAAGGGGCAGAGGAAAGTCGTAACTATCTACGAATTTAGAAGCTCGCTGCCGGAAGTAAATGCGGCCGGGGCAACCGACATGTTTACAACTGCTCTTGTCAAGTCAGGTTATTTTGCCGTTGCCGAAAGGCAGAGGCTGGACCATGGTATAATGCGTGAAAAACAGCTTCAAGGCAGCGGAATGGCCATCGGAAAGGCGGGCCAATCCAAACTGGCGGGGGCACAGTACATCTTTGAAGGCACCGTTTCGGAAGCGAACCCCAATGAGACCAATACGGAGGGTGGGTTCAATGTCGGCGGTATGGATGTGGGAGGTGGAAAAAGCTCCGACAGCATCGGCCTTGATGTCCGCATCGTAGATGCCCAAACCGGGCTTGTCCTCGATTCCGTGAATGTCCGAAAGAAAATTGTGGCGAAAGGCGGGGCAGTGTCGGGCATGGGACGGCTGGCCCAGTCAATAGCGGGGCTGAGCGGCCAATCTATCCCGCTCAATCCCGATGTCAGGGCCAGGGGGTCAAAGAAAGAAGGGGTCGATCAGGCCCTCCGGTCTTGCATTGAGGCGGCGGTTTACGAACTCGTTACGAGGTACGGCGAGGATTGATGGCAAGGGCGCTGACGTGTTCCGTCCTCATTCTCAGTGTTATCCTCTCATTAGGCACCGTAGTTTGTTCCGGTGTCGAGGGGCCTCCGGTCGTTTACCTCTATCCGGACAGCACGCCTGTCCATGTGAGCCTGTTTTTTCCTGCCGGAAGCCCCTTGGAGAGATTCACGAATCAGAGGGACACATGGTATGCGATCTATCAGACATCACTGTACCCGGGTTATCCCTACACGATCACAATCCGGCATAACTCAGATCCGTCCCGTATGAAGCTCTATGCCCTGGATAACCATCCATTCGATAAGATCTCGGTAAAAATGCAGCTTGCAATGAAACGGGTTGATCCTTGCTACAATACTTATAACGGGTCTTCGTACGAGGCTGTCGTGAGCCTTCCCGAAAGGGCACGGTCCGCGGATCTTTTCCTGCTCCTCGAATGGCTCCCGGCAACGGGACAAGACAGACCCATTCCCGTTTCCCTGCAGGTGGTCTCAACCGGCTATGGACAACTCATGGGCAGGGGGAGGCAATGGGGCCGGCCCGATTACAGATGTAGACCTGAAAGCTCTATGCAGAGCGGAAGGCCTGTTGTCATTCCTGTCCCCGAAAGATAATTTCTTAACTATGAAAAAAGGCAACCGGTAAAGATTACCCGAGTACCTTTTTTATTATTTGATACAGCCAAAATTACTGGGTGGTCCTGTAACAACCGTAGAATATCCCGTCCCGCAGCAGCGGACCGACATTGCTTCCTCCCCCCGAACTATATGCTGTGCATCCTGGTTGGAATTCATATTTGCCCGTACCGCACCTAGGTGATTGCGACCTGCTCGATGTTGCACAGCAAAAGTAACCCCGCTGATCGCATCGCATATATGCTCCCATAACGCCCGCGCAGCTTGGCTGGCCCACGTATATGTAACCCGGAAAGTTCTTGGCGCCCGGACAGGTGCTGGCTGGCTGCTGGGGAGGTGTGGCGGCGGCTTTCTTCAATATCTGCAATTTATCGGATTGCTCACGAATTGGGTCCCTGCAGGCCCAAAAATGTAAACCTTGCCGACATTCTTCGTGATAGCGTCTTGCTCTGCAACGGTTTTTCCCGCAAATACATCGGGGACGATCACCTGGACGATAGCGACTAAGGTCGTATTAGGAAGGTAAGGTACCGGTACGGCGGGCGATGTCACCGGGCCCGGCATGACTGCCGTCTGGAGTTTCTTGCCCGTGAGATACTCAAAGACGGCGTGGTACATGGGGATACGTGTCATGTCTATATTTCCTCCGTTGACGATGATAACATCCCCGGGATATGCGAGGTTTTTGCTCAGCTTATCGACGATGGGGTAATACGATGCTATGTTAAATCCGAGCTTATTGCTCATCATCGTACCGTTCTTGACATAGATCGTTTTAACCTGCATGATCCTCTGCCTATGCTGGGCAATCTTTGCCGTGACATTGTACCCGGTGTAAACATCCGGGATCGTCACCCTGAATTGCGTGGCGTTCATGACCTGCGGGGTCTGTTCGAACTTTTACCCGCCCTGCAATTCGATGACTGCCTTCCATGAACCGATCGCTGAAAAATTGCGGCCGGTGACCACCAGCGCCGACCCCGGTGAAGCCGCCGTGGTACTTAAACTGTCCAGGACGGGCATGGCACCGGAATGCACAAAACCGGCCGGCCCCGGCAACAAAGCAGTGAACATCAATAAAGTGATTGTCAGAAACAATGCCGAAGCTGTTCTCAATATCATACGACCTCCTTAAGATAAATTATCTTTAGGGCAAATACTGGGTTCAAAACAGGGAGTGGCAGGGAACACTACGACAATAATAGACAACGTACGGCATTTTGGTCAATTCATTTTAATGAATATTTTTTTATGTTTTTCGGTCACTACTGTCCGGTTAAAATA
>DHQV01000026.1 GCA_002408185.1 Deltaproteobacteria bacterium UBA5329
TCCGGCTAAAGCCGGAATGACAATTATTGGTGGGTTTGGATCCCGGCAAACCTAGATGATGATGGGAGGAAAAGATTCCTCGCATTGAACCCGTAACATTCTCCGCCAACATCCTTCCCTTGCGATTAAAAGAATAAAAAAACAGTTCAAATTAGTGTATAATATCGTGCTTACCGGTTTTTGAGCATCCCCTTCCCGGGGTTGGCCCGGAAACGAGGATAAGGTAAATCCCGGTTCGAGCCTTAAAGCTGATCTGATGACCTTTTCACGGAGGAAAAGTTGAAGACTATCGCTGAGATCAATGAGAAGATAAAAAAGGGCAAGGTCGTCGTCGTGACCGCCGAAGAAATGATCGACATCGTGAAAAAGAACGGGACGAAAAAAGCGGCCCAGCAGGTCGATGTCGTAACCACCGGTACGTTCGGCCCTATGTGTTCCAGCGGTATGTTCATGAATTTAGGCCACTCCAAGCCCAGGATCAAAATCGGCGGTGGAAAATGTTACCTCAACGACGTCCCGGCATACACCGGCATTGCCGCCGTCGACATCTATATCGGCGCAACGGCAATGCCCGACGACGACCCCCGGAACACCGTCTATCCCGGGGCTTTCAACTACGGCGGAGGCCATGTTATAGAGGCATTCGTGAGCGGAAAAGCGATCCGGCTCGAAGCGACGGCGTATGGAACAGACTGCTACCCACGTAGGAAGATCGAGACATATATCGACAAGGAAACGGTCAATGAGGCATATATATACAGTCCCAGGAACAGCTATCAGAACTATAATGTGGGCGTAAATGTCTCCGATCGCGTTATTCACACGTATATGGGCGTCATCAAGCCGAACCTCGGGAGCGCGAATTACTCGAGCGCCGGGCAGTTGTCGCCTCTCCTTAAGGATCCCAAGTACAGGACCATCGGGATCGGGACCCGGATATTTCTCGGCGGCGGCATCGGATACGTGGCCTGGCAGGGAACGCAGCATAATCCGTGCGGCCCGCGCACACCGGGAGGCCTGCCGAAAGGCGGCGCCGGGACACTTGCAGTGATCGGGGATGCCAAGAAGATGTCCGGAAATTATCTCAAAGGGGCAAGCTTCCTCGGGTATGGCGCGACGATGTTCGTCGGCCTCGGTATTCCCATCCCCATTCTCGATGAAGAAATGGCGTTCTTCACGTCGCGGGCGGATGAAGATTTTTATGCCCAGGTCGTTGACTATTCCCACGATTACCCCCAGCGGATACCGGGAAGCCTAGGTGAGGTCACGTATGCCCAGCTGAAATCAGGCAAGATAACGGTCAAGGGCAAAGAAGTGCCGACCTACCCTATTTCAAGTTACGCGAAGGCCCGTGAAATAGCATCCACCCTGAAAAGCTGGGTGGAAAGCGGCAGTTTCACCCTCACAAGCCTCGTAGAACCCCTGCCGGGAGTAGATTCGGGAATCAGCCTGGTGACCCTCGACGAGAGGACTCCGGAGGAGATGCAGTAAAGAGACGTGAGACGTAAGGAGAAATTATTCTAGGTTCTAGTTTAAAAGGCTTAAAAGACTTTCTATAAGACACTGAACCAAAATAAACCCTAAGTTCCGATCATGCAAAACAATCAGTCCCTGAGGTTTTTAACATAGAACATAGAACAATTTTTTTATGAACAAAAAAGCCATTTCATTGATATCCGGCGGACTTGACTCCGCCGTTGCTACGAAGTTGATCATCGATCAGGGGATCGAGGTGGTCGGGCTCCATTTCACGTCGATATTTGCGAGCAAAAGAGACAAACAGCGCGGCCACCGGGCCCTGGAAACGGCCCGGGAGCTCGGGATCGAGATCATTTCCAAAGACAAGGGTGAGGATTATATCGAAATCGTCAAGAATCCCCGCTATGGGTACGGAAAGAACATGAACCCGTGCATCGATTGCAGGATCTATATGCTCAGTCTGACGCGCAATATGATGCCGGAACTCGGCGCATCCTTCGTCGTGACGGGCGAGGTCCTGGGACAGCGGCCCATGTCCCAGCGCCGCAACACGATAGGACTGATCGAAAAACGCAGCGAACTGAAAGGGTTGATCGTAAGACCCCTCTCAGCAAAGCTTTTTCCCCCCAGCATACCCGAGCAGGAAGGCATCCTGGACCGGGAGAAACTGCTCGGCCACGCGGGCCGCGGGCGGCACGTGCAGTATGAACTGGTTGAAAGATACGGGCTTAAAGAATTTGACCTGCCAGGCGGGGGCTGCCTTCTCACGGACCCCATCTTCTCGATAAAGCTGAAAGACCTTATGGCCACCGACCCTGTTTACACGACCAAAGACATAGAACTCCTGGCCGTTGGACGGCACTTCCGGGTCTCACCGTCCGCCAAATTAATTGTCGCGCGCAATGAGCGCGAAAATGAAAAGCTGGGATCGATTGCCGGGGAATCCTACATCCGCCTCGACCCGGTAGGCTTCAGGGGGCCGCGGGGTATATTGAAAGTAGCAACGCCCGACGAAGGGACCTTCCTTACATCGGCCCGGATACTGGCACGCTACGGCAAGGACGTACCACCCAATCCCGTGATCGAGATCCATGATGGCACGAGCCACAGCTTTTCATTCGAGATGCATGAGATCGACAGCGATTCCCTGCTCATCCAACAGGAGGCTTAAATGAAAGTCCTTGATAATATTTATATCTACCCGTGGACATCGTACGAGGCAAATAATTGCAACACCGTGTTTATCGACGGGTCCGTCCCTACCCTTATCGACCCAGGCCACAAGGCTTTCCTCGGCAACATCATGAACGGCATGGCCCGCGACGGCAAGAACATCGAGTCGGTAAAACTTGTCATAGGCACCCATTCCCACCCCGACCATATCGAAGCCGCTGAAGCTTTTGACCAGCAGACGATGAGGGCGATAGGAAAAGTGGAATTTGACTTCTGCAACAATGGCGGCAAGGAACTGTACCTGATGACAGGCTGCCAGTTGCCCCGGAAACCATATTCTTTTTACCTGAATGAGGGCGAACTCCTTATAAACGACCTCACCTTCAGGATTATTCTGACCCCTGGTCATTCACCGGGATCGATATGCCTGTATTGCCCGGAAAAAAAGCTCCTCATATCGGGAGATACCCTCTTTTACATGGGTGTCGGCAGGACCGATCTGCCGGGTGGGAGCATGGAGCAGTTGGCCCGCAGTATCGGCAAGCTCGCCGCCTTGGATATCGAATACCTCCTCCCGGGCCATGGCGATGCTATCCGGGGCCGGGACGCTATAGAAAAGAACTTCAAGATGATCATAAGCGAGTTCTTTTAAAGGCATTTCGGAATTCTTTCGATCAGGGTGACGATTGTCATTGAACAATTTCCCCCGTAAGTATATATTTGTGTAGTAGGCATAGGAGGCAACATTGAGAATACCTGACGAATACATGTGTAAACTGTGCGGATATTCATTTCTGGAGGGCGAAGTGCCCGAATTGTTCTGCCCGAATTGCGGCAGCAGCCAGGTCATCAGGGAACTGAGCTACGACGAATTCTTTGATGATGAAGACGCATTCATCACGATGTTGAAATACGATGAATACAAGAACAAGGGTGCTTGACCTTAAGCCCTTGTTCAACGGCTTAATGCAACTTTAGTATTTAAGAATTAAAATATTGACTTTTCTTGGGATTGGTTGTTTTATATTACCCAGATACCGCTTGGATCCAAACCTGGACCGAGACGGAAGGCGCGAAACGACGGTAACCTTCTGGACAGAGTTCAGAGGGTTTTTTTGTTTTAGAGGATGCAGATGAGCAAAGTTACGGTACCCATACTCAAGGGCATGAAGGGTGAGAAGAAGATCACCATGCTCACGGCGTACGACCATCCAATGGCAAAGATAATGGACGACGCCGGTATCGATACGATCCTTGTCGGCGATTCCGTCGGCCCTGTCATGTTGGGATATCCGAACACGATCCCCGTCACTGTCGATGAGATGATACACCATACACGGGCGGTGACCCGGGCTGTCAAGAGAGCGCTGGTTGTCATAGATATGCCCTTTATGTCGTACCAAGAGAGCGTTGATCAGGCAAAGCGCAACGCGGGCAAGATGTTCAAGGAAAGCGGCGCCGAAGCGGTCAAGCTCGAGGGCGGCGTTGCCATGCACGATACGATAAAGGCAATAGTTGACATAGACATACCCGTTGTTGGCCATATCGGTCTCACACCGCAATCCATACACCGGATGGGCGGATACAAGGTCCAGGGCAAAGGCAATGATGTCGAGAAGCTGATCGCAGATGCGCGGGCTGTCGAAACCGCCGGCGCGTTCATGATCGTCCTTGAATGCGTCCCGAGACAGCTGGGTAAAGAGATAACCGAAATGCTGTCCATCCCGACAATAGGGATAGGGGCCGGTCCCGATTGCGATGGGCAGGTGCTCGTCATTCACGACCTGCTGGGACTTCTCGGGGATTTCCGGCCGAAATTCGTCAAGCAGTACAGGAACCTTTCTGAAGATATAAGCAATGCTGTTAAGGAGTATATAGGCGAGATACATCAGGGGAGTTTTCCCGATGACAGCCAGTCATTTCATTGATATGAAGATCGTACGAACCGTCTCCGAGATGCAGCGTACTGCAGACGACTTAAGAAAGACCAGTAAGATCGGCCTTGTGCCCACGATGGGCTACCTCCACGAAGGCCACCTGACCCTGGTCAGAGCCGCGCGAAAAATTGCCGACGTTGTCGTCGTCAGCATCTTTGTCAATCCGATACAATTTGGCCCGAGCGAAGACCTTGCCCGCTATCCCCGCAATTTTGAACGTGACGCGAAGTTCCTGGAGCAGGAAAAGACCGACATTGTCTTTTATCCCGACGACGGGCAGATGTACGAGAAAGATTTCTCCACGTACGTTGAGGCAAAGAAGCTCGAGGACCATCTCTGCGGCAAGACAAGGACCGGGCATTTCACCGGCGTCGCCACGGTCGTCACCAAACTTTTCAATATCGTCAAACCCCACTATGCCGTGTTCGGCCAGAAAGATTATCAGCAGCTCGTCATTATTGAACGGATGGTCAGAGACCTTAACATCGACGTCGAGATAGTTCCCCACCCCACGGTCCGTGAAGCCGACGGCCTGGCCATGAGCTCGCGCAACACATACCTTAGCAGTGAAGAAAGAAGAAAGGCCCTGCTCATCAGCGCTTCGTTAAGAAAGGCCCAAGAAATGTTGAAAACAGGCGTACGGGACACCGGGACAATAAGAAGCGCCGTCAATGACATACTCGGATCGGAGGATGGCATTGACGTTGAATATATAGACATATGTGACGCTATGACACTCGAGGACATCTCCACTGTGAATAAAAAAGCAGTGCTGGCGATAGCGTGCCGCATAGGTAGAACAAGACTTATAGACAACTCACTTTTAACGGAGGCATGACAATGAGAAGGACCATGATGAAGGGGAAGATCCACAGAGCGACGGTCACTGACAGCAACCTCGACTATGAAGGAAGCATCACCATCGACTCGCATCTCCTGGACAAAGCGAACATCATCCCTTATGAACAGGTCGACATTTACAACGTCACATCGGGCGAACGCTTCACAACCTATGCGATAAGGGGAGAAAAAGACTCGGGTGTGATCTGCATCAACGGCGCCGCCGCCCACAAAGCCCGCAAAGGCGACATCATCATCATTGCTACATATGCTGCTTTTGATGAAAAAGAATTGGAAAATTTCAAACCTGCAAAAGTGTACGTCGACGGAGCGAACAGGATAAAAAGCCAACTGCTGCAGGCGGTGAATTAGATGCCGTAAGTCGTCAGTCGTAAAGTGTTGCAATTCATATAGGAGTAAGGCGAAAAAATCGCTTTACTCCTTTTTATCATATATAGAGACCGTGAATCGAAAAACGCGAACGTACCCCCTCACCCCATCATCCCGCTGCTTGGAGACTGTGTCACAATCCTTCCAACCCGGCAAGCCGGGATGATGAAATGTGTTAGGGTACTTCCCGGCCCGTAGTCCCGGGGAGAAAGAGTCTGTAGGCAATACCCAGAGGTTAGCAGCTTGGAATTGTGGATAACCCACAAAAAACTTAGCCAAAAATTCTCTTAAACGGTGTTTGCCAGGCCTCTTTGAGAAGATCTATCGACGTGTCAATAATGACATCCCCCCTTAGGCCTTTAATACGAAAGGATTTCCCAGCAATTACTTTTCCGATCACTCCATAAGGTACAGATCTGAACAGGTTTTGAAATTTCCCCAAGTCCTCTTCCCGGATTGTCGCCACGAACCTGCTTGCGGATTCGGAAAAGAGAAGTATATCATCCCGGAAGACCCCCGAACAGGGGACGGCGTTGAGGTCTGCGTCTATGCCGATGTCGCCGGCGAAGGCGCTTTCTGCGAGGGCGCAGGCGAGGCCGCCGTCGGATATGTCGTGGCATGAGCGGATGATGCCGGACTTTATGGCTTTTTCCATGGACTGGAAGGTCTTTTTGGCTTGAGTTCCACGTACTTGAGGAGCAATGTTGCCAATCCGGTTGAACTGTGCGAAGTATTCGCTGCCGCCGAGTTCGGCGTAGGTTTTTCCGACGACGATTATGATGTCGCCGTCTTCTTTCATGTCCATGGTCACCGTTTTATTGATGTCATCGATAACGGAGATGCATGACATGAGCACCGTTTGCGGCACCGATATCTTGATCTCGTTGTGCATGTAATCGTTTTTCATGCTGTCCTTGCCCGATATGCACGGTGTGCCGAAAAACGTCGTGTAATCGTAGAGGGCGCGGTTCGCACGAACCAGTTGCGCAAGCTTGTATGCGCCATCCGGGTTCCGCTCGGATTCGATCGGGTCGGACCAGCAAAAGTTATCGAGAAGGGCCATTCTCTTCAGAGAGCCGCCTGTCGCGATGTTGTTGCGGATCGCCTCGTCGATTGCGCATGCCACCATGTTGTAGGTATCGAAACGGCTGTACTTGGGACATATGCCGTGGCTGACGACCACGCCGTTATCGCTTTCAAGGTCGGGGGCCACCACGCCTGCATCTGCCGGGCCGTCATTGTGCTTGCCCGTGAGCGGCTTTATAACGCTCGAGCCCTGCACTTCGTGGTCGTACTGGCGCACCACGTACTCTTTGCTGCAGACATTCCATCGTCCGAGGACCGAGGCAAGGGCTGCCGCATAATCCTGAGGTTCAGACAGGGGGTCTTCATCGACAATCCTGCGCTCCCATCGCGCTTTAAGGTTCATCTTGGGCAGGCCGTTGTGGAGGAACTCCATATCGAGGTACCCGGCCGTTTTGCCGTCATACAGCACGTGAAAGCGCCCGGAATCGGTAAATTCTCCCAGTACGGTCGACAGGACGTTCATCTTGTGTGAGAGCTGCAGGAATTCTTCCAGTTTCTCGGGCGGAACGGCAACCGTCATCCGTTCCTGGGCCTCGGAAAGAAGTATCTCCCAGGGTGAAAGCCCGTGATACTTCAATGGCGCCCTCTCGAGGTGCATGATGCACCCGTTCGTGTCTTCGGCCATCTCGCCTACGGACGACGAAAGGCCTCCCGCGCCGTTGTCGGTTATCGAACTGTACAGCCCCTTGTCCCGGGCGATCAACAGAAAATCCGTCATACGCTTCTGGGTGATCGGGTCGCCTATCTGGACCGCGCTCGTCGGGGAAACCTCGGAGAGCTCTTCGGATGAAAATGTGGCGCCGTGGATACCGTCCTTCCCTATCCTTCCGCCGACCATCACGATATGGTCTCCGACATTGGCCTGTTTCAGGTATGACGCCTCACCCCGTATCATGGCCGGCATGATGCCGCATGTGCCGCAGAAAACAAGCGGTTTCCCGAGATAATTCTCGTCGAATACGATGGAACCGTTGATGGTGGGTATCCCGCTTTTATTTCCACCGTGCTCCACTCCCTCGCGGACGCCTTCCAGCACCCTCTTCGGGTGCAGGAGCCTTGGCGGTATCGTCCCCTTGTGGTCCGGATCGGCAAAGCAGAAGACATCCGTGTTAAAGGCGAGCCTCGCTCCCTTGCCTGTTCCGAAGGGGTCGCGGTTCACGCCGACAATGCCCGTCAACGCCCCGCCGTACGGGTCGAGGGCGGACGGGGTATTGTGCGTCTCGACCTTGAAGGCCAGGTTGTTCCGGCGGTTGAACTTGATCACGCCGGCATTGTCCTTGAAGACCGAGAGGCAAAAGTCCTGCTTTCCCTTCTTCCTGCGGATCGCGTCGGTCGAACCCATCACGTATGTCTTGAAAACGCTGTCAACGACCTCTACGTTCCCGTCCTCTTCGTATTCGATCAGGGCGTTGAATATCTTGTGCTTGCAGTGCTCCGACCAGGTTTGTGCGAGCGCTTCGATCTCCACATCGGTGGGACTGCCGTCGAGGCCTACGGCCAGCCGGGCGGCGACGACGGAGGGATCGGCGTAGTAATCTTTTATAGCCTGGAGTTCGTCACGGGATAAGGCCCAAGTCCTCTCCCGGTTCATGAGCATCAACTCATCGATCGTCATAGACCCGATATCGATCCGTTCCACGACCGGCTCGGACGTGATGGTAACCTTCGGGACGGAAACCCCCATCCCGCCATCCGCCTTGTATTGGGATATATGTTTTATGGCGTAGCGATTGATCAGGACATTGGCGAGGATATCGACGGTAATGTTGCGCACATCACCTTCGGTGATGGAACCCTTCAGGAAATACATCCGCGAGTTGTAGACCCCTTCTCCATTCCTGAATTCCCGACCCGCCATTGCCTCGATCACTTCTTTTGCGGTACGGCCGACATTGTCGGTAACGCCGGGTTTGTAGCCTACCTCCACAACCCAATCTCCATCGGCATCCGTCGCCCTGTCGAGGAGCCCATCCTGGATAACCGGATCCACAAACGCTTCACTGCTCAAAGCGTCAAGGATCTCCGGGCTGAGGTCGGCGTCGACCGTATAAACGTCTACAACACGCGCATCTTCGATCTGAAGGCCAAGATCGGACTTGATCCGTCGTTTGAGCTTTTCCCCCGGGGCATCCAGGATCCCTTCCTTGTGCGATATCTCTATTCTGTGAGCCATGTCAAGCCACAAACTCCTTTAGGTTTTTTATTCCCTGCACCGCGTCCAGTTCACTGTGCACTTCGGCCGTCAATATAAGGCCCTCACGGTGCGTTTTCAAAAATGCTTTTAATTCCCTGAACGGAAACGTCCCCTGCCCTATCGGTATATGGTCGTCCCGCTTCCCGTAATTGTCGTGAAGATGCATTTCTCTTATTTTATGCCCTAACATAGACATCCATCTTTCAACAGATACTTTACTAAACAGGTTGAAGTGTCCGGAATCAAAGCAGAAATAAAGATTTTTCCTGTCAAAATGCCGGAACAGTTCGTAAAGACTGTCCGGCTCGTCCTCGAATATATTTTCGAGCATGATCGGAAGAGAGTCGCCCGCTTCTGTCAGGACCTCGTTCCAGGTTTCGATGCTCCCGTTCAGCCAGAGTTCTACCTCCTGCCCGAAACGCCATTTGTCATAGCCGGGGTGGCAGTTGACCCCCAACGCACCGAGCACGTTGGCAAACGCAACGGTCTTTTTCAGTTTGTCCCTGGTAATGCTCCTCACATCCTTATCTACGGCCCCTGGACTCAAGTCCATGAACGGGGCATGCACCGTGCACGCGATCCCCTCTCCATGAAGGATCTTTCCCGTTTCCGTTATATCACCGTCGCTGACCTCATCGATCACGTTGTTGTGGAAATATATCTCCACCCCCACATCGAGCTTCCTGATCAGCCCGATCCGTTGGCGCACAAACCTGTAAGGCGCATTTATCAGGATGGTCCACGGCATATTGTTTTTGATTATCCGCATAATACACAGCCTTTTGACCGTTTGGTCGCATCATTCAAGATCACGGAAATAGCACCTTAAGGATGGCAATTCGAGCACTAATTTTCATTTAAGATAAACCAAAATCCAAATAATTTCCACACAAAAGCCCTTGAAGACCGAAAGGCGTAAGGCGTTGGAAGAATACTTTAGACCGGCTTAATCTGCATCCGACAAGTGTTCATAAATCATTCAAGACGGACCACTAACAAAAAAGATCGCGGGACGGACCATAATTGTACGGCGTAAAACACAGGGTTACTACCTACTGTCCTTCTGGCTGAACACCTCAAAGTACGGGGATCCAAGTTCCCCGCAACATCGTCATCCCGGCAAGCCGGAATGACGATGTTGCGGGAATTACGGCATGGTCTCCTTGAGACTCGGGAATGACACGGTCGGTGTATTGAGGCATGGCCTTCAACCCTCGCCTTACGCTTTACTGGTTGTCATTACCACTTTACGGTCTTCAAAATGTGACACGCCTTGAACTGAAAATCAGCTACAAAACTTTCATCACTCCAAGCTACAGACCTTTTTCAGTGAAATCCGTTACCATGTACTTAGACCAACCACAGCTCAGAGATGAGGTCGCGCGAAGGGTATGGGCGGTAAAACTAAAGATCTTTATCGTGCCTCTTATTGCCGCTTCCCTCTGGGCTTGCAGCACATGCAGGGTCACATCTGTGGAAGACGCTGCAAGGTACAGCGAAAGGGGTTACAAAACCCGTACCGCTGTGTATAAGACCGGCCTAGGTGGGCGTCTCTGGGGAGGGTTCTTCTGGACCCATCATGTCCAGGCACAGGTTCTGGTCGGAAACGAATGGAAATGGGTCGGCGCGTCCGGTTTATCCGACACATCTTCATTTACCGTGGCCGGTGATGAAATATATTACTGGAGGGCCGGTGATTACGCCTCCTTCTTGAAGCAGCAGAACCGATATACTAAAAGCCACCCCATCGCCTGTCGTGGGCGATCCTCAACCCTGAGGCCTGACCCCTTCCCCGGGGGTCAGGCCGTCACCAAGCTCAAAGGCCCTTAAGGGGCCTTTTCTTATAGCTGACAACAGTGATCTCGCAGCCTTCATGAGACCCATATTGCCTTATGACAATCTCTTTTGCGTAACAGCCGCCTCGTCATTTCCCTGGTTTGCCGAATGACTTTTGAGATGGCGAAATTTACGCGGGTTCCATGGGAGTTCATGCAGCGGCCAGCCGTTCTCTGGTCACTTTTTGACGTGTCCGGCATCGTTTCAAAAGCTCGATGGTTTCCCTGTAATGGAGGCCTATGGATTCGCTTGTCATCGATTTCAGGACCTCCAGGTCTCGGGTCGTGAATTCATGGTGGAGGTTAAGAAACGCTCTGTGGTCCGGGCTCATCCAGAAATACAGGTACTCGTACGTATCCTGTTCAGGAGTCGGCGATATTCGCCGGAGGATGCTGTTTTCGGGTATCTGCGCATAGTACGGATTGTTGAAGCTCATGACATAGCCTTCCTGCGTAAGCCATTCCTGGTGTTCTTCAAGCAAATCGGCAGCAAGCTGGTTCTCGATCAAAAGTCTGGCGCCTTTTTTTGTCTTTTCCAAACCCATGGCGCGCGCAAGAGTATCGTCCTGCGGCAGTTTCTTATCGTAATTATCGTACGTGAGACGGGGCTCGAACTGCAGTTTACCTTTTACGATAGCCCCCCTTAAAAGCAAACCTTTGTAAATCAATCTGGCGTATACGGAATGCAGCTGTTCGAGAGCCGAAACAATGTCATTGCCATAAAACAGTAGGCTGTCGCTGAACATTTCAACTGTGGCCATATGATTATGCTGACAGTATTCCGAGAGACTCTCGAACGTAATGTCATAAAATTGATTCAGCTTTTCCTTTGCAACCCTGGGATTAAGCCTGTAATAACCCGTAATGCCCAACAGGTCCCCGTAGTATGTAAATTTCACTATCGGTCTCCAATACCTTCCTGTGGTACGCTATACCCGTTTCAGAGAGCGTCTTTATCGCGTAATTGCGGATACGTTTAATTCCCTAACACCCGTAAGCGATCGACGCCGGAGGACGTGTAAAAGACAGGGTTTGCTGCACGCAAGTAAAACATACCACAGCGAATAGCATAAAGATACGGGTAAATGGGGCGCGGGCACTCCTTATCCTCGACGAGCCTGACTGCGTCCCCTTACGCCTTACGCTCTCACGCCTTACGTCCTCTATTGGCTAGCGCTTCAGCTGGTCGGGCAACCCCAGCGTCCTCGGTTTGATGTCCTTGATCTGCTGGACCGGTCCCTGGACCTTCTCCCTGTATTCGAGTTCGACAACCCCACGGTCGTTTGTATTGCTGCAGTTCTCCTTATTCGAGAAAGAGGGGTTGTTCCCGAGGTTTCTGTCCACACCGAAAACAAACTGCTTCACGGCCTGGCGTGAGGCCTCAACGGTTGCCACGTTGCCAAGACTCGCCACGTTCGGGATCGTATACGTCTGGTGAATTGTCTTGCATTGACCTTTGACCAGCTTTTTCCCAATCGCATGATGGCTGATATCCTTGAGATCATGTTCCTGGGCATAGGTCTTTGGCGGATGACGTGTATAAACCATGAAGAAAGCATCGAGGGAATCGGTGCCAACATAATCCACTGTCCCTTCATTGCAGACTGTCCCGATGAGTTTGACCGTTACCGTTCCACCGGAAAGAGATTTCGTCATCGTGAGTTTGGCAACGGGGTCTGGGCAAAGTTGGGCGGTTGTTATGGCGGCACCGGCCTGTGGAACGGTTTTTGCCGCCTGGACCACGCTTGCGCATACGGGGCCCGCGATCTGCACCGGGCTCGGGAGCTGCCTTTGCGGGATCGCCGTTCTCACCAGGGCGAAACAGAATTTTGTCCCCTGCGCGGCCCCCGACGGGACGGTGAAACCCGAATTGAACGATACAGTGCCGGAGCCGAACATCACCCTTTCACTTGTCCAAGGGCTATTGGTCTGTTTCACCATTATCTGGGTGCCGGCCAGATCATCGGATGCAGTGAACGTGAGCGTCGCGCCCGGTGTGGCCGCGCTCGGCTTTATGTTGAGCGTTGCCGAAAATGCCTCCGTCCCGGCAAATAGAACGACCACGACGGCGAGCGTGAGGACCAAACATAATGAAATACTTTTTCTCATACATTTCCTCCTGTCATGAAACCGGGATTCCCGGTCAGCCAGCCGGCAGCACGATACATACATCCGGCCCCTCCGTAATATTCAGTAATAATATTCTCACTATGAAGTATAAGAAGTTAATACTTTTGTCAAGGTAATTGCGGCTTGTGTGAACTGTAAAAAAGAGGGTGAATCGTCCAGGCTTTCACAGGTTCACGCGCGTCTGGCCTGTTTTCCGCTTTCGTATGAAGAGGTTCGAAGAAGGTTTTTGATCTCCTTCGACTCGGATATGTCCCTTCACCTACTTGCTGCCTAGGCTATCCGCCCTTTAATATATCTACAAGCACGTTTCTTCCGCCTGTCAAGCAACCCTACCGCATGAAAGCTCCGTAATGCAAAGAAATGGCACGACCCACGGGGACGTTGGAATTTCAACTGACATTCTTAAGGATGTCCCTCTCCTCGTTACCGTCCGTATATACACACATCGGGGAATTATTCCCGCCAATGTGATATTGCCGGCCTGTTGCCCAAA
>DHQV01000024.1 GCA_002408185.1 Deltaproteobacteria bacterium UBA5329
TCTAATTCAGAAAAAACTGGACAAACATAGAACCCGCCCTTATCTCTTCCCCGGCATAAACTGCGGAATGAGGTACTCCTTTTTGAGGAGTTTAAGGGCCTCCCGGACAAGCGGGGTGTTTTTGGGGTTCTTGTATTGGATTAGTGCGCGGTGCATTTTGCGTTCGCGGAAGGTTTTGGCGACGTGCAGCTTATCCCCGGTAAACGGGTTTTTTTCCGTATAGTACATTGCGCCAGACAGTGTCATGGGCAAAGGAATGAAATCCTGTATCTGCTCCGGATGAATGCCGAGTTCTTTCAGTTGGAGAGCGAGAGCGAGGGTGTCTTCGAGATCACAGCCGGGGTGTGCGCTGATGAAATAGTTGACGAGGAATTGTTCTTTTCCCAGCCTCTTCGACATTGACCGGTAGAGGTTGCTGAATTTTTCGTAAACGAAGAAATCGGCTTTGTTCATGAGTTTCAGAACGTGCGGTACGGAATGCTCGGGCGCCACTTTCATCCGGCCGCTGACATGCTGCTTGCAGACCACCTCGAGGTAGGCCCGTGAGCGTTCGTCAACGAGAAGGTCATGGCGGAACCCGCTCTCTATAAAAACATGTTTTATTCCCGGCAGGGCTAGCAGTTTCCGGTACAAAGAACGGCTTTTCTGGAACCCTGGATCGAGGTGTTTGCAAGGAGATGGGGTCAGGCAATGCCTCTTCGTACACGTCCCGGACTGTTCCCACTTTTTGCATGAAGCCCCGTAAAGATTTGCCGTCGGCCCTCCGATGTCGTGTATGATGCCGTGAAAATCATGCCGCTTGCTCAATGCCGCGGCTTCCCTGATTATGGATGATTCGCTCCGGGACCCGACAATTCTGCCCTGATGGAGCGACAACCCGCAGAACGAACAGGACCCGGGACAACCCCGGTGGGACGTGATCGAATAACGAACTGTTTCAAATCCCGGAACCCCTCCCTCCTTATCGTACGACGGGTGCCATGCGCGGGCGTAAGGGAGTTCGTAGATCTTATCCAACTGCGTTCCCTCAACGGGAAGGGCAGGAGGGTATTGAATGACGTACCGGTTGGCGTGTTTTTGTGCAATGACGGCCCCCCGAAAAGGGTCCTGGTTTTCCAGTATTGTCACAAATGCTTCGTTAAACCTGTCCGGATCGGCCCTGACATCCTCGTACGATGGTATCTCGACAACACTTTGTTCATTATCGAGGCTTTTCGTGATCAATGCAGTTCCCGGGATACCAGATAGTGGTTTTCCAGCTGCTATCCTGTGAGCGATATCGATTATCTGCGTTTCACCCATGCCGTAAACGAGGATATTCGCCCGGCCGTCGAGAAGGATAGATCGTTTTACCTCATCCCTCCACCAGTCATAATGGGCAAACCGCCGCAGGCTTGCTTCTATGCCGCCAAGGACGATAGGGACGTCCTTGAACGCCTCCCGGGCCCTGTTCGCATACACGACAGCGGCATGATCGGGGCGAAGATCCGGCATACCGCCCGGCGAATAGTCGTCAGTCATGCGCCGTCTTTTATGGGCCGTGTAATTCGCTACCATGGAGTCCATGTTCCCGGCGGTGATCCCGAAAAAAAGCCGCGGTCTTCCCAGTCTTTTAAATGCCTGTGCATTCTTGAAATCCGGCTGCGCAATGATCCCCACCTTGAACCCGTCGGCCTCGAGGACGCGTCCAATAACGGCAGCCCCGTACGACGGATGATCGACATATGCATCCCCGGAAATGAGAATAACGTCGAGTTCATTCCAACCAAGGCGGCGGACTTCGTAAGCAGTCATGGGGAGAAATTTGGCGGGCATGGGATATGATAGCATAAAAAGAGTAGGGAGTAGAGGAGTGAGGAATAATGAGAATGAGAGACAGCAAGGCGTAACACGCAAGGTGTAATGACGGGTATGATCCGGGTGCCTAGGTTACGCTTTATTCCGGGAACATAGGTTACACTTTTCCCTGATTTGTCGTCTCGTGCCCCGAGCGCCAGTATCCATTAGCACCGTCATCCCGTCTTGCCGGAATGACGGTGTCTTTGTTTTTTTTCTTTTTTTAATGGAATTAGTCTAACGAGAAAATTAAGAATCGTAGGAAAGACGCTGAATTCCGGCGCAAAAGCCGCCAGAATGACGGGGAGAGTTTAAGCCGGCACCTTAAAAAAACGCTCTTAACGATGAATAATAAATTGCAACATATGCTGGCTCCAGGAAAACCCTGTCGGTCATTCGAATTCTTCGAATTCTTCGGCGGAATAGAAGAGATGCATGTTGTCTATTTGGGCTTTGTCTAGGGTGCCCTTGAGTATCGCTTCTTCGACCTGTTGCCTGAAAATGTTCGCGCGCATCTCGAGTGCGTCGAGTTTTTCGGAGATGCCCCTGTCCCGGATGATCTTTTTGACGGTGGAAAAGAGGTTTTGGCTGCCCGAGATCAGGATGCCTTCCTGAAGAATTTTGATGGCAACCATGTGCTTGAAATCTTCGAATTGGGCCTGTTCCCTTATGAGGGAAAGTTTTTTTATTTTGTAGTCGACCTCTTCGTTTACAGCGGGGTTTATAAGCATCCTGTATTTTCTCTGGTAGATGAACTCGTCGAGGGCTTTTATCACGATCTCGGGGGTATCGTTATCGACAACCACGACAAGGTCGATGTCGGACCCTTTTACGAGCCTTCCCGTGCTTCGCTCGGGCCTCGGAACATCATGGCCCATGTTGTAAATGATATCGCCAGCAACGATGAAGCAGATCTCGAGCCCAAGGGGCATCTCGGTGTAATCCGCCATGATCCCGGAGATCATTTGCCGGGCAAGGTCCAGTTTGTACCTGCTTATCTTGTGGGTCCGGCTGGTGATCTCCGCGCATTTCACATCGAGCGCAGCCGGGTCTCCGTTGAGGCCCACGACGGAGTATGTAAGGAATTCTCTGAGGATCGAAGGAGAAAGCCGGGCGAAACCGTCCACGTTGCGGTCGAGCCTCAGGTACCTTCTCCCTAGGGTCCGGACATGGAGGGCCTCGCACGTTTTGCATGCTTTCCAGAGAAGAAGGGGGTCCATGTCGATCTCCTTCTTTATCTCGAGTCCGGTGCTTGGCCCCCTGGCCTTGATAAGGCCGACTACAGCGTCCTGTTCCCCGCTCAGCATTTCAGAGATTTTCTCGTTCTATGTCTGGTCATCGAAAACTATCTTTTTCTCCTCGAGGGCCTTTTCATTGGCGAGAAGTTCCCTGGCTGCGATCCTATCGAGCACGTATACCAAGTTGCCGCCGGCTTCTGAATACTTTTGGCCGTACGAAATGGGGACCTCGGGCGTTATATTCTCGAGGAGGGACCTAGTAACTGATTCGACCTTCCGCTCGCCGTTGGCCAGCAGCACCACATTCCGGGCTTGGTATACAAGTTCGGCCCCCATCGATATCGCGTAATTGGGGCAGTCCTCTACGGATGGAAAATGCCCGTCCGTCACTGAATTCCTGATCGTGTTGTCATCGAGCTTCACGAGCATTACGGAGCTTCCCCGGAACGGTATTCCGGATTCGTGAAATGCTACATGTCCGCGCCCGCCGACGCCGATGATCTGGAGATCAATACCCCCGGTCTTCTTGATCTTCTTCACGTATGCGTCGAGGATATACTTCTTTATCCATGCGAGGTATTCCGATCCGGCCCCCGATCTTATCGCTATGGACTTTCCCGCGTCGAATCCCCTGTAAGACCAGTCGGCTGGATATTTTTTCAATTCTTTCATAAGGAGTCTCTGGTCGATCAGTGACCCGAAAGGCACGTTTGTTTCGATAAATTTCTTTTTCAGGAGCCCGAAAAATTCATGGATCATAAAATAACAATAGCTTTCAGGATGTACGATCCGCTGCTGCGCATTTTCGCCCGGCAGGCCGACGTATTCGTCGAGGTTAAAGCTCCTGATGCGGCTCGAGTCGAACTCGCCGTTGTTTGCCGACTGTGCCAAGTGTTTGTACATACCCGTAGGGGAATTGCCCGTTGCCAATCCCAAGACAATCTCTTTCTTCTCCTGTAACATCTCGGTTATCTTTTTTTTCACGATATCGGCCGCGACCTTGCTGAGATGATCGAAATCATTCGTTATTACAACCTTAATAGGCATAGTCCCTCCATTACCGAGATCGGGTGATCATTCCTTTTAACATCAGCTGAGCACGTTTCTTATCAGGCCGGCGATCTCCTCGCAGTGTTTTGCTGTCACGCTGTCTGACGGTCCTTCTACCATGACCCTGCACATATTCTGCGTGCCGGAATACCGGACGAGAACGCGGCCCTCTTCTCCCAGTTCTCCTTCAATGCGCTTTATGACGTCGGCAATCTCGGGTACTGTCGAGATATCCGGTTTGCTTTGGACCTCCACATTGATGAGTTTCTGCGGGAAGATCTCCATCCATTTCGCGAGTTCCGACAACGGTTTGCCCGTTCTAATCATGGCCGCAAGAAGCTGCAGCGCCGTGAGGATCCCGTCCCCCGTCGTGTGGTGGTCAAGAAATATCATGTGGCCCGATTCTTCGCCGCCGATGACGCTGCCCAGGTTAAGCATGTCCTCCAGGACGTAGCGATCACCGACCTTGGAAGCATGGTATTTGAAGCCGTATTTCTTGCAGGCAACCCGCAAGCCGAGATTGCTCATCACCGTGCTCACTAGGAGATCGTTCTTCAATTTACCTTGTTCCTTGAGCATCCTAGCACAAATGAGGAGGATCTGGTCGCCGGTTATTTCCTGTCCTTTCTCGTCGACGGCTATCAGGCGGTCGCCGTCGCCGTCAAAGGCAAGGCCGATCGCGGCGCCTGTCTCGACGACCTTATTCCTGAGGTCGCCGGTATGCTGTGAGCCGCAATTCTCATTGATGTTGATCCCGTTCGGGGTGTTGTGGATCACCTGCACGTCCGCTCCCAGTTCCCAGAAAGTTTCCGGGGCAATCTTGTACGTTGCCCCATTGGCCGTGTCGAGCACGATCTTCATGCCTTCGATGGACAGGTCGCGGGGAAAAGTGTTTTTCAGGAAAACGATGTACCGCCCATTCACGTCATCCAGGCGGAATGCCTGCCCCATGTCTTTGACAGGTGGGACTAGGGTGTGCAATGTATTGCCGAGCATCAGGTCCTCTATCGCTTCCTCCTGTTCGTCCGACAATTTAAAGCCGCTGCCGGAAAAAATCTTGATGCCGTTATCCTGGTAGGGGTTGTGGGATGCGGAAATGACTATACCTGCATCGGCACGCATACTCTGCGCCGTGAAACCTATACCCGGCGTCGGCAGGACGCCGAGCAGATACGGGTTGCCGCCCATCGACGTTATCCCCGACTCGAGCGAACTCTCGAGCATGTACCCGGAAATGCGGGTGTCTTTCCCGATAACAATTCTCGGACGCTCATGCCCCTTTCTTAGAATATAGACAACAGCCTGCCCTATAGCAAAAGCTATTTCAGCGTTCATCGGGTACCGATTTGCTTCCCCCCTTACACCGTCTGTACCAAAAAGTTTACCCATGTAAACAGCCTCCTTATATCATGGCGAGATCACTCGCAGAATATATTGAACGAGGGCAGAATTGTTTTTACCCTCTCACAAAAGACATCGACAGTCCTTTGAAGCCATTGTACGCCTTTCGCTGAAGATTCTACAGACAGGCCCTGTATGACAGAAATATAGTTCCCTTTTCCCGCGTCGAGCACCGAAAGAAACTCGTTCCGGCAGCGCTCGGCGACACCGTCCTCAACCTGTGAGGCGAAGAGCCCTTCTATTTCCTCAAACCTTTCATAAAGCTCGTTCCTGCCGGCAGCTTCATCACCGCCGGACACACTGGCCTTTTCAGCCAGCACCTGCAACCGCTTGAGGCGTTCTTTTTTCGCAAGCCCCAGTTTGTCGAGCGCTCCCGCAAAAACGAGCGGGCCGAATTCCTGCGCCTCGAAAAAGTTTTTCCTTACATTGACGTACCATTCTTCGAGCGCCATCAGGTTCGCAATGTAAGTGATGTTGTTCTCGACAATGCGCCTGATCCCCGGGTATGACCTGGGGGTGAAACTGATGGTTTTTCCCGAGTATGTCTTGCCGATAATGAGCTTGTTGTCCTCCACGTAATCGCTGCGCAATACCGAGTTGGCCGCCACCACGTTGCCATATCCCATCCGCACGGGACCAACCATCCCGCCCTGCCCGCCGAGAAAAATGGCGGGCTGGTTGAGCATGACGCCTCTTGGCACATCGCCTATCAGGGAGGCCGTGGTTTTATCCCCGTCAGGCGTGAAATTAAAATGGATATAGGAACTTCCCACCTCGCTGTGGTCCTTGCGGCTTGTACCTCCGGCCATCAGGCAATCGCAGAAATTTATGAGGCTTCCCAGTGTGACAAAAGGGAAAAGGATGGTATGCTTTATTCCGACACAATGTGCCCCATTGGCTTCCTCTTCGAGTATGCAGCCTTCACGCACCTGTGCGCCCAACCCCATGTTCGCCTTTTCCAGGAAAACGGATCTGGTGAAAAATCCGCCCTTCAGCTCGACATTGTATCCTAACTGGCAATTATCAATTGTGACGGGCCCCTCATAACCGATCTTCGATCCAGCCGATATGACGGTTCGTTCCCCATAGATCCTGCACCCCGGGTAGATCTTCACACCCTTTCCCGATATACGCCCGATGTCAACCTCATCTCCCACATCTATCGTCAAAGGATTCGGGATATCGACACCATTTTTAAGCAACCCTTCAACCTTATCGTAACATCGAGGTCGTAAGTCCATGATTCTCCTCCGTTAAACCTTTTCATATCGACCCTGTTTCAAGATCGTGTAACGGCATCACCGTTATGCGTCTCGCGCCAGAGGGCCGGCAAGCTTGGAGCATTGCGTACACTAACACCCGTATCGGCCCCTGTCAACATATCCGGCTTGCAATTATTGGATGTTTGCTGCAAACCCGACTCTCCCGAAAATGGGCCAGCCTTGCCTTTGACCAATGCGTTGCCAGCCTGAAAAATACCCGGGGAGATGGGTGCTTTACTGCAACATAACCTGCACGGCCACCCGGGTAGATTTCCCTTTTTACCTCCAGAATCCCCCTGTTGTCAATCCCTATTTTCCAGTATACTAGGCTACGGGTAACATGGCATTATTTAGTAAGGTTTTTTACCATATCATATGTAGGGTCTAGCACTACCAACACGTTGGCAAGTGTTCATCTTGATGATCGGTCAGCCTTATTCTTTACTCCTCCATTGTTACAGGTTATGATACCGAAAAAAATCAGGGGGATCTTACAGGATAATGACGCGAAATATCTTTTGGCCGAAAATAGTCATATTCACCGTTCTGCTCGCAGCTTCCGCGCTGTTCTTCCCACATGCGTCAGAGGCGGCACGGCGCAAGCCGCTGCATACAGGCAAGGATGTCAGAGGGCTGACGTTTGAAGAATTCTGGTCGAAGGCCCGTGAAGAAACGTCACAGTGGGGAGGGAACCGGCTCAGGGTGCGCAGGATCGCATCTCTCTCCGTTATCGGCTTTGATGCCCGTAATGGACGCTCGCCCGCATGGGAGGCGCAATTTGTGCGGTGCAATAGAGACAGGGCCCCTGCTGTCGGTGGAGAAGAGGGCGCTCCGGTAAGATCCTGCGTCGGAAGAACGATCACGGTCCGCCTGATCGAAACCGGGGTTACCGGGACCACGACGGGACTGCAGGTTTCAAAGGAGGCTCATTTCCGGGGGCCCGCCATTCCGGTCGAAAGGATAATGGTCACCCCACGGAAAGCCGAGGATACGGCGAACTCCTATCGGCAGCACAATCCGGTGGAGACGGACGCATACGCCTACGAATTAAAGTACGATCAGCGCAAGGATATACCCGTCTGGGCAATAAAGAGAACGTGCGGATATAAAGGCAAGGCCGAAGGGCGCTGCATTCAGGGTGATCACTGGATAGTAAAAGTGAATGCCGAATCGGGAGAGGTCATAGTACCGGAGAAGAGGGAAAAAAAGGAAAAGCCTTCCAAGCCACAGGCTGAAAAACAATAACGGCGATAACGGAAGGGAAAAACCCGGTTCTAGGTTCTGGATTAAAAACCAATCATTCCAATTAATTGCACAAGTCACTAAAAGCGTTTACAACTGAGAAGTTACTCTTTAACCTAGAACCTGGAGGTCATATGCAAGATAAACGACTATCATCTCTATAGTTGTCATTTATTATGCTATCAACCCCTCGAACCTCAAACCATCTTGCTTACGTCTTCACCATCATCTCTATCAAATGCGGCCCCGGTTCTTTTATCGAGCGTTTCATGTGGTCCGCCAGCTGCCTTGCATCGTCCACACGCACGGCTGGTACGCCCAGGCTGTGCGAAAGGGACACCCAATCGATCGCCGGGTGATCGATGTCTACAAGGCGGTGAGCGTTTTCTCCGAAGTCTTTGAGGCCCGCCCGCTCCAATTCGACGGCTATGATATTGTAGCCCCTGTTATTACAGATAAGGGTGGTGATATCCAGGTTTTCGCGCGCCATTGTCCAAAGGGCCTGAACGGTATACATGGCGCTTCCGTCGGCCTGTATGTTGATGACCGGTCTGTCAGGTGCTGCGAACGAGGCCCCTACGGCGCAGGGCATACCGTAGCCTATCGACCCGCCCGTAATGGCGAGAAGGCCATGCGAAGGACTTGTATGCGAGACCGAATAGAAAGGAAATGTCGTCGTGATCCCCTCATCGACAACGATAGCGCCTTCAGGCAGAACGGCTGCAATGGCGGAGCAGACCACGTCTGACGTGAGGGGCCCTGTCGGGACCGACGGCGCCTGCCAGGCATGCCTTTCTTCTGCCGTAGATAGAGCGTTCTTCTTTTTCCCGACAAGATCTTCAAGGTGTTCGAGCACCGGCATCATACTGTAACCAGGGCCCGGTATGGATATCGTGCGGGTTGTATCCGGAATGACCCGGCTCGGTGTACCCTCATACCCGAAAAATGTAACGGGATCATGCGCCCCGACGAGCACGATGGTCTCGTAACCAGACATCAGTTTGAGAGCGCCTTCCGGAAAATAAGGGACCCTCTTCACTATGGGAAGTCCTTTCCCTCTATCGATATAGCCCGGAAAAGTATTCGCAAGAAGATCGCAGCCGGTCGCCGCAGATATCCTTTGCGCTATCTCGAGGCCATCCTTCCGCAGCAGCCGATTTCCCAGGAGCATGGCAGTCTTCTTTCCCTTTGTCATGGCCGAAGCGGCCTCTTTCATCAATGCCGTGTCCAAAGACCGGTAGGCCGGTTCTTTTTTGACGACACGGAAATTATCGAAGCGTGAGGCTTGAAAATCTGCAGGGATTATCAGGCTAGCTATCTGCCCTACCCTGCTCGCCGCAATAACGGCGGCTGTGTCCCGGGAAAGGCTGCCTGCCTGCCGCGTCGTTCTCATCCATCCCGACACGGTGCGTGCAAGCGACCTGATATCCGAATTCAAAGGAGGGTCGGCATCGCGATGCCATGAAGCGTGTTCACCGATCAGGTTTACGACGGGACATTCCGCCCGCCGGGCATTATGAAGGTACGCTATCCCATTGGCAAGGCCGGGGCCAAGGTGCAGAAGAGTCATTGCCGGCCTGTTGAGCACACGCCCGTACCCGTCAGCCGCCCCGGTGCAAACCCCTTCAAAAAGCCCGAGTACGGCCCGTACCCCGGGGTGCCTGTCAAGCGCCGCAACTATAGGTATCTCTGTCGTCCCCGCATTTGCAAAACAAATATCGACCCCGTTCGCAGCCGCAGTCTCAAGGATAATATCCGCGCCAGTCATCAGTCCATCCTCCAAAGCACGTTTTTTTCTGAGTATAACAATACTTGCTCCGGAAGGTAAATCGGAAACGTGATGGGTGAGGAGTGAGGAGAAAAAGAGGTTCTTCGTTCTACGTTCTACGCACGAAACCTTCCACCAGCCCCCGTCATCCCGGCTTGCCGGAATCCAGTGTCTCTGTAGTTGCATTTATCACATGATATTAAAAACTTGCAACAGTCGCCCCTTGAATTACATATCGTCCCGATCAATTACAAAAACCGCAAAGACACTGGATTCCGGCGCAAAAAGACGTCGGAATGACGACCTGAAGGGAATTGCGACACAGCCTCCAAGTGCCGGAATGACAAAGGGAATTGCGACACAGCCTCCAAGTGCCGGAATGACAACACGAAAGCGCGACTCCAACCATCGA
>DHQV01000001.1 GCA_002408185.1 Deltaproteobacteria bacterium UBA5329
TATTTAACAGCTTAAGAGGAGATGGCCGAAAAACAGGACTCGAAGGGGAGGGATGTTTACAGGCAACTGGCGGATAAGGTTCTTGAAAAATAGCGTCAAGTCGGAGACTGTATCCTCGGGGCACATGAGATGCCGTGGCCGATCAGTGAGGACGAGATCACCGGCAATCCGGACATCGAATTCAAGGGTGAATTGGGCACGCAGTACCTCACCGCGCCGGGCGGCTTTCATTGCCGCGATGGTTTCATCATTCGGAACCAGGGGCCCAAAAGGCAAGGCCTTTTCCCTTACTATCGCACAATCATCATACGGAAAGCATCTGATACCGTCAAGCCAATAGACGCGAGGATCGCCTCGGCCTCGGCCTTGAGATGCTCATCGATTCTCGCCCGGACAACAGGTTTTGCAGCCATAGATATTACCTCCAGCGCTTCCCTGTCCGGATTAAGCCGTTCGTGGTATTGCGGATTCGCATTCAAGAGCTTCAGGTCCGCCTGGCAGAAGGTTGCTCGGGATGGTCAGACCTGACCTTAACGCGCGGCTCGACCTTGGGCCAGGTCGTGCGTCTTGCGAGCCTAATCTCATAATCCGCCTGGAGAGTAAGCCATAGCTCCGGTGAAATGCCAAAATATTTGCCGAGCCGCAAAGCGGTATCGGCCGATATTGCCCTTTTGCCCCTGATGATCTCGCTGATACGACCGGGGGGCACGTCAATATCCCGCGCCAATCCGTTCACGTTGAGCCCGAGAGGCTTCATGAAGTCTTCATAAAGTATCTCTCCAGGCGGTATAATGTCGAGCATCCTGGCACCCATGTTAAGCCTCCTAATGATAATCGACGATCTCCACGTCCCACGCGTTTCCCTCATCCCATCGGAAGCAGATGCGCCATTGATCGTTGATGCGAATGCTATGCTGGCCGGCCCGGTCCCCCTTAAGGGATTCAAGATGATTCCCCGGTGGCCGGGACAGATCCTGCAGGCTACGGGCACTGTTGAGATAGAGCAGCTTTCGCCGAACCTGGCGTTCGATGGATGAGAACCGCGCCACGAAATGATCATTGAAAAGCGCCGCAGTGTCCTTGCAGTGGAACGTCTTGATCACAGGGCCATTATATAACGTATTACGTAATATGTAAAGCGGAATGACCTCGAGATGGCCGCTATGAGCCGTACATCCCCTCCAGTCGTGCCCTGTCGGACACCAGCCTGTCATGGTATTGCGGCAGGTACTCGAGTGTCACGGGCCCGTCCCAGCCTCTTTCCTTCAGCCTTTCCAGGACGGCGAAACCATATGTCTCGACCGGCAGGTGTGGAAGGCTCTCCTTGCCCTCACCGCGCAACTCCGACAGGTGGACCGCGACGATACCGCGGCTGTATGCCTCGATGACCGCGAAGATTCTTTGCTGGAAGAGGTGGCTCGTATCGAGCACCATCGGCACTCCGAACTCGATCATCTCCTCAGGTGTGATAATGCGCTTTGAATTCCCGAAGGTCTCCACGGCCACCGTGACGGATGTGAGCCTCTGTAGCGCCTTGAGATTATTCAGAGCCATCACTTGCAGGTTCGGCTTGTCGAGCTTCCTGACGGCCTCCGGGTGGAAGACGACGACCGGGATGCCGATCTTCTCGGCGAATTTCATTGTGGGCAGGGCCCAGGACATGAAGCGGACGTCGGACAGCCGTCCCTGTGTGGCGTGGACGGTACTCACGGCAATTGCCTTGTCGTTAATATGCTCCGCCAGTGCGTCAAGCCGGTCCATGCCGGCCAGAAAATCATCAAGTCTGTAGGGCAGGGCGAGCTCGATGGGTATCCTGGCCAAACCCGTAAGGGATTCGTCGAATGAATGGAGATTAACGCCGCGTCTGATCAAGAAATGCATGGCTCACCCAGGTCCAGGGGAGGCGCCTAAGCTCACAAGCCCGGTCGCAACGCTCTTGACGATATCAATGACCTCCTCCAGGTCAAAAGCCTCGAAGTCTCTGGCACGCAATACAGGTTTGAGCTGCGTCTCTATCTGCGTTTCCAGGTCGGCGACACGGGCATCGGATACATCAGGAGGCTCATTCCCCGGGACTGCAAGTTTCTCCCTGACCAGAGTGAGGAAATTTTCATCCCGATAATCCCAGTCCAGAGACCGTTTGGCGAACCCGATGTCATAGAAGTCCCGGATTGCAACCTCCCGGCGTGTGAGGGCTGCTCTCAGTTTCTCTGCCATGGATTCTTTGAGGGTCATACAGGGTATATTGATCGGCTCGAAGAAAGCCATCCCCGTTCCGGGGTTGAGAAGGATCGTCTTGGCGGCCCCGCGGGTCGGTCCATCCCATAGCGGCTCCCTTAGTCCCACCTCGACTTTGATCCTTCCTTCGTTTTGCCCGTACATGGAAGCGTACCTCAGATATGCCAGATATTGTCTCGACCTGTTCGCTCCGCGCAATTCTTCGATGCGGAAGGCAGGATATCTGTCCGGGAGAGACTCGATCATGGCCCTTGCGGGATCAAACGCGTTGCTTCGCATCCGAGGGGACACCTCTGATGCCATCGGGATAATGAAATCCAGGTCCTCGCTGAGCCGGTAAAAATCCCCGTGCACCTTTGAAAGGCACGTCCCGCCCTTGAACACGAGCCCGTTTCCGCCACTTGCGAGAAGGTGCTCGAGCACCAGTGTGCAGAAATAGTCCTTTTCTATCAAGCGTGGAAGAAATCCCGTTGTCCTTGCGCTATATATCAACGCACTTGCGAATCTCTTCGCGTTTGTGTGCAGCAAAAACTCATCCATCTCAGTCATTCGCTATTATCCCCCATCTCCTGTTAATCTTCCCTCTCTTCGGTCTTCGAGGGTTCGACGGGATTAGGGAACTCGACGGTCTCAGGGCCTTCTCCAATGTCCCTAATAACTCCTCGTCAATACGTTCCGATTCTAACAAGGCCCCGAAACGCCGGATGGTCCCTATATCACCAAAACGCAGGGCGCACCTGACCAGCGCTACGGCGCTGACTCTGCCGGTGCGCAGGTCATTGCGTATCCACGTATAGGCGCGAGGCAGGGTATCAAACCGCGCCCAGTCGTACACGGCATCGAGAAGAGCCCGCGCCCGCGTCGGATACACAATGGGGCCTTCTCGTGTTTTGATCCTCACCGTATCTCCAAGTCTCTTTTTGTCCACCTTGACGAGGTTCAGTGTTATAGCTCCGATCGTCCGCTCTCCCGAGATAATGTTGTTGTAAGCGTACACGCGCGCCGGCACCTGCTCGTCGTATCCATAGTAGTTAAAAGCGTTCAATCCGCAGATCTGATATTGTCCGCCCTGTGCGCTTATGAGCGTGTTAAGGACAGTAGCTTCATCGGGCGTCCAGAGCCCGCCAAAGGGCAGTTCTTCAGGTACAAGGTATAATCCTCTTCGCACGCGGGTGATCATGCCTGCTTTGGACAGGCGACTTAAAAGCTGACGTTCCTGTTCCGGAGACAGATTGAGTGCCGCCTGCATATCACCGGTCTTGACGGTCTTCAATTCCATCATTTGAATGTAAGCGAAGAACCGGGTTTCTATTTTGCCGAGACCTTTCATGTCATATATTGTACATATGAGTAAATGTAGTGTCAATACATTAACACAAACTACACTTCACTGTGGTTAGCACCCAACGCCCTGTACCGTGACAGGGAATCGCAAGCATGTAGGGCGGGAAGCGCGAGCTCGATGGGGATTCCCTCGAGGTCCGAGAGCTATTTGTCGAAGTCGTCGAAATAGACTGAACGGCGGATGGAGAATCCCATCGGGCCTCCTCAAGGCTAAAAGTCTGCCCCCTTTGGGCTGGATTGGAATGTGTCCAGTGATGTTGACTTTATGGACACATTATACCGATATGTCCACGGCATGGACATATCCCACCCACAGCCAGTTTAGGGCATAGGGGAAGTTAATATCTGAATCTCTTCTTTTGTATTATTGGAAGTCAGCGGTCTCGCAAGAAGGTCGTAAAGTTGCACGTTGAGATAAAGGTTCTCCCGACCGACTTTCTTCTTCCTAAGAACGCCGATGCGTTCCAGTTCCGAGAGATATACTGTTGCAGTCTTTCTCTCGGCAATTCCTGCTTCGACGAGATGTTCGACCTTTGTATAGGGCCGATAAAAGAGAAGCTCAATCAACTCCTTGGAGTAAACCTTTTTGGACAGATGCTTCTTGCACCCTATCAGAGTCTCCGCGAGGAGATCACGGATCTGGACGATCCGCTCCCTGCTAAAGACCGCAGTTCGTTCAACCGCATCCAAAATATAGAGAATCCAAGGCTCCCATTCGTTTCTTTCCGTGACCCCTCGGATGAGGCGGTAGTAGTCAGTTCGAATAAGATATACACATTGTTAAGTGAGATATGAACTATGCGTTTCCTCGGGTTGTCGCGTCAAACAGTCCCCTGATATCGTTCATGGCCACCCATGCCCTGGGCTCATCCGCGTCGAGCGATATTTTGACGTTTCCACGGTCCGACATATAGGACATGTATCGCTGATGCCGCGGATCGAAAAGGATGTCGCGGGAGAACGCAGCCACGTTGGTCCCCTTTGTATCCCGGGCCGACCGGACAATGAGCCCTTTCTGGCCTGACCGGTACAGGTGATCGCCCAGCCGGTGCGTGAAGCTGTAGCCACGGGTCGACACAAGGTCCGGGAATTCGAGCTCCTTTCCCCTCAGGTCGATAAGAATCCCCGCGGTCCTGACCCTGAACACACGGCGGTCGGCGATGACCGGCCCGGCTGACCCGTCCCGTATGCCGGCGTCGTCGAGGAAGCGCAGCCAGTGATACACTGTCTCGTATATCGTCGTCACGATCGAAAGGCTTCCGTACCAGACGCCGAACGCGGTGCCATCACTGAAGCGGCTGTTTATCCCCGGGCAGATCCCCCCGGGCGTTATGGCGACGCCATACCGGAAGGGCCTGTCGATAAGAGAATCATAGTCGCTTTCCTCTCGCTGCCGGGAAACGAGGGCTTCCCCGTAGGCTCTTTCGCCGGGATCGCCGCTCAGGTCGTCCAGCAGGTCCTCGGAAGGAATTACCGTGTGAATATTGCGATAGACGGTATCGTCGAAGTCAATTACGGCCGTGAGGAGCTTTGCAAACATCTCTTCTCAGTTCCCGCGCTGCATGTCGAGATAACGCTTCACCGTGAGAAGCCCGAGGAACCCTTCATTCCTGATGACTTCTACCGGGCTGTTCCCGTTGAACGCGCGGTTTCTCATCTTAGGCCAGCCGTAAACGAGATCGCGGTTCTTCGGGAAAAGGATCCTCAGTGAACGGTGGATCGCAAGCAGGTTGCCGGCCCGGTCGAGAAGGTCCCTGCTGTCGGCAAACGGAGAGCCTCTTCTGTATCGTGCAAGGGTCATACGGGAGCCTTCGGACAATCCGAGCATGGCCGCCTGGTCCTGAACTGGCAGGTCCCAGCGGTCGAAGAGCCGCATGATCATTTTCGCAAGCGCCGTGCGGCCTTCGCGGCTCCTGGGGTCGTTCTCGACTGCTTTTTCTTTGACGGGCATCGTTCTCATGCTCCTTTATATCATGATACAAATAGTGTATCAATTGTTACTTAATTGTCAAGAGGAAATTCCGAATTGAACGGTTCAAGGCGGCATTACTTGATTTCACAGGAGTGAAATCGATCGGCCAGGCATTCGCGGATGAAATCTTTAGAGTATTTTCCAGAGAACATCCAAAGGTGAATATTGTAGCGATCAAAACAAACAAAGATGTCGAAGATATGATCAACAGGGTCAAGCTGGCGAGGGGCCGCGACCGGCAGAAAGATAATAATCGAGTTTTTCTTCTTTCCCGATACCAAGGTATTGTTTGAAATAAGTCTCTTTATGGCGATACTCGAGGCTTGATTGCGTAAGGCCTGAGTCTTTGAGTAATCGTTCGACAGAAACACCTCTTTCTGAAAGATCAAGGAAAGGCAGGATCTTTATGGTTGCCGCATCGCAACTGCAGAACACAAGGTCTTTCCTGCCAACCAAGACTGCCAGGGATTCAAGCTCACCCCCGTGGAGAGCGTCCCGCTTGTCTTGCGGGAGTCGATGAAGTATTTCAGCCACTTCGCCGGCATCAGCGGACACTTCATGGACAATCCCTGTGCTAACGTATTCCGTTCGAAATAGAATTGGTATCTTCCTGCCGTCTTCTATATAGTATTTGACTTCGTTAATGACTGTAGAAGCCGCGTTTATCTCATGCACTCTGGCCAGTTTTTCGAAGAGCCCCAGTCTAAAGAGGTCTATTATGACATCAGCATCGAGGAGCCATAATTTCAATAGATTCACCTTCCGTTTCCATGAGACCTTCGCCTTCTATGAATAAATCTATCTCACTCCTGTCGATGCCGACAATTTCCGCGAATTTCCCCCGGGAGAGAAGCCCCTTTCGCAGGCATTTTACGGCAAGGCTGTGAAACCGGTCTGACACGGGCCTGTCACCCCAGTCATCAGCTCTCTTTTTCTTGTCCAAATTGGCTTCCAAATTGGCTAAAGATTCGTCGCCGGCAAGCTTGTTAGCCGTTTCCCACTTTATGCATCCAATAGCGGATAGGCGATAAAGAAGGGCTACCGTAGAAACGCCGAAATCTCTGGCAATATCGACAATGTCCGCATAGGCCAGGGTCCTTTGATTTTGCCAGACCTTATCTATCGCCTTTCTGACCTCGGGTTCGGGCAGGAGGAGTGCGGACGCGAATCGTTCCGCCTTTTTTTCTACCTCCGCAAGATATTCCCCGTTTAATTCTTCCGTGGGGATGATTTTCCACGTAATGAGGTGAAACAGCTCATGGGCAAGGTCGTAATTGCGACGCCAGGGCGCTTCATCGGAATTGACCACGATCACCGGCCCGAAATCGGGATGGACGGTGGAAGCTGCCGAACTGATACTGGCGAGAGGCTGGTAGATGAACTTGACCCCGTACGTTTGCTCCAGTATGTTCTTGAGCGTGAAGGCCGGCCTGCTGCCAAGTTCGAGCAGTCTCCAGGTGTTATTGGCAAGAGAATCTATTCTTGCGGGGGTACTGATGTTGCTTATTCTGAGGTCGAAAAAGTTCAGGTCGCCGATGCTTTCATATCCCAGCAAACGCTCAAGAGATCGATACTGTTCGCAATGATACGTGATCGCCGATTCAAGCTCTTTTTTGGCGGCGCCTTCAGGGCTTTTTCGCCAGAGCAGGACCATTTTTGTCTCCTGAAAAGTCTCAGCAAGAAGACTGTCCAGAGAGCAAAAATATTCCCTGGCGAATGAAGTAAGCTCCGAGGCTTTGACTTTCCTCTCGCCTTTCTCGATGCTGCTGAGCGTCTGGTAACTTTTATATCCGAGCCTTTTGGCCGCGTCAATGACAGAAAGGCCGACTCTTTCTCTGGCCGCTTTCAGGCGTTTAGCTAATGTCTTCTGATCCATACTGTTCTCCTCACTTTATATTATACTATCTTATATCATACGTCAAGAACGATAATATATTCTTATATTATTCCTCCCCTTTATGACGAAATGTTAAACCCCCACCACCCATCGCCAGGCTATTTATCCTGTAACATGCCACGAAAACCCGCCACAATACGCAGGATGCAGAACGCCATCAAGGAGAACGATATCGCCCTCATGAGAGAAGCAATTGCCGACGGGGCGGACGTGAATAGGAAAGACCGGGACGGTTACCCTTATCTGACCCGGGCCTTGCTCGAAAGTTATTACGACATCGGTTATTACGACATCGCGAAGCTCCTGATCGAATCCGGGGCGGACGTGAACCTCCGCGGAAAGAACGATATGACGGCCATCTGCAGGGCGGTGAGTTCCGGCAACGTGGAAATGGTACGGATGCTGATAGAATATGGCGCCGATGTGAATGTGGCGGAGCCCCCGGTAATGATCACCCCCCTCCACTGGGCGTGCCGGGCGGACTCCAGGTTGAAGAAGCATTATACAGAAGACGTGCGTACGAGCATAGTCTCGATGCTCATCGATCACGGCGCGGACGTGAACGCAAGGGAGAGACACGGCGAGCCGCCTCTATTGTATGCCTGTTATCTCGGCTATCCGGAGACCGCCCGGCTCTTGTTGGAGCGCGGCGCCGACCCGGAGGCGGAGAGCAACTTTAGCATCTCACCGTTCGACGCTGTGCTGAAACTCAAGGAGGACAACCCGGCGAGGGAGGAGCTGATAGAGCTGTTCCAGGAATATGCCCCGGACATCGTCTTCGGAAAATTCTGTACGATGAATATGGCGCCGGGGATGGTATTACATTAAACTGCAAATATCGCCTGAAGGCAAGAAGGCCGTGATTGTTCAGTTTAAAGAAGATTCGTCCAGGGAGGCATGATTATGGATACTATTAAATGCCCGATATGCGGAAAAGGCAATCTGATCAGAAAGGTTGTTGAGGAGTCTTATGAAATTAAACCGATTATTATAAAATATGATTTGACAGCCAGAAAGGCAATGCTTTCCAAACCCAACAGCGAATTATTGAGTTTGATCAATGAAATGACAGGGGTTCTTTAAAAACTTTATTGGCATTAATAGATTTTTTGTGTAATAATAACAATCTTTGGCAAGGAGGTGCCAAGTGAAAAATCTCAACGATAATGCCAAGGATATTAAGATTCCGGAAATAAAAGAAGAATTTCTGCATCCTGCGGCATCGTACCTCAGAATACCCGACGATGAGACTTTTTCAGTCTTGGGTCAAGGAAACACACATTCCTTCTGTAAAATGGTACCAGGAGACTCCGGCGAACAGAAAATATGGCGCAAACCCAGTATGTTGAAGAGGATTTATCACACATTCTTTTAATTGCAGAATTGCATCTGAAAGGCTAAACCAAATGGTTTGGCCTTTTTCATTTAGGGGATATCAAATCAAATGGCCGAATTTAATACTTTGAATACAAGGGTAAAACCAAGGTCATTCCGGATTATGTTATCCATTCCTGCAGTGATTGCGGTGAAGAAATTGTTGATAAGAAAACTCTGGCAAAAACCGGAAAAGTTTTGAATGAATTCAAGCGTAGCGTGGAAGGGCTATAATCTGGCAGCGAAATTAAGGCGATCAGAAGTTTTTTAAGGATCATAAAGAACAACATAAACAGGTTTTGACGCCGGCGCAGCGAAGAGAGAATCCTTGCCGCGATCGGGAAGCTCTCGGAGAAAGGCCTCGACACGAGCAGGTTCAACGCGGATCTCCACGAATTCAATTTTCTTTTCAGACCACCTCCCGAAAAAAATCATTTTCA
>DHQV01000100.1:0-37861 GCA_002408185.1 Deltaproteobacteria bacterium UBA5329
TCCCCTGAAGGAGAGGGGTCTTCGCGGCGGAACTATAATGTCAACTATCACATCGTATGGTGTCCGAAGTACCGTAAAGCCGTCCATAAGGTCGCACGTTCTCTGGTGGAACGTTATGACGGGTTTGCCGTTGAAAGCTTGAACATCAAAAATATGGTCAAGAACCGCCGCCTGGCGCGCAGCATATCGGATGCAGGATGGGGAATGTTTCTCAACGTACTCAGAGCCAAGGTTGAAAGCGCCGGGCGCTGGCACGAGAAAGTATCTCCGAACGGGACGTCGCAGGCGTGTTCCAGGTGCGGCGTGGCCGTCAGGAAATTTCTTGCTGTCAGGCTTCATGATTGTCCTCAATGCGGGTTGTCTCTCGACAGGGACGTGAACGCCGGGATAAACATTCTGGCCCGGACGGGGCCTTCGTGGAGAGATGGTGTTTCAATGCCCCTTGTTGGAGCGAGAAGCTGACTGTTTTAACTGTCAGAGTCGTCACATTTCTTACTCCCGATCGATCTCCCTATAGGAGATAAACGAAAGCGATAAAGAAATCAAGTGATTATTTGACGCTTCATTAAATCGAAAAAGAATCCTTTTGCCGCTTTCGGTAAAAAAACGTTGCATAACATAAAATTCTAATTAAAAATAAGTCACGCTTATACAGGAAAAGCGAAACAGAAATGGAACGCCAAAGTCTCAAAGCGATCATGTCGCAAAATAAGGCAGGGGTTCCGGGACCTTCGAAGGTGAGACATGAGCTTGAAAAACAGGACTGCATTGATCACAGGGGCGGGACAGGGAATTGGAAAGGCGTGCGCCGAAGTTTTCGCCGGGCACGGGGCACGCCTCATCCTGCTTGATAAAAACAGAAAAACGCTTCCGCATGTTGCCCGGCAATTAAAGACGGCAGGTGCCGACGTCGATCACAGGATAATCGATCTTACCCGTACGCAGCCTCTCGTGAAGATGATCGACGAGATCCTCGCTGAGAGGTCGGTAGACATACTCGTCAATAACGCGGGATTCGACAGGCCGGGGATCACGGCCAAGATCGATAAAAATGATTATAATGCGGTCCTGTCGATCCATCTTGGGGTACCATTCCTGCTATCAAAACTTCTCCTGCCCCGCATGCGCGTCAATAAATGGGGACGCATAGTAAATATCAGTTCAATTTATGGGCTCATGGGGGCCAAGGGTGAGGTGGCATACGCCGCGGCCAAGGCGGGGGTACTGGGCCTTACGAAAACCCTGGCGCGCGAGGGCGGAAAAGACGGCGTAACGGTAAACGCGGTCGTGCCGGGCATGATCAGGACCCCTCCTATCATGAAAATGCCGGAAAAATACCGGGACCCGATTATTGCAGACAGCATTCTGGGAAGGATAGGGGAACCGGAAGAAGTAGCACGGGTGGTCGCCTTCCTCGCATCAGACGACGCATCCTACATAACAGCGGCAGAGATAAAGGTGTCCGGGGGATGGGGGGCCTGAAACCGGTTCCGGGTTCTAGATTAAAAAAGGGCACTGACCGCCACCTTATTTTATTACTTCAAAGTGTCCTGCAGGATCGGAACCTATACACTGTACATGCCGAGCGCTAACCCGGAACTTGGAACCCAGGGTCTAGAACCTGCTCTTCAGTATTTCCTCGAGCAGCTTCCCCAATTTCGATTCTTCCGTCTCGTCCGCGTACTTGGGACGTTCGATATCGGGGAACAGGTTGAAAATGCCTGTTGTCAATACCTCCGCATGGGGCGGGCAACCCGGCAGATGGGTCCCTGCCTCTGCGTTATGCTGCTGGCACAAGCCGAGGAAAATATTTCTTTCATCCGCCCTGATCCCCTGTCCATTGGACGGGCCGAGAAAAACATTCACCGGCCTGTCAAGCGGCCTGTCGATAATAAGCCGCCCCGGGTTGGCCGGGTCCGGTTTACGGAGTTTGGACAGGACAAAATGGAGGTACCCTTTGCAGCCGGGGCATGCTTCTTCGGCATGTATCTTCAGCGATGAGCTGCCGCTGACATCGATAGCAGGCTGAACAAATTGCTGTGCTACGTCTTTTATGGATGCTCCTGCAATATCGATCTTGTTCGACTCGAGCGGTCCTAACCCCTGCATCCAGGCAAGGAATACGGGAGGGGATGATTTCGGGTCAAGTCCCATGATCTGCATCGCTACGGAATCGACGGCAACAGGGTTTGTCCCGCCTATCAACATGTCGGTTTTTTTTGGGATACCCGAAACGGGCCCGAAATCTTCAAGCCCGGTCAAGCCGTCGATAATGATCAATTTTGGCTTGATAAGGTGATGGATGTTCACGAGGTTCTGCCAGAGCCCGAAAAAATGGGACATGTATTTTTCGAGAGGTGGCATGGCACCCTGGAGATTCTTGATGCTTAAGGATACGATGGCGGCAAAATGGATCTTCAACACCGGGACATTTATGATCACATCCACCATTTCGAGGGTAGCGGGTACCTTTCGCGAAGTCAGCCGTTTTGCGCCGGGCACATGCTTCTCGACGAGCCCGTCGTTATTGAGATCTACCAGGGTTATCCTCTGCGGGTCAAGGCCCACGATATCGCCGTATCCATAATGGGCGAACATTGCGCTGGTCGCGCTGCGATTTATCGATGACCCCTCGGTAATGTAGATGTGGGAAGCGGTGCCGAGCAATATCTCCGTTATCGCTTTTATGACGCGTATGTCCGTAACGATGCCGCCGGTTATCTTCCCGTCCTTGAGTCCATGATCACTGACGATATTGGGTTTTATGGCTACAGTCTGTCCCGGTTTTACAAACCGCCTGATGCCCCCGAGCTTTTCGATCAGGTTCAGTACGCCTTGCTTTATTTCATCATATGTTTGGGTCGGGGGGACCTTTTCTATGGCCACGCGTTCTCTTTTTCGATACGAACGGAAAGGTTTTTTCGCCTGTGTTTTATTGAGAAGCACCGCGGTGCTCAATTCCATCTTTATGATATCGTGCCCATCGGACCTCGAAGATGAGGCCGGCCGGAAACCATAACCGAGGAGGAATTGATATTTGTCAACATCTCCTTTCAGTACGGAAGCCGCGACAAGACTTTCCCGGTTGATAAGGGTATCGATCATTGCTCCACGGGGGTCCTTGCCTTTCCAGCCGGCATGTACCAATATTTCCTCTATGGTGCTGGTTTTTCCATCATAAAACACCCAGCCGACTATGCGGCTGTTTTTGACGGCCCGGAGGATCGACAACGACCGGTTTTTCCCCCACTCTTCCCATTTAAATACGATGTACCGCTCACCCAAAGCTTCTTTTGCGTATCGCTCCTTAAGGAATTTGAAGAGGGTCGGTGTTCGCCTTCCCCTTTTGAAAGATATATCTGTGGACATTCCGCATAACCTCCCGCGCGCTAAAAGCAGACGACTTCAACGCTTGATTATACCAGTTTCCCGCACTGTAAGAAAGCAGGTGAACGGGAATTTTTTTTGACGAAGAAATTTTGTAGAATTTGAAAAGCAGCGATAATTATGCCTCGATCAATCGTTGACAATCCCGCCAATGTAGTATAGATTTGAATAGTTCATATCTAAACTAAATACCAGGAGGCCGGGCGTGGGTCTTGCTGAAGAGCTTGGGCTCGATAAACCCATACAGACTGTCGAGCATGAAAGCTTATTGAATATAATCTATACGGGTACAATGATCTCCCGGGCGTCTTTCAGGTATTTCCAGGGGAGCGGTCTGACGGATGCGCAGTTCAACGTCCTGATACAGCTCAAGTATGCCGCTGAAAGATCGCTCTCGCAATCCGCGCTTGGCCGGCGTCTGGTGGTGAACAAGGCCGATATGACGGGAATAATAGACAGGCTCGAAAAAACAGGGCTTGTCGTACGCCGGCCGCATCCGGGCGACAGACGGGTGCATATGGTCGCTATGACGGATAGGGGGGAGGAGGTGGTGGACTCCCTGGAACCCGGTTATTTCGAAGGTGTTCAGACGCTTATGGCGGGAATACCAAAAAAAGACCTCAGAAACCTGAATAAGGTCCTCGAGATGGTCAGAAGAAATGTCGCACGGGTGTTAACTTCGAAGAGGACCGCTCAATGAAGGCCCGGCGCAGCATTATACGGGCTTTTTTCGAAGAAGGCCTTCGCATCATATTCAAGCTCTATTTTATCCTTTGCCACAGAATTGAGGTCCAGGGCCGTGAAAACATACCGCGCGATTTTGATAAGCTCATTATTGTGTCGAATCATGCAAGCCTTCTCGACGGGATAATTCTCTGGACGTATCTTGACGTCGATCTCAAGATCCTTGTCAACCGGGGCCGGGCCCGCGAATTATTCCTCAGGCCCTTCATGCAGAACCGGTACACCGTGCAGATCGATACGCTGAACCCCTATTCGCTCAAAGGAGTGATAGAAGAGGTGAATCGCGGGACAGCCCTCCTGATCTTCCCCGAAGGGCGTATCACGAGAACCGGGAACCTGATGAAGATCTACGACGGGGCGGGTTTTGTCGCATACAAGACCGGGGCGTCCATACTGCCCCTGTACCTTGGCAACACGTACAACACCATATTCGCGAAAAAGCACCCGGGCAGGAAATTGTTTGCTCCGGTCACGATAACCATCGGCGCCCTCCGGCCGCCTATGGACCTCGATCATATACAGCTCCACAAGAGAAAGAAAGAAGCATCGTATGTCATATACCGGATGCTGTGCGAAATGTTTTATGAGGCCCATTACCGGCCTTCTACCTTGAGCAGCGAGTTCGTCAGGCTTTGCCGTAAAAGGGGCGGCACAGTGCTGTATAAAGACGCAACCGGAACGCAGGTGAACCACCGCAAGGCGCTTTTAGGCGCCCTCATCCTTGGAAGGAAACTGGCGCTCTATAACGAGACGAATGTCGGCATCCTTCTTCCCAACCTGTGTGCGACGGCGCTCGTTATATTCGGACTGCAGGCTTACCGGAAGGTTCCCGTCATGCTGAACTATTCGAGTGGCGAGGCATCGCTCAAACATGCGCTGGACCTTGCCGACGTAAGGCTTGTCATAGCATCCCGGGCTTTCATCGAACGTATAAAGATCAACACCGCCGTATTCGAAGGCAAGACGCTCGTTTACCTGGAAGACTTGAGGGAGGGGATCGGTTTCATCGACAAACTGCGCGGGTTGTTTTGCAGCATGTTCCCGGGGAAACTCGCCAAAGCAAGGCCGGAAGAATCCGGTCAACCCGCGGTCATCCTTTTCACATCGGGGTCCGAGGGCATTCCCAAGGGCGTTTGCCTGTCGCATGAGAACATAATCGCCAACGTCTGGCAGGCGCTCTCGCGGATCGATATAACCGCTCACGATTACCTCCTCAACGCCCTTCCGGTGTTTCACAGCTTCGGCCTCACGATCGGGGTTTTCCTGCCCCTTCTCGCCGGCTGCCGTTCGTTTCTATACATAAGCCCACTCCATTACAGGATCGTTCCCGAAATCGCATACGAGGAAGGCTGCACGGTGCTTATGGGCACCAACATATTCCTCAACGGTTATTCCCGTAAGGCGCATCCGTATGATTTTTACAGCATGAGATATGTCTTTTGCGGTGCGGAGGCCTTGAGCGATACCGTTTTCGAACGGTATGCCAGGGTTTTTGGTATCCGCGTGATGTCCGGGTACGGTGCAACCGAATGCGCCCCTATAATCTGCATGAACAGCGCACTCGAGAACAGGCATGGGACCGTCGGTAAAATACTTCCCGGCATCGAGTGCAAGGTCGAGCCGGTGCCGGGGATAGACGCTAAGGGAGGCAGCGTGGGGCGCCTTTACGTGAAGGGCAGGAACGTGATGGTGGGTTACCTCAAGAACGAGGCGGCAAACCGAAAGTTTCACATCGAGGACGGTGGCTGGTACGATACCGGCGACATCGTCGATATCGATGAGAGCGGATTCGTCACCATCATCGGCAGGCTGAAGAGATTCTCGAAGATAAGCGGCGAGATGGTATCCCTCACGGCGGTCGAAGAGTCATTGTCCGGGGTGTTCGGGCCCACGAAAGAGACGGCCGTGATGGCGGTGCCCGATGAGAGGAAAGGCGAGAAATTGGTCCTCGTTACGAACGCGAAGGACGCAGATCTCAAGAAAGTGCGTGACGCCCTGCGCCAAAAAGGTCTGTCAGACCTCGCACATCCGCGGGAGATCATTTACATGAAGGAGATCCCGAAGCTCGGGACAGGAAAACCGGACTATGTGAAATTGAAGGAACTGTTAAAATCGTGACCCGTATCTACCCAGAACCGTCATCCCGGGCTCGGAGGCTGTGTCACAATTCCCCCGGTGCCGTCATACCGGCCTTAAGAGCCGGAACCCAGGGGCTTTGGTTCTTGTTTTTATTTCTTCCCCAGACACACAAAGAATATTTCCGAACTCACCGCCCTGGAGGCCGGGGGTTTGTATTGAGAGACTTTGGTGAACTTTTTTTGAAGCTGTGCGGTAATACTTTTCTGAACCGTCGTGGAAAAGGATTTGATGATAAAGTTGCCCCCTGGTTTCAAGGCGTCCGTGACGACGTTGAGGACTGAAAGGAACAGTTCCTCGATCCGGGCGTCATCGACCTCCCTTATCCCTGACAGGTTGGGGGCTATATCGCACGTTATGGCATCCGCCCGTGCGAGACCGAATTCTCCCAGGAGTTTCACTATATCGACCTCACGGATATCGGCCTGAATGGTCTTCACATTTTTTCGGGGGAGGGCCGGAGTGGGAAGGATGTCGATACCGATAACGCTGCCTGATTCCCCGACCATATCCGACAGGACCTGGAGAAAGCTCCCCGGCGAACATCCGAGGTCGATCACGATATCTCCTTTTTTTATGACGTGATACTTTGCATCGATATCTTTGAGTTTGTATACACTGCGGGCCCGGAAACCTTCCTCTTTTGCCTTTTTGTAAAATGGGTCTTTCAGGACGAATCTAGCCATACGGATTAACGATAAGGTCTGTCGGCGCTGTCTTCTTGTCCTGGGGCGGAGGTGTTTCAACGGCCTTTCTGGTGAAGAATGCCATTACCTGCCTGAACAGTTCATCCGAGCGTAGAAACGCGATGATCCCACGGTAGCGCTCATGGTCCCCCATTTTGAAGAGCAGGTACGCGTAATCTTCCAGCATGCGCCTGATATTCGGGACCTGCGAACGGATATGATCGCTGTTTATCAATGCGTCCACAAAGGCCATCCTTTTCTCTTCGATCATATGCTGGGGCAGGACTATTACGGAATCTCCCGGGGAGGAAAAATTCTTTCGATCAGCATCGATGCTTTCCCAGGTAAGAGAAAATGGCTGAAAAACGGGATGACTTAAAGTGTCATGAATTCCAGCCACAGAGACATCGTACTTTACCGGCAGGGAATATATACGTTCCGGCCGGTCAACGGGGTCCTTGCCCTTGATGTGCGCGGCAAATGACCTCAGAGAGCCGACCGCATCGCTGAAACGCCCGGATATCCGGGAGCCTTCCTCGACTATGAATGCCGCGTAAACCGGGGATACTTCGACCATGAATGCTGGTTCGACCGTATTTTCCAGGTAGGCCCGGAACAGGTCGTCGAGGTTCTTCCTGTCAAGAGGCGTCGACATAAGCTCCCTGAGCCCCTCCCGGAAATGGATCTCCCCGTTCAAAAAAACGAACATGTTCTTCTTCACTTCGTATGCCGCCATCACCATGCGTGACTGCGCATGATCGAAATTCGTGAGATATCCCCTGTTGTCGCGCACCTCCTCGACCTTTCTCAGGACGCTTTGGCCCTTCTCGCCGGGTTCATCCACCTTGATCCCCGATGATCTTAAGCGGAAGATCGTCTTCCGGATCACTTTGCGGATGTTCTTGTCGGGTTCATCCGGGTAGACCGCGTTCAGGAAGATCCCGATATCCTCACTCTTTTCCTTCGCAAGGTCCGCAAGCAGCTCACGCTTTTCATCAGCCGTCATGGTAAAATAGTATTCTACCTTCTTTTCGGTTTCTCGGGCATTCTTGATGGCTTTTATCAATCCGTCCATAGGTGGTCCCGTTTTTTTAAGATCTTACCGAAAATCCGGCTTCTTCGACAGCCGCTTCGAGGTCCTTCCGTGTTGCCTTGGTATCGTCATAGCGTACAGTGGCGCTTCCTATCTCGACATCTGTGGAATCTACGCCCGTGACCGCGCACAATGCCTTTTTTACCGCCTGGACACAGTGCTGGCAGCTCATCCCGTCAATTTTGATTTTTGCTTCGGCCATGATCTTCCTCCTTCCCCTTATTATATAACAAAAAAATAATGCCTGCTGACGCGGATCGAAGGGGAACCATTTACCGATCGACCATCGATTGCACATCCGCCGTATCGAAGACATCCTGTTCCAGTTCGTTTGTAAGCTGGGCGATCAGCCTGCAATGATCCGATATCCTTTCCAGGTTAACGAGCACGTCGACGTATATGGGGCCGGCTTCGGCGACACACAGTTTTTTATAAAAGCGTTCGAGATGGGCCTCTATCGCATTTTTTATCTTTACGTCGATCCTCCGCTCACGCTCCATGATTATGCGAATGACATCGATATCTTTTTTGTCGAACAGTTTGATGGCGTCATTGAGGTTCTCGAGGACAAGCATCCCTATGCTGTGAAGTTCTTCATTGGCCGTCGCCGTAAAATGGGCTTTTCTTTTGAATTTGTGTTCGGCAAGCTCAGCGAGGTTGACCGACCTGTCGCCCATCCTTTCAATGTCGTAGGCGAAGGATGAATATACAAAAAGCTGTTTTGTAAGAGGCACGGAGAGCGCCCCGCATGATATGCCCCATAGATATTTCGTGATCTCGGACTGGAGGTTGTCCATGACCAGTTCCATGTACATTACATTTCGTTGTTTGCTGTTCCTGAATTTGATGTATTGCTCGAGGGCTGTGTGGCACATTTTTTCCGCCAGGACGATCTGCCGCTTGAGTTCATTCCTGACGCATACGAGGGCCAGCCGGGGCTCTCCCAGGTATTTCGTGTTGAGGTATTCGGGCCACATAGGGGTGACCTCATGGTCGCCGGGAAGTATCCTCAGGACAAATCTTGAAAAAGGGCCGAGAAAGAAGATGGATATCGCCGCGATAGCAAAGTTGAAGATGAAATGCCCGAAAGCTACCTGCTGTGCTGTATTTGATGACGCAACCCTCAATACCCCCATGAACTGCGTCAGGAATATCATCGATACAAGGGCCCCGGAGACCTTAAAGATGAGGTGGGCGAGGGCGGTCCTTTTCCCGTTTATATCACTGGCGATGGACCCCGTGAGCGCTGTCGCGGTTGTGCCGACGTTCGCCCCGATAACTACGGGCAGAGCATTATCGATAGATATAAGGCCCTGCATCCCGAGCATAACGAGCATGCTGATGGGGATAGCCGAACCATACACGATCGCGGCAAAGACAAGGCCTATCGAGAATCCCATAATCGGCCGCTGCGGCGTGAGGAAATAGGACGTCAGGACAGGGCTGTCTTTCAGCGGGACGGATGCCTGCCCTATAAGGCTCAATCCGTAAAATATCGTACCGAAATAGAGTAATGCCTCGCCGACGATCTTCAGGCGGTCTTTTCCGATGAAGTACAGGCCTGCCCCGCCAATGAGGAAGATTGGGGATATATGCGTAACCTTCCATACAACAAGCTGTATTGTAAGAGTCGTCCCTATGTCGGCCCCGAGGATTATACCGAGAGAATGGTAAAAACTGACAAGTCCGGCGCTGACGAGTCCCATCGTAAGCAGTGTAGTGGCTGAACTGCTCTGAAAAAAGATCGTTGTGACGAGCCCCATGATGAGGCCGTAAAAAGGTTTCCTGACTGAAATGCGGATATACTCCCTTATCCTGGAGCTGAAAACGCTCTGCATCTGCTCGCTCAGCTTGACCATGCCCAGGAGAAAAAGGGCGAGACCAGCCAGAAAAAGGAATATATGTTGGGTCATTCCCGTCTACGAGATCTTGCTCCCGTTCGGGATATCCCTGTCGAGGGTCAGGAGCACGACCGAGGACTTATCGTCATTTGACGCGGCGAGAAGCATCCCGTGCGAAATTATCCCCCTTAATTTTCGGGGCTCCAGGTTGGCAACGACCGCGATCTTCTTTCCGACCAGGTCCTCTTTCGCATAATACTGTTTTATTCCCGCAGCGATAGTTCGTTCCTCCCCCATGTCGATCGTCAGCTTGTACAGCTTGTCCGCGCCTTCGATATCCTCACAGGCTTTGATCTCGGCAACCCGAAGATCGATCTTGATGAAATCATCGAATGTGATATTGTCCATAGCCGCTCCTTAAAGTTCAGGCATCCGCATCAACGGGCCGGTCGGACCTTATTTTTCAAGGTCCCGATTCTCTCTATATCAATCTCGACAGTGTCTCCGGGATTGAGAGCACCCACCCCGGGTGGCGTTCCCGTAATGATCACATCACCCGGCAGCAGCGTCATAATGCCCGATACGAACGAAACCAGCTCATAGACGTTGAAGATCATGTTCGCCGTCGTCGATCGCTGCCGTACCTGGCCGTTCACGCGGGTTGTGATGCCGAGTACTCCCGGGTCTATGTCCTTCACGATCCGGGGACCAAGCGGACAGAACGTATCGAAGGACTTTGCCCTCGTCCACTGGCCGTCCATGCGCTGGAGGTCCCGCGCTGTAACGTCGTTTGCACAGGTATAGCCAGCGATATACCTGTCGGCCTCTGAAACGGGTACGCTCTTTGCGCGCTCAGAAATGACGATGCCGAGTTCACCCTCGTAGTGAAGCTCCTGTGTCTGGGGTGGAAAGATAATATCATCCCCGTCCTCGATCACTGCTGTGGGTGGTTTCAGGAAAAGGATCGGGTAGTCGGGGATCGGCATGTTGAATTCTTTTGCGTGGTCCCGGTAATTGAGCCCGATCGCTATCACTTTTGACGGATTGAACAGAGCCGTAATGTGCACACCTCCGGTTTCGTGAATGCTGTTCTATTTTAAGCTTTCACAGCGCCGGACTGTCAAGCTATTTCCTGATTGAGCCAGGGAAAATGATTCGGACCGTAAGTCGTAAGCCGTCAGTTGTTTGTCTTTAACTCCTCACGACTAACGACTCACGGCTTACGGTTCCATCAGGTCTTCAGTTTCCGTCCCGCCTTCGCTTCGACCGAAGCCACTTTGCCTTCCATCCTGCCGAGGGGGCCTTTGCGGATATCGAATTTGACTGTCGAGTAGATCCGGGAGCAATCGGGCTCCAGTTGCTCATAGCATTTTTTGATGATCGCGAGGGCCTCGTCCATGGTCTGGGTTTCGATGATCGTTCCCATCGGCGTGAGCCTGTATGCCTGGGAACTGTCGTCAATAACGGTAAGAAGCCGCGATACATACGGGCTTACACTCTCACCTTTGTCTGTCGGGAACATCGCGAATTCAAATAGTATAGACATTGCAGTCCTCCTTGGTACCAATCTTTGATTTCTTGACGCCTTTCTGTATAATTAAATCATTATAAATCATTCTCTACAGGATGAAAATATGGCCCGGAAATGGAAGCTTTCCTTAACAATTTCAGGAGCGATTGTCTGTCTGTTCATCGTCGTCGGCCTCGTACTTGTCAGAAATGCCAATGTTATCGCCAAGGCAGGCGTACAGAGAGTACTCGGCAAGGATTTTTCTGTCGGGAGCATCGATCTTAAATGGGGCAGCGTCCGTGCCCGCGATGTCGTCATGAAGAACACGGCGGGAAAGGAAGTGGTCCGTATTGAGGAACTGATGGTGCGGGCGGATTTTATGAACCTTTTCAGAAAAAAATATGTGATCTCGAGCCTGCATCTGGAAAGGCCATACATGTATGTCGAGGTCGACAAGAAGGGGCGGCTCATAAGCCCTTTGCCCTCCGATGAAAAACCACAACCTGAGAAAGAAGCACAAAAAGGGCCGGTCACGTTTGAAAAGATAGTCGTCAGCCAGGGGTCCGTGGATTATTTCGATCGCAAGACACCCCGTGTTCCTGTATTGACGAAGGTCCGGGATATCGACATGCAGATGGGGCGCCTGACATTTCCCTTCACCGATGAACCCACAAAATATTCAATTCGCGCACACGTCCCGACCGGCCAAGGTACTGCCAGTATAAAAAGTGACGGCAGCATCAAATTTGCCTCCCGGGACGTAGAGTCCGTATCTCGAGTACGGGACCTCGATATTGCCCATTTCAAACCATATTACGACAGGCAGACCAAAAGCGTGCATGTCAGGAGAGGGCTTATTGACCTTGATTTCAAGGCGAACATCAAATCCCGCAAGATCCATGCACCCGGCCATGCAGTCCTGAAAGGCCTCGAATTGGAGATGGGTTCGGGCTTCGGCGACCGCTTCATGGGTGTCCCCGCCTCTGTCATGCTGAACTTCATGAAGAAAAGCGGGGACCGTCTGCCAGTCGATTTTGTCGTATCAGGAGATCTCGACAATCCTAAATTCAATATTGCGGAAAATTTCATGGCGAAACTATCTTTCGGGATCGCCGAAAAACTGGGTGTTTCCGTGAAAGATATCGGTGAGTCTATCTTCGGTATCGGCGCCGGAGGAACGAAAAAGGTCGGGGAGGAAATAAGGGAGGGATTTAAGAAATTATTTAAATGAGATCTCAAGTACCCAGGTCGTTCCTCTCCCATTGTTATCGCGGACTTGATTCGAACTTGCCCGCAGCCGTCATCCAGGGCTTGGAGGCTGTGTCGCAATTCCCAATCCTGTCCTCCAGAGCCATGTATCGGATTTCTGGGCGCAGCCTGCCGTCGTCATCCCGGTGCTTGACACCCGGATCCCAGGTTTTGTTTTTGTTTTTGGGTTTCAGGGTTCTGAAAAGACTTGTAAGAGAAACCCTGGATTCCGCCCATCCTTAAGGGTGCCCGGCGCCGGGGTGAGGGGGTGTAGTCGTTTATTATGCTATCAACCCTTACGACTCACGATCTCAATCCCGTTTGTACTTTTCGTTGAGCAATCGTTTAAAGCGTGGCGCATATATCAGGTCGAAGGTTTCCTCTTTTCCGGGGAAAAGTCTGAGGGCCTGCTTGCGGACCCCCTCGACTACCCCCATCGCACTGTCGTGCGGGATATCCTGCGTTCGTATAAACTCGAGCGCAAAATCAACAACAAATCGGAGCCTTCGTATTTTACGTTCTTCGTTTAAAAGGTCATCCATGGTTGTCCAAGATTACAAGGAATACAGGTCTAAAGTCAATTCCGCGAACACTGTTTCCTGCTCGCCGCGATCTCAAGAAGGACGATGAGGCCAATACCGACAGAAACCGCGATGTCCGCGACATTGAACGCAGGCCAGTGATGACTCCCATAATAAAGATCAAGAAAGTCCACAACGCTTCCATAGAAAAACCTGTCGTAAATGTTGCCGAGCGCGCCAGCGAGAATGAGAGACAATGCGAGCGTCCGTGCATCGCTCATTGTGTACCGTATCAGTATATATATCAGGACGAGGGCAACAAGGACGGGAACTATCAGGAAGATATATCGTGCATAGCCGCCCTGATTGAGAATGCCGAAGACACCGCCAAGATTTCTCACGTGCACTATTGAAAAGAAAGAATTGACCTTGATCTCACCCCAAACGGGCAGATCCCGTATGATGAGATATTTGGTCACCCTGTCGAGTGCGAAAATGACCGGAATTAAAGCAAGGAAAGCGTATCTGCGCATCGCTTGCACACATTCGGGAATTTCCCGTCTTTCAGGATATTTGTATCATACTGCCAGCAGCGCTCGCACTTTTCACCTTCGGCCCGCGCCACCGTAACATCGAGGTCCTGTCCCGGGCGTATCTCTATCTGCGAAACGATGAAAACATCTTTCAATTCATCCCCGAGATGCACAAGCGCCTCGAGGTCCTCGGGCGGGGCGTCTATTATTATCTTCGTATCCAGGGAATGGCCGATCTCCTTCGCCGTACGTTTTTCCTCTATCTTCTTGTTCGCAAGTTCGCGGATCTTCCATATCCTTTCCCACAATTCCTCGATCTCTCCATTGATCAGGTCTTTATTGGAAGCGGGGAAAGGCGCAAGAAAAACGCTTTCTTCCGGCACATAGTTTTTAAGATACGACCACATTTCGTCAGCGGTTGTAGAGAGGACCGGAGCTATCAGTTTTACAAGCGCTATCAACGTCTCGTATACCACTGTCTGTGATGCCCTTCTTTTCTGGGCATCCCTGTACTCCACATAGATCCTGTCTTTAACGATATCGAGATAAAGCGCGCTCAAGTCGACCGTGCAGAAATTGTGGATGGCATGATAAATCGCATGGAAAGTGTACTTGTTGTAAGAATCACTTACCCGCTCGATAAGCCTCATGAGCCGGGAGAGAAGCCATTTGTCGAGAAGTGACATTTTTTCATACGGCACGGTATCACGCCCGGGCTGAAAATCGTCGTCGATATTGGCATGAAGGAAGCGCAGGGTGTTCCTGATCCGGCGATACGTCTCGACAAGCCGGTTAACGATATCTTTCGATATCTTGATATCGTCCCGGTAATCCTCATATGTTACCCAGAGCCTCAAGATCTCGGCGCCGAATTTGTCGATGATCTCATTGGGGACGATGACATTGCCAAGAGATTTGGACATCTTCCGCCCTGAACCGTCAACGACGAACCCGTGGGTCAAAACTGCCTTATACGGTGCCTGTCCCTCATTTCCCACCGAGGTGAGCAGGGAGCTGTGGAACCATCCGCGATGCTGGTCGCTTCCCTCGAGATAAAGGTCGGCGGGGTATTTCAATTCAGACCTTTTCTTGCAAACTGCGGCCCAGCTGACGCCCGAATCGAACCAGACATCGAGGATGTCCTGTTCCTTTGAGAAGGTCGAATTGCCGCAATGGGAACATTGGGTCCCTTCGGGCAGAAAGTGGTCGGCATCTTTGTCGAACCATATATCGGCCCCCGCTTCCCTGACGGCAGAAACGACATTATCGAATGATCTTTCACTCCAGAAAGGTTCACGGCATTTTTCGCAGTAAAATATTGTTATCGGGATGCCCCATGTGCGCTGGCGGGAGATGCACCAGTCGGGACGCATCGAAAGCATGTTGTAGATCCGGTCCCTGCCCCATGACGGAATCCACTGCGTTTTGTCGATCTCGGCAAGCCCTTTCTGTCTCAACCCCTGACTGTCCATGGAGACGAACCACTGTTCGGTTGCCCTGAATATGACGGGTTTTTTGCAGCGCCAGCAATGGGGATAGGAATGCTCTATTTCCTCCGTGTGAAGAAGAAGCCCGAGTTCTTTTAATTTTTCAATGACCCCGGGGTTGGCATCGAAGACATTCATGCCTTTAAAAAATTCCACTTCATCGATGAAGGCGCCTTTTTCATTGACCGGTGAATAGATGTCGAGCCCATATTCGAGGCCTGTCTCGTAGTCTTCCTCGCCATGACCCGGGGCGATATGGACTGCGCCCGTGCCCGTGTCAGCAGCCACGTAATCCGCAAAAACAATGACCGATTGCCTGTCGATGAAGGGATGTTTGAATGTCAGGGTGCCGAGCGTCTGCGGAGATATTTTCCCGATAATGCGATATTCGGATATCCCTGCCCGCCCCATGATATCCTCGACGAGGTCAACGAGGGTGATATATATCTCGTTATCCGTTTCCACGGCAACATAGGTAAAATCCGGGTGGACCGCAATAGCCAGGTTTGCAGGCAATGTCCATGGTGTTGTTGTCCAGATGAGCATGTATATCGGTTTATCCGGGTAACCCGCAAATACCCCGGAACGCCCGCCCGTGTAAGGAAATTTCACATAGATCGAACTCGATCTCTTGTTGTCGTATTCTATTTCCGCTTCTGCAAGGGCCGTCATGCAGCTGACGCACCAGTACACCGGTTTTTTCTTCCGGTATACCTCGCCGCGGAGGAAAAACTTTGCAGCCTCTTCGATGATGGTCGCCTGATAATCGAAATCCATCGTTATGTACGGGTGTTCCCAATCACCGATCCCACCGAGCCTTTTGAACTCCTCCCGCTGAATATCGATGAATTGTTTCGCATATTCCCGGCATTCCCTGCGGGTCTCGAGTTTTGAAAGCTCAAGTCTCTTTTGCTTCAGGTTTTTCTCTACCTGGTGTTCTATTGGCAGTCCGTGGCAATCCCAGCCGGGGACATAATCCGCCCTGTAACCCATCATGAATTTTGACTTGACGATAATATCCTTGAGGATCTTGTTGAGAGCGGTGCCCAGGTGAATATTGCCGTTCGCATAGGGGGGCCCGTCGTGAAGAATGAAACTGGGGTTCGTTGCCGCGGCTTCAACGAGTTTCCTGTACAGGCCTATCTCCCGCCAGTGGGCGAGCATATCTTTTTCCTTGACCGGGAGGTTCCCTCTCATCGGAAAAGGGGTCTTGGGAAGGTTCAGTGTATCTTTATAATCCATAGCGGGCTGTCCTTGCTGAAATATAAAGTAATCCTCGCCGGGCTTGCGGCAGCTTACGACCTCTTGTGTTGTAGTGGGGATATAACCGTTTTTACAGTATTCGCAACCGTCGTAACCCGCAGGATTCTAAAATCAAGTTAACACAAAGCGGGGTATCTATTCAAGAAGAATGGGAAAAACAAGGTAATAGGTAAGAGACAAGAGGAATATCCTGCATCACCCATTACCTGGTCTTCGGAATCGTTTCCTTGATAAAGTCTATTAATTCGGTTTCTTTGCCCGCGTAGAAGTGGGTCGTGTTTATCACCTTGAGGTGCTTGTCTTTGGTGGGGAGGTGCTGGTAAAGGTCGTAAAGGTCATCCATCGGCGCGATATCGTCATATGTGCCGCCCACTATGATGATCTCTTTCTTGAAATTCTTGAGGTGTTCCCACTTGTATATCAGGCAGGGGAACGAAACGAGAAAAAGACTGTCGAATTGGTCTATCTCGAGGGCGGACCTCGAGATAACCCATGCACCGAACGAATAACCGGCAAGGGTCACCCGGGCGTCATCACCGAGGTGCTGCGCCAGATATTTGTACGCTGCCGTTGCATCCCTGACCTCGCCTTCACCCTCATCGTATTCGCCCTGAGAGCTTCCGACACCCCGGAAGTTGAATATGAGAGTGCTGAACCCCTGTGCTGCATAACCGTCCTCTATGGCGCTTACGACATTATTGTACATATTGCCGCCATAGAGCGGATGGGGATGACATATGACAACCCCGGCCTTTTGGCTCTGGGGGCGCAACAATCCCTCGAGGCTCTGGTCGGAATGGAAACTGACCCTTTCTATTGACATAGACATACTTATTTTGGTAGTTTTTCAACAAAAATTCAACAGGAAAAGTAATGGGATTATTCAAAAAACGGGATAAAACGAAGAAGCCCTACCGTGAGATAGATATCCAGAAAGAGATTTCGAAGGCCGAGAAAGAAGAATCCCTCTGGAGAAAATGCAATTCCTGTCAGGAATTGCTTTACAGAAAAGAGGTTGAAAGGAACAGGCATGTCTGCCCCAAATGCTTCTATCATTTTCCGATATCTGTAGAGAACAGGATCACCCTTACGTTTGATAAGGGAAGCTTCACCGAGTTCTACGAGCGCGTGGAACCTGTCGATTTTCTTAAATTCAAGGACACGAAACCTTACAAGGTAAGGCTTGCGGAAACACAGGAGACATCCAGACGCCGCGATGCCTTGATATGCGGCAGTGCAAAAATAGGCGGCATCCCTGTTCTGACGGCTATCTTCGATTTCAGTTTTATGGGTGGCAGCCTGGGCAGTGTCGTCGGCGAGAAGATCACCCGGACCCTGGAAGAAGGGGCCAAGCAAAGGGTGCCTGTCATCCTTTTCTGTTCGTCCGGTGGCGCCAGAATGCAGGAGGGCATCATGTCCCTTATGCAGATGTCAAAGGTGTCCGGTGCAATTTATCACCTGAAAAGCAATAACGTGCCTTATATAACGATACTTACCGACCCGACCCTCGGCGGTGTTTCGGCGAGCATGGGCATGCTCGGCGACATAATCATTGCGGAGCCAAAGGCAATGATAGGCTTTGCAGGTGAAAGGGTCATCAAGGAAACTATAAAAGCCAAATTACCTCCGGGGTTTCAGCGGGCGGAATACCTGCTTGAACATGGCATGATCGATATGATCTCCTCCCGGAAAGAACTCAAGCAAACGCTATACACGTTGCTGTCCCTGATCACATGAATGATCCCGGGTATGAAGACTCCTTAAAATATATACACGGCCTGGAAAGATTCGGTTCGGTTTTTGGCCTTGACAATATATCCAGGCTTCTCGGATCAATAGACGATCCGCATCGGGCGTTCAGGTCAGTACATATTGCGGGAACGAACGGAAAAGGCTCTGTTGCGACCATGATAGCGTGCATCCTGAAAGAGGCTGGCTATTCCGTCGGCAAATACACATCGCCTCATCTCGTCTCATTTACCGAGCGTATCACCGTAAACGAAGAAGAGATAACGGAAGAAGAGGTCGCCGCGCTTACCGATCACATAAGGGGCAGGGCAGACCGGAAATGTCCCGGAGGGTTCTACACGTTCTTTGATTTCACGACCGCGATGGCGTTTGAGTATTTCAGACGGAAAAAAGTCGATATTGCGGTCGTAGAAACGGGACTCGGTGGAAGACTTGACTCCACCAATGTTATCGAACCTCTCGTGAGCATTGTTACGAATGTCGCATTTGATCACATGAAGGAATTGGGCGGAACTCTCACGAAAATAGCAGGTGAAAAGGCCGGCATTATCAAAAAAGGCGTTCCCGTCATCACGGGCGCCGGACGTCGGCCTTTCCGGGTGATAGAAAAAGTTGCCGGCGAGAACGCGAGTGCCGTATATGCCCTGGGGAGAGATTTTTCATTCAAGAAATCCGGCCGGAAATGCATGTCCTACCGGGGCCTTACCCGGGTATTGAACGATATCACGATTAATCTTAACGGGGACCACCAGCTGTCAAACGCGGCCCTTGCCCTGTGCGCTGTAGATGTTATATCAGGTCTCGGATACGATGTTCCCGAGGACCGGATGCGTGCGGCCCTTTCTTCGGTAGTGTGGCAGGGCCGTCTCGAAATGGTACGGGAGAAGCCGCTCGTCATACTCGATGGAGCGCATAACGCGTCCGGGGTGCGGGCCCTCAGGCGTTTTCTCCGCACACATTACCGGGACCGCAGAAAGGTCCTGGTGTTCGGTGTCATGCGCGACAAACAATACCGGAGGATGCTCGAATCGATGAGTGACTGCATCGATCTCGCGATCCTTACACAGCCCCGGACCGACCGAGCACTTGATGCGGCTGCGATGAAAACTGTGACACGAAATTCTGTCGTGACTACGGATACCCGCAGCGCACTCAAGCAGGCCCGGCGCTTCGCAGGCGACAAAGACCTGATCCTCGTCACAGGTTCATTCTATACGATCGGAGAAGCCAAGCAGGCCATTAATGAGATATTTTAGGATCCTTGCATTCATTGCGATAATTGCCATTGTATGCCCCCTCATGGTGCGAGGGCAGGAAGTCGGCGTGCGCAGGGATGCGATCAAGGGGCCTATCAGTATAACCGCTGACGAAATTCAGCACGATGCCGCAGCAAACACATATACCGCGCGTGGGAACGTCCATGTTATGGAAGCGACGCGCAGCGTTGATGCCGATTATGTTTTCCTCGACGATAATACGAAGGATGTAACGGCCGAAGGGCATGTGGTCTATGAAGATATGGGGGACCGGATCGAGGCGGAACGTATGCAGCTCAACCTTGAAACCAAGAAAGGAAACCTGGAAAAGGCACGCGTTTTTATCAAAACAGGGAATGTTTACATTAATGGCAATGAGATCGAGAAGACCGGAGAATCCCAATATAAGATCAAAAAAGGAAAATTTACGACATGCGGTTGGGATAAGCCGGAGTGGACATTTACTTCGGATGAGGTGGATATCACCGTACAGGGATATGCCAAAACCAGATCAACCACGTTTCATATCCTTGGCATTCCGGTTTTTTATGTGCCGTGGGGCATTTTCCCTGTAAAGACAGACAGGGCATCCGGTTTTCTCATGCCCGAAATGGGAGTTTCATCGGCAAACGGCGCAACTTTCAAGCTTTCCTATTTTTGGGCCATATCGAAAGATACCGATGCGACCGTGTCGGCGGAGTACATGTCGAACAGGGGCGTCATGCTGGGAGCCCAGTACCGGTATTTCATCCGTGAAGATCTCAAGGGTGAACTCGAAGGGAACATAATAAATGACAATGACTATGGAGATGTACGGTATCAGTTGAAGGCGAAGCATCAGCAGGTCTTTTTCAAAGACCTCAAATTGAAGGCCAACATATGGCACGTATCCGACAATGATTATCTCAAGGACTTCGGCAAAACGATAACGGAACGAAGTGAGAGCCAGCTCAAATCGACAGTATATCTAGAAAAGCCGCTGCGTAAATCGCTCCTCACGGGAGGGGTCAGCAAATTTCGCAATCTGCTGATGGACGATGACAGTACAATATTCCAGTATTATCCTGAAATAACCTATTTCACGGAGTACATACCCATTGCCCGTACGAACATGTACCTCGATCTCAACAGCTCCCTTACAAATTTTTACCGGGACAAGGGGGATACATTCACGCGCATGACCCTTGACCCGTCATTGAAGCTTCCTCTTCCCTATAAAGGCCTGAATACCCTTTTGAGCGGGACATTGTACGAAAGCGGCTATCTGGTCAATCGCGGCGACACGTATAACGGCACTACAAAGCATCGCCAGACATTCAGGCTTGACGGCGATACGAACATGCAGTTCCTGAAGACGTATTTTACCCGTTGGTCGTCCCTGCAGTCGATGCAGAGCGTGATCAAACCTGCCGTGCGATACACATTTATCCCATCGACAGGATACAATGACGTTCCCAGGATAGATGCGTACGACCGTATGAACCAGACAAACATACTGACATATTCTCTCAACCATTATCTGTACGGCGGAAGCGAAAGCGGTGCAAAAAGCGAGATGTCCCTGCTGGAGATATCGCAAACGTACGGCCTCTCGGGTAACCTGGAGCCTTCAGATCTTTACAAGGGGTCCGGGTCCCGTTTTTCCGATATCGATGCCCGGTTAACATTGACGCCCATATCCAATCTGTCTTTTTCCCATGAAAGCATCTGGAATGTCAGCGGCGAAGGCGTGAAGGCCATGAGGCACGGGTTGCATTACGCGATCCCGAGCATATTTGCACTGGCAGTTACTCATAGCTATTCGAATGGATATGGTGTAAATCCATATACAGGTGAATATGTCACTCAATATACGGACCCCACTACCGGAGCTGTTACGACGTTCGGAACATCGAACCAGATATATTTTGCCACCATGGGTGGATATTCCGTATTTCAGGGAGGGTATGAAATTCGTTACGAGTTTACGAAGAAAGAATGGATCGATACCGAGTATTGGATCAGGTACAAACCCGGATGCTGGTCGACAACCCTGTCGCTCAGCCAGACCAAGAGGCCGAACGATACGAGCTTCAAGATTTCGTTCGACCTTACAGGCATCACGTCTAAATAGCAGGAGGTCGTTAATATGAAAGGGATAATTCTGGCGGGCGGGTTGGGATCGCGGCTTGCCCCCCTAACGCGTATAACCAACAAGCACCTTCTTCCTGTTTATGACAAGCCGATGATCTACTACCCGATCGAAGCCCTGATAAAGGCCGGGATAACAGATATAATGATCGTGACCGGCGGGAACCACGCCGGGGATTTTTTGCGGCTCATGGGCAATGGGAAGGATTTCGGGCTCAAGCATCTTAACTATACATATCAGGAAGGGGAAGGGGGTATTGCGGACGCACTGTCACTTGCAGAATATTTCGCCGATGGTGATTCTATTTGCGTCATTCTGGGGGATAACATCATTGAACGGAATATCATAAAAGCCGTGCGTGATTTCAAGGAGCAAAAAACAGGCGCGAAGATCATGCTCAAGGAGGTTCCCGACCCTGAACGATTCGGCGTGGCAGAGATCGAGAACGACAGGCTCGTGAATATTATAGAGAAACCGAAGAACCCCCGGAGCAACCTTGCCGTCATAGGGATCTACCTCTACGATGCCCGTGTATTCGATATCGTGAAAACGCTGAAGCCGTCCGACAGGGGGGAGCTCGAGATAACCGATGTCAACAACGCATATGTCAGGGATGGTACGATGACCTGGGAAATGCTTGACGGTTGGTGGACGGATGCGGGTACTTTTGAATCTCTTCTTCGGGCAAGCGTGCTTGTTGCGCAGACGGGCGCAAACAACGGATAGGTGCAGGGTAAAGACATGATAGACGGTGTTGCAGTGAAGCAGCTGAAGGTGATCCCCGATGAAAGGGGGCGGTTAATGGAGATATTGCGTAATGATGATGATATCTTCACCGGGTTCGGCCAGGTCTATCTGACGACCACGTATCCCCGGGTGGTAAAGGCATGGCATTACCACAAGAAACAGGACGATCATGTTTCATGCGTCAAGGGGATGATAAAACTGGTCCTTTACGATGCCAGGGAGGGATCGTCCACGCATGGTGAGATCAACGTGTTCTACATCGGCGACCATAACCCGCAACTCGTAAGGGTGCCGCGCATGGTGTACCATGGATGGAAATGCATCGGTGAAGAGGAGGCGTTGATCATCAATACGCCGACAATGACGTACAACTACGCGGAACCCGACGAATTCAGGGTAGATCCCCATGTAAACGACATACCGTATAGATGGGAGAGGAAGGATGGCTGATACAGTTCTCGTCACCGGAGGATGCGGTTTCATCGGCACGAATTTTATCCGGCGGATGCTCAAAAGATACGACTACAATATAGTAAACCTGGACAGGCTAACCTATGCGGGCAATCTCGAGAATCTCAAGGATTGCGAGAAAGACGAGCGGTATACCTTTGTGCGGGGGGATATAGCGTCGGTTAAGGACCTCGAAAAGGTCTTCGCCGCTCCCATCGACATCATCGTCAATTTTGCCGCGGAATCCCATGTTGACCGAAGCATCATGGACCCCGACAGCTTCATAAGGACGAACATCAACGGTACGTTCAATCTCCTGGAAATGGCGCGCAAGAAAAACACGCGGCGTTTCATCCAGATATCGACCGACGAGGTCTATGGATCGCTTGGAAGCACCGGCGCCTTTCGTGAAGATACACCGCTTTCGCCGAACAGTCCCTACTCCGCTTCGAAGACGTCGGCCGATATACTCGCCATGGCGTATTGCAAGACATTCGGCACGCCTGTCATCATAACGCGCTGCTCCAATAATTACGGGCCATATCAATTTCCTGAAAAGCTTATCCCTCTTATCATAACGAATGCCATGGCAGACAGGGAATTGCCCGTCTACGGGGATGGCCTGAACGTGCGCGACTGGATCCACGTCGAAGACCATTGTGCGGCCATCGACCTCGTTGTGCACAAGGGCGAAACGGGAAACGTCTATAACATCGGCGCATCGAATGAAAGGACCAATATAGAGATCGTGAAACTCGTTCTTGCGATACTCGGCAAGCCAGAATCACTTATCCGCTACGTCAAGGACAGGCCGGGGCACGACCGCCGGTACGCCATCGATTCCGGAAAGATCAGTGCCTGCCTGGGCTACCGGCCATCTGTCGATTTTGCTCAGGGGATGCGCAAGACCGTTGAATGGTACGTCGAGAACAGGCAGTGGTGGGAGAGGATCAAGACCGGCGCGTATCTAGAATATTATGAAAAGATGTATGGAAACCGATGAAGGTGATTGTAACCGGCGGCAAGGGCCTGTTGGGTACGAGCATTGTTCCCGTGCTTCGCGGCTATTTCGACTGTGCCGTCTACGATATCGATGAATGGGATATAACATCGGAATTAGCCGGGAAGAAAATGTTCGACCTGCATCACCCCGATGTTCTTGTAAACCTCGCGGCAATGACGGATGTTGACGGCTGCGAGGATAAGGCAGCGCTTGCCGAAAGGTCGAATGTCGAAGGACCGGCGGTCCTGGCCGGGCTTTGTTCGGCATTTCGCGCCAAACTTGTCCATATCAGTACCGATTATGTTTTTGACGGTGAAAAAAACTCACCGTACAGGGAAGGTGATGAGCCTCGCCCCCAATCTGTATATGGCCGTACCAAGCTTGCCGGTGAGAGAAAAATACTTGAACGGGATATAAATTCGACCATCATACGGACCGAGTGGCTCTACGGGCCCGGCGGCACCAGTTTTGTCGACAGGATCGTTGCGATCGCTCGAACTCGAGGTCATGCGAGTGTCGTGAACGATCAGCAGGGCTCGCCCACATACGCCGGGGACCTTGCCCTTCCTCTCGTTAGGATCATAGAAAGGGACCTTACGGGGATCTATCACGTTTCGAACAACGGTTCATGCACCTGGTATGATTTTGCAAAGGCGATCTTCTCGATACTGCGGATGAATGTCGAGGTTATCCCGATATCATCGGCCGAACTGGGAAGGAAAGCCAGAAGGCCGTCGTATTCAGTTTTCGACCTGTCGAAGCTTCGCCGGGATACGGGCATTGAAATGCGTAACTGGATGGATGCCCTCGAAGATTATTTGACCAGGGCGCCCTGATATTCCATGAAGATCGTTATCTTTTCCGATGTCCATATTACCCGCACCAGCATTGACCGTACTGCGCTTGTACTGCGCTTTGTAGCTGACTGCTGTGATGATGCGGACGTAGTCGTCGTACTGGGCGATCTATTTGATTTCTACCATGGCTATGACGGGTATATCTACCCGTGGTACCGCAGCGTTACCGAGGGCCTGAAGAAATTGGTCGAACGCGGGAAGCGGGTTTATTTTCTCGAAGGCAACCACGAATTCTTGATGGGCCGTTACTACGAACAATATACGGGAATCGTGTGCAAGCAGGAGTTGACGTTCGAAATAGGCGGGAAAAAGATATTTATTGCCCATGGCGACGGGTTCGCCCGCCTGTCCCTGGCGCAGATCCTCAAACGTCCTTTTTTTTACCGGATCATGGATATGCTCGGACCTTCTCTCACGTGGGCCGTAGCCTCGCTCTGCCGGCCTTTTCTGTCGAAGGGCCGTAAAGAATACAGCGAGAAGGTCAGGAACATATTCAGGGCCTATGCCCTGCAAAAGTTTGCCGACGGGTATGACACCGTGATCCTGGCCCATTCGCACATACCGGACGTTCTCGAGGTAAGCGATCACGGTTCAACCCGGAAGTATCTCAATACAGGCGACCTCGCCCAATATGGCAGTTTCGTCACGTACGAAGCCTCATCGGGTTTTTTACTGAAAAAATGGGGTTAGTCTTAAAAAATCAGCGATTTTTCGATAAATCCGTCGCAAAGCCATTGCCAATCAACAGGCCGGGTACTATTATAAAATGTGCCTGTTCGTTTTATACTGTTTGATCGGGACAACTATAACTGATAAAGGAGGAACCATGAATATCTTCAACACCGGCGACATCCTTCAATTTGCGATGCGGATCGAGGAAGATGGCGAGATGTTCTATCGCAAGGCTGCCCTCAATGCCGAGGCCAAAGAGACCAGGGATTTCTTCAACGTTATGGCGGATGAAGAAGCCAGGCACAAAACGGTTTTTAGCGATATGTTGAAAGGGATCGATGTCAATCCTCCGGCAGAGAGTTATCGCGGAGAATATGCAGCTTACCTGAGAGATTATATCGATGGAAGGGTTGTTTTCACAAAGAAAGAGAAGGACCAGGCAATGTCCGATTCGCTCGATGTGGCCCAGGCGATCCGTTTTGCCATGGGCCGTGAGGTTGATTCGATCCTCTATTATCACGAAGCCAAGCAGTTTATCGACAAAAAGCACTACGCGGAGATAGACAAGATCATCGAAGAAGAAAGAAAACATTTCCACAAACTTGCCGACATGCAAAAGAAATTCAAATAGGAATAGAAACCCTCCCGATCTTTAACTCATCGGGAGGGTATTTTTTTCTTGAGACCTGAGACCGGTTTTACAGCGTTATGCACCACCCGAACGGATCAGTTTTTTCACCGTACTGCATGCCGGTGATCTCGTCGTAAAGCTTTTGGGATATCGGCCCTATCTCACCGCTGTGGATGGTGACCATCTCGTCGTTGTGCTGTATCCAGCCGACCGGGGAGATGACCGCTGCGGTCCCCGTGCCGAATACCTCCTGAAGCCGGCCGGTCTTTGCTTCGGTCATGACCTCATCGATGCTGATCCTCCGTTCCTCCACGGTGAGACCCCAGTGCCTGGCAAGCGCTATGACCGAATTGCGTGTTACGCCCGGCAGTATGGAACCCTCGAGCGGCGGCGTGACTATCGTGCCGTCAATGACGAACATGATGTTCATGGTCCCGACCTCTTCGATATAGCGGTTCTCTATTCCATCGAGCCATAGCACCTGCGTAAAGCCTTTTTTCTTTGCGACCTCTCCCGGGTACAGGGATGCGGCGTAATTCGCGGGCGTCTTGACGGCCCCGAGGCCGCCCTTGACGGCACGGACGAACTCGCCTGACGTAACAAGTTTTACGGGATTTAAACCTTCCTTGTAATAGGCGCCGACCGGCGAGGTGATTATCATGAACCGGTATGTGTACGAGACCCTGACCCCGAGAAAATTGTCCGTCGCAAATATGAAAGGCCTGATATAGAGGGAACAGCCGCGCTTTTTGGGTACCCATTCCCTATCGATGTCTACGAGCTTTTTCATGCCCTCGAAAAATAATTCCCATGATATCGGGGGAATGCACATGCGTTCGCAGGATGCATTGTAGCGCTCGTGGTTCTTGTCCGCGCGGAACAGGCGTATTTTTCCATCAACGCCCAGAAACGCCTTGAGGCCTTCGAAGACGGCCTGTCCGTAGTGCAGTGTCGACAGCGCGGGATACATCTTCATGGGCCCGTAGGGTTCTATGCGGGGCTCTTTCCAGCCGCCGTCAGCAAAATCGACATAATACATATGGTCCGAGAATTTGACGCCGAATTCCAGGTTGTCGAAATCGACCTCATGTATTCTTGTATTTTTGACCTTTCTAGTTTTGATCTTCAAAATAAGCCTCGTATTTGCGTGTTATTTCTTGTCGCAGGGCCCCAGGCGCTTTCCGGACATTTTACTTGTGATCTGCTGGGTTTTCCCGCCCTTGTCCTTTATGGTCATGACGCTTGTCCCGTCGAAGGTGTCGCCTTTGTACGTCATCTGTCCCTTGTTCTCCATGGTGCTGTCTTTTTCTTTGCAGAGCATAGTCCACGTGACGGTGTTGCCGTTCACCTTGTTGTCGATCATTTTGCAGTTCGTGTTCTTGGCCGCATCCTGCTGCGATGGCACATTGTCTTTCCTGGTAAGGCACTGCTTCACCTTGGTCGGGGGGATGTTGCCCGGCATCCCTTTCATTTCGGTCTTTGTCGTGATCTCCCAGAGGCCGTCTTTCATATTCAGGTCCGCGGCCTGAGCGCCGCCGCACCATACCAGCGCCAGAATGATAGCCGTTACTGCAAAAATAGTTGCTTTCATACGTCCTCCTCACCTGTTGTTGGTTAAAATTTGCCGATGAAAAAAAGTATCACTATTGAAGCAGCCGGGTCAAATAAAAAACAGTGGCTTTGCTTTTGTATGAACTTGTGAATATATTTGTATTGACAGCCCGGGATCCTTAATTTGATAGTATTCCTGTGCATTATGCAGGGATTGGCCGGACCGTCAAGGAGGCGATCATGGGAAACGTATTTGATGATAATTCTTTTTCGATAGGGAGAACCCCGCTTGTCAGGCTCAACAAAGTGGTCGGCTCGTCAAAAGCGTTAGTGCTGGCGAAAATCGAGGGGCGGAACCCTTCCTATTCCGTGAAATGCAGAATAGGCGCCGCAATGGTCTGGGAGGCAGAAAAGGCCGGGAGATTGAAAGAAGGTATGGAGATCATTGAGCCCACATCGGGCAACACAGGCATAGCGCTCGCTTTTGTCGGCGCGGCGAGGGGCTACAGGGTAACCCTCACCATGCCGGAGACAATGTCGATAGAACGCCGGAAAGTCCTCAAGGCACTCGGGGCCAGTATCATCCTGACAGAGGGCGCCAGGGGGATGAAGGGGGCGGTGGCAAAGGCAGAGGAGATAGCCAAGGGTGACCCGTCGCGGTTTTTTCTCCCCCAGCAGTTTGAAAACCCCGCCAATCCTGCCATCCACGAGACGACGACGGCTGTCGAACTATGGAACGACACGGACGGGAACATGGACATCTTCATTTCCGGCGTCGGGACCGGGGGGACCATTACAGGCGTGAGCAGGTATTTCAAGCTGACGAGAGGCAAGAAGATCGTTTCTGTGGCAGTCGAGCCCATCCATTCACCCGTCCTCACACAGACAAGAAAAGGCGAAGAGCTCAAACCGGGACCCCACAAGATCCAGGGTATAGGGGCCGGTTTTGTCCCGAAAGTCCTCGATCTGTCCCTTGTCGACCGTGTCGAGACCGTGAGCAACGACGAAGCGATCGAAATGGCCCGGCGTCTTTCCCGGGAAGAAGGCATATTGAGTGGCATCTCGAGCGGTGCAGCCGCTCATGTCGCCGTCAGGCTCGCCAATGACCCTGAAAATACCGGGAAACGGATCGTCGTCATCCTGCCTGATGCCGGCGAGCGGTATCTTTCCACGGTGCTCTTTGAAGGGATTCTCGGCGGACTCGAATCTGCCGGAGCATCGGATATTCCTATCTAAAGATACATGAACGGCGCGAATGGAAGGCGAACTGGAAAATAAGTATAATAAACTGAAAGAGATCATCGGGTCCCTGGGCAGGGTTGCCGTTGCATTCTCCGGCGGTGTTGACAGCACATTGCTTCTCAAGGTGAGTATCGATGTGCTCGGAAGCGAAAATGTGATTGCCGTCGTTGCTTCGTCACCCACATATCCCGAGGCCGAAAGGTCCGAAGCGTTTGAACTGGCGCATTCGATGGGGGCGCGTTTGATCCAGGTTCTCGCGACTGAAATGAGTAATGTTCAATTTGTCGCAAACAACCCTGATCGCTGCTACCATTGCAAGACCGAACTTTTCAGTGCAATGCGCGGTATTGTGGAACAGGAAGGCTTCGATCATGTCCTTGAAGGGTCCAATGTCGATGACCTCAAGGATTACAGGCCGGGAAGACGGGCATGCGGGGAAGCCGGTGTCAAAAGCCCCCTCACGGAAGCCGGGCTGACGAAAGATGACATAAGATCGATCTCGAAGGAACTCGGCCTTGCAACATACGGCAAACCGGCGCAGGCATGCCTGGCGACCAGGATACCGTATGGGACGGTGATCACGCAAGAGCGTCTCAAAACCATAGAGATCGCCGAAGCCTTCGTTAGATCGCTCGGGGTGTCGCAGGTCCGCGTGCGGCATCACAGGAGTACGGCGCGCATCGAGGTCGATGAAACCGGCCTGCCGGTCGTTCTCGAATACAGAAATGAAATAGCGGACAAACTGATCGAGTTGGGGTTCACGTATGTATCCCTCGATCTTAAAGGGTACAGAACGGGCAGTATGAATAACGGGATAAGCACGGACGAAGATGGCCTCACGTAAAAAAGTCGCCGTGGGTATGAGCGGCGGGATCGATTCGACAATAACCGCGCTCCTCCTGAAAGGAAAGGGATACGAGGTAACGGGCCTCACGATGAAGATCTGGAGTGGCTCGATGGCCTGCAACGCAGTGCGCAGCGGCTGCTATGGGCCGGGTGAGGCATCGGACATCGAGGATGCAAAAAAGGCCGCCGCGCGCCTTGGCATCGATCATTTCGTCATCGATCTCTGCGAGGAATATGGCGGAACGGTCCTCGATTATTTTGGCAGCGAATATACGGAAGGGAGGACACCCAATCCCTGCGTCATGTGCAACGCGAAGATAAAGTTTGGTTCATTTATCGAAAAGGCCCGGTCGAGCGGCATCCCTTTCGACCTGTTTGCGACCGGTCATTACGCCCGTATACGATATGATGCCGGATCCGGGCGGTACATGCTTTTACGCGGCATGGACAGATCCAAGGACCAGTCATATTTTCTGCACCGGCTGTCCCAGGGCCAGCTTTCACAGGTAATGTTCCCGCTCGGCGAATACAGCAAGGAGGACGTAAGGAAACTGGCGCTGGAAGCCGGTTTATCCGAATATCTGGAAAAAAGGGAGAGCCAGGACTTCCTGGAATTTGAGGATTATGCCGGCCTTTTGAAAGAACCTCCGCGTCCCGGCAACATCGTCGATACCGGCGGCGCTGTCATAGGCAAACACAGCGGCATCGCTTTCTACACAGTAGGACAGCGCAGGGGCCTCGGGTTGGCCGGGATGAAGGAGCCCTATTACGTGCTGCGTATCGATGCTGCAAAAAACGAGGTCGTTGCAGGGCCCAAAGCTTGCCTCATGAACAACGTCCTTGTGGCCGAGAACATAAACTGGATCATACCTTTCGATGAGAGGCCCGACGGGCCTGTCCAGGCGAGGATACGTTCTACCACGCCCCCTGCGCCGTGCAGTGTCGTCCCTGAAACCGCTGCTTCCGCCACGGTGTATTTTGAAGTATTTCAGGAATCGATAACTCCGGGTCAATCCGTCGTTTTTTACTCGGATGATGTTGTGCTCGGGGGCGGGACGATCATCCGGTCCTCAAGCAAAAATTGAATCCATATTCCCAATACCTTCTTTAACTTAGGTATGTTACGGGCCATCCACCTTGCGCCAGGATCGAAACACATTATAACTATAAAGAGAGACGATCGAATTGGACGTTGAAAATACGTTGTCGGGAGGGGCCTTATGAAAAAGTCTGTGATCATTGTTTTCGTTATGTTGCTCGCGGTGATGGCAGCGGCCTGCTCGAAGGGTAATGAAATAAAGAAGAAGGCAGGGGATTTCGATGTCGTTATCGTGATGGACAAGAATCCTCCCGTAACAGGCCAGAATGAAATGAATATCCGTATTACCGACAGCTCCGGCAAACCGGTGAAGGATGCCAGGGTAATGGTAAATTATTCAATGACCGCCATGTCGGGAATGCCGGCGATGAACTACACGAGCAATGCGGTGCCTGAGGGGAACGGATACCGCGCCAAGACCAATTATTCGATGCCAGGTTCGTGGAACCACGAGATAAGGATCACCCGGGATAAAGATAACCTGGTCACTTTTACAGTTGATGTAAGGTAAGTCCCATGATCTGACTCAAGAGAAGGACGAAAATCGTCGCGTGCACGGCCGCCGGTATGTATCTTGCGCCGCTTTCGTCCTTCGGCTTTGTCCGTCCGATTTTGAAGATGGTTTCCCCGCGAGGTCTGTCGAGGCGACCACCCTGTAACACTTGGCGCTCACAGGGATCGATGCCGTAGCGGTCATTTTCGAGGGTTGAGCATACCCAGGGTTGTCCGGATAGCGTCACGACTTTCCCCCGCAGGAAGCCCACGATCTTTAGTCCGGGGAGGTGTCAATGGCGTATAATCAATTAAGGCGGACGGAATGCACTTTTCATGTTCGGGGGTCAGCATTGAAGATTATGGTGTTCCTCGCAATGCTTCTCGCCTTATGTGCGGGTCTCCCGGAAATCACAGCCGCCGGGAATGATAACGGCCTCGTTCTCGATGAACTTATCAGGGAATCTCTCAGCAAAAACCCCGAGATCCTGGTGTCGGATGCCAGGGTAACGGCATCAGGACATAAAATACCGCAGGCGAGGGCACTGCCGGACCCCATGTTCATGTTCGGGTATCAGAACGAGGGGTTCGACAGGATAACCATAGGTGAGGAGCCAAATGCCATGGGCATGTTCTCGCTGTCCCAGATGTTCCCTTTCTGGGGGAAACGGGATCTCAAAGGCCTGATGGCCGCCAAAGACGCCGAAAGTCTGGGGGCGGCACATAAGGCCGCACAACTCAAGACCGTTGCGACTGTCAAACAGCTCTATTACGAGCTTTTCCTGGCGTATAAGAACATCGATATCCTGAAGAAGCTCGCCGAATATTTTTCGGGGATCGAAGATGCGGCGGCCGCCCGGTATGCATCGGGCATGGGCTCACAGCAGGAGATCGTCATGGCGCAGACCGAGAAATACATGCTGCTCGAAAAAGAAGAAATGCAAAAACAGAAAATACAGGCACTGGCGGGAATGTTGAACAATACGCTCGGCCGCGATGCGGCAACACCTGTGGGTCGCCCCGTCGAACTGCCTTCTACACCGTACAGTTTAAGTTTCGAAGAAACCCTGCAGATGGCGAAGGCAAATTCCCCCGAAATAAGGGCCCGGCGGGCAATGGCCGAAGCCGCCGAGGCCAGGGTTGAGATGGCAAAGAAAGAATATTACCCTGACCCGACGTTAGGGGTCGGTTATTTCCCCAAGACCAGGGGGATGCTGGACATGTGGAATGTTACCGTTACGGTCAATATCCCGCTTTATTTCAAGTCAAAACAGGAACAGGGCGTTCTTGAAGCCGAGGCGGCCCGTCTCGGTGCAAAACGCGAAGTGGCCGCACTGGAATACATGCTTTCATCCGGGATCAGGGACAATTATTCCATGGTGCGATCGTCAGAAAAACTGATGAAACTTTACAGGGAAGGGGTTATCCCGAAAATACGCCAGGATTTCCAGCTTTCACTCTCCGGTTACACGGCCGGCAAGGTTGAAGCCATCACGACTATCTCGCGCCTCAAAGCGCTCCTCGATACCGAACTCTTGTATTGGGCCCAGTACGCGCAGCGGGAGAAAGCGATAGCCACGCTCGATGCCGTCACCGGACGGAATGCCAGTGAGTGGGGGATCAAGGACCTCAAGCCGAACACCCAGGTAAAAACTGGCCGCCCCCCGGGGGAGGTAGCCGATGAATAAAATTCGGGTCATCGGTATTGTCTGCCTGATCGTTGCGGCATTAATAGTGGTTTTTTATCTCGCTGATCGTGCAAGGCGCACGGGATCAAAGGAAAGTGCCGGTCCGGCGGGTGGACATCAGCACGGGCAGGCCGCGGCCCCTGCCGGTCCGTCCGGTGCTGGACCCTCAAGGACCGCCGACATCGCATCGCAACCCGAAGCGGAACCCCAGCCCAGAGTGGAAATTCCCTTTGAAAAACAGCAGCTCATAGGTGTCAGGACAACAGTGGTTTCTGTCGTACCTATGCAGAGGATCATAAGGACGGTGGGCCGGATAGAATACGATGAAAGAAGCGTGACAACGATCAACGCAAAGGTCGAGGGCTGGATAGAAAGGCTCTATGTCAATTATACCGGCACCTGCGTAAAAAAAGGGGAAAGCGTCGCGGATATCTACAGCCCCGAGCTCTGGGCGACACAACAGGAATTCATCAATCTCGTGAGATGGGCCAAAAAGGCGGCCGGGATGAATTCACGCGCGGCCCATGGGCAGACAGGTTCACATGCGGCAGAGCAGCGCAGTTCGGACCTCCCTGACATGCCCGATCTCGGCAGCATGCTTGCCAAAGATGCGGGGACGATCCTCGAAGCCGCACGCAAGCGGCTGAAATTGTGGGATATCAGCGATGCGCAGATCCGAAAGATCGAGCAAAGCGAAACACCGATGAAAACGCTGTCCATAGCAAGTCCGGTCAGCGGTTATGTCCTGCAGAAATATGTCGTTCAAGGCCAGAGGATCATGGCCGGCGAGAAGATCGTCGATGTGTCGAGTCTTGCGAACGTATGGGCGGTTGCCGATATCTATGAATATGAATTCCCTTTCGTCAAGGTGGGGGATACCGCCAGGATCAGGATCAATTCTTTGCCCGGCAGGGTATTCACCTCTCGAGTCGAATTCGTCTCACCGACCCTCTCCGCCGAGACAAGGACGATGAAGGCAAGGTTCAGCATACCCAACCCGCAGGGGCAGTTAAGGCCGCAGATGTTTGGTGACGTCGAGATATCGATAGATCTTGGCCGCAGGCTGGCCGTCCCGCAGGAGGCGGTCATCGATACGGGCCTCAGGAAGATCGTCTATATCGATCTGGGCAACGGTATTTTTGAGCCACGAGAGGTCAAGACCGGCGCCCGGACCGACACGCTGATCGAGATACTTTCCGGGATCGGTGGCGGCGACAAAATAGCGTCATCGGCCAATTTCCTCATCGACTCCGAGGCGAAGCTGAAGGGCGTCGAGGCTCCTAAGGAAACCGCACCTTCGAAACGAGCCCCGGCAAGGGGGCGGCAAGTACCCGTAGAGCAGGCACCACCCCCGCCGCACGCAGGGCACCGGCACTGATCCGAGATCAGCCGCGACGCCGGTTGCGGTCTGCGAGAGGTCGGTACATGATCGCTAAAATTATAGAGTTAAGCGCGCGGAATAAATTCATAATATTCCTGATTGTCTTTTTCTCCATTGCCTGGGGCTTGTGGGCCCTTAAATACACGCCCCTCGATGCGATACCGGACCTAAGCGACACGCAGGTGATCATCTACACGGAATGGACGGGCAGAAGCCCGGACCTGGTGGAAGACCAGATAACGTATCCCATCACATCGACGCTGCTTGCCGCTCCCCGTGTTCAGGCAGTCCGGGGTTTCTCTTTCCTGGGAAGCTCTTTTATTTACGTCATTTTTGATGAAGGCACAGACATATACTGGGCGCGCAGCAGGGTCCTCGAATATCTCCAGGCTGTGCGCAACAAGCTTCCGGAATCTGTCAACCCGGTCCTCGGCCCGGACGCCACGAGCCTTGGATGGGGTTTTTCGTATGCACTCGTCGATGAGACCGGCAAGCACGACCTCGCACAACTGCGGTCGTTGCAGGACTGGAACCTGAAGCTCGCCATTGAAAGCGTTCCCGGAATATCCCAGGTGGCCTCGATCGGCGGGTTTGTAAAACAGTACCAGATAACGGTCGACCCGAACAAGCTGGTCGCTTTCAATATACCCATAACGAAGGTCATGGAAGCCGTGAAGAGAAGCAATCTCGACGTGGAGGGGCGGGTCATTGAATTCTCGGGCATCGAGTATATGGTGCGGGGACGGGGATATATAAAGGGCCTTCCCGATCTCGAGAATATTTCCGTCAGCACGGACAATCTCGGGACACCTGTATTTCTTAAAGATGTAGCCACCATAGAACTGGGGCCGGAGATACGGCGGGGACTTGCAGAGCTGAACGGGAAGGGCGAAGTGGCGGGCGGGATCGTCATTGTGAGATTTGGAGAGAACGTCCTGAACGCGATCGACAGGGTCAAACAAAAAATTGCGCAGGACATCGAGCCGTCCCTGCCAAAAGGCGTGAAAGTGGTTGTCACGTACGACCGGTCCGACCTGATACACCGCGCGATAGGCACCCTCAAGGAAGAGATCGTGAAGCTCACGATAGCGGTGAGCATCGTCTGTATCGTTTTTCTCTTCCACCTGCCAAGCGCGCTTGTCGTTATCCTCACACTGCCGATCGCCATTCTTATGTCCTTTATATGCATGTTCTATCTTCGGGTCACCTCGAACATCATGAGCCTATCCGGTATCGCCATTGCGATAGGTGCGATGGTGGATGCCTCGATAATCATGGTCGAGAATGCCCACAAGAAGCTCGAAGACTGGGAAGCGCGCGGAAGCCGGGGAAGCAAGGTTGACGTTATTATCGAGGCCGCAAAGGAGGTCGGGCCATCACTCTTTTTCTCCCTTCTCGTTATCACCGTCGGTTTTCTTCCCGTTTTTACGCTGGAAGGCCAGGCCGGAAGGCTTTTCAAGCCCCTCGCATATACGAAGACCTTCGCCATGCTGTTCTCGTCATTCCTGGCTGTCACGATCACTCCGGTCCTCATGACGGTTTTTATCAGGGGAAAGGTGAGGACTGAAGATAAAAACCCCATCAGCCGGTTTCTCCATGTGGTCTACGGTCCGGTAGCGGAACTTGCGCTCAGGTTCAAGGTATGGGTTATACTGGGGGCCGCGCTTATTCTTGTAATAACGATATTTCCCTTCATGAAGCTCGGCAGTGAGTTTATGCCGCCATTGTACGAGGGTACAATTTTCTATATGCCGGTCACGGCCCCCGCGGCATCCATTTCGGTGGCGAGGGACGTCCTTCAGCTCCAGGACAGGATCCTGATGACGATCCCCGAGGTAGAATCAGTCTTCGGAAAGGCTGGAAGGGCCGAGACGGCCACCGACCCTGCCCCCCTCGAAATGTTCGAGACCGTGATCAACCTGAAGCCGGAATCGAAATGGCGGCCCGGGATGACCGTCGAGAAACTGAAGAACGAAATGAACGATGCACTCGCCATACCGGGGGTCTCCAATTCTTTCACTATGCCGATCAAGGCAAGGATCGACATGCTGGCAACGGGGATACGGACTCCTGTCGGGATCAAGGTCCTCGGCCCGAAGATAGAGGAGGTCGAAAAGATCGGCCTCGCGGTCGAGCGCCATATACGTGATATTCCCGGGACGCGCAGTGTCTATGCTGAGCGCGTAACGACGGGATACTTTCTCGATATCGATGTCAAAAGAAAGGAAGCGGCGCGTTTCGGGTTAAGCGTCGAGGATGTCGAGGAGGTCATCGAAACGGCCGCCGGTGGAATGAACCTTACCACGACAATCGAAGGCCGGGAACGATATCCGGTCAATGTCCGGTATGCCCGAGAACTTCGAGACGATATTTCCCGCCTCGAAAGGGTCCTCGTGCCTGTGATGATGCAGGGCCGGGAAAGCACAGGCACGGGCGGTATGTCAGCGGGATTCGGGCAGCCGGGCAATTCCCCGAATTCTCCCGTCGCCCAGGTCCCTTTAAAGCAACTCGCAGATATCAAGATCGTAAAAGGGCCAGCTGGGATCAAGAGCGAACAGGGCCTCCTCACGGCTTATGTATACATAGACTTCTCGGGCCGGGATATCGGGGGATATGTCGACGAAGCCAGGAAGAAAGTGGCGTCTCTCGCTATCCCGCCGGGATATCGCCTCGAGTGGAGCGGTGAATATGAATACCTCGTAAAGACCGAACAGCGGTTGACCGTTGTCATCCCGCTCACGCTGCTTATAATATTCGTCCTGATCTTCCTCAACACGCGTTCGGTCACGAAGACGGTCATTGTCCTTCTCGCCGTGCCGTTTTCACTTGTGGGTTCTTTCTGGTTGCTCTATATCCTGGGATATAACATGAGCATTGCCGTCTGGGTCGGCATCATAGCCCTTGCCGGCCTTGACGCCGAGACTGGCGTCGTGATGCTCCTTTATCTTGACCTCGCCCATGAACAGTGGAAAAGGGAGGGAATGCTGACGAGTATTGCCGGTTTGAAGGATGCCATCATGCACGGTGCGGTAAAAAGAATACGGCCGAAGATGATGACGGTATGCGTCATTCTGGCTGGTCTTTTGCCGATCATGTTCAGCCACGGCTCCGGAGCGGACGTCATGAAAAGGATAGCCGCGCCTATGATCGGCGGGGTAGTAACGTCAAGCATACTCGAACTCATCGTCTATCCTGCCATATACATGCTCTGGAGAGGAAGGGAATTCAGGCGGCGTTAAGGAGGAGACGAGCCGCTGCCCCAGCACTATACTTTATTTCTCATAACGAGTTCCGGTTTCTTGAGGAATACCGAAGTGTCAGGTGGCACGGATTCCGTGAGCCAGACGTTGCCGCCGATGACCGACCGGGCACCTATAACGGTTTTGCCACCGAGGATGGTAGCATTCGCATATATGATGACATCATCCTCTATGGTGGGGTGCCGTTTCGTGTCGCGAAGCAGAGGGCATTCGTCCTTGCTGAGCGACAGCGCCCCGAGGGTGACGCCCTGGTACAGGCGAACGCGGTCGCCTATGATGGTCGTTTCGCCGATCACCACACCCGTGCCGTGGTCGATAAAGAAACTGTCGCCGATCACCACACCGGGATGTATATCG
>DHQV01000100.1:37943-71282 GCA_002408185.1 Deltaproteobacteria bacterium UBA5329
ACCGGGATGTATATCGATACCTGTCTGGTTATGGGCATATTCCGTCATTATCCTTGGGATAAGGGGGACCTCGTTAACGTGGAGCCAGTGCGCTATGCGATAAACGGCAACAGCGAACAGGCCGGGATAGCAGAAGATTATCTCGTCAAAATGACGCGATGCAGGGTCGCCTTCGAAGGCGGCGCGGACGTCCCTTGAAAGCACCTCCTGAAGATGCGGTATCTCTTCGATGAACCTGAGGCCTATTTCATGGCTTCTCTCTTCGCACCGGACGCAGACCTTGTCGAACCGGATGCAGTCATGACGTATGGCGTGCTGGATCTGTATCGTGAGCATATCGAACAGTTCGGTTACCTCTTTCCCGAGGTAATATTCCGCACTGAAAACATCTATTCTCTTGGATGAGAAAAAACCGGGGAACAGGACGGGCACTGTTTTGTATATTATATCGATGATCTCTTTACGCGACGGGATCGGTTCGGGCCCGATGTGATGGAAGCGGCCTCCCTTGTCGTACTGCTCTACCATCCTGTGGACAACAGGATGGATCTGTGACCGGTAATCCTGGGTCGCGGCAATGTCTATCCTGCATTCATCTTTTGCTGATTTTTCTTCCATCCGGATACCCTTTCATCCTTTCAGGCGGTTGCACACGCTCCCTGGGAAGTTGCCCAGTACGGTGACAGGACCCTTAGTTTTTCGATTATCGGCGGTAATTCCCTGATAACGATGTCAACATCCTCGGGAGTATTGTACACGCTGAGACTGAACCGTATGGACCCGTGGGCCATTGTGTAGGGAACGCCCATTGCACGCAGGACATGGGATGGCTGGAGGGAACCGGAGGTGCAGGCCGATCCTGATGAGGCGCAAATGCCGAACTGGTCCATAAGAAGAAGGATGCTCTCTCCCTCGATGAACTCGAAGCTGATGTTCGTCGTGTTGGGAAGGCGCTCATCTCGCGTGCCGTTGACCTTGCACTGGGATATGGCTTCGCAGAGCCCCGTCTCCAGCCTGTCACGGAGTTCCCTGACGTACGTGTTCTCTTTTTCCATATTGGCCACTGCCAGTTCACAAGCCTTGCCCAGGGCGATAATGCCCGGGACATTCTCCGTTCCTCCGCGGCGGCCCTTTTCCTGGTGCCCGCCGATCAGGAACGGGGAAAATCCGGTGCCTCTGCGGACATAGAGCACACCGATCCCTTTCGGGGCATGAAGCTTATGGCCGGAGAGGGAGAGCATGTCGATCGTATTCTCTTTCATGCTGACCGGTATTTTTCCGATCGCCTGGACTGCATCCGTGTGGAAAAGTATGCCTTTTTCGCGGGCGAGGTGCGCCGCTTTTTCGACGGGAAATATGACGCCCGTTTCGTTGTTCGCCCACATGATGCTCGCGACCGCGGTATCAGGGGTCAGGCTGGCCTCGTATGCATCCATATCGAGACGGCCTTCCGAATCGACCGGTACGAAGGTAACCCGGTACCCTTTCTGGGCCAGGTGCTCGCAGAGCACCTTTACCGCGGGATGCTCGACCCGGCTCGTGACGATATGATTTTTCCCGGGGTTGTTTGCGAGGGCTGACATTATCGCGGTATTGTCGCTTTCCGTGCCGCAGCTTGTGATAATGATCTCGTCGAGGTCCGCTCCGAGGAGAGATGCTATCTTCTGCCGCGCATCGGTTATCTTACGGGCGACCTGGCCGCCAAACGTGTGCATGCTCGAGGGGTTCCCATAGTATTCACGCAGGTAGGGCAGCATCGCCTCGACCACTTCCGGCGCTACCATTGTTGTGGCGTTATTATCGAGATAGATCGTTTTCATGAGGCCACCTCCTCGACAATGATCTCGGGTGCGACAAATTCCTGGAGCTTTCCCTGTACGAATCCTTTCATTGTGACCTGCGATGCCTGGCATGTCGCACATGCCCCGCGCATTGCGACGAGTACCCTGTTGCCGACAACATCGACCAGTTCTATATCTCCACCGTCATGTTTGAGTGAGGGCCGTATCTCCCGCTCGATGGTCTCCTCGATCATGCGGATCTTCTGAAGGTTCGAAAGCTTCGGCCGCTCCACCGGCTGCGCCTGCCTTTCCTTTGTCTCGTAAACACGGTCGATGATCGCCTGTATCTTGTCGTGGCAGTTTCCGCACCCTCCGCCGGCCTTCGTATAATTTGTCACCTCTTCGACGCTGGTCAGGTGGTTTTGCCTGATAGCGCGTTCGATCTCACCGTCGGTCACCCCGAAGCACGCACAAACGATCACTTCTTCAGGCTTTTTATGAGAAACACCGCGATAATTCTCGATCGCCTTTTCAAGGGCCTCCTGGCCGAGGACCGAGCAGTGCATCTTTTCGGGCGGGAGCCCCCCGAGGTAATCCGCTATCTCCTGGTTCGTTATCTTCTCGGCCTCTTCAATGGTCTTCCCCTTCACGAGCTCGGTCAAGGCCGACGCGGACGCGATCGCGCTCGCGCATCCAAACGTCTTGAATTTTGCATCCACAATTCTCTTATTTTCGTCGAGTTTCATGGTGAGCTTCAGGGCGTCCCCGCAGGCAATTGAACCTACTTCGGCAACTGCATCAGGATTGTCGATCTCACCCACGTTCTTCGGATTGAGAAAATGTTCTTTTACCTTGTCCGTATATTCCCACATAGGGTGCTCCTTTTCGGTTATTCTATAGCCCGGCCCAAAAAGCCGGGTACATATAGGCTATTGTAATCTTTTGTCACGTATTTTTAAAGAGTGGCCGGGGCCTCTCCCTATTTTTCGGCCTATGGCCTCGATCCTCATCATTACGCATGTGGCGCACTGGTCGGCGTTTTCGTCGACGCACGGTTTTCCCGGATAAAGGAGATAGTCTTTCCTGTGTTGCAATGGCGTATTGTTCGGCATAAACACATTGGCCCCGCGCGTAAGTGCCAGGTCTCTGCCGACTCCGGGAAAGACGGCATCAAAAGCCGTGGTTGCCGGGATGTGGGCATCGGGGTTCACAATACGGAGTACCGACACGGTCTTGTAGAAGATCTCTTCATTGCCGGCGTACGCGTTCGGCTCATCCGCAAGTGGCGTATCGGGGTGCGGTATGTAGGGCCCGATCCCTATCATGTCGAGGTCGAGTTCCCTGCAAAAGAGAATGTTGTCTGCAAGCACCTCCAGGGTCTCGCCGGGCAGCCCGATCATGAATCCGCTTCCCGTCTGTACGCCCAGTTTGTTGAGGGTGTGAAGGCATTCGATCCGCTCGTCGAACGAACAGTCCGGGTGCAGCCGGGCGAACAATCGCCTGTCGGTCGTCTCGAAGCGGATCAGGTACCTGTCCATCCCGCAATCTTTCCAGAACCGGTATATCTCGCGGGAACGGTTCCCGACCGATAACGTCACGGCAAGAGATGTTTCGCTTTTTATAGCCCTGATAAGCCGCCCGATCTCCCCATCGTCGAGCCCGGGGGTTTCTCCCGACTGCAATACGACCGTTGTCTGCCCCATGGACTCAAAGGACTTCACGGTTTCCAGGATCTCGTCGACCGTCATTGTGTACCGGTTGACCCGGAAGTTGGATGCCCGTATGCCGCAATAGAGGCAGTCGTTTGCGCAGAGGTTGGAGAATTCGATGATGCCGCGAACGTAGACTTCGTCCCCCATGTGCTCCTGCCGCATTCTATCTGCCCGGGAGTAAAGTTCCTTAAGACCATCCCCTTCGCTCTCAAGCAGTCTAAGAACGGTGTCCTTCGAAAGCGCCTCTTCTCTCACGTGCCCGCAGTTTTGATCGTTCATGACAGGTAAATATAATACATGAAATGCATACAGGACAGATAGGATAATAATTTCTCACACGTTTATAAAAAACATGTTGACACCTGTCAAGACAATATCTATATTATTCCCATTAAGTTAGTAGGCGATGGCGTGAAGATATCTACAAAAGGAAGATACGGGTTGCGGGCGATGATCGATCTTGCGGTGACCGGTAGGAACGGCACTCCCGTGTATCTTTCGGATATCGCAAAAAGGCAGGGTGTTTCCGAGAAATATCTCGAGCACATATTCTCGGCATTGCATAAAGGCGATGTCGTCAAGGCCCAGCGGGGACGAAAAGGCGGTTACCTTTTGAGCCGGACGCCGGACCGGATAACTGTTCACGACATCATCACCGTGCTGGAAGGTCCGTGCACGGTTGCAGACTGTGTAGACAACACGTCAGTATGCGACAAATCCAGCATATGTATCACGCGGGATATCTGGTCCAAGCTCGGCACGGCCATACGCGATATCCTGACCAGCTATACCCTCGCATCCCTCGTTGAAATGCAGCAGCTCAAGAACCAGCCCGATTCCATGATGTACTACATCTAACAGCCCGGGGCGCGGGTTCTATTACCCAGGCAATTCCTGCAGGCAAAGAATCCCGCGTTTCATGACGCTATCCGGTGGTTAAGAGGTTCATTTGACAACACAACAGAAGACCTTGGACTTGTCGACGATTTTGATGTAATTTATTAGCTGAAATGACGAGAAAAGCACCTTTCATAAATGACCTCTACGTTATTTCTGCATCCGTGGACGACCTGAAACAGGCGGTCAATGACGGGGCAGCCATCGTACAGCTGCGCGACAAGACCGGAGATGAAAAGACCGTGCTCGAGAAGGCCCGCGAGATAGTGGAATACAAAAAGGTCAAAGATTTTGTCTTTATCCTGAACGACGACCCGGCGCTCGCCGTGAAAGCTGGAGCGGACGGAGTGCATATCGGGCAGGACATGTCGACGATAGAGGCGCGCGCGATCGTCGGTAATGATATGATCGTCGGCAAGACGACCCATAACCTGGAACAGGGCAGACAGGCGATCGCGGAAGGCGCAGATTATATCTCGACCGGGCCGGTGTACGCAACGCCTACAAAGCCCGGCAGGCCTGCCGTTGGGCTCGAATACGTCAGGGAAGCGGCGCAAAACCTGGACATACCCGCTGTCGCCATCGGCGGGATCGACCTTGGCAATATCGGCGATGTCCTCCGGGCGGGAGCGAAAACGATCGGTGTCGTGCGGGCATGCACCGACGCACCGGAATTATTGAAACGCATCAAGAAGGTAGCACAATGAAAATCACAGTGAACGGCAGGCCAATGGAAATAGGGGAAGGCATGGACCTTCACCGGCTTGTCCACTCCGGCAAGACCAACCCCGAGCGGGTGATCCTTGTCCTTAACGATGATGTCGTGAAAAGCGATCAGTGGCCTTTGACGGTCCTCACCGAAGGAGACCGCGTAGAATTGGTGTCCTTTGTGGGAGGAGGTTGATATGGAAGATAAATTAATCGTTGCCGGCAGGGAATTCACGAGCCGTTTCTTTCTCGGTACGGGAAAATTCGGGAGCAAGGCGGCCATGAAACAGGCCATCATTGCATCGGGCTCGCAGCTCGTGACCGTTGCCCTGCGCAGGATAGACCTCGAAGAAACGGATGAGAACATCCTTTCTTTTATTCCTGAGAACACCACGATCATGGTGAACACGTCAGGCGCACGCAATTCAGATGAGGCTGTCCGGATAGCCCGTATCGCAAAGGAGGCCGGGTACGGTGACTGGATCAAGATCGAGGTCATCAACGACAGCCGTTACCTCCTGCCGGACAACCAGGAAACGATAAAAGCCACGAAGATATTGTCCTCCGAAGGTTTTGTCGTACTGCCGTACATGAACCCGGACCTGTATGTCGCAAAAGCGCTTGTCGATGCCGGCGCGGCGGCGGTCATGCCGTTAGGCTCGCTTATCGGCTCAAATCAGGGCTTGAAGATGCGCGCCCTTATCGAAGTGCTCATAGAAGAGGTAACCGAAGTGCCCATCGTCGTCGATGCGGGCATCGGGAGGCCCTCGCACGCCGCCGAGGCAATGGAGATAGGGGCGGACGCAGTGCTTGCGAACACGGCCGTTGCCGACGCCGAAGACCCGCCTCTTATGGCGGTGGCATTCGCACGGGGCGTCGAGGCAGGCAGGATGGCGTACCTCGCCAAAATGGGACAGGAGAGGGCGATAGCGCGTGCATCGTCACCGCTCACGGGGTTTCTCTACAATGAATAAGGGCCTGTCAGGGATCGATCTGGCGCATTTGACCATCGACGATATTCGCCGTATCTTCTCGTATGACGACAGGGGCCTGCTCGAGGAGATGGCCCACGCCGCCCGAGAGCTGACACGGCGCCAGTTCGGACGGACGATCAGCCTGTATGCCCCTCTCTATATAGCCAATTATTGCCAGAATGAATGCGTCTATTGCGGTTTTCACGCATCGTCGAAGATCATCCCGCGAAGCAAGCTTGCGATGGACGAGATCGACCGGGAATGCGCCGCTCTTGCCGCAACAGGGATACGCAGCTGTCTTATCCTCACGGGTGAATCGCGTTTTCATTCGTCGCCGCAATATATACGGGATGCCTGCATAATTGCCGGCCGGTATTTTCCATATGTGGCGGTCGAGGTTTACCCGCTTGAGGAGCATGAGTACCGGGAGCTTTACCTGGCAGGTGTCGACGGCGTGACGCTGTATCAGGAAACGTATGACCGTGCCCGGTACGACGAGCTTCACCTCACGGGGCCGAAGAAAGTGTACGACTATCGTGTCCAGGCGCCGGACCGCATCGCGCGCTCAGGAATACGGCATATATCGATGGGCGTCCTGCTTGGCCTTACCGATTGGCACCAGGACATCATAGCCCTCTTCGAGCACGTCCGGCACCTCGAAAGAGCATATCCGGGTGTCGAGTTCGGGCTTGCATTCCCGCGTTTGAGGCGTGTTATCGATGACGAACATCATTACATCGAAGTTTCAGACAGGGAAATGGTTAAGATAATGTGTGCCGCCAGGCTGTTCTTTCCCCGGGCCGGGATCAGCATTTCTACCAGGGAGACGCCCGAGTTCAGGGACCGTATAATTGAATTCGGCGTAACAAAAATGTCGGCCGGTTCTTCGACCCGCGTTGGCGGCTACGTCGAGAGAGCAGAGTACGACGATGGCCAGTTCCAGGTATTCGACCCGCGGAGCTTCGATGAAGTGAAAGCCATGCTCGTCGCGAAAGGCTTCGATCCGGTCGTGACCGACTGGCGGAATATAGTTAACAGTTGAGAGACAGTTCCAGGTTAAAAATAAATTCATGCCACATATCGAGGTTTGAGGGATATTTGAGGGAATATCCCGCCCGCCTCGTTGATTGAAGGTTTTTCAACCCAGAACCCGGAACCATTTTTTCGAGGACCCTTTGCCAGACTCATCTCGTCTTTTAAATCCCGTATCCATGATCGTCCTCACCGGAGGGCCGTGCTCCGGGAAGAGTTCGTCGCTTGCATATCTTACGGAGAGGCTTTCGGACCATGGCTTCATGGTGTTTGTCGTTCCGGAGACGGCGACGCTCATCACGGGCAACGGCATCGACCGCCGTAAGATGGACAAGCCGGGGCAGATCGTCGTCTTTGAAGAGGCGATACTCGACATGCAGGTCTCATTCGAGGATACGTACAAGCAGGCGGTCTCGCGGATATTCCCCGAGCGCCGGAAGGTGATACTCCTCGACAGGGGCATCATGGACGTGCGCGCGTTCCTGACGGACGACGTCTTTAACGGGATCCTGAAGAAGAAGGGGATGACCCGCGCAGCCATCCGCCACAGGTATGACGGCATCATCCATCTCGTGACCGCCGCGGACGGGGCACCGGATTATTATACGGGCGAGAACAACTCCGCGCGCCTCGAGACCGCGGAAGAAGCATTGCGGATAGACAGGAGGACCCAGGAGGGCTGGCTTGGGCATCCGCGCTTCAAGATAATCGACAACAGCACCGATTTTGAGGGTAAGATGCACCGGACGTTCTCCGCGATCGCGGCGATGGTCGGCATTCCCGATGTCCCGCCGATACAGGAAAAGTACCTTGTCCGGCAGATCGACATGTCGGGCCTGCCCCCGCATCAGAGGCTCGATATCGAGCAGATCTACCTCCGCACAAAAGAAAAAGGGGCCGAGATAAGGATACGCAAGCGCGGACAGGACGGGATGAACTTTTATTTCCTCGCGCGTACGAGGACCGTGGGGGACAACCAGCCCGTCGAAGAGGAGGAATTGATACCCGAGCAGGAGTACGTGAATCTCATACGCCTGAGAGACCGGAATACGCAGGTCCTCTCAAAGGACCGCATATGCTTTCTCTGGAACAATAAATATTTCGAGATCGATGTCTATGACGGAAGGCATGAAGGCCTTATCATACTTCTGGCTGAATCTCCCGGACCGGACAGCAAGGGTTTTTCCGACTTCCCCCCGTTTATCACGGTCGGGAAAAGGGTTACCGGCGACCCGCGATACAACGACAGAAAACTGGCAAAAAGGAAATAAGGGTTTCTCCGCCGTCCTATCCCGGGGAAGACACCGCTATTGTATCAGCATTCTATGCGTGATTTGGAGATTATCCTGTCGATAGGCCGTGTTATGTAGTAGTCAAGGAGACGTTCGTTAAATTTTCTTTCAACATTGGTACTCAGGCATTGCCCCCGCAAGAAAGGGATGAAGGGACAACTCCAGCCTGTAAGGTCGGCGTTGTCCCCGCCGATCCTTTCCATAACGCCGTCATACAGTTCGTTGTTCCAGTCTTTGTACGCCTGGCACTCGCCCGCAAGGAGGTCATCCCAGAAACGGTTGTCATATTTCCCGAAATTGACGCGCGTACCTGCAAACCGCTGGCAGGGATGTATCGCTCCGTCCGCGCAGAATACGAGCTGCTTCAAACCCGCGGGACAGGTGAAATGGGCTCCCGTGATCATCTGCAGGACGGCAAACTTGAATTCACCGTCAAATTCGATACCGTGTTTTTCCGTGGCCAGGTCCATTCTCCGGATAGCTTCTAATTTTTCATCTTCCGATAATTCGAGCTTCCGCTCGTCGTCCGATTGACCGCAGAAGATATTGGCAGTAATATGCCTGACCCCCATTGCCGCCATTTCATCGACGAACTTCTCGATGTTCGGAAGGTTCAGTTTACTGAGAACGATCAGCACGCCGCAATGAACGCCGGCCGACAGTATCCGCCCGATGTTCGCGACAACCCTGTCGTACGTGCCGGCCCCAGAACGGTCCACTCTTCTCCTGTCATTGTCCGCCCGTATCCCGTCAAGGCTGACCTTAAGGCTAACCCTGTCCTTATTCTGTACCAGCCAGTCAAACATCCTGTCGCTAAAGCCAAACCCGTTGGTGAATATTTTAAAGGTAACGTCTATGGCGTATTTCTCGCCCATGTGCCGAGCCCGGCTGCAGATGTCGCGCATCACCTCGAAATTCATGAAAGGCTCGTAACCGAGGAAAGATATCAATGCGGCGGGGATCCCCTTCCGCTTCAGGTAAGGGAACAATCCTTTGAACACACTGTCGGCGAAGCCGACGTCCATGTCCTGGCTTTTGAAGTCATAGAAAGTGTGATAACAACCCTGGCAAGCGAGGTTGCACGTGGCGGATACAAGGAAATTGATTTTCGTAACTCTCGGGACTTCGTTGTTTCTCCGGGCCGCATCGACGTATTCCGCAAACATGGCCTCCATTGCCTGGTCTGCGTCTACAAGAAAACGCCTTCCGTACAGTTCCTCAATCATGGCCATCGCGTCGGAGCGGGCCTCTCCCAGTTCCTTCACCGCACTGCCGACATCGACAGGGCTGTCAAAGATCTTTAAAACGGCGAAGATCTCCGGGCCGAAAGAGCGCATATTACCATGGAGCCTGCTGTAAACCCGTACTTCATTATCGCTGATCTGTCTGGCAACAAGAAAAGGTGATTTTTTTATCACGCTTTCAGGGGTAAGGGGGAGGGGACGCATGCGTGATCTTCCAAAGTATACGTTATTAACCTACCATTTTTGTAGGTTTAATATAGAATATTCATTGGCGTATGTCAATGATAATATTCCACTATGACCCTAAATTCTCCGAAATAATCATCTTTTTACGTTGATTGTCGACGGCTTTTGAGTCATTCAAGGATTCTCGTATCTTACCGGTATTATTCGGACCGTTCCTCCCGATTTGGCAGGTTCCGGACCCCTGGCGGCAAGGTGACGTGTTTCAAAGGTTGCAACGTCACAAGAAAAAGTATTATCTTTAGAATTATGGTGCCAGCACAATCGGGGAAAGGAACGATAGGTTTCACGACGACGATACCCGTGGAGATCATCTTCGCCGCCGGTTACACGCCTTGTGACCTCAACAATATTTTCGTGGAAGATCCCGATCCCCAGCATTTTGTCGACCGCGCCGAACACGATGGCTTCCCGCACAGCATATGTACATGGATCAAAGGCATTTACGGCGTCATTATGGAACACGAGGTAGAGGCTGTGATCACCGTGATGGAAGGTGACTGCAGCAATACCCAGGCCCTTGCGGAGATCCTTCGATACAAGGGCGTACGCACCATTCCCTTTTCTTTCCCGTATGACCGTGATGCCACGATCCTGTCGCGGGAGATCGAGAAGCTCAGGAAAGAACTTTCTCCCGACAGGGGATCGAGCCTTCGGGTGGAAAAGGAGATGACGGTCGTAAGATCTTATCTCGAAGAGATCGATAGCATGACCTGGAGCGAACGAAACGTAACCGGTGCCGAGAATCATCTCTGGCTCGTGCGTTCGTCGGATATGCTCGGCGATATGGTCAAGTACGGCGACGCCGCGGCCGAATTTATTGCCACCGCTCGAAAACGCGAGAGAATGGAAGGGATCCCTATCGGATACATAGGGGTTCCGCCCATTATAGCCGGGTTGTACGAATTCATCCAGGAGGTCGGCGGCCATGTCGTTTATAACGAGACGCAAAGGCAATTCTCGATCCCCTATCATACCCCGGACATTGTCGAACGCTATCTTCTTTATACGTATCCGTACGGCATATTCGCCCGCCTGGAAGATATAAGCAGGGAGATCGAGCGTCGCGGGATAAAGGGGATCATCCATTATGTCCAGGCTTTCTGCTTCCGCTCGATCGAGGATGTCATCCTGAGAGAAACGATCTCCGTCCCCATCCTGACGATCGAGGGCGATCTGCCGCGGGTACTCGATACGAGGACGAAAAATCGGATCGAAGCATTTGTGGAAATGCTCGAGGTAAGGAAGGATTGAATAAGGCGGCGCAGGTTCAGGGCATTTTGGAAGAAAGAACGAAGAAGTATATTATCGACCGCAGTTTCATAGGATTCTTCAAGGCCCTCCTCGAATCATACGAGGATGTCGCTATTTTTTCCGTGCTCGACGGAGACCGCGGCCTGATAGAGATCATCTACCCGGTGTCTTTCGAGAATGATGTCCGGGGCATTGTGGCCGATATGATACATTACGGAATAGAGTTCAGGGAGGTCCCCGATGTTCAATGAAAAGAGGGTGCTCGAAGCGCTCATGGAACGCTCGGGTGCGTATGCCGACATATACGTCGATACACGGAACTTCACTTTCATCCAGCTTGAATCGGGGAAAGTCGAAAAATTGGAACAGGGCGAAGATGCCGGAGTGGGGCTGAGGGTCATCGACCCTTGGAAGACATATTACGCATCGACAAATTCTTTCGAGGAAGACCACCTCATCTCGCTTGCGCAGAGATTGTCCGGGTACACCACTGACAGGACCGGACAGGCTCCCGCGATCATTGACGCCCGGAGGCAGGCGTCGTATCCTTTTTCGATCTCCCGTGATCCCGGCGGCGTCGATGTCAGGGACAAGCTTGCACTCGTGAGGAATTTCGAGACAAAGGTCTGTTCGATGGAGCCTAGGATCGTACAGGTCCGCATTATGTATCGGGACACCCGCCAGAATGTGACCATTGCAACGACCGACGGAGGTTTAAAGTTAGATAGCCGTATGCAGGTCGTATTTACGGTCTTGCTCGTAGGGCGTGATGGTTCCGAGATGCAGACGTCGTACGAGGCGGCCGGTGGCTTCTACGGATTTGAATACTTTACCGACGAGCTCATGGGTTCGCTCGCGGAAAAAACCGTCAGGCGCTTGTCGGGCCTGCTCGGGGCACGCGAAGCACCGAGCGGAATGAAGACGGTCGTGCTCGCGTCCGAAGCCGGCGGTACCATGATCCACGAGGCGATAGGCCATGGGCTCGAATCGGATCTCGCCATGGAAGGCCTCTCCTGTTATAAAGGGCTTCTCGGGCAGGAAATAGCGTCGCCGCTCATAAGCGTTGTCGATGACGCAACCATTCCCCACATGCGCGGCACCTACGCCTTCGATGACGAAGGGACCTCTTCACAGCGGACGGTCCTTGTCGAAAACGGGATTCTCAGGAATTACCTTTTTGACCGGTTCCATGCCATGAAGCATTCGATGCCTCCAACAGGCAACGGCAGGCGTGAATCGTACAGGTTCAGGCCGATACCGCGTATGAGCAATACGATGATCGTGCCGGGAAAACATGCTCCCGGCGAGATCCTTGCCTCCGTCGACGACGGGGTCTTCGTCGTCAAGATGGGCGGCGGGCAGGTCGATACGGTGCGCGGAGATTTCGTGTTTGAAATATCGGAAGGGTATATAATTGAAAAAGGTGCTATCGGACCGATGATAAAGAACGCGACGATGATGGGGAACGGACTGAAGGTACTCAGGGATATCGATATGGTAGGCACTGACCTCGGGTTCGGAATAGGCACGTGCGGAAAAGACGGGCAGGGAGTACCTGTCGCGGATGCGCAGCCTACTTTGCGGATACCGGGGATCATCGTGGGAGGTCGTGGCGGATGATCATGTCGCGGGCCCGAAGTCTCCTGACCGACTCTTCTTATCATAAGCTTCTCGACAACCTGTACGAGGGGGTCTACATCGTCGATAGAGACCGCAAGATCGTTTACTGGAACGAAGCGGCCGAAAAGATGACAGGCTACAGCAGGTCGGACGTTATGGGCAGATATTGCTGGGACAATATCCTCATGCATATCGATAATGACGGTCATGCCCGATGCAACGACCAGTGCATGCTTGAAACTGCAATGCGGGAACGAAAAGCCAGGGAGGCCGAGCTTTTCTTTCATCATCGGGAAGGCCATCGGGTCCCCGTCATCGTCAAGGTCGCCCCTATAATCGACAACGATGGTGTTGTGACCGGGGCGGCCGAAATTTTCAGCGATAATTATTCCAGGCAGGACCTTACCCGCAAACTCCATGAACTCGAGCGCATGGCCCTTCTCGACCCTTTGACCAAATTGGGCAACAGGCGGTACGGGGAAATGAACCTGACAAATAAATTGAGGGAGTTCAAGCGCTACGGTTGGCCTTTCGGGATCCTTTTTATCGATATCGACAGATTCAAGAGTGTCAACGATACGTACGGCCATGAGGTCGGCGACAAAGTGTTGCGCCTGATTGCGGCGACGATCAATAACGGCTTGCGGTCATCCGATGTTGTCAGCCGATGGGGAGGCGAAGAGTTCGTCGCCTTTGTCACGAATGTCGATGAAGAAAAACTGCTCCATGTTGCCGAAAAGGTGCGGGTGCTCGTTGAGAGGTCCACGGTAACGCTTGAAGGGAACGATACCCTCATCACGATATCGATCGGGGCAACTCTGGCCCGAAAACAAGATTCCGCCCACGGGCTCATAAGGCGCGCGGACGCGCTCATGTACGAAGCGAAGAAGGCGGGGAGAAACAGGGTGATATCGGAGAAACCGTAAAACGTAAATCGTTGATTCGTTCCGAAAAACTTTTTACGTCTTGCGTTTTACGGCCTCTTTATTCCCAATTGTTTCAAGGCGTTCCGGGCGTCATTATAAGGGGCGACGCTGCGCTCAAGAGAAAGCAGGAAAAGCAGAAACCGGCGATTTGGGCCGTGCCTGGTTTCATGGAAAACCCCCGTGGACCTAAAGCTTAAATGACCTGAGCCTCCGTGCAGCCTCGGCTATCTTTTCCTCTCCCAGGGTTATTGAGATCCTGAAATAACCTTCGCCTTCATCACCGAAACCGCTTCCCGGCGTAACGACGATACCCGTTTCCTCGATAAGCTTTTCGCAGAAATCGGATGATGTGAACCCTTTCGGCACTTTAGCCCAGATATAATAGGTGGCCTTCGGGCCTTTTATGTCGACGCCGAGCGTTTTAAAAGCCTCGACTGCCATATCCCGCCTTTTTTCCAGCCGCGCGTTCAGTTCCGTAACAGAGGTCTGATCACCGGTCAAGGCTTCGATGCCGGCATACTGCACGGCCTGGAATGCGCCTGAATCGATGTTCGTTTTGAGCTTCCCGAGATTATAAATGCCGTCGGGGCAACCGACCGCGAAGCCGATCCTCCAGCCGGTCATGCAGTATGTTTTTGACAATGAATGGAACTCGAGAGAGTATTTTTTGTCCCTGTCAAATTCCAGGATGCTCCTCGGCCTGTAACCGTCGTAGGCTACCTCGCTGTACGCTGCATCGTGGCAGATAAGTATGTCGTAGTGTTTCGCCAGTTCCAGTGTCTTCTCATAAAAGGTGTCGTCCGCGCAGGCACCCGTCGGGTTATTGGGGTAGTTTATGAAAAGAAGTTTCGCTTTCTTCAATACGTCTTCAGGGATATCCTCATACCGGGGCAGGAACCCGTTCTCCTCTTTCAGGGGCATGATATGCGGGGTTGCGCCGGCAAAGATCGTGGCAATCTTGTATACCGGATATCCCGGTGACGGGACGAGGACCACGTCCCCTTCTTCGGCATACGCCCAGGGTATATGCGCTATTCCTTCCTTCGAGCCTATCAGTGTTACGATCTCTGTCGCAGGGTCGAGATCGACGTCAAACCGCTTCTTGTACCAGGTGGCCGCTGCATGCCGGAATTCCGGCATGCCCTCGTAGCTGGGATACCGGTGATTTTTCGGGTCGTCCACGGCTTTTTTCATCGCCGCTATAATATTGGCGGGCGTGGGAATGTCCGGGTCGCCTATGCCGAAATCCACGAGGTCCATCCCTCTTTCCCGAACTTCCGCTTTTTTCTTATCGATCCGCGCAAAAAGATAAGGCGGGATCTGTTCAATTCTCGATGCAGGTTTTACCATGCCGCGCTCCTTTTTCCCAGGTATCAGAATTTCTATGTCATAATACAGATGCCTTGACATCCTCCCCCGACTAAAGATCGTGGGCTTCCTGCGGGAGAAAGTCGTGAGTTCGATAGTTACAACATGTCCGAACACCTGTTGTAAAGTCTTTTTTGACCAGAATTCATTTGAAATGGTTTTTACGGATATGTAACAATAGACGTGATGAAAAGCGTTCTGGAAACGCTTCCCACCGATTTCCCGATAACCGACAGACCATATGAGGCGATGGCGAGTACAATGGGAATGACGGGGGAGCAGTTGCTCGAGGAGTTGGTCTTCCTGAAGGAAAGGGGGATTATACGGAGGGTCTCCGTCATGGTGGCACACCGCGCCGTCTCATACGAGGGGAATGCAATGGTGGTGTGGAACGTCCCGGAGGAGCGCGTGGAAAGCGTCGGGGGCGTCATGGCGGGTTTCAGCGAGGTCAGCCACTGCTACGAACGTGATACGGCAGGGTACTGGCCGTACAACCTCTACACGATGGTTCACGGACGGACCCGTGAAGAATGCCTGGCCGTGATCGGCGAAATGGCCAGAAGATCCGGCATCGATGATTACCGGGTTCTCTTCAGCAAGCAGGAATTCAAGAAAACTTCTTTTTCGGTAAGGACATGATAAAGACCAGATCTAACCAGTATTGCGATGAGGCACAGCAGTTTATCCCTGGAGGCGTCAACAGCCCCGTGCGGGCATTCCAGTCGGTCCACGACAGGCCGTTCTACGTCAAACGGGCAAAAGGCGCATATCTTTACGATGTCGACGGAAATTCTTTCATCGACTACGTGTCTTCATGGGGGGCGATCATCCTCGGCCATGCCGATGACGCCCTGGTCGAGGCCGCAACTTGCGCACTCGAAGAGGGGACGAGCTACGGTGCATGCCATCCGTACGAGATCGAACTTGCCCGCCTGATCGTGGATGCGTTCCCGTCGATAGACCGTGTCCGCCTGACGACGTCAGGCACGGAAGCGACCATGAGCGCGATACGGCTCGCGAGGGGATACACGGGAAAGAACGGTGTTGTCAAGTTCCGGGGATGTTACCACGGGCACGTTGACAGCCTTCTCGTTAAAGCAGGTTCGGGCCTCGCGACATTTGGCATACCCGACAGCGCGGGGGTGCCGGCGGACCTCGCAAAGCATACGTACGTCGCGGATTTTAACAGGCCCGATACCGTTCGGCAGATCATGGACGGGTCCGATGATATCGCGTGCGTCATTATCGAACCGGTCATGGGGAATATGGGCGTTATCCTTCCCGAGGACGGGTTTCTGAAAGGTCTTGAAACGCTGTGCAGGGAACGGGGCATACTTCTTATTTTTGATGAGGTCATCAGCGGCTTTCGCGTTTCCTTCGGGGGCGCTCAGCACATCTGGGGCGTCGACCCGGACCTTACGTGCCTCGGCAAGATAATAGGCGGGGGATTCCCCGTCGGGGCCTTTGGCGGCAAAGGTCGTATCATGGAGCGTCTCGCGCCGGCAGGCGACGTATACCAGGCCGGTACGTTGTCGGGGAACCCGGTCGCCGTCAGGGCCGGGATCCATGTGCTCGGCCGGCTTAAGGACAATGCCGGGACGATCTATTCCGGGTTCGCGAAGACCGGTCAGAAGCTATCGGGCGCAATGCTCGAGATCGCGGCGCGCTGCGGCGTCCCGTACCGGGTGAATTCGATCACCGGCATGTTCACGGGTTTCTTCTCGAGGTCTGAAGTAAAAGACTACGAAAGTGCCGCGGCCTGCGACAGGGAACTTTACGAAAAATTCTTCAAGGGAATGCTCGAAGAAGGCATATTTTTTGCCCCGAGCCAGTTCGAGGCGTCATTTCTCACATGTGCCTCCAGCGATCGGGAAATAGACAGGACCATTCAGGCTTGTGAGAAGGTATTCGGTGCCATCGGCGCCGGATAAAGGAGGCAATCTATGTCGAAAGTGTCGAGGGCGGTCGCGTATATCGACCTCAATGCCCTCGAGTATAACTGTCTGTCCATCCGCAGCCGTTTGAGCTCCGGGGCAGGATTGCTCGGTGTCGTCAAGGCGGACGCCTACGGACATGGAGCGATCGAGGTTTCCCGGAAATTGGGATCGATCGGCATAGATTACCTGGGCGTTGCGACGATAGACGAGGCAATTGTCCTTAGGTCAGGTGGTATAACAAAACCGATACTCATCATGAGCGGGATATTTTCCTGGGATGATATCGAACCCCTCATCAGATACGACCTGACGCCTGTTGTTCATGACGAGGCCATCCTCGTACGGCTTGTCGAGATCACGCGAGGCTTTACGAAACCGCTCAGGATACACCTCAAGTTTGACACCGGCATGGGACGGCTTGGATTCCTGCCGCAGGAAGCGCACGAGATAGCCCAAATGCTTTACGACGCGCGCGGGATACAGGTCGAGGGTCTGATGTCGCATTTCCCGGTATCCGAGATACGCGACGAATACGGGCTTTCGCAGGTCGCGGCATTCCGGGCGGTCATCGATACATTCCGGTCCGCCGGATTTGACCCGGCGTATCTCCATATGAGCAACAGCGGGGCCATCATCAATTACCCGGAGGCGCATTTTTCACTGGTCCGCGCCGGAATAAGCCTGTACGGTTCCCATCCATCGTTATCCCTCGAAAGCTTCCTCCCTTTGCGGCAGGTGATGAAGGTCTCGGCCCGCATAGCTTTTTGCAGGGAGTTTCCTGCCGGGGCCTCCTTGAGCTACGGCAGGACGTTCACGACCGGCCGGTCATCGAAGATCGCGTACATACCCGTCGGATATTCCGATGGGTACCCGCGCTCGCTTTCCAACAAGGGCTCTGTGTTGATAAACGACACGAGATGCAATGTTGTTGGAAGGGTATGCATGGATTGGATCCTTGCCGACGTGACCGGCATCGGTCCGGTGAAAAGCGGCGATGAAGCGGTACTGCTCGGTGAAGGCGAACGGGAAGGCGTCCGGGTCTCAGCCAATGAAATAGCCGAACTTGCAGGAACAATCCCCTACGAGATCCTGTGCAAGATCTCGAGGAGGATTGAAAGGGTGTACGTCTGAAAAAGCCCCCTTGCCCGCTCGTCCCTCGCTCGAGCCCGCCTCTTAGCCTGTTGTTTCCGGGTACAGGTGCATGATATTGCGGACTATTTCGAGGTTCGAGAGAAAAACGTCGAGCATTTCGGGGTCAAAATGTTTACCTCTCTCACTCACCATAGTTTCGAGGACGCGATCTTCCTTCCATGGCTCCTTGTATGACCTTCCGGAACTCAGCGCATCGAAGACGTCACAAATTGCCACGATACGGCCGAAAACCGGGATCTCGTCATGTTTTTTGCCGCGGGCGCGGCCGTCACTTCCCCTGTAGCCTGGCAGGGGCCTCCCCGTTGTGTGATCGATAAAGCCGGGGTACCCGTTGCCATCCCAGTGTTCATGGTGATTCAGGGTAACGAGGAATGCCGCCCTGTCGAAATCGGACCGCTGGTGTGAAAAAAGCCTTGCTCCCATGTACGTATGCCGTTTCATTATCTCGAATTCGTTGTTGTTGAGGCGGTCCGGCTTCTGGAGGATCAGGTCCGTAATGGCGACCTTGCCGACGTCGTGAAGCATTGCCGCCATTTTGAGGATATCTCTATTCTGTTCGATCTCGGCTCTGTCGATTCCCTTTGAATGCGCCCAGGCCTCATAGAGCTCGACGGAGCACGACGAGACCCTGTTTACGTGCGCACCGGTTTCCGAGGGATCGCGAAGCTCTGCCATCTTGATCATACGCAGAATGATGTCGCGGGTCATTGTGGCGCGCTCGATGGCTATCGCCGCATTATTGGCGAAATGAACGACAAATGGCTCGTCCTGGGGCTGAAAGGGGACGATCTTCCCGAGTCCGTTCGTTGCATTGATGAGCTGCAGCACACCGACAACTTCGTCCGTATTGGTTTTCAGGGGGAAGCACAGGACCGATTGCGTCCTGTACCCGGACAGCCTGTCGTAGGATGGATCGAACGAGAACGGAAAACTGTCCGTCAGCTCGTATACGTTTTCGATGTTGAGGACCTGCCCGGTATTCGCCACGTAGCCGGAAATTGATTGATTATTGACAGGGACGGTGAACGTGGAATAGATCAATTTCTTGCCAGGCAGCAGCAGGTTTTGAAGGGTATCGTTCTGAGTATACCTGAAGAGGAGTTTATCGCCTTCCTTTATGTAAATGGAACCGGCATCGGCATTTGTCAGATACCGGGCTTTTGTGAGGATCCTCTCCAGGAGGATATCGATGTCCCGGGTTTGTATGACCTCGAGACCGACATTGAGCACTTCCTGGAATTTTTTCTTTTCTTCGATCATTAATTACTATGTTATTGCCCGGGTGGGAAGGATCAAAGCTGTGGTACGTTCACAGAATGTATTCGAAACGTGCCTTGAAATCTTCGGGTGACATGTTTGCCGCTTTTGCGATCCGCACAAGGTTCTGGCCTTCAAGGTCTTCTTTTTCAAGCCGGATCATGTATTTTCGGGCAACCTCATATGTCTCCGTCGAAGTGTCCACAGTCCTTATCTTCACCTTTCCGGTCTTATAGTCTATCATGTCCACAAAGGGCACGGACCTCAAATTGCCTTCGAATGAAACTATCATGGAGCCCGTACCACCTCTTAAAAGAAACCTGACAGCGCCGTAACCGAGATTGCGTGTGTATTCCACATCGAAAGGAATAGGGTTGGCCGCACGCAGTTCATAGCCGATATTCTTATCGACAATGCCGACCTCTATGCCAAGGTCGGAGAGGGTTTTATTGACAAAATCCTTAAGCACTCTGCCGAGCTGGATCTCCGACAGTTTGAGTTCACCTTTTTCATTCTTCTCGACCTCTTCACGCTCTTTCAACTCTTCAAGGTCGAATTTCTCCGAGATGCCCTCGGCGAGTATCGCTATACCGTAATCCCTGCACATGGATCTCCGCTTGATGATGGCCGCGGTAAGTATGTCGGCAACTTTCTTGAAAGACAGTTCCTCTTCGGGGAATTCCTCGGGTATCAGGGACAACGTCGCTCCGGCAGCTCTTCCCATACCGAGCGCAAGGTGCCCGGCATGACGACCCATGGTCGTGATGAAATACCACCTGCCCATCGTGCGGGCATCTTCCATGAGGTTGTTCACGATATAAACCCCTACATGCCGCGCCGTTTGGAAACCAAAGGTCGAAAACCCGCCGGGAAGGGGTACATCGTTGTCGATAGTTTTCGGTGCATGCACGACGCTGATCGACCCGCGGGCCTCGCGTTCTATCCAGTTGGCCATATACAGGGTGCCGTCGCCGCCGATCGTTATGAGATACTTGATGCCAACACTTTTTAATGCCGACATCAGGGTATCGAATTTGGCCTTGGCATTTTCCGGCTTATCCCGTGACGTGCGCAGAACCGAACCGCCCGTGGCATGTATGCGGGATACATCGTCGATCGAAAGCGGAATGAAGATGTCTTTATGGCCCTCAAAAAGCGCCTTGAAGCCGCCCTTGATGCCGAAAACCTTTTTTCCGTTGTTGATCGCTTCTATCGTCGCTGCGCTGATGACCCCGTTTATACCCGGAGCGGGCCCGCCACCGACAATTATTCCGATAGCCTCGTCTGCCATGCTGTTTATTGTGCATCTTTCAGCCTTTATTTGCAAGGTTTTTTGTCATATGTTGTTGTGAGGACATGCAATGAAACTTGGTTTTCATGTTTCGATATCTCAGGGTTTCGACGTCACACTGGAAAAGGCGCAAAAACTTCAGTGTGAGACGGTGCAAATATTCGTAAAAAATCCCCGGTCATGGGCCTTAAGGACACTTACGGAAAAAGATATCGCGGCGTTTGGCCGGCTATCCGCAGTCCTGCCGGTTTATGCGCACCTTTCATACCTTCCCAACCTGGCAAAGATCGACAGCGATGAGCGTAATCTCAAGGGCCTGCTTCATGAGGCCTCATTGTGCGTCGAACTCGGCATCAAGTACCTGGTGGCGCATCCCGGGTCGCACCCCGATAAATTGCGGGGCGCACGATTAACCGCGCAGGCGGTAAATGCAGTGCACGATACGTATGATGTCGCCGTTCTCATCGAGAACACGGCCGGGCAGGGCAACACGCTCGGGACAAATATCGAAGAGTTGGCCCGTATCTATGAGGACATCGAGGACCAGGGCAAAGCCCTGTTTTGCATAGACACAGCGCATCTTTTTCAGTCGGGGTATAAAATAACGGAAAGAGGCGGCTGGAGCGGCTTTATCCGTGAATTCGACCGCCTGCTCGGGATTGAGAAGATTGGTTTCTTCCACCTGAATGACTCGAAGCTCCCGGCAGGCGCCCGCGCCGACCGCCACTGGCACATAGGGGAGGGCGAGATAGGCCTTGCATTTTTCAAACAGCTTTTGAAAGACAAAAGATTTGCCCATCTGGCTGGCGTCATGGAAACGCCCAAGATGGGCAATATGGACGAAGTGAATATGAAGGTAATGCGGTCTCTACTTCCTGCGCGTGTGCCGCGTTCTCCTTCTTAATTTTTTATATTTATGTTTCCTGATCTTCTTTTTTCTCCACTTCATTACACTGCCCATCGACTCACCTCTTTAATATTAGAAACTTGAAGCTTGTTATCAGAAAAATGAACGCTAACAACATAACCTGAACCAGCGTGTTTTTTCAAGCACATAATGAACAAAACATCTGCGCACCCGACCCGGGACCGCTCCGATTATATTGAAATAAGCCCTCAAAATCGCTATAATAACCACCATGCGCCTGTAGCTCAACTGGACAGAGCAACGGACTTCTAATCCGTAGGTTTGGTGTTCGAGTCACCACAGGCGCGCTTCTACAAACTCTGGGGGAATTCCTGGGGGAATTCACTCCAACCTCTTCATTGCTTCAATACTGCTTCCCTTCAAAGACTGCAAATAAATATCAGTTGTCGTTGCTCTCTGATGCCCCAGTAAAACCTGAATATCGGTGAGAGGAACATTTAATTCAGCCAGTTTAGAAGCCCCGTAATGCCTTAAACAGTGGTAAGTGAAAGGTTTGACTTCGGCTTGTTCGCATAGTCTTTTTAAAAGTTTATCCCGGTAATCAAAATCTTTCTTGGTTCTCTTGTTTATAAAGACAAATTCCCCATTTTTTGGGGCAGTGTCCAGCTCCCGGTAGAGAGTGTCATTAATCGGGATCTTTCTTTCCACCAGGTCGGAGTTCTTGGATTTGCGGGTTCTTAAAACAAGAAACCTCTTATCCAGGTTGATGTCTTCCCATTTTAGACGGTTAATTTCTCTGACACGGGCTAAAGTGTGAATAATGACTAAAAGATATCTTCTCTGCTCCTGGTTAGCAACGGTTAGAACCTTGTCGATGTCCTCTTTAGGGGGAATGTACTTAGGGGTCTTATCGACTCCGTATTTTTCTATCCCCGTGCAAGGATTGATATAGAACCAATGGTTTTTAATGCCGTGATTGAAAAGGGCTTTCAACAACTTGAGCTTGCGGTTAGCCAGGGTCTTTGACTTCCTAGCTACTTGATTGAGATATTCCTGAATGTCATCGTGGTTTATCTTGGGGAAACTCCCCCAGACTAAAAGCAGTTCTTCAAAGAATGATTTGTTTTCCTGAAAGTGTTTCTTACTCCTCCTTATTTCGATTTCCTCCAATCTGGAATTGCAGAGCTTTAAGAAGTCCGTATTTATCGACTTTGCTCCGGTCCGTGCCTCTGCCTCCGCCTGAATAGCCTCGGTCTTTGTCTGGTATCCTCCTTTCTTGTATCTCACTCCGTCCTTCAGGAAGTCGTATCGCCACCTGTTCCCGTGCTTCTCTACCACTGTCATCACCTCCTATGATTTGTTTGATTTTATTCATTTTGAAACGAACTAACCTTCCTATCTTCACGCCTCCCAATTCTTGGGCGTGTTTATATACAAATTCAACACTGCATTTTAAAAGGTTACTCACCTGCTGGGCAGTAAGGAGTTCCATTCAAGCCCTCTAGACCATCCTTAGCAGGTATCTATAAGCCTTTTTAAACTGGCGTAAATGTTCCCTGATTCCGGCAATGTGCAGGTCTTCGCTTTCTACATCGTAGCCTTTTTTCAGGTTCCGTCTGCGACGGGCATAAGCCCTTTTCAATTCTTTCCGAGCATTATCACAAATAAATTCATATTCTGTCATTTAATGCCTCCAAGGGGTTTGCCCCCTCTCAGCCAACCATAGCCAGCTGAGAGGGGAGCTAAACTTATTCGTCCTTTAGGATCAGACTCACCGCGTGAGATCGAGTGAGTTCGACCCGTCGCCAGCACAATCACGTCACCATAAGCATTTAGCATAGCCTCCCTCCGTTGAGGCAGGCGGTGTTTCCGGCCTATTTTCATAAGCCGTCACCGGCGACTCGTCCATTTTGGTCGCAGTCAAATTGAAACGAGTAGGACGGATCAATGTCGAACCAGTGAAGTCCGAAGTTCTGTTCCTGTTTCATGGGCTTAATTTCTAATTCCTTAAATATCGGTGGACGGGGAAGCTTAACGATTCCCTCTCCGTCCGGCGTCTTGTAAACGGCGTGATACTTTTCGAGTGTCTGAATGTCCTCTTTTTTAATGGTGGTGATTTCGTTGGAAATCATCTGCGCTTCCACGTGTCCTGCCCTTAAGCAGATAAGCGTGCCTGAATTTGAGAGGATGGAGTGGACCAGGGGTTTGGGCATCATTGAAAAGTCGGTGGTCGCCAGAATGGTGGCGATCTGATACTTCCGAGCCTGCTTGGTGATGATAGTCCATTCTGAGGAGACGAAGTTGTGCGCCTCGTCTACCATTAAAACTAACGGCTTATACTCCTTGGGCTTTGAGTAAAGGAAATAGGCTTTGACCAGGCTGGTGACCAGGGTTCCAATAAACACCTGCTTAGCGTATCCCATCCCTGAACAGTCCAAGATAAGCGTTTCTTGCCTGTCAATGAGCTTGTTAATCTCGAAGCCTTTTCCGCAAATGAGCGGTTTAAAATCGGGTGAAAGGATGAGGGAGAGACGGGCTAAAATCCCGTCCCTCGTCTCTGAATTTCCTTTCTGAGCTTGAATATTGGCTTTCACTTCTTCCAGGGTAGTCCGACCTGATTCCAGACATCTGACTACCTCGGAATCCAATATCTCCCTCATCTTGACTGTAAATCTTTCGTTGGGCGTGGTCAGGGTAACCATCTGGTTTATCGATTCGGCGATTATATCAGCCACTTGATAAGGTTTGTAGGGTGAAACCATCGGGTTTATCCCTATTGGGTGTTCTAAAGAACAGAAGTGAGCCTTGCCTTTTAAAATCGAATAAACCTCTTTGGCGAAAAACCTTGACGGGTCAATGACTATCCTTGCCACAGGGGAGTAGCTGCCATTCTGGATGATGGTGCTGAGCAAAACGGTCTTTCCTCCTCCGGTGGCTCCCAATACAAGGGTTCCTTTGAATAAATCTTTCTCCTTTACATAGACAGGGAGACGGGTTTCAGCGTCGCTACCTATCTTCATCCGTGTCAGCATAGCCCGAATCCTTAAATTTTATTTTGAAGCCCAAGTCGGCTTCGTTTATTTCGATGGTAAGAAGCTGGTTCTTACCTATCTGCTCTTTGATAACTTCTTGAGTCTTGATTCTTTCCAGTTTGTCCATCTCGTCCAGGTGGTTGGCGTGGTTAATCCGGTGGTTGTATTCCGCCATTACCGCCTCAATCTCTTTAGAGAAAGTGATGGCTTCCTTAATCATTTCTTTGTTGTTTTTTACCTGCCTCAGCCTGTCATCGGAAATCTGAGCCTGGAGAGCTTCGGACTTCGCTATCCTCGCCATTTTCCAGTTATGCTTCCAGCCAGAGATAAATCCGTGGTCATATTCGAGCTGGGGAGCGTCAATGGGAGCCAGCTTTTCAAACTGGGTCGGGAGAGTAAGCGAACCCATGTCTCCTTTTTTCATTATGTTAGACATTTTTTCCTCCCTGTAAGGTGCTGATATACTGGGCGAAACTCGACATTTTAGCAAGTTCCAACTCCCTGCGGAGTTGTTCCCGCCTTATCCTGGTTTCAGTGCGGTATCTGGAGACTATCCAGCCGAAGGCGAAAGCTCCAATGGTGATGACTGCCATAAGCACGTAATCGTTAATAAACAATTCTTTCATATTGTCTCCTTCAGTTTTTTTATAAAGTCTTCAAAGGGTATAAACCCAGGGTGGGTTTTGCCGTAAACTACCAACGTGGGCGGGGGAACTTTAAATCCGAAAACTTCCTCTAGAGGGTTGTGATACTTCCAGAAAATCGCTTTCTGCTGGAGATAAGCGTCTTCTTCGCTGATACACACTTCAACGATAAAGCAGAGAGCCTTGCCGTCTTTTCCGATTAAACCGATGATGTCGGGGCGGATTCCCCCCGTAAGGGAACGCTCCCTGAATATTGAAATGGGGTAGTTGAGCTTGATAAGCTCGGCGATGCAGTGGGTGATTCCCTGGTCGTGTTCCTTAAACTCCCCCGCATAGTCGAGGGTGGAATAGAATCCTTTGCCTCTCTTAATCTTGCCGAGTCCGACCAGGGTGTTGAGCTGTTTCTGGACCTGGACAGTCTTCGAGTGGGGGTTGGGTGATGAGGGATAAAGTATCTGGGAAACTGTCTTAGCGGGTGCTACCTTGAGGACAGAGAGAACTCTGGCGATCATATAACCTCCGAAGGCTAACTATTAGGCGGGGAATACAACCCCGTTGACCAATTACATGGTCAATTACTGCTACCTATTAAATTACCTCTGGGGCTATCGAGTTAACCCCTCATGCTTTGGTCAACTCCACCAGAGAATCGATTAGACTATTTTAAACTTAGTCAATCGATAAACAATCTGTCAAGCAGTTTTTTAAAATAAATATGTTTCTTGAATGATTTCAACTAGGTTAAAATGATTTAAAGGGTCATTTCTTACTTTAATTCTTAAATTCTTTTTTCTTGTCCTTCCTTTCCCCCTTCTTCTTCCCTGTTGTTCTTCTTTGTCCTCCCTCCCTCCCTAAGCTTGTAATGCAATTACTCATCAGCAACCCGAAGGGTTGCGTCCTTTTATTTACCTGACGCTTCCCTAGTTCTTTGGACTTTCTTTTACTTCTAGCTTCCCAAAGCCTTAAACCGCCGTACCTGTAAGCTTTATTACTTCACTGAGCCCTATATAGGCGGCTCTGCCTTATCCTCTGTTTCTTTGTATTTCCTAAATCTCTATCTTAAATTTATAAATCTCTTTATAACTGAACCTTGCTTCTATGCCCAACGCCATACTCGATGACTTGATTCTGGGTGCCAGATTCGCTCACAACGGTTGTGAAACTTTAAATATTTTTGTTTACCTTTCAATGGAATTGACTTCATAGAGATAAGCATCTATTTAATGAATAAACATTCTTAGTTCGGATAACATCTGATCAGGATCCAAAGGGATAACCTCCCTTCCTCTGTTTAGGTCTTCCAAGACCAATATAAAATGTAAAAGGGACTATAAGCTGTGCTGTTTTGAAACAGCCACCCCTCAAAAAAAAGGTCGGACCGACCAGGTCTTTAAATCCGGTTGATTGTCAATATAGCTAAGGTAGGGAAGGCAGAGAAGATTGCCAATGGAGGATCAGGCTTGCGCGTTTTAATTCCACCAGAGGCAGAGGATGTAGTCTCCGGATACATAGGCATCGAGCCTTCTTGAAGCTTCTTCTCCTTCGATCCATCGGAGATGGCTCGGGTTCCAGTGAAGAGCCAACTCATAAAGCTGATCGCTTTTGATGCCGGTGAGTATGTAGAGCGTATTAACGTTCCAGATATCGTCCGGCAGATCCCGCAGCTTTATTAATTTCGGCGCATCCATAAGGGCGGCGTCCCAGAGGTGGGCATTGGCTTTGAGCTCGCTCACCACTTGTTCCCCCCGGAAATTGTTGAACGATGCTTTCTTCATCAGTTCAAATTGCAGTGCTTGAGTGTTCATAGAATTGAATTAAGTTTAGCTAATTAGAGTTTTCGCGGTAGGGAATACCGGGAATGCCGGGCGATGGGTCAAATTTGCCGATTGCCGGACCTTGACAATTGATGGTGTCCGCTACAATTCATAGGCCCGAGAGTGAAAAGCCTTCCGCTCTAGGGAAGCCACTTCCACTCTTGGAGATTATTGCTTTCTTAGGCGATAGACGAAATCTCGAAAGGTTTCATCATCCCCGCATCTTTGGTCCGGCTCCTCCGTGAGTTTTCCAGTGCACTTGGGGCAGATCGCCCAGGTGCCGATGGCGGAGCCTCCGATCTCCTCGGAGTCGGTGTAGCTGTCATTGCAGAAGTCGCAAATCACTTCATCGCCGCAATCGACGACGATCACATTTTCCTCCGACATCTTTCTCACCTCCTTTCCAGTCCGGAGCTTTTCACTCCGACAGCGGAAGGAGAGCGGACAGAACCCATCAATTGTCAAGGTGGAGTCCCGCCTGGGCGGGATGATTCCTTCCAAAACAAATTTGACCCGGTCCTCGCCGCGAGGACTTAAACCCCTTGCTTTAGGAAGCCCCTTGCGGGGTGAGTAAAGCAATAGGGTGGGTGGGAAATACCAATTGTAAAAGAGCAAAATGAAATGATTGCGATTTTTTGGTGTACTACCTTTGAGCTGAAGGGCTCCCTTCTAAAGCACCGGGGGATTACTGAAGCTCTTCTCGGAAGGCTGTCTGGAACATCTCTTTCACATAGCGGAAAGTTTCACACCTTCCCCGGTCCTCCCAAGAGTAGTTGGCTACATGGATGCTCTTGGATTCTTCTTTGGCTTCGCATTCCAGAAGCCAGGTGAGGAACTGTTGGATTTTTTCTTCAGTCATTTGATTAGCACCTCCTTTCTAGGAGCCCTTCGGCTCGGAGGTGCTTTTTCAATGAAAAATCGGAATTATTGCGGTTTGCGACACCGAATGGGCAGGGGTTTACCTCACTCGCAATCTTGTCTTAGGAATGCAACATTGTTCTTTCGTATTCGCAATTGAGACATCCATACTTCCGCTAAGTTTTTCAACTATCACGTCTTTTGAAGAACATTTATTTTTTGATATCCCGCCTATTTGTTCGCAGGTAAGAGATATCCCTATCCCGGCAGGTCCCGATTCCGGTAATTTTTTTCTCGATTGTGTATTAGGGACACATCTCCAGCTGCCATCCTGCATTAGGCAGTTTTCATTCTTGTTGCAAGAAGGCACGCATTTCGGAGCAGTGCCACAGGAGTATCTTCCGGTCTCACTATCAAGATAACAGGCTTGATCCTTAGTGCATTTGTTGTCGCAGTCTTTATTCTTGTATCCAAAGCTTGGGTCTGGTCCAGGCTTAGCGGACACACAATAATATTTTCCGTCCTGAGTGCTTAAGACGCATTTAGCGTCCTTGCATTGATTGTTGCAATTTGGGTCGGTATATGAGGTAGCTCCATAAGATAACATCGGAAACAGGATCATTAAGATAACCAGATATTTCATACTTCCCCCTTGAATGGCTTTTCCCGTTCAAACCGATACGGGGTTGTAGGGGCTTGCCCCTACCTCTAATCAAATCTTTTGATAATAAATAACGTATCTTCCTAGCGCTATCAAGATTTTTTAAGCTGCTACTCATCGTCGCTCCAGACTATTGCCCCTTTATGGTTGTAAATTTTTCCGTCTTCTAAATATTCGTGATAGCAGGCTCCCAGCAATCGGTTGGGCTTGTCTTTGAGTGCTCTCCTTGAGACTTCAAATAGCAGATTAAGGCGGTTTTTTTCCAGGCATTTAATCGTCGCCAGGTTTTTCCAATGGGCGTATTCGGCGGTTCCCGTCCAGAAGACTACCCGGTAAGCCCCTCTCCCTATATAATGTGCCTTAATCTTGTCCTTAAGTTCCCCCCTTCCCATATGTCCGCTATCAAATTCAAAATAGAGGTATCCGCTGCTCAGCGTGAGAAGGGCATCAGCGTGGGTCTTGAGGGTGAGATACTCAATCAGTTCAAGGCCGCAAACATAGAAATACTTGCCCAAGCAGTTTCGGAGCTTAATGTCGTGCTCGACCTGGCGATGGTTAAGGGTCGAGCGGGGGTTGCTCGCCAGGGCGTAGCAGGTATAGAACTCATGGTGAAGTTTCTTAAGGCGGATCTCTTTGCGCTTGGTCCGGCACATGCTATTCAGTTCGGCGGCGACCACGGCGTAATCGCGGCGCTTGCGTTTCCCGGAGAGCAGGAAACAGATGGCTCCGGCGGTGGCCCATTCCACTTTGGATATATACAGGCGGATGGCGTGGCGGCTAAGTTTCATAAATTGAATAAACGGGGGGATGTCTTTCTGTGGCGAAGCCCAGCGCAGGGGTTTATACCGTCGAATCGCGGTTAAAGCTCTGCGCTGGGGTTCATATCATGCTCGGCTGATTGAGCCACAGACAGTGCATCTCCCCCAAATTAATTACTTATTAAAGCCGATTTTCTCCAAATTCGGCGTCAATCAGTGGGCTCTCTCGGGCTAAAAGCAGGGGATAACGTATCTATGGGTGGCCGAAGGTATGTTGTCAGGCATGGCCGGGGTAAGAAGAGAGGGGAAGATCCGGTTTCGGTCCTTCCCCTTTGATTAGAATTCAACCACCATCCAGTTGAAAGAAAGCTCCGACTCGGCGAAGCTTTCCGCCTCCGCGTGGGTTTCAAAAAGTTTCACGGCTCCTTCTTCATCAATAACCAATCTCGCGCTTTTGGGATCGTCCCAATGGACAAGGGCGAACATTTACGCCTCCACGATTTCCTGATACGCCTTGACGTGTTTCTCCATTATGGAGACAGGCGGCGTTGATTTAAGCGCCTCCGTCACGGCGTTGAAAAAACTCCACCGGTTCCTTTCCTGGAACTCCTCATGGGTGGGCCTCAGCCATTCCTCCCGAACAGCGGGAAGCTGCCGGGGGCTCACAATGTCGTTTCCGTAAAGCAGTCCCAGGAGCTGGAAGGCTTCCCGGTCGCTCGTCGGAATTCCTTTGAGGCGCTCGGCGTCGGTTAAAACCTTTTCCCATTTGTGCTGGGCCTTGTAAAGGCTGGTAATGGCCAGATCCTCCAAAGCGTTCCAGACGCCTTTGGTGTGCTTCTTCATGACGGCGATTTCGCCGTGAAGCGCCAGGTTGTCGCAAATGAAAACTGACGCCCCGATAGCCAGGCCCACGCTCATGGACCGGTCGTAACTGTTCCGGAAAGCCACGGATAACCCGATTTCGGAATTATCCTTCTGGAACTTGAGAAGCGCGAAGAGTTGTTGACCTTGCCGGGCCAGAGCATAGTTTTCGCCGATCAGGTTAAAGTCGGTTAAAAGATCCTGCGATACGGTTAAAAGCCTGTCGGCCAGATGGTAGTGGGAAACCGGGATATATGAATCGGTTTCTTCCGGAACAGCGATTAGATCCAGATCCTGCCGGGACACCAGTTGTCCGCCTCGATGCAGTATTATTTCTTCCACGTTAGACCTCCTTCATAATTTTGGTTACTGAGCTTGCGTCAACTTCCCATTCCCCAAGCTTCCGGTTGGTTGAAAATCCATTATTCATCCATCTTCCTCCTTGCATCACCTCCGGATGGTGTTTCCGGTCGAATTCGAAAAACTTCTCCCAGATGAGCTCAGATAGCTTTTCTCCGGCTTCCGGAAATCCGCATATTTTTGCAATGCCATCGTAGTCCGGAAAAACTAGCCGGTAGAGCGCTTCAACTACCTCCACTTGATGGGTGGCCAAGGCAAATATTGTTTCTACTTCTTCTTGGGTGATGATCATGCTATGCGCCTCCTAAACGGTTGGGTATGGTTTCGTTGCTTGGACACACCTCCTTTAGTCCCAATATGTTTTCAAATAACTGTCCTTCGGATTATTTTCAGTTTAGAGGATTTAAAAATATATTTAAGAAGGGGAGAGTTGCCGGTCCGGGCAAGATATGTTTTTGTAGAGAGCACACTTGAACATTCGCGCAGTTGGCCATTTAAAGTGTTGTTATTCAGACCCTATCAGGGAAACAAGAATCTACCTGTAGCCGAAAAGGACTACAAAACAAAGTGGGTTTGGCGACAGACATCACCCGTTATTTTTAATAAAATACTAACTATTCAGATATAATTGGTGCCCTTATTAGTCTAGGGCCACCAGTGCAGTCCTTTTCTTATGAATAAATGTTATCTAAAGTACACTTGTCAAAAGCTACCTGAAAGGAGAATCTGATGAAGAAAACCTTTGTGTTCTTTTTTGCAGTACTTCTCGTCCTACTCGGAATTACTTCGGCATCGTCAGCCGGAGAAGTGACTTTGCTTGACGAGGTTTTCACGCGCGGCACTGGTACGCCCGTGACCGTATCAAAAACCTTTCCCGCTTTCAGCGGACGGGCGACCCTCAGACTTACGAACGAGAGCGCAAAGGACACAGCGATCGAGAAGGTAAGCAGTACGGTGATCAAGATGAACGGGGTCGTACTGTTCGGTCCATCCCAATTCAACCAAAATGTAACCTCCTTACGGAAAACCGTCGCTGTTGATCATGGCCAGAATACACTCTCCGTAAACCTCAAAGGCAAGCCGGGGAGTCGAATCAGAATTCAGATCACTGCGTTTGACAGCCCAGGTGCAATCTTCACAAGAGGCACTGAAACGGTCGTTACAAGTGGTCTGATAGGGCCTTCCGGTGGGGTATTGCAAGCATCGGGGGGGCCCATTGATGGGGTGCTCCTGCAGATTCCTGCAGGCGTCTTATCTTCGGACACCACAGTCTCTCTAGGTTACAACAACGGACAATTATCCTCCTACAAGGGCGCCATCCATTCAGCGGTGATCCTTTCAATTGATGTTCCGGGCGCGTATGCCTTGGCACAGCCCATAATAGTAACAGTTCCTTTTAACGATGACGGGACGACGGTTCCGTTTCCTTATTATATAAATGAGAACGGCACCTTGTCGCCTCTGGAACTAGTGGACATCGACAGGGTCGCGAAGACGTTTTCGTTCGCCACGTTCCATGCGTCCCCGTTTACGTGGTTTTTTGGCACGACCGTCTATGCTCCAGGCCCAGATGATATTTACCAGACAAAGCTTCTTCCTCAAAATGATGGGTTCTGGATCAAAAATCCGGTGAGCAAGATGCTGCAGAAATATGATCCTAGTTTTGGCGCTTGTTTCGGTATGGTGGCCTTCACAGATTGGTACTATCGAAATAAGATGGACACGTATGGAGACCTTTACCCCAAATACCACGACCTCATCAACAGTCCATGGTTCGGCGGCACCATTAACCCCACGGGGCAGGATATGATTGCAATACGGTCTCAGATGTCATCTTGGGAAGAACAACATAACTGGTGGAACCCCCCGAGAGACAAACCGAATTATAGACCACTAAGTGACGCAGAAAACTACGCAGCAATACAAGATGCAATCCTGAAATCGAACAACGCAGTCATCCGCGTGAGCAACGACAAAGGCGGACATGCAGTTCTCGCCTATGCTTTCAATAAGCTAGAAGGAACGCTTACTGTTTATGACCCAAACTGTCCCGGGGAGGCCAGTACTATTGAGTACGATGGGATAGCATTCAAGCCGTACAAAACGTGTGCGTGCTGGACTAATAATGATCTTTGCTTCCACACAGGTACAAGCTTTGACAAAATAAGATTGTATGGAACGGGATCAGAGCCATCGCTCGATGCCTCCTTTGAACAAATCTTTGCCGATGCCCGCAACAATTTTCACGGCACCGCCGACACGATCATCAACGTCACGTCCCATGCCAGCGGACAGACTGTGGACACCAAGCACATAGTTCTTTCCGGCACCATCTCGAGCGGGCTCATCCCCGTGACAGACATGACGGTAGAAGTTATCGATTCTGGCTCTCCGAGGTTTTATCCAATAAAGGTCGCGACTGATGGCTTGTTCAGTGTCGACATTGACCTATCACAAGGTCTTAATCACCTCAGGTTTGCGACCTACGGCGTGATGTATAAATCGATCGCCCAACTCAACAAGCCCACCCTCGTCAAAACCTATGATAACATGATCGGGATTGATTTTACGTTGACAGCCAACCCTCCTCCCGCTGGTTACACCATAGTAGAAATGCCATCCGACTCCTACTATTGCGAGCCTAGTAGCATCAACGATGCGGGTCAGGTGGTAGGGTATTGTTATTTATACGACGAAACGCACGCCTTCCTGTACAGCAACGGGACGATGACAGACCTCGGCACATTAGGGGAAGATAGTTATGCCTTTGGAATCAACAATGCGGGTCAGGTGGT
>DHQV01000100.1:71448-71776 GCA_002408185.1 Deltaproteobacteria bacterium UBA5329
ACAGACCTCGGCACATTAGGGGGAGATAGTTATGCCCTTGGCATCAACGATGCGGGTCAGGTGGTGGGATATTCTTATACCTCATCCGGCGTGTACGTGTACCATGCCTTCCTATACAGCAACGGGACGATGACAGACCTCGGCACATTAGGGGGTAGGCATAGTTATGCCTCTGGAATCAACAATGCGGGTCAGGTGGTGGGATATTCTGGAACCTCATCCGGCGCGGTTCATGCCTTCCTATACAGCAACGGGACGATGACAGACCTCGGCACATTAGGGGGGAGTAAAAGTGGGGCCCTTGGCATCAACAATGCGGGTCAGGTGG
>DHQV01000100.1:71968-119742 GCA_002408185.1 Deltaproteobacteria bacterium UBA5329
ACAGACCTCGGCACATTAGGGGGTAGGTATAGTTATGCCCTTGGCATCAACGATGCGGGTCAGGTGGTGGGACATTCTTATACCTCATCCAACGAGTCCCTCCACGCCTTCCTGTACAGCAACGGGACCATGACAGACCTCGGTACTGGTGCAGAGGCTATTGACATCAACAATGCGGGTCAGGTGGTGATTCGGTATTTTAGAGAATAATGATGTCAGCTTCAATCAAACCCTTTGGAATATATAAAGGTGGTTTGTAGACGTGAGCGGGATTGGCAGTAACCACGTGTTCTATGAGATAACTCCATAGCGATCGTGGAGGCAGAAAACGCATTAAGAAGAAAAAGAACTGAGCTTAGAAGAAGTTAGTTAAAAGGGCAACTTTCGCGGTTGCCCTTTTTATAATCATTTCCAGATAGTGAGGTTGGGAAATACATTATTAAATAAGAACAGGTTTTAGGTTACTAAAGACTTTAACAATTCCGAACTAATCAAGTTAAAAGATTTAATAATCTATTTAAGAAGGGGAGAGTTGCCGGAGCGGGCAAACAGACGCAAACTCTTGTTAATATTGGTTAAAGTGGTATTATGAAATTAAATTATCTTTAAAATAAAACTAAAATGAAACAATGGTTAAAGCTCAGTAGTTTAATCGGGGCCTTCCTGTCGGTTATTTTTGTTTTGTCTGGATGCTCGGAACTAAAATTTCAAAAGAACGAAACGAAAGATATAGAGAACAATGAAGAAGAAAAACTTCTCGAAAGGTATGAAGAAATATTCAAGTTAAGCGATGATAAAGCGGGGAATGAGCAATTCTATGATCTGTACCTTTCTCCAGAATCAAAACAGAGAATAGCCAAAGCCCAATATTTGGAGAACCAAGAAAAAGGAAGGCAGTCTCTCAACAAAGAAGTTATGGATAAGTTAAGGGAAGTGCATAAAGTGGTCGTCAAAGGGGATACCGGATATATAGAAAGGACGTTGACGGTCTGTTTTAACCAGGAATGTAGCGATAAAATAGAATCGAAGGGATATAAGAAATATGTGAAGATAAACAATGAATGGTTTGCAGTGCACGATGATAAACCAATTTATTGTATCCGAGATGAAGCATATGATATGCCGGAAGAGTTCAAGCGGGCCTTAAGCCTGATTACTCAAAGATATGAAGATCGTGGCAATACCGCTGAAGCGAACAACCTGGAAAATATCAAGAATTGCTTAAGAATTGAATATTCCGAAACCAGTAAGGAGATAAATGGGGCTGAAGGAGTGTTTGTCTTTTCGCCTTCCCATTCATTAGATGAGTATCTAATAAAAGTTTCCCCGAAATATAGCATAAAGGATGATCTTTTAACCGCGGTTTTATTGCGCCATGAGTTAACTCATGTTTTTCAATATGCCAATAATAAAGATATAAATTCTTCGGAAGGCTGTTATAAATCAGAAGTTGAAGCGTTTACTACCGAGGGCCAGTTTATATATCAAGTCCTAAATTCTGAAGAAAGAAAATCGCTGGAATCTAGGATTGCCAATTCTTCCGATGTTGCTGGGTTATTCGGAACTTTTTTAACCATAGCCAAAAATCAAGGCGATCTTGTTGAAGAAAAAACAATGAATTATCTAATGGCCAACCCTTATTATCAAAAACAATGTGGCCAATATCCGACAGATGACCAGAATTAAAAAGTTTCTAAAAGAGATTTTCGATATAGAGCAATTGCCTGACAGGGAGCTGTATATTCTCATTAGTATTTTCCTTCTAATCGTTGTGCTAGGCGTATTAAAGTTGATTTAATCTTTCATTTTGATATAGAAAACACAAAGACCATTTTTAGGAGCGTTATCGAATGAGAATCCCTAAGTTTTCCAAAATTGGTAACTTCTGGCTGCCTGCAAATCCTGAAGATAAATTGTCTGGAACTCTGACAATATCAGAATCAGGTGAAGCTGAACTCGAAGTCGCCGGTGTGTTTGGCGGCTTAAAAAAGATGTTTGATAATGACCTCAATATCGAAAGACTGAACGGGGTTTTGGAGGGAGAGGGTTCGGTAACCCTAGATAAATGTCATTACAAGACAAAGAACCTTGCTCTGCAAGGCATATCAAGATCCCTTCTTCATGTAAATCGCGTTTTTATAGGGGCTCACTATAAGGACGGAGAAGATATAAAGTTCTCAAGCCTTAAGTTTTCTTTGGAAGGATTTGATGAATGGCTATCTATTTCAGGCATTAAAACAAAACATGATCAGAATTTCAGAAACGTATCCATCAAGTTCCGCGCGCCCAAGGAGATCCGGATAAAACTTACAGGCGACATTGATTTGTTATTCACTTTTGAATGGACGTTTCCCGGCGCCAGTAATGTTACAGAAGCTAAAATCAACCAGAGGTCCTTCGTAAAATTGGAGTCAAAAAAGTTGATGAAATTTGAGGATTTTACCCGGCTGGCCTTCAGATTAAATAATTTCTTCTGTTTTGCTACAGATGAAACAGTAACCTTCACCTCTTTCATTGGGACTTCATATGAAATAAAAGAAAAACGCGCCGATCTGGAAGTTGAGGTTCCAATAAAAATAATTTATCCCAGCCTGCCCTTTTCAAAAACAGCCCCTGATGTGCAAAGGAATAAGATACTTTTCCGATATAATCAAGTGGCCAAGAAACTAGGAAAAATATTAACTAAGTGGTTGGATGCCTACGAACGCTACGAGCCCGCCTTCAATCTCTATTTCGCATCAACATCTGACGCACATGAATACCTGGAAAACAAGTTCCTTTCCCTCGCCCAAGCTATAGAAACATTCCACAGGAGAACATCCGAAGAAACAACCATGCCGGGCACTGAATTTGACGAATTGGTCGCGCAGCTTTTGTTGACTTGTCCGCAGTCAAGAAAAGAATGGCTGGAAGGGTTGCTTAAATATGCTAACGAGATATCATTAAGAAAGCGTCTGAAGAAAATGATCGATCCTTTCAAATCATATTTTGGGTCAGCAAGGGACAGAGAAGCTTTAGTAGGTAATATAGTAAATACCAGAAATTATCTTGTTCATTACGATAGAAGCTTGGAAACAAAAGCCTTAACCGGTATTGAGCTTTGGGGTGTTTGCATGAAGATCGAAGGTCTTTTTCAGCTACACTTATTAAAACTGTTAGGGTTTTCCAGCTCCGAAATCGAGGCCATTGGTAAGAACCATGGGCACCTGGCCAGGAAACTAGCAAAATCCTAAAACCAGCTTGGTTCAGAGAGTTAAAGAGAATAAATATATCTCCGTTTTGTAGTTAAATCTCCCCTGGGTGTTTGACAAAATTACTCATTATTTTATAATTCAATCATACAAAGTCGCTTTGAAGACTTTTAATCAGAGATCCACCGAGATCCTTTCTTAATTCTCAAAAATAAAAATGAAACAAAATCAATTTGCCTCTGAGGATATCGAGGGATCAAAAAACTATTTCATAAAATTCGGAAACTTAAGAATCCAAAACTTTACTCTTGCTCGCTGTGCTGTTTTCTTCGCAATCTTGTTGGGAAGTTTAATTCTTGCTCATAGCGCAAATGCCGAGGTTTATGTTCATTATTCAGACAACACAGCAGGGGCGAAGAAGATAGACATTTACCAGAAGATGGGCGACTCTGATGGTAAAGACAAAGCGTGGGTTAGATGGAGATTGCAGCAATATGCAGGGGGCAACACTGCTTGGGATGTCGGAGGTGTTACATATGGAAGAGTAGGATCTGTTGCACTTGAGACAAATAGGGATGACTTTACGTTTGATAACGGGACAGGTGACAGTGGAAGTTGGACAAACTATTCAATAGGCAATATTGTTGCGAAACGCAGAGATAGCGGAACCGGCTACGTAGCCTACAGTTCCTTTGCCTCATACACGGTTGGAGCAGATTATGATGAGGTTTATCTTGGAGTTCATAACAATAGCCTTGTAAATGGCGTCATACGAATAAAAATCAATGGCAATATTGCGACAGGTGACAGTCTTGATTTAAACGGGCTTTATGATGAAGGCGCTCATGGGTCTGATAATGTGAATCCAGCGTGGATTCACATAGGGTCGAGCGTTAAACAAGGAGATATTATAACCATAGAAGCTGCTGCTGATACTAGTAAGGTTCGGCACGTTATTACTGGGTTGCAATTTGTTAACCAAAATTTGATTGTTCCCGGCGATGCGGGTTGGGGATATTTTGGTGCTTCTGACGTAACTACTCCAGGAAGTTCACAAATGGTCGCTATCAGTGGGTATCTACCAGGACAAACAAATACATTTATGTTTGGGATTGCTCATGGCCATGAATATAATGGATCGCTCACAAGTCTGGTCATGGATGGAACTTCTTATGCTTTAGACAATTCGTTCACCCTTGGGCAAGTCAAATCGGGTTCAACGATTTCTGCAACCGCGACATCTATTGGATATGGAAACACCCAGGTAACAGATGATTTTGGGACAATGACCAAAAACATGTCTTGGACTGGGTCCAGCCATACACAATCATGGTCTTTAGCGCTCACCAAAACATACGTAACGAGTACCGTCTACACCAGTATGTGGCCTGCTTCTTATAACAGTGAACATCCAATTTTTAGATATGGTTCTATTGGGAATGATTTTAATTTGTTGTTACCCAATGGTGATGCCGGGTCTAATACATACGCTACTCCTTATAATTCAAGTAATAGTCTGTCCTATTTCGGGGGAGATTCGAATCTTAGTGTCTCAATTACTACAGAAGATGATATAGATCAATCATTTATATGGATTACAAATGAATATGGAAAGGGCTATCTTCAAAATTTGTCACGTTCAAAAACATGGACGAACGGGGAAACGATAGCTCCAGGAGCAACTACATTCACGCTTACATATCAGGAGCCGTCCAGTGTTACATGGACAGGAGGAAAAACTCTTGTAGTGCCGCGATCGCCCACTATCGACACTGTGACTGAATCATTGCCTTTTGATGGGAATAACATCATCGTTAAACCATATTCCAATGTCTCTCTCACATTTAATAATGTTGTGCCTACAAGAACGACATTTACGAGTGTAAACGACAATTCAATCGGAGAACGGGACTACTCTTCAACTGGCTCTCCGGTCGCAGGTGATTGGTTGGGAATAATTGCGAGTGGGTCGGATTCGACATATGCAAACGTAATTAAATATGCAACCACAGGAATAACTGCAAGCAATAATTCGAATATTTATAATAATTCATTTTATCAGAACTCAACGGGAATTAATGCAAGTTCTGGGTCCTTAATAAAAAATAATGCCATAATTAATTCAACAACAGCAACTGTAGGAGCTGGGACATTTGATTATAATTGTTATTTAGGAAATACGGAGCCAAGTGGAATGAATGATGACCCTATCTTTGTTTCCGATTCAGACTTTCACCTCCAATCCACCTCTCTTGCCATCGATTCCGGCGCTGACGTGTCCTTGACGACAGACTACGAAGGCAACCCCATCTATGGCCTTCCAGACATCGGAGCCTATGAATACCAGCCGCCCTATATCATGGGAACAGACGACATCGATATCGGAGCCGGAACCAGAATATATGGAGATGGACAATTCAGGGATGTAGGTATAACTTCCAGCCTCGGAGCCAATCTATCCATTACTCCAGAAAATGATTTTGAAACCTATACTTCCGGTGAAGTTCGTCCTCAATGGCTGGATATATCCAATATCACCTGGACGGCCAATGCAAAGGAATGGACGGAATCTTCTGATGATCCTGCTCTTGCCAATACCGTCCATACAACAGGAGACTCCACCTCCGGAGCCTACTATTATGTCAAAGTAGATGGCGAATTAGGTACTGAAATAACCGGAGACAATTGCATCAACAGCATCTGTCTGGCTGACGGAAATGGAAACATAATTTTTACCTACACTGGCACTTATTCCAGTCATACTTTTGAAATCACTCCCCGGGAAGGACAGATCATCACTGATATAAACGAAACCCAACTCAAAATCAACCGCAATGAAAAAGAAGCTTTGGACGAAGACGAAAAATTCTATCTGGACGAAGACAAAGCTAAACTGAAAGGCCAAGATGCCACTTTGGCTAATGGACAAGTCAAAATCTACAAAGATGGCAGAAAATATGCCACCGTCGACGTTGACAGTAATGGAAGCTGGAGTAAAAAAATTACTTTCGGCCATAACAAAAACTATACCATCAAACTCAAATTCTATGACCAGTACGGAACTCTTCGGGATACCAAAGAATACGATGTCGAAGTGGACACTCAAAAACCGGTTTTCGCCGATCCATTCCCCGAAACTCTTACCATACAAAAAGACAAACCGATTAACTTTCCCACTACCGACGAAGACACGAGCGTTGATTTCTACAAAATTAAACTGTTAGATGAAAACGGGCATATCCTCCGAGGCTGGAGAGAACAAAAAAAAAGCGTTTATTTCATTCCGGACAGTGTTTTGGATCAAGCCAAAAACATAGTGGTAAGAGCTTATGATAAATCCGGAAACTATTCTGAGGAACAGACTCTTTTAAATATTGTAGAAAATCAATCCAATGCCGCCGCCGCCAATAACAATGTACAAACGAATAATTTTGGCAAAGAATCGTCAGGTCAGCAAGTAAGGAACGATACAAGTAAACCCAACGTTTGTTCCTATACTGTCCAGTCTGGAGACACTCTTTGGAAGATAGCGCAGGAAGTTTACGGAAACGGATCTGCTTATCCGAAGATAATCGAAACTAACAAAGACAAATACCCGAATATTGATTCTGTACTCTCCATTGGCCAGGAACTTACTTTCGATTGTGACAATAACAGTGAAGTTAAAGGCGTAAGCGACATAAAGAAAGACGACAAGGACGAAACTCCGTCAATTCGAAATCAAAACCAAGAATCTTCCGAAGCTAAATGGTGGAATCCGTTTACGTGGTTTTAGGAAAGGATTGCAGTTTTCACGGGCTCACATTGCGTGAGTCCTTTTTCGTGAGCAGCCTGAAATTCATAAGATTAGGAGAACGTGCCCCCATGCAAATAAATTTGCATGTTCCTGATATAGTGAAATAGAATGAACCATATCAAAAGAGATGGTTGACCGGGAATGGTAACAACAGAGACCTCAATTAGGAATACTGTAGCGGCTATAAATGCCACAATGCTTGGCATACTAATCGCTCTTGTCGCGGCTTATGCTATCTATGTAAATGATTTATTGAGAAACGCTGAATTTGAAGCCATAGCAGAAGCGGAAAAAATAAATCAGATCTCCTTTGCCAGATCGGCCTATTACCCAAAAAATCTTGGTCATTTTGCGAGTATGGTCAATAACGCAATAGACATTCAGCGGAAAGAAATGTCAATCCAAAGAAACCAGGAGCCAGTTGAGACATCCTTGTTGCTGCCTGTTAATCAAAAAGACTTCGAGGAGTTATCGCGATATCTACAATTCTTGTGGAATCCTTTATGGGAGATGCATAAAAAGGATGGAGAATACTCGATTGGTAACAACAAATTTCTTCCTAGGGATGCTGCCAACCGGGATGAAGAAGTTTTTCGGGTCCTGAATTTAATGGGGCACTGTCATCTTTTTCCAGATCCACCCCTTGAGACAGATGCCACATTTTCCAAACTCCCGCCGGGAAAGAAATACTTTAAGGATATTAAAGACGTTTTTACTTGGCTACATGAAACTGAGGCATTTCTTTTTGCGGTGAAAAATCTTCGATATAATATGGCTATCTTTGAATCCAATTCGAAACCTTTTAACGCATTATTTTTGAGAGACAAGAAGTTAATTAAAAAGTGGGAATCATCGATCATCTTGAAGAGTTACGGACACCTTGATCCCACGTATCTTTTTTCGGATTTCCTCACTACTTCTAAAAAAGTCCAGCATGTCGCTGAAGAAACGCGCTATAAAGCTAATCGGTTTCAAAAGCTTGCAGAACGTTATCCGTCCTCTATTTTGTTTGTCATTATGCTTTTATTTCTCGCAATCCTTCTGGTTCTAGGTGTTGCATTGCCGCTGATATCCTCTCGTGTCCCAAAATGGCTTTACCTCCACGTGCCGCTGTGGTCATCTATCTTTATATACGTGGTCATTGCCCTGCTTTTAGTTATCAAGTGACTTGAGAATAGCCCCCGATTAGAAGAGATTATTCCACATCGTAACTTTCCTTCGGATTATTTCAGTTTAGAGGATTTAAAAATATATTTAAGAAGGGGATTGTTGCCAATTTCAGCATATTAGAAAGAATTGGAATCTCCGGAAAGAACAGCCCGATTGAGCGCCAAACCAAGAAGGCGTCCAGTCGAGTAGAGCCTGAGCTTTCTAGCTTTCGAGCGAAGTGTTTTTTTCATCTTTGTTTGCAATGATATCTACTTCGTCGGAAAGGATTTTTCTGACCTCATTAATAGCAGGGCTTGAGGACCGGGAAAAAGATCTTGTTACACTTCGGTTTCCGGGTGTAATATTCAAGTATAGAGAGGAGTTCCAAACTGATTTAATAACGATGAATATATAAGAAAGGGGAAATAATGGCTACAATCAACGAACTAGCTCGACAGTATGCTGAACGGATATCAAAAGCAATAGCTGAGGACGGTTTTTCAAGGGGTACTGAGATAAGTGCATCAGTTCTGCGTGCTTCCAAAACCATTCGGGCAATCAAATCGGTAAAGACGGAGATCGATGAGCTTACTTATACTGAGACAATAAAACCCATTTCGGAAACTGACAAAGGAAAGATAGTCGCAGGAATCCAAAAAGAACTTCGTTTGCCCACTCAAAGGCAAATGGAAATTATTCTTGAGGCAGCCAGCAACGACGACTTATCAGATCTAGCTGATGAAATCGAGAATATTCTTAGAGGTCGATGACAATGACGGCTGATCAAATGATTGCCCTTGGCAGCGCAGCTATTGCCTTGGTGAGTATGGTTGTTACGATTTGGTTTTCTGTCAAATCGTCCCACTCAAGCCAGAAATCTCTCTTATACTCAGAACAAGCTAATGAACACGCAAAAGCCGCCAACGCATTCGCGAATCGAGCAAATGAGATAAGTATTGGTCAGACCGAAACGGCTTTGCGAGAACAAATTACTTCGGCCAGACAAAGGATGGAAGAATTGAATTATAAGATGCGAGACATTCTTAGAGGACGCGATAGAAGTCAGCTTTCCGACGAAGAGAACAATCACATAGACTCTCTTGAACCTTCTTGGAACTCTACGGTAGAAAATTACTTGAATGCGTATGAAGATGCCTGTGGAAAATACCTTGACAATAAGACCGATCGACAACGGTTTAAAAAAATGTATATACGGGAAATACGCAATATTTGCGATCCACATCGAAAGGCTTATGAGAGACATATGCATCCTGAGTCTACTTCTCACTTCGAGGCAATATGGAAGGTGTATAAAGAATGGAATCGCTATGAAGAGTGAAAGAGTAATTGGGAGGGCTTAGCAGAGCCTTAAATCTGTGGCGAGTTTTACGTAGGCTCAGTGGGCTAATCACACGAAATTAGAATGCAAAAGGAACACTTTGTGGCTGTTTTTGTCTTTGTAGCTAACAACAACATCCCCGGACGAAACAAACCGCTTCCAAGGAGCTGGAGAAAGTAACATTTTGTGCACAGAAATGTTGTTGATCTTTTTTTAAACACTTTTTTGACTTGATTTTGTCATCAAATGGCCTATGATTAAAAAATACTGAAAAATTAAATTCAATGATTTGCTCTGCATTATTCTTATTGCATGGCGAGGACAGGTAAAATTTTAGCATGATCACTAGAGCTAACAAACTTACTAGCTTTGGCATTTTCCGTGATTTTGTGTGGAAAGCCGATGTTCCTGATTTCAAGAAATTTAACCTCATCTATGGATGGAATAGAAGTGGAAAGACCACGATCTCTCGCTGTTTTTCTGCGTGTGAAAGACGGTCAACATTATTTCATCAATATCCTGCAGACGGCCAGTTCCAGGTAGGGCTTGATGATGGTTCGAGTGTAAAGAGTGATAATCTCGAAACTTGCACCCTTCCTATCAAAGTTTTCAATAAAGATTTTGTTGATGACAATATTTCTTTTGATTCATCCAATTCTTGCAATGCCATAGTTCACGTCAGCGAGGAAGACATAGAGAGCGCCAAGAGATTGGCAGAGTTAAAAGGAAATATAGCTATACTGGCCGCCAATTTCAAAACCGCCCAAACCAAGAGGAAGGCAAAGGAAGATGTGCGAAATTCTTTCTTAACAACTCTTGGGCGGGAAATTGCAAAGGTTCTTTTTGACAAAACATACAACAGGACAAAAGCAGAAATCCAGATAACCAAGATCGGAGTAGATAATTTTGACGACAAAATAGTATCAGAAGATAAAGAAGCTGAGTTATTAGAAACAAGCAGAAGTAAAGCGAAAGAGAAACAAACTTCAATTGAAGAGTATGATCAGAGCTTTATTTTTGGCGAGGAGACCATTTCAAGCTTTGCGGATATCTATGAGGCTTCCGGTAAGTTGCTTCAGAAGAAAGTTATTTCTGAAGTGCTTGATAGGTTAAAAAACGACAAAGAATTGAATAGCTGGGTTAAGCAAGGATTTGATCTACATAAAACCAAGAAAGAAACCAGCCTATGCCTGTTTTGCCAAAAACCATTGGACCCAGATTTTCTGGAATCATTGTCGAAGCATTTTAATAAAGACTATGAAGATTTGCAGAATGATATAAATTGTCTTATCACTGAGTTGCTAAACTGGAAAAGAACTGATATCACAGTAGAAAATGGCGATTTGTATCCAAATTTAAGAAAGACATACAAGGAGGAATCGACAAATCTTAATAATGTTATTGTCGATTTGAATCAATGGATTGACGGCGTAATAAGTAAACTCCGGGACAAATTTAATGATCCACTTTCTGTTGTCGAATTGCCAGAAAAACCAAACGACTTTCAAATATCATATAATAACGCGGTCACAAAACTGAAAACAGTAATCGAAATCCATAACAAGAAAATTGAGGACCATGCAACTGAAGTAAAACTAGCCAGAGAAGCGATAGAACTACATTTGATCGCCGAGGCATTTAAAGAACAAAATTATAAAAAAATCCAGAAGGATTTTCAGAGTTCCGGAGAAGAAGAGGCAATCGCAAAAAAGGCACTCATCGATAATGCCGACGAGATCCGGAAACTTGAAACAAAAACCTCCAACATAGGTCCAGCGCTTAATAAAATCAATAAACACTTAGAGGAATTCTTTGGAAGAAAAGAGATTCAGCTTGAACTGGATGGCAGCAAAAAAGGATATATCATCAAAAGAGATGGCCAGTTAGCGGACAATTTAAGCGAGGGAGAAAAAACAGCCATAGCCTTTTCCTATTTTATGGTGAAAGTTCAAGAGAAGGATTTTAAAACCAATGATGGGATAATATTTATCGACGATCCCATATCGAGTCTTGATTCCAATTTTATTTATCATTGTTTTTCGCTGATCAAAAGCCATTTTGATAACGCAGGTCAGTTATTTATATCCACGCATAATTTTGAATTGTTCAACTTAATCAAGCGATGGTTTACACAGAAAAATCAGCGTCGTACTCGTAAGGGCAAAGATTCCATATCTAATTTTTATATGGTAGAAAATTACATCGAAGGCGAAAAAAGAAAGGCACGCCTTCAATCACTTGAGCCGACTTTGCTCAAATATAATTCTGAATATCATTTTTTGTTTGATCAGTTAAACAAATTCGTGCAGACCGCCAGTCCTGAATATAGGGACCTATATACCATCGCCAATATAGCTCGCAGATTCTTTGAAATATTTACAAATTTTAAAATTCCGACTACAGGAGATTTGGCTAGTAAGATTGAAGCACTGGGTATTGATACAGAGACAATTAGCAAAACCGAGCAGGGAAGAGTATATAAACTGATACAAGAATATTCACACGGTTCTGATCCAACAAGTGCGATTGAACATAAAGACAAACTTGAAAGCCAAGAGGTGGTTAAAATATTGCTAGGTATGGTGAAGGAATCTGATTCAAGGCATTTTGATTTACTAATGAAAAGCGTTGAAAGTTAGGATTTGTCTTGATAGGTATTTGTTCTACGTTTGCACAATATCCAAAAATGCCCTACAATGAAATCAGAAAATTAACATCTTAATTTTGCCCAAATCGTTACAGGCAAAAAATCTCTATTTTAAGCGGTAAAGTCCATGTGTCTACCTTTTCTCAAACACCTCCTTTCTAGGGAGATTTTGATGGAATTCTAGAGCATTACACATCAAAGGTATTTTGTGTCAAAACTTAATATCGTGTAGTGTGGATTTCATCCGCTGGTCGACTCCAGTTTACTGGAGAACAGCAATGCCTAGCAGAGCTATATAATCTGTAGTGTCTTTTGTACAAGGACACAGATAGACTTCTTTAGGACTAATCGCAATAGAATGTGATTTTGCTTTTTGCAGAAACGCCTTAAGTGGCGTTTTTTGCGTTTTTTCGTTCTGTTCTGACTAATTACTGCAAAAGGTTGTTTTTTGAATAATAAATTGCTTTTTTTCTATTTTTTGATACAATTAAAGCAGATTTATATATTATATTATGATAAAAATTTTTAGCAGAATTATCATTTTTCCACTGATTTCTTAAATCGGCTGTTTAGATTTTCATCAAATTTAACAGCCGACATAGAGTCGGTTTTTAATTATATAAACAAAATATATGAACAAGCAGATATATATCACAAAAAATGACAATGAAAGACTAATGGAATTGCTTAAAGAAAAAAGACCTCATGACACCTATGACGAAGCATTGCTCCATGAATTAAAAAGAGGGATAATTGTTGATTCTAAAAAAATTCCTGCTGACGTGATAACCATGAATTCCCAAGTTAAATTTACAGAAATCGAATCAAACTCTAGTTTTACTTATTGGCTAGTTTTTCCGCAAGATGCTGATATCAGTAAAAACAAAATTTCTGTCCTCTCGCCAATTGGATGTGGTCTTTTGGGGTATAAAGTTAATGATATTATCCCTGTAAAAACACCTGCTGGAGAAAAGATGGTAAAAGTGGAAAAAATTATACACCAGCCAGAAGCAGAAGGAAATTATGATTTATAATAAAGCATAAAATTTGTTGAATTATTTTAGGCGTAAATTGCAGATTAATTTAAAGTTATTTGGAATCAAATGAAAAGATTCACACTAGCCGATTTTTTGTCGGAGTCCCATAAGAACACCTTAAATGGTGTTTTTTGCGTTGTCTTGCTGGGAAATGGTTCATTTCGAGGGAGCTATTTGGGGAAATTTTATATATCCTCCGTTCCCCGCTGGAGTGGATAACTTTCGTTGACTTCCTGTGTCACGAAGCTAATGTGTCATTGCCTTAAACATTAGCAATAAAATATATGACAAAAGCCAAATTTATATCCTTTGAAAAAGTAAGAAAAAGCGGACTTACTAATATGTATGACATTAACGCAGTTAGATTGGTTGCTATCAAATATGGGCAGATGCTTACAAATAAGGATTGCTTCGACATCATGCTCAATTACGATAAATATAAACAAAAATATGGAGGCAAGAAAAATTAGCAATACTTCCTCCTTGAATGGATTTTCCCTATAAAACCGATACGGGGTTGTAGGGGCTTGCCCCTACCCATAATCAAATCTTTTGATAATAAATAACCTATTCGTCCCGCCCTATCAAGGTTCTTTTTAAGGCGCTACTCTTCATCGCTCCACACCACCAACCCCTTGTGGTTGTATATCTTCCCGTCTTCCAAATACTCGTGATAGCAGGCTCCCAGCAAGCGGTTGGGCTTGTCTTTCAGCACTCTCCTCGCGACTTCAAATAACAGATTGAGGCGGTTTCCTTCGAGGCATTTGATCGTGGCCAGGTTCTTCCAATGGGCGTATTCGGCGGTTCCGGTCCAGAAGACCACCCGGTAAGCCCCTTTACCAATATAGTGGGCCTTAATCTTGTCCTTGAGCTGCCCCCTTCCCATATGTCCGCTGTCGAATTCAAAATAGAGATCTCCGGCGCTGAGCGCAAGAACCGCGTCGGCGTGCGTCTTAATGCTCAGATATTCGATAAGTTCGTAGCCGCAATAATGAAAATATTTGCCGAGACAATTTCGGAGTTTTATGTCGTGCTCGACCTGGCGGTGGTTAAGGGTCGACCGGGGGTTGGTAGCCAGGGCGTAGCAGGTGTAAAACTCATGATGGAGTTTTTTGAGGCGGATCTCTCTCCGCTTGGTCCGGCACATGCTGTTCAGCTCGGCAGCGACTACGGCATAATCGCGGCGTTTGCGTTTCCCGGAAAGGAGAAAGCAGATGCTTGCAGCGGTAGCCCATTCGACTTTGGATATATACTGACGGATGACATGGCGGCTAAGTTTCATAAATTGAATAAACGGGGGGATGTCTTTCTGTGGCGAAGCCCAGTGCAGGGGTTTATACCGTCGAATCGCGGTTAAAGCTCTGCACTGGGGTTCATATCATGCTCGGCTGATTGAGCCACAGACAGTGCATCTCCCCCAAATTAATTACTTATTAAAGCCGATTTTCTCCAAATTCGGCGTCAATCAGTGGGCTCTATCGGGCTAAAAGGTTGGGATAACCTGTCTATGGATGGCCGAAGGTATGTTTTCAGGTATGGCCGGGGTAAGAAGAGAGGGGAAGATCCGGTTTCGGTCCTTCCCCTTTGATTACAATTCAACCACCATCCAGTTGAAAGAAAGCTCCGATTCGGCGAAGCCTTCCGCCTCCGCGTGGGTTTCAAAAAGCCTCACGCCTTCGTCTTCATCAATAACCAATCTCGCGCTTTTGGGATCATCCCAATGGACAAGGGCGAACATCTACGCCTCCACGATTTCCTGATACGCCTTGACGTGCTTCTCCATTATGGAGACAGGTGGCGTTGATTTAAGCGCCTCCGTCACGGCGTTGAAAAAGCTCCACCGGTTCCTTTCCTGGAACTCCTCGTGGGTGGGCCGGAGCCATTCATCCCGAACAACGGGAAGCTGCCTGGGGCTCACAATGTCGTTTCCGTAAAGCAGTCCCAGAAGCTGGAAGGCTTCCCGGTCGCTCGTCGGAATTCCTTTGAGGCGCTCGGCGTCGGTTAAAACCTTTTCCCATTTATGCTGGGCCTTGTAAAGGCTGGTAATGGCCAGATCCTCCAAAGCGTTCCAGACGCCCTTGGTGTGCTTCTTCATCACGGCGATTTCGCCGTGAAGTGCCAGGTTGTCGCAAATGAAAACGGAAGCCCCGATTGCCAGACCCACACTCATGGACCGGTCATAACTGTTCCGGAACGCCACGGATAACCCGATTTCGGAATCATCCTTCTGGAACTTGAGAAGCGCGAAAAGCTGCTGACCCTGCCGGGCCAGGGCGTAATTCTCCCCGACTAGGGTAAAGTCGGTTAGAAGATCCTGGGAGACGGTTAAAAGCTTGTCCGCCAGATGATAATGCGGAACCGGGATATATGAATCCGTTTCCTCCGGCACTTTCACTAAATCCAGATGCTCACGTTTAACGATTTCTCCGCCTCGGTGAATTATGAACTCATCCATAATATCCTCCTTAGATTATTCCTTTTTCCTTCATGGAAGACCATCTCTGACCGATGATGACATGGTCCAGTATTTCGATTCCGACAATCTTTCCCGCCTCGACGAGCCTCTTGGTGATATTGATGTCTTCCTCGCTTGGCTCGCTTTCTCCGGACGGGTGGTTGTGGCAGACTATGGCCGCTGACGCTCCCCGCATTATGCAGCGCCGGAAAACCTCTCTCGGGTGAACGAGGCTTGAATTTGCCGTCCCGATACTCACCAGTTCCACAAACTTCACTTTGTTCTTGGTATTGAGGCTGATGACAAAGAAATGCTCCTTGTCCCTATCGAGCCGGTCCAGTGTGCAAAGAATCTTGCGGATATGCTCTGAGACTGCCTGGGGATTTGAAAGCTCGGTTTTTTCTCTTGAGAGAATCATCGTCCTTTGTCCTCATTTTCCGGTTCTTCATCTTCCCCGATCTTGAGGATTGCGATCACCGTCTGGCGGTTGCTTTCGTTAATCTCGCTGAACTGCGGTCCCAGCAGTCTTTTGAGAAGCAGTTTCTGAAGCTCTTCATTTGGCATTTCATCGTAATTCATGGGAACACCTCCTTTTAGTCCCAATGGGTTGTTAAATAGCTGTCGTTCGGATTATTCCAGTTTAGAAGATTGGCACGTATTGGAAAGAAGGGGAGAGTTGCCGGAAATAGCAACATGCTGGGATTAAGTTGATAAAGCTATTGACATTGTATTCTTGAAATATAACAATCAGATTACAGGGAAAACCAGTGTCTGCCGACAAAACGCACAGCTTAACCATTCTACTATTGAAAGATAAGTTCGATAATCTTGATGAAATTATTCGAGAGGGGCAGCGAACAGAGAAACACGATATAAAAGATGGCGAGAAGGTAATCGGAACACTCTATGTGAAGCCGTCTTTTCCCTCTAAACCTAAGTGGACCACATTCTTTGACGATGTGATGGACACCGGAGTAATTGGGAAAACTGCAACGGTCGCTGCTGTTTTGTTGACACAAGTGGAAGGCAAAATATTCGCGATTACCTTTGGGCCAGGCAGGTATTTGCTCAAGCCCGATAGTTTTGTAGAGCGCTTTGGATTGAGAGTAGCGCTTAATAGTATAGGAAAAGAAAAGATCAGGACTCTCGATAAAACAACATTTGACGCCATTTCACGGCATTCCAAAGAGCAAGCCAGCAAAGAGACGGACGTAGATGATTTCGGGCTAGATGTAGAGCAGGATTTACTGAGGGCGGTCACGGGAACCCCGAGGGATAAGGCTATAGGAAAAAGAATCTACGGAATGGATGCGCTCACAGTAATAACTGATACCAAGATTGGGATGATAGGAGATTTTCTGGAAAGAATATACGCCAAGTATGTGGATGATTCCTACAAGAAGGACTTCCCTTGGATCGATCAGATTGGCGAGGTCAAAGACAAAACGGTCATTGACGAGTTGGACGCGCTCTTAGCATCAAAAATAGCGGCTGGGGATACCGACAAGATATGGATGGCAGTGCCGGATATTATTGAATGGGATCAAGTGGGCGGCTTCTGTTACAACATGCGTGAAAGCTCGCCGGAATGTCTGGACATACACCTCCACGATTTTATTGAATCTCTAGGCGAATCTGATAAAGACAATATTTCAAAAGAGATGCTTGTCAAGAAACGTGTCCACTGCATCCATTCAGAGGGCCATCAGATTCACGAGTGGCAGGCCTACAAATGTTTGTATGCTGAGTTGGAAAAGAACAAGAATACGTATTTGCTCAGCGGCGGTAACTGGTATAACGTGGACGTTGATTTTGTGGCGAGCGTGAACCAGGCTTATGCAGATATTCCGAAGTATCAAGTGGAGCTACCAATCTACAACGACAACTCAGAAACCGAATACAACAAACGGGTCTCCGAAGAAACGGGAAATCAATTCGCGCTAATGGATAGAAAAAACATCTCGTATGGTGGCGGGCAATCTCGAATTGAATTCTGCGATCTATTTTCTCTGGAAGGCGACATTGTGCATGTGAAGCGATATGGGGCGTCGAGCGTGTTCAGCCATCTGTTTGCCCAAGGAAGACTATCGGGCGAGCTTTTTCAAATGGACAAAGAATTCAGAGAGAAAGTTTCTCAAGAATTGCCAGAAGGTTTTAGCATTGGAGATGCAAAAGAAAGACCCAATAGCGGTGATTACCAAGTCGTTTTTGCCATTGTCAGCGATGTCCCCGGTGAGTTAGATATACCGTTTTTTTCAAAGTTAAATTTGAAAAACAGCGCTCGAAATCTTTCTGGGCTCGGATACAGGGTAGCAAAATCAAAAATAGAGGTGGATGCAACAAAAGCGAAGCTGAAGAGATTTAGAGAGAGAAGAAAACGGAGATGAACCTTTTCAGCAGATATAAACGGGAGTTGACAGAAATCCGCATCGGTTTATAATAAAAACATATTAACCCGTCCTTACGAACTTTCCACGAAATTAAGTAACTTCGCGTTCTAATTTGTAGTAAGTCAAAAACAAAAAATGAAACGATACCAGACTGCCTTGGCAACATCTGAGGTTGGAACCCATTCTGCCAGGTACGCGGCTTATTTTCGCCTTGCCACGTTCTCCTTGATTCTGGCAGGAACTTTTGTTGTATTCGGAGTAGGAAAGGCTAGTGCGGATGATTGGCTATCCGGATATGCTTTCAGAAAAAAGATTCCAGTAAATGCAACATCCGCCGAAACACAGACTGACTATCAGATGTCCATTGCTGTGCATTCTGGAACAGGAACTGATTCTGCAGGTGTTGTTTATCTGAACGACAATCTTGTGGATACGACTAATTTCGACGATATACGATTTGCGACGACGGACGGCACTCTGAAGAACTATTGGATTCAATCTGTGACAGATGAAACGGGTGGCAAGATGGCTACGGTCTATGTAAAGATCGACACCCCCGCTTCTGGAACCATCGATTATTACATCTATTACGGGAAATCAGGTGATAATAGCGCTTCCAGTTATGACGATACCTTCTCAAAAGATTTTGAGGAAGAAGGCTTGATAGGTCTTTGGCATATGGACGAAGGAGCCCCCGGTGATGAAACATTAATAAACGGAAATTTCGAGAGCTGGACCGGATCAAACTTAGACAACTGGACTTTTGACCAGACTTCAGCCGGTGTTCGAGATATAACGAAAGAAATTTCGAGAGTCTATGCAGGTTCTAATGCAGCAAAACTTACAGCCACTGAAGCGGGCGGAACCGGTTTCGGATTATATCAAGACGTAACGACGACAAACGGTGAAACATATCAGCTAACCATACATCAACAATTATCATCTCGAACCGCAGGAGTACTAAAGGTTGAGGCTTATGACAACAGTAATTCCATTTCCTTAGCTTCCCAATCCATTTCAGCGACCGCTTCTTCTTACTCCGCTGTCAATGTCAGATTTACCTCGACTAACACAACCAGCGTCAGAATCAAACTCTATCTGAATTCCGAAACTACTTCCGGTATAGCCTATGTGGATTCAATTTCTCTAAGGCAATCAAGCAATTCATTGACAGATGTTTCGGGCAACAACAACACCGGAACAATATACGGAGCCGCTAGAACTGATACTGACGGAGGCCGTTGGGGTAGCATTGATCAGCAATTCCTATCTGGTTCATCTCTCAGTTTTGATGGAAGGGATGATTATGTCAGTGCAGGAAACCTGGGCGATTTAGATCCAAGCGGGCCATTTACTCTTGAAGCGTGGATATATCCATCATTGACCAATATAGATGGCGCAGTAATAACGAAGCACACGGGATCTTCAAATTATTCAGATGGATTTCAAATGAGGCAGACGACCCCAGGTAGTAATATAGGTTTTTCCATTTTTCAGGCCGACAGAACATTGAGATCAGTTACCAAAACCATAACAGTCGGTCAATGGAACCATGTCGTTGCGGTATATGACGGAAGCCATATTAACATATATGTAAACGGGGTTGGCTCAACTCCAGTATCAGTAACAGGATTTTCTCCGGCTCATTCACAGAATCTCACAATTGGCAAGTATTCCTATGCATCAGGCATATATTTTGATGGTCAAATAGATGATGCAAGGATTTATAGCCGAGCCCTTTCTTCTGCAGAAATCAATCGACAATATATTCGAAGTAAGTATGCCTCTATCGCTCCACTGTGGTCATTGCCAGCCAGCGAAGAACAATATGCGATGGCTGTAACTTCGAATTCCGCAACGTTGATTGCAGATGAGATGGCAACTTTGAACGGCTATCTTTCAGGTCTGGGTGGCAATAGCTCTGCTAATGTATATTTCCGATGGGGTACTGATTCAGGCAACTTGACCCATACTACAGCATCTCAAGAAGTTTCTTCGACCGGTGCATATGCTCAGACGATATCAGGACTTTCCGCCAATACTGCTTACTATTTCCAAGCTGTCGCAGAAGGAGCCGCTACGATTGCCGGCGATGTTCTTTCTTTTAAAACCGCTTTAGGCGCTGGTTTTGACTATTATTACGCTTTTGTCAATTCGGATGGTACGTTGACCTTTAAAGATAAGAATACTGGTTCCACGATTGTCGATAGTTCGCCTAGATACTTTACTAATTATGGCAGCACAACAACCGAAAATATTCCGCTTACAAACTTTTCCTTTGAAACAGGTGCTGCTGGTGCTCGTCCGACGGGATGGACAGTAACGCCCATTGATAATGGCAATACGACAATTGATAATTCCACAGATAGGGCAAGCGAAGGCAGCCAATCTCTAAAGTTTGATTTGGTCCATGCCGATACTCCCCATAGGAATGCTCTTTCTCCGCTTGTAGCTGTTAATCAAGATAAGATGTATACAATAAGCGTTGATTCATATATGAGTCAATTTTGGTCGGGTGACGTTGAGGCGCATGTTTATTATTACACAACAGCAGATGGTACTGGGACTGGCTATTCTTCAATTGATCGAGTAAACATTCCTAAAGATACAGGCGATTGGCATACTAGCACATTTACCTGGAAACCGCCCGCAGACGCAAAGTCGTTCAAAATTCTGCTATTTGCCTCTAATGTGGCCCATGATACTACGGTCTACTTCGATAATATAATGATTTCAGAAGTTACGAATGTTTATGCATCTAATGGCAATGATATTACTTCCAATGTTTCTGTTTCTGGGGATAGCGTTACGGTTCTATCAACGGACGACTCGAATCCCACTACTACAATTTTGCACAGACATGAACTGGATCGGCATTCTCCATATGTAAGATATTCTCCAACATTGATATATAAGCAGGATGTCAGAACGGCAGAAGAAAGATTTGATTTTACCGTGCCCACTCAAAACGCCCAGATAATGACCAGGGATCTCGAACTTAATTCATTCGATGTTGCTAAAACCTATTACTCAGATCAATACACTCCTAAAATAGTCAAATTTGATAATGGCCTTTCGTTTTTAGGAGATGATACGATGGAGTCAATGCAGCTTCGATCATCCGGAAGCACTGAAAGTCAATTGAGTTTCTATTCTGATTATCAATACAATCATCCCTATCAGCATTATACCGACTATCCAGGTGGCGGTTCCATGACGGATGTTAGCGCAACGGTCCGGTCTTCCGGAGACACGTATAGCGTTTCGATTGTTTTTGGCATTAATCCTGATTCAAACCCTAGTTCTCTTGCTAAAACCAGACAACCATATGGTTACGAGGCAACGGCGATATTTACTAATCATACTGATGCAGAATCCCTGGCAACGATTAATGCCGTAGCATATGGCTCTGAAGATCCTAGTGAACTGGATTATGGTTCAAAAGGAATAGTTGGAAGGGGGCTGGGGTGGACCAAAAGTGTCTTTGTTTTCGATCAGGCAAATGCAGATCTGCAGGATACAGCATTCAAAGCTCTATCAGATAAATTGTATCAAGATGGAGTAGAGATTGTTGGGCATACGATAACTCCGGATGCAGATAGCAGAGAAATAGTAGATAGTGGCATGCAAACCCTTTCTCAATATGAAGCGCGAAACTGGATCGATCATGGCTCTGAAGCAAATCCGGAAGGTCTTCATGGACAAGGAACCGTCAAAGACAGTCCGTACTATACGTTGGATCTGTTCGATGATCACGGTTATCAATATGCCTGGTCATACAATGATTTTGCGGTTACTGACTATAATATAAATATGTTACAGCCAGGCAGCGTCGGTACTCAAACTCCCTTCTTTTATTACAACAACAACGTGGATGACGATCCGAGCGACAGCAAACAAATATATCTATGGTCAACAATAAACACAAGCAAGACTCCCGAGCGCTACTATACGAATGCACATATCGACAATTTAATTTCAGACAGAGGGTTCCATGTTGGGCATGAATACTTAGGACATGCGTCTTGTCAGAATCATTCATGGTACGTGAATGGGGATACCGGCAAAACCGAGATCTATCCAACCTTCGATGACCAACTGGCATATATGGCTTCAAAAAAGGAAACAGGATTGCTCTGGTCTCCGACTGTTGCCATTCTGGGAGACTATCTTGTGCCTCTTAAAGATATCTTAATTAGCAAAAACACCAACGGAGCCTACAACGTTACCAATAATGGCAATTTGCCGATAACTGGGGTTACTCTTTTGGCTGAAGATGCAATCGAATCAGTCAGCATCGATGACAAACAGCTAGTATCTTTCGGAGGAGACTTTGGTGCCAAGGAATTAGTCCTGCCAACATTAGCTGCTGGCGAATCAATAGTTCTTGATATTACCTATGGGACCAAAGATGATTCATTGCCGACTGTTGCCGTAGAAGATGCCGACGGGCACAAAATCAACGAAATCACCAGTCACTGGGACAGCGCTGGAAGAAGATTTACGATGACAGCTGAAGGGAAGAACGGGGAATATTCATTCTCAATCAAGATTCCGGAATTGGCCAATCAAAACGTAACAGTGAGGGATATTGAAAGAAACATAGATATCGGCAGCTATGTTGCCGATAGTTCTGGACAAATATCCTTTGTTGCTCATTTGGGCTCGCTTCACACTTTTACAGTAACCGGTCCACGGGAAGAACAAGAAGAAGATGATGATGAAAGAAATCTCAATACACAAAAAATCAAAGCGGAATCTACGCAAGATTCTATCACCATCACCTGGAAGACGGACTACAAGGTCAAATCAACCGTGAGGTATGGAACCAATAGGAATCTCAACGAAAAAAAGAAAGATAACGACAAAGAAAAGAAACACAAAATGACTCTCACCAATCTTCTTCCCGATACCAAATACTACTTTAGAATCAAATCCGAAGATGGAGATGACAACGAAGACAGAAGCAGGATTCATTCGATCAAAACGAAACCTGCCGTTTCAAGTAAAACTGCAGATCAAGATTTAAATGCCAATCAAGATCCACAAGAAGCAGCAGCCACCTCTCAGTATTCCGGAACCGCTACTCCAAAAATCTGCTCTTATACCGTCCAATCCGGCGACACTCTTTGGAAAATAGCGCAGGAAGTTTACGGAAACGGATCTGCTTATCCAAAGATAATCGAGAAGAACAAAAACAAATACCCGAATATTGACTCTGTACTCTCTGTTGGCCAGGAACTTACTTTTGACTGTGAAAATAACAATGAAGTTAAAGAAGTAAGCGACGTAAAGGAAGACGACAAGTCCGCAACTCCGTCAGTTCAAAATCAAAAACAAGAATCTTCCGAAGCCAAATGGTGGAATCCGTTTAGCTGGTTTTAGTCTTCCAAGTTCCGATGATGTGTATTTGTTAGGAATAGGCTTGCTTGAACGCGGGCTCTTTTTCTTTTTAAATCCTTTATTATCACCCCCCTTACGGTCACGCCTTTGCTGTGCGGCGTAGTACTCACCTTGCAAAACGTATACGCCACTATAAATACTATGCGATAGAAAATATTACAGTGATACTGTATGATTAAGACAACATGAGAAAAAACTTACAGCAAGCCTCCTTTTTGGTCGCGGGTGCTTTGTTAAGCGTTGCTGTTACGATTGCTGTTGATTGGCCTTGCCGATACACGCTTGTCGTCACATTGTTTTTCTGCACCATCTTTTTTTGCTTGTTAGGTTTTGGTACATTTCATATTATCGGAAGATCCTTCAGGCATTGGGGCAGAAGTGGTCGAAGATTACCTTATTCGCCGATTAGGATAGGGGTACTTTACGACATGGGATGGGGAGAAAAGGAAAGGTATGAGAGTATTAGTGCTGCTACTGATATAAGTCCGATGAGATGGAGGACTGAGATCCTAAGGCAAGCCTTTAACGCTGGTCTTGGCGTAAGGGTAGACATGATTGATAGCACGGTAAGTTTTGAGCCATTCTCTGTAATATTAAATCCATATGGAGGGGTATACCCAGAATACGATCTTGAGCAACTCATCAGCCTCAGAAAAATAGTTGAATACACTAAAAATGGAGGGATCTTTTTTAATACAGCCGATATCCCCGGATTCTGGTTATACAATCCGCGATTAGAGCGTAGGCTCCCTGCTGCTTCCGCTGTTCACAGCCTTACCCTGAAAGATAAAGAACTCATAGCATACACATACAGACCGTATGAGAAGATACCGTTTCTTCAGAAGCTTGCTCTCGAAATAGATAACTGTGACGAAACATTTTCTCTGACCAGTGGTGAAACGAAAACGGTAAATTCGTTGAATGTTGTTAGAACAAGCCGGATTGAGGGCAATATGCTTCCCATATGGTGGGATATCGAGAAGAAGACAACTCCTTTTTTCGGGATACCTTACGGTAAGGGATTTTTTCTGATATCATTGCTATGGCTAAATCAAACAAATGGTGAGAGTGAAGAGATAATGAAGCTACTCGTCAAGCAATTGGTTTCAACTATTTGTTCCCATAAGGCGGATAAGAAGTATTCCATTACAGAGGCCGTCCTCTTGATGTCGATAAATGGGAAACATGGGAATAGCGAACCTTCCCTTAATTAGCGAGATCCGCCCCTTCGGGGCGCTTTAACAAGAAGCAGCTTGCGGTTGAGCTAAGTTACTCGGAAGCTTCCGAGCGAAAACTAATTATTGTCTGCCGTTTTGCAATTGAAAATAATCTGAGTAGAAATCGTGTTAATTCCGGCACAACGAGGTGACGTTTCGACCGGAATGCATTCCTGGGATTTGTTACAAAAAGGAACTGGCAACCCTCGTCCAGATCCGCCCGAATGAAGAGACTCCGTAAATGATTCCCTAGCGGCACATTTAACCGTCTTTTTTTCTGCCCCATTCCCTCTACTATGAAATGAGTTCCTAAAAACTCAAAGGAGGGAAGATCATGGGAATAACGATTCACTACAAAGGAAAGGCAAAAAGTCTTGAGGCAATCGATACCTTAATCGAACAGCTTCAAGAAACATCGGAAAAGTTCGGTTGGGATCACGGGCTCGTGGAAGAAGAAATCAAGGGAGAACTCTGCCCGTCCTGGGGATACGGTTTCGGGTATATTCCGAATAAGGAGGAAGTAGAAAAGCAAAACATAGAATACTTTCCCGCCATGGTGACAAAAGACTGCAACGGCTACTTCAAACTCTGGGATTCCCGATACCAGGAGGTCTACCGCCAGGCTTTCAACAGAGGAATCTGGCCGAAGTTCTCAGTAGACACCAAAACAAAAGGAATATGGCTCGATATCCATCCCAACTGCGAGACCCTCGAATTCGTATTCGACCTCGCCACTTTGGAACTGGCAAATTACCAGCGGCATGACCGCACACCTCATCTTGTCCATTATTATGAAGGCTTTTTCTGCAAGACCCAGTTCGCCGGTGTGAAGGCTCACATCGCTGTCTGCAAGATCATCGAGCTTACCGAAAGGTATGTGGAGTATTCGAGCGTCTATGACGAAGCCGGATTCTATGGAACCGACGACATAGAGAAAGCAACCGAAGCTTTTTCGGAAAGCAGCGTCCAGATCAAAGCCTTCAGCGAAACACTGAAGAACCTGTTTAAAGGCGAAGGCCTGGAGATAATCTCCGGGTATAAGCTGTAGATTTCAAAAACAGCCTCACAGAATTGTGGGGCTTTTTCCAGTAACTGACATTTTCCTCGTGTCCATATTATCGCACCAGCACTCAAAGATTGAACAGTGTCTCGCTCCCAACTTCCCCTGAAACTTTGTAATTTGATTTTTTCTCCCAGGAGATTATGATAATGATATCCCCAAGTCTAAGTCTTCAAAAGTTCACGCGAGGTTAAATCAGATGATAGAAGTACAAGAAATTAATTGGAACAATTTTAAGGCCAAGTTTAACGGAAAGGAGCAAAGCTCTTTCGAGATTCTTTGTTATCATCTATTTTGCTCGGAGTTCAATGAAGTCAAGGGAATGTTCCGCTTCAAGAACCAAACGGGAATTGAAACAGAACCTATCGAGAGAGATGGTGAGATAATTGGCTGGCAAGCCAAGTTCTATGAGGCAAAGTTAAGCACTAAGACGGATGAGCTGAAAGAGGGTATAAAGAAGGCAAAAAATAAGAACCCATCGATTACTAAAATACTTTTCTATGTGAACCAAGACTTTTCTGAGAGTTCGACGCCGGACAAGAAAGATCCTGAATATAAAACAAAAGTAGAAGATTATGCTAAGTCCTTGGGCGTTAGGATAGAGTGGAGAGTACCCAGCCATTTTGACCGGCAACTGGCACTTGAAGGGAATAGAGCACTGGCCCAGCATTACTTCAGCTTGGGCAAGAGCATGGTGGATTTTGTTTCGGAATTGGAGAAACATTCCGAGTCGATGTTAGCATCGATTCACTCAAAAATAACTTTCAGTGGCATTGAGATAAAGATTGATAGATCGGCGGCCCTGAATGATCTCAAGGTCGGCTTAGAGAAGTCGGCTCTCGTGATTATCAGTGGGGAAGGTGGAACTGGGAAAACAGCTTTGATAAAGGATCTCTACAAAGAGTTAAAAGAGACAACCCCATTCTATGTTTTTAAAGCATCAGAGTTTAACGCCCCCAGTATCAATGAACGCTTTGGTCATTATGGTCCTTTCACCTTCGCTGATTTTATCGAGGCTCATAAAGATATAAGCAACAAGTACGTAGTGGTGGATTCGGCTGAAAAACTCTCCGACATAGAAGATCAAGCGGTCTTCCAGGAATTTTTGTTTCGGCTTCTTGAAAGCGGCTGGAGGATTATATTTACCACCAGATACGGTTACTTGGAGGATCTCCAGTGGCAATTGGTCGCAATATACAACCGGGGCGTTCTAGCCGTGGTTAATATCGAGAATATTTCTAAGGAAGAACTTGCAGCCATCGCAACCAAATATAATATCGCCCTTCCGCAAAACGAAAGATTCTTGGACCTTATACGAATCCCGTTTTATCTGAATGAGTATCTCCAAAACTACAAAGAAGGGGAGGAACTGAAGACCTATTCAGAGTTCAAGAACCTCATTTGGAACAAGAAAATAGTCAATTCCTCCTACACGAAGAACAATATTAATGTGAAAAGAGAGAATTGTTTTTTCGAGATTGCAAAAAGACGGGCAAATACCGCTTCCTTTTATGTGAAAGCCGATGATCTGGATAACGAAGCCCTAAAAGCGCTCCAAACAGATGAAGTGATCAGATACGATTCCGATAATAGTGGCTATTTCATAACGCACGATACTTATGAAGAATGGGCATTAGACAAGTTTATTGGCCAAGAATTTAACAAGAAAAAGAACTGTATTTCTTTTTTTACTGCATTGGGAAGTTCATTGCCAGTCCGCCGGGCGTTTAGGAATTGGCTGTCTGATTGGCTCCTCTCGGATATTGATAGAGTGAAGTCTCTTATCGAAGAATCGACTAACAATCACCATCTTGAGAATTTCTGGAAAGACGAAGTGTTGGTCTCGGTGCTTTTGTCCAATTATGCAGAGTTTTTCTTTCAAATGTTTGAGAAGAAGCTCCTAGAGGACGACGAAAAGCTCCTGATGAGGGTCGTTTTCTTACTTCGGATCGCATGCAAGACCATAGATGAAGATATGTCGCGCCTGTTTGGCCTGCCAAATACCGGAGTACTTGCACTCGAAATTGTCTTTACGATGCCTAAGGGAAAAGGCTGGGAGACTACGATAGACTTTCTCTATCAGCACAGAGAGGTATTTGGCTTACGCAACATGAACATTATTTTGCCACTGCTTTCTGACTGGAACACGAAGCATAAGCAGGGTGAAACAACGCGGAAGACAAGTTTGATCTGCCTTTACTACTACGAAAGAATATTTGCTGAGGGAGGATCGAGATATAGTTCTCGTAATGAGGAAGATGTTCTCGTAAAAACAATTTTACAAGGGGCGCAGGAAATCAAGCCTGAGCTGGCGAGTATTTTTGATGAAGTGATCGCGAAAAAAGAAACGGGCCATAGAGAGAAATACTACGACATTGTGATGATGGTGCTGGCATCTTCCGTTATGGAAGGAGTCGAGGTCATAAGCGCACTTCCCGCACATGTGATTAAACTGGCGGACCTTTATTGGTTTCAAAGGCGTAAAGACAAGTACCCATTTGGGGGCATGAGCATGGGCATGGAACAATATTTCGGTCTAAGCGAGAGACACGATTTTAAATACTATCCAGCTAGCGCCCTTCAGACGCCTATCTATCAGCTTTTGGGTTCTTCATTCTGGGATACAATAGTTTTCATACTTACGTTCACCAACAAAGCGGTTGATTGTTTTGTTACGTCAAAACTCGGAGGCGAAGCCGAACAAGTAAAGGTATTCTTGGATGAAACGACAACGATAGACCAGTACATATGCAATAGATTATGGAACACCTATCGAGGCACCCAGGTGGTGCCCGACCTACTCGAATCTATCCACATGGCACTTGAGAAATGGCTCCTTCAACGAATAGAAATGATACCAGTGGATACTCTTGAAAGCATATGCACTTATCTTCTCAGGAATTCGAAATCCGCCTCTATTACAGCCGTGGTTGTAAGTCTCGTCCTTGCTCAGCCCGAAAAGCTCTTCAATATCGCAAAACTACTTTTCCAGACAAAGGGCTTCTTCCTCTATGATTCGACCCGAATGCTCCTAGATCGAACGCACAAAGGCCAGTTAGAAGGGCTGAAAACATATTTTCCCAGTCTGGGAGATTTTCGAAGAGATATGCACGAAAATGAAAGAATCCAGGCTTGTGACGATAAACATAGAAAATTCTCACTGGAGGATATCGCATTCCAGTATCAACTCGTTGGATCAAAGGATGACGCCGAATTTCAAAAGAGAAAGGAAGCCATCTGGGAAATCCTTGATCGATATTATACAGAGTTGCCTCCCGAACCTGAGCAAACTGATGCGGATAAGACCTGGCGATTGTTCTTGGCTAGAATGGATGCCAGAAAGATGAAAGTGAGGACGGAACCTTCCGAGGAGAGTGACAAAGTTCTAATCACCTTTGAGCCCGAAATAGATGCAAACCTCAAGCAACATAGTGAAGAGAGTCTGGAAGAAGCTGGGCGTCTCCTCAAATATGGCCCATTGCAAATATGGTCTCAATGTAGATTCAAAAGAGACAAAGCCCAGTACGAGCGATACGACAAATATGAAAAAGACCCCCATCTAGCCCTATCTGAAGCGCAAGAAGTAATAAGCACCCTTGAGACTAATAATGATGAAAAGTTTTCTCTGTTCAACCGTTCTATTCCTCCATATGTTTGCGCTGTCGTCATAAGAGACTTTCTCGACGTGCTGAGTCAAAAGGAGAAGGAATTCTGCACCAAGACAATAATGGATTTCGCTTCGATTCCGTTACTGATCGAAGAATATTCTTTTCAAATATCAGATGGCGTAGAGCCATGTATTAGCGTCCTTCCGCTTCTTATTAAGCGTTTTCCCGAGAAGAAAGAAGCTATTGTGGCAACGCTATGCATGCTCCTGTTAGACCGCTGGCCTCAGATATCCGTTTTCGCTACGCGAGCGGTGTTCAATGACCTATGGGAAATAGATTTTGAAGCAGCACAGTCAATCTTTTTAGGGTACCTGATGTTGGAGCCAAAATATGACAAACTCGTCGATGAGGTGCGCAAAGAAGACCTAAAAAAGAAGTTTTATAGGGTTTCGGAGCCGCGGTTCTTGAAAAAGTTTACCAAGAAATACGAGAAAGATGTGGAACGAGTTATTACGGGGAAGATCAACTATGACGATATAGGGCATGTAACGCAACTCGAATTGAAAACGTTAAATAGGGGATTCGAGTTAATACCTTTGGACACCAAAGATACAGTTCACGAGCGGTTTATAACAGCCATTCTCCCTGTATTCGCCAAGCAGATGTTGGCGGACAGTCGAGGTGATGACAACCTTGATTACGAACTGAAATACAGCTTCTACCATAAATTTGCCTATTTCATACTGACCTCCAGAAAAGATAAGATCGCCGAATACATGAAACCGTTTGCAGAGAATATTGTCGATTCCAGAGACACCGCTGACTTTATACGGGAATTCGTTTCCATGGAGGATAGGCTGTATCGTTACGAAGAGTTCTGGATGGTGTGGGACATTCTTTATGATCCAATTATCGATTTATGCAAGCAGGATCGCCATTACTATGTAAAAGAAATAGTACACAACTATCTATTAGCATGGCCTTGGTGGAAGAAAGATGCGAGAGAGTGGCATACCGTTAAAGAAAAGGAGAAGATCTTTTTCGCCAAAGTGGCTAAAGAAGTAGGCTCCCATCCTGCCGTCTTGTATTCACTTGCGAAAATATTGAATGACATCGGCAGTCAATTTTCAGAAGATGGTATTTTCTGGATAAGTGCAATCCTGGAAAGCACACCCAGTCTATCTTTTCAGGAACTTGAAATTAACACCATATTCTACATGGAGAACCTCGTTAAAAGGTACATACTAACCAACCGCCAAAAAATAAGGAAAAGCGAGAAGACCAGGTCTGCGGTCGTTACCATATTGAATTTCCTCATCGAACGAGGGTCCGTGACGGGTTATCTTTTGAGAGAGGCCATTTTATAGATCGACCATTTCTGCTCCTGCGTTCATAATTTAACAATTGCCCTTTTTACCAAAACAATTACTAATTTACCAATATAATTCCATTAACATTCTAATCTCTTAAAAGTTCTCATTGGGAACATTTTACCTCGATAAAACCAGTCTTTCTAAGGAAGCAGGAGTTTTGACCGTTTTGCATATTAGTGATATAATGGAGATATAACCTCTTGAAATAACTGGTAAACGCTTTAAATAATTCTCAATAGTATATACAAGTAATGCAATTCCATCGCAATGCCTAATTCATTCAAAAAAACACTCTTCTGGGATGTGGAACAGGTTGATGAAAAAGCCAACAGCAAATTCATAATTGAAAGGGTCCTCAACTTTGGCGATGAAAACGACTTTCAACAAGCTCTCAAGCTGTATGGAAACCAGGAGATAATAAACGTGATACTCGAAAGCAGGAACCTTAATAAGAAGTCCCGTGTTTTCTGGTGCCAGTATTTTAATCTCGATCCAAACAAATGTTCAATCAGGCAATCAACAACAAAACAAAGCTTGTTCTGGAAAAGATAGCCCAGAGCGGTCTTTCAGATAGTTTTTACCTTGGGGGTGGCACTGCGCTTGCTATTCAGCTTGGGCATCGCGAATCAATCGACCTGGATTGGTTTTCTCAAAACGATTTTTCAAACAAGGCTATAAAGGAAAAACTATCCTCTCTTGGAGAGCTGGAGATTGTCGGAGAAGAAGACGGAACTATTAATGCAACGCTTGATGAAGTCAAGGTGAGTTTTCTTCGATATAAGTATTCGCTTCTTTATCCCTTGATTGATTTTGAAGGAGTCAAATTGGCTGACGAACGCGATATTGCGGCAATGAAAATTGATGCGGCTTCATCCAGGGGAAGCAAAAAGGACTTTATTGACATATACTATCTGCTTAAGAAATACACACTTGAAAACCTCATCGGATTCTTTGAACAAAAATACGAAGATATCAATTACAATAAGCTCCATATCCTCAAAAGCCTTACATATTTCGAAGATGCCGAAAATGAACCGATTCCGATAATGATTCAAAAAGCGGATTGGGATGAGGTGAAACAAAACATCCGGGAAAAGGTTAATGAAATAATGATTCCCTAAATATACTTTTTCTGTATACTACAAGAAATGACAACTATCAGAACTACTATTCTTCTTTAAAAATGTTGCCATATAGAAATTGTGTCTGCCGCGCCAATAAGCACTGCCTTTGCTATCTGGAAAACCTATAATACACTAGAAAGACCCTTAATAATTTGTCATTAATTTTGCCCAAATCGTTACAGGCAAAAAATCTCTATTTTAAGCGATAAAGTCCACGTTTACACCCGTTCTCAAACACCTCCTTTCTAGGGAGATACCGATTTTGACTTAGAATACTACTCACAAAAAATTATTTTCTCTCATAGGAAAATAATGAGGAGTATAGTCAAGATCAGACGGTCGAACTGTTAGCTTGCTAACAGCACTGTCAACGGCTTAACTGAGCCAAATAATCAGTAGTCGCGCTTCTTGTACAAGAGCGTGCTAGACTCAGGACTAATCACAAAAAATTGAGATAGAAAAACTGTAACTTTTGGTTGCAGTTTTTTGTTTATGAAAACGCAAAAAACCGCCGTAGAAAGAAATGCATTCTACGGCATAGACGCACGCTTCGAAGCCCCGAAAACTACCCTAGAAAGCCATTCAATTCCCGACATTGAAGCACGGCAAAATCACACGATCAGCCGGCTCGTGGAAGGCTTCTTGGAGTATGCCAGATACGAATTAAACTTTTCTCCCCAGACGATAATAAAATACAGAGACTCTCTTCGATGCTTCACGCGTGACATAGGCGACAAGCCGGTCGAGGATCTGGAAGTCCAGGATTTCGTTCATCTCAAGAAGGTTATGATGGACAGGGGAGTAAGCGCAGCCAGGATCTCCAGCGTAATCTACGCCATGAGAAGTTTTTTATCTTACTGCCAAACTTTTCTCAAGCTTTCCACTTTAGCTCCGAAACAGATCCGGCCTCCCGAAAGATATAGGAGGGAAGTAATATTTTTAACCAAGGAAGAAATAGAAAGGTTTATTAAAACAATAAATGTAAAAACTTGGAACGGATTTCGTTTCCGGGTGCTGGTTGAAGTTCTTTTGGGAACCGGAATGAGAATCGGCGAGGTTTTATCCCTTAACCGCAAGAATATAAACTGGAATAGAAAGGAGGCAAAAATTGTCGGGAAAGGCAACAAGGAGAGGCGGGTATTTTTCACCCAAAGATCCTTGGATTGGCTGAGAAGGTATTTAGAATCGCGTAATGATTCGCATGAAGCTGTCTTTATAACCAAAAAACCCTTTGCCAGACTGCATAGGGATGATATTTGGAGATTCTTTGACCGGCATAGAAAGCTCGCTAAGATTGATAAAAAATTAACGCCCCACATTCTTAGGCACACGGTGGCTACCAATCTTGTTTTCAACGGTTGCCCGATAGTGCACGTAAAGGAGATCCTCGGTCATGAGAGGTTGGATACGACCTGTAAATACTATCTAGGCGTAGATAAAGAACAGGCCAAGAAAGCACATAGGCAGTATTTGAATTTTGTAAGCTGATATTTTAACCTGACTTTTCTCCTATGCATAATGAATCTTTCGGAATAAACCGATAATAATCATCTCGCATAACTTCTTTGGCCCGGCTCTTTTCCGCCGCGCCAATGTAATATTTAATCGTTGTTTCAAGCCGGGAGTGTCCCAGGATATGCTGAATACAGTTCATAGGGACCCCTTTGTCGGAAAGCTGGGTGGCGGTCGTGTGCCTCAGGGTATGGAGGACAAAATGCTTGGTAATTCCGGATTTGTCCCGGTATCTCCTAAATGATCTGCCGACATCGGTTTGGCTCCATTTCGATTTACCGTCGAGCGTCAAAAACAATAAATTATTATCGCTATTCCTGATCGCTAGATATCTATCGATCCAATAAAGGGTATAGCGAGACAAATAAAGGCTCCTCGGTTTACTGCCTTTGCCAATTATAGGAATCTCCATATTGATCCGGTCGATATCTCGAAGCCTGATAGACAGCGCTTCGCCGATCCTGGCTCCGGTTTGAAGGAGAATCATGATGAGCGCCATCATTCTAACCTTTCTAATCATTTCACCAGCCTCTAGATCCTTCTTTATCGTTTCTAAAAGCAGCTTTATTTCCTCAACGGTCAAATGATTCACGACTTTTCTTGGTATTTTAGGCTTTCTTATCTTATCTAAGTTAACCTTCAAGCCTATCAGCCTTTCTTTTTGCAAATAGCCTATCAGCCCTTTCATGGCAGCAATAACATTACTGATCCTGGAATTGCTCGCCCCGCTATCTTTCATTCTGAGCACAAAATATCTAAAATCGCTGTCTTCAAGATCAGCGATCTTTTTATTCCCACAAACGGATAAAAATTTCTTTATTGAATCGCGGTATTTTTCAATCGAAGCAGCGCAAAGCTCGTCCGTGATGCGGGCGCTTATAAAAAAATCTTCAATAAGTTTTGCGTTACCACAATCCATACTCATATTGGCCCATTCTCCCTCCAAACTTTTTATTCCATGCCGGTATCTTTATAGTACGCGAACTTAAAAAAGGGGGAAAGCGGGTATTATATAGCAGAAGCGGTCAATTTGGGGATTGCCTAACTAGGCAAAATAGCCCTCCTAACTCTATTGCTCAAGATGTGACCTCTTTTTTCTGAGACTTGCCCCCAAGAGTTGCTTTCAAGATCAAGTCAAAACTGTTTTTTGACTTTGCCGTGTAAGGCAAAAATCCCTCCCTTATAGCCAACCCACATCGGTGATACTTTTGTATATAAAAGGAGGTGAAAAAATGAAGGAGGAAAAAATAGATTACAAAAATATTCCCAACAGTTTGAGAAAATTCCGGAAGATGAACGGCTATTCTCAAAAACAAGTGGCATTCTTCTTAGGAGTTGAAAATGCCGGAATGATCTCCCGCTGGGAAAAAGGTTCGCGCTTTCCAAGTCCGGTCAATATTTTTCGTCTGGCAGCGCTCTACCACACCATGTCGGACGCTCTGTATTTCAATCTCCTTCGGGTGGTAAGGAGAGAAATCCAAGCCCGGCGGGATGCATTAGAAGCAGGAAAAAGGTTGCCGGAGTAGGCAATTAGCGAGTTGTAATAGATGGGTTAAAATAAAGCTAAGTCACATAAACAAAAGAATACTTTCATAGCTCTATTTTAGCCCTGCTACAATAATATGCTTCAAGAACCAATCACCATCTTAGCAATTAATCCAGGGACAAAATATCTCGGACTTGCCGTCTTTCAAGCGCAAGATCTTGTTTACTGGGGTATTAAGGTCCTCAAAGGGAAGTGGTCGGAGAAGAAAAGGAGAATAGCCAAAAGAGCAATTCAAGACATTATTGTCCAGCATCATGTCCGCATTCTTGTCTTAAAGAAGCTTCACCTATCAAGAAGCTCCACAAATCTCAATTTTCTTGTTGCATCGATAAAAACCATAGCAAAAGAAAAAGGATTAAAGCTTTGCCTTTATTCATTGGACGATATAAAGAAAGAGTTGGCCGCCGAACGAAGGGTAAATAAAATTTCTATCGCTGAAATGATGGTAGCCCGCTATCCGTTCCTTGTCCATGAACTTGAGAGAGAAAAGAAACACAAGCACCCATATTTTGTCCGGATGTTTGAGGCGATAGCGGCGGGGATAGCTACTTGTAACCGGCTAAATCTATAGTCGCTTATTTTTTCCTTTTCGGTTTGATTGATTACGTTCTATCTGATAGTATGGAAGGGTATTATAAAAACTATCAATAACTTAAATATATAAAATGTTCATCATAACTGATGAGTTTTAGCGATTGTTTTACATTATTTTACCAAAAGGTAACTATGGCAAAAAATAACAATAATAAGTCAGAATCATTTGAAAAAACACTTTTTAAAGCGGCAGATAAACTCCGTAAAAATATGGATGCTGCTGAATATAAGCACATTGTACTGGGCCTGATTTTCCTGAAATATATTTCGGATTCGTTCGAGGAGCTTTACACAAAGATTAAGGAAGGCAAAGGGGAATTTGCGGGAGCGGATCCAGAAGATGTGGATGAGTATCGAGCGGAGAATGTTTTTTTTGTCCCGCAGATTGCCAGATGGTCGCATCTTCATTCGCGAGCGAAATTACCCTCAATTGGTAAAGATATTGATGACGCGATGGAAGCCATCGAAAGAGAAAATCAGACTCTTAAAGGAATCTTACCAAAAGTCTATGCTCGGCCTAATTTGGACAAAGCCGCCCTTGGTAGTTTGATTGATCTTGTTGGAAACATAGCCATCGGAACAGAAGCTGCTAAAAGCAAAGACCTACTTGGCAGAGTTTATGAATATTTTTTGGGTGAATTCGCCAATGCGGAAGGGAAAAAAGGCGGTCAATTTTATACTCCAAAAGCGATAGTTCGTTTAATGGTTGAAATGATAGAACCTTACAAAGGCCGGGTCTATGATCCTTGCTGTGGCAGTGGCGGCATGTTTATCATGAGTGAGAGATTTGTGGAAAGCCACCAAGGTAAAATTGACGATATTTCCATTTATGGACAGGAGAGTAACCAAACCACCTATCGCCTGTGTCGAATGAATCTGGCCATTCGCGGAATAGATGGTTCGCAAGTCAAATGGAATACTGAGGGATCTTTTCTGAATGACTTGCATAAGGATATGAAAGCTGATTTCATCCTAGCTAATCCACCTTTCAATGACAGCGATTGGTCAGGGCAGCTTTTACAAAATGATCCACGCTGGAAGTATGGGATACCGCCAACAGGTAATGCTAATTTTGCATGGCTACAACATATGATTTATCATCTCTCACCAAAAGGCATAATGGCCTGTGTTTTGGCCAATGGTTCGCTTTCGAGCCAGAACAATAACGAAGGAGAAATTCGTAAAACCTTAATTGAAAATGATTTGGTTGATTGTATCGTCGCTCTTCCAAAACAACTTTTTTACAACACGGGTATTCCAGCATGCATTTGGTTCCTATCCCGCAAACGCGTGGGTAACGGGGACAGAAAGAGAAACGGAGAGCTCCTTTTTATCGATGCTAACGAAGAAGGCTATATGGAGGATCGCACGCACCGCAGTTTCACAGAAGATGATATTGCTAAAATCGCCGGGACTTATCACGAATGGCGAAAACACAATGGGAAATACGAAGATATTACCGGTTTTTGTAAATCAGCAAATCTTGAAGCAATAATCAAACATAATTTTGTTATAACACCTGGTCTCTATGTTGGACTAAAGGACGAGGAAGATGATGGGATATCTTTTCACAAAAAAATGGGCGGATTTTTAAGTGAGCTTTCGCTCCAGATCGAAGAGGAAAAAAGGCTGGATGAAGAAATAAAGAAACAACTTAATAATATCGGCCTTAATTTGAAATAATCATGACAGATGGAGTTTTAAAAACAATACCGAAGGAATGGAAAGAAACATCTATAGGAGAAGTGGTTTTTCCTGTTTCAGAAACCTTTGATTTTACAGGAAAAGACCAGGTTCATTTCTTAAACACTGGCGATATATCGGATGGAAAACTGCTACATAAAGATTTAGCTTTAGTTAAAGATTTACCTGGCCAGGCAAAAAAGAGTTTTAAAACAAATGATATTTTGTTCAGTGAGATCCGTCCGGCAAACAAACGCTATATGTTAGTTGATTTTGATAGCTCTAATTCTGTTGCATCAACTAAATTAATGGTCTTACGAGCAAAAGATAATGTTGCGATAAATTTTATTTATAAGTTTCTTACATCGGAAAGAACCTTAAAAGAATTTCAGCTTATTGCAGAATCACGCTCCGGAACATTTCCTCAAATAACGTTTGATTCAATATCTAAACTTCCATTATTACTTCCCACACTCCCTGAACAACATTTAATTGCGGATGTTCTTTCCTCTTTTGATCAAAAAATAGAGCTCTTGCAGACACAAAATACGACTTTGGAAAACGTTGCAAATACACTTTTTAGATATTGGTTTATAAATTTTGAATTTCCAAACCCACACGGGAAGCCATATAAGAGCAGTGGTGGTAAGATGATCGATTCTGAGATAGGTAGAATTCCTGAAAAGTGGAGATTAGGAAAACTTGATGAATTTATTGGTGAACTGGAAAGTGGGAGGAGGCCAAAGGGCGGCGTGGGTCAACTGAAGTTCGGCATACCAAGTGTTGGCGCCGAGAGTATTAACGGTATTTCAAATTTTGATTTTTCAAAAACAAAATATGTGTCCGAAGAATTTTTTCTTAGCCTCAATACAGGAATTGTGAAAGATTATGATATCTTAGTTTACAAGGATGGCGGGATTCCTGGAACTTTTGTTCCACATTTTTCAATGAGTGGCGAAGACTTTCCGTTTAAAAAGTTTTGCATTAATGAACATGTATTCCGCGTCCAACCTAAGAAAGATATACAGCGCTTTTTTTTATATCTTTGGTTGAATAGTTATACTTGCAGGAGAAGTCTTCAGAATATCGGTGGTAAGGCCGCTATACCTGGAATTAATTCAACCGATTTTAGAAATATTCTACTCCTAGTTCCGGATGAATCTACCTTAGAATCTTTTGGTCAAGCCGTATCATCATCTTTTAAAAAGATTTTGAGAAATAATTCTCAAATCCAAACCCTATCGAAAATTCGTGGTGCTATTTTGCCAAAACTAATGAATGGTGAAGTAAGAGTAAAAGGATTTAACGATTAAATATGGACAGATTTACCTTCTATACCCCGGAGAAACTTGCTCAGGCTAGACTATCATATAGACAGCTTACGATTAGTGGCCCGGAAGACGGGGATATGTTTTTTGAGGCCCATGGTCCGGGAAACACGATTGAGATCGCTGATAGGCCATTTGAAAGGTTTGAAGATTATGAAGCGCTCCTGCAAATTATGAGGAACGATGATCAGGTAAAATATGAAAAAATTCATAAGGGAACACCGTTTTATTTCTTGGCCTGGTGCGCTTATGATCTAAAGAATTACGAGAAAGCAGTTTTTTATATGGACGCTGCCATTTCAGAAGATATGAGAAACGCCCCCGCTAGTTGGCTGAATAATCCGGCAAGCCAATTCCTTACCCTGAATCACCAAGGCAATCAAGCGGCAGTCAGAATTACAAAGCATTTAATCAAAAGAATAAGTGATGAACTTTTACTATTTAATAGCAGACACTCTTATTCGCCTGCGATAGAAATTCAAAACTTCATAGAGAAATTTGTAAAAAGGCTCGTTATTAAGAAAGAAAACCATTCGATCATAACCGCATTTTATACATTTATTTTAGAATATGAGGATAGGGAGAAAGAACTTATACTTAGAAGCACAGCAGGTGGGTCTATTGAGCCAGTCCTAACTTACCTATTCAAAGGAGGTTTAATTTTCGAATCGCTCCTGAAGTATTTATATCCTAAAAGGGATGATGGGAAAGATTGTAAAGTACTCAGCGATATTTATCAAACGTTGGCATTCAAGGTAGACTTTGCTCCGATCACTGGAACAACCGCCAAGTCTTTGCAGGAAATAATTTCGTCTATCGGAACCGATTGGCAAGCTGCTTTTAGAACAACCAGCCAATTGCGTAATACAGCGGGACATAATTTAGTTTGGCATGATGTCTTTGAAGATCCGGACAATTTGAATAAGCTATATAAACAGCAACTAACGGCAATTTTATACTTAATACAAAAAAAATTCCTATGACCAAAATATTTGAATCAAACATTGAAGAATTCGTTATCGAGCTCTTACAAAATCAGGGTTTTGAGTATCTTTCCCCGGAAGATCAGGAGAACGAACGCCAAAACCTAAACACCGTTATTTTCCGCGACCGTCTAAGGCAGGCAATCGATAATATAAACCCCAAGGTCCCTTCGGAAGCTAGAGAACAGGCCTTAAAACAAGTTTTTAATCTTCCCAGTCAAAACCTCATGGACAACAACGAGGCTTTCCATTTGATGCTCACGGATGGAATCGAAGTCGAATACATGGGCAAAGACGGGATAAAGGGCGATAAAGTTTACCTTATCGACTTTGACACTATTGAAAACAACGAATTTCTGGTCTGCAATCAATTTACAGTCACCGAAAACAATATCAATAAACGTCCTGACGTTATTGTTTTTGTAAATGGCCTGCCTTTAGTGGTGGTTGAACTCAAGAATCCAGTCGATGAAAATGCCACCGTGCAAAAAGCTTTTACACAACTCCAAAATTATAAGAATGCCATTCCGACATTGTTTTGCTATAACAGCATCCTGGTTGCCTCTGACGGATTGGACGCGAAGACCGGAACGATATCTTCCGACCTTTCCCGCTTCATTGCCTGGAAGTCAGCCGATGGCTTCACAGAAGATAAGGGGATCGTTCCTCAAATTGAAACCCTTATTCGGGGAATGCTCAACAAGAAGACACTCCTTGATTTAATCCGCCATTTCGTAGTCTTCGAAAAGACCAGAAAAGAAGATTTAAAAACGGGCCTCACTTCGGTAGTAACCATAAAGAAAATCGCCGCCTATCATCAATATTTCGCGGTTAATAAAGCCATCGATTCCACCATTACAGCTTCCAGCGACAACGGAAACCGAAAGGCCGGCGTGGTCTGGCATACGCAGGGAAGCGGAAAATCACTTTCGATGGTTTTTTATACTGGCAAAACAGTTTTAAAGCTGAACAATCCGACTGTTGTTGTTTTGACCGACCGGAATGATTTAGATGACCAGCTTTTTGAAACCTTTGCCAACTGCAAACAGCTTTTGCGACAGACTCCGGTTCAGGCAGATAATAGGGAAAGTCTTAAAGAACTTTTGAAAGTGGCTGGCGGCGGCATTGTTTTTACCACTATTCAAAAATTTTTTCCCGAAAGCGGCGCAATGAATTACGACCTGCTTTCTGAAAGGAAAAATATTATCGTCATTGCCGATGAAGCCCATCGAAGCCAATACGGATTTGGGGCCAAGACGATGATCGTTAAGAACGAAGACAGGGAAGAAGCAATTACACGTTATGGATTTGCAAAATATTTGCGCGACGCAATGCCTAATGCTTCTTTTATCGGCTTCACCGGAACACCGATTGAAAAAGAGGATGCATCCACTCCAGCTGTTTTTGGAAATTATGTGGACGTTTACGATATCTCTCAAGCGGTTGAAGACGGGGCGACAGTTAAAATATTCTATGAGTCCCGCCTAGCCAAAATTCATCTGAAACCGGAAGAAAAAGCCAAACTCGATGAAGAAGCGGAAGCCGTTACTGAAGGCGAGGAAAGTACAGCGAAAGAGAAAGCCAAGGCAAAATGGGCACAACTGGAAGCCATAGTGGGACACCAGGACCGACTCAAAGTTGTGGCGGCGGATATCGTGGATCATTTTGAAAAACGCCAGGAAGCCTTTGAAGGCAAAGGCATGATTGTCTGCATGAGTCGAAGAATTGCAGTTGAATTGTATGAAGAAATTATCAAGCTTCGTCCGGATTGGGACAATAAGGACTTAAAAAAGGGATCCATTAAAGTAGTAATGACTTCATCTTCGTCTGACCCCGAAAGTTGGCAGCGCCACAGCACATCAAAACAGGACCGCAAATCCATTGCCGAAAGATTTAAAGATACAGCTGATCCTTTGAAGCTGGTTATTGTCCGTGATATGTGGCTTACCGGTTTTGACGTACCTTGCCTCCATACCATGTATGTTGATAAACCGATGCGTGGCCATAATCTTATGCAAGCGATTGCTCGTGTGAATAGGGTATTCAAAGACAAGCCAGGCGGATTAATTGTCGACTATATCGGCATCGCTTCGGATTTGAAGACGGCTTTAGCCACTTATGCGGCCAGCGGAGGAAAGGGCGCGCCGACACTCGATCAGGAAGAAGCAGTTGCTGCTCTCCTTGAGAAGTTTGAAATTGTGGACCAGATGTTTGATGGCTTCGACTACCAGAGATATTTTAAAGCTACTACGCACGAGAAACTTATCATCATCTTGGAGGCACAAGAGTATGTTTTAGGCCTGGATGATGGAAAAAATCGTTTTACCAAACAGGTTGGCCTACTTTCCCAGGCTTTCGCTTTGTCTGTTCCGCATTCCAAAGCCATGAAGATAAAGGATGAAATAGGGTTTTTCCAGGCAGTAAAGGCCCGGTTGGTAAAGTTTGAACCGGCCAGTGGGAAATCCGATGTGGAAATAGAAACGGCCATAAGGCAGATTGTTGACAAAGCGGTTGTGTCCGATGGAATTATAGATGTATTTGACGCGGCGGGAATCAAAAAACCGGATATCTCAATTCTATCGGATGACTTCTTGGAAGAGGTCCGTCATATGGAGCACAAGAATCTGACCCTGGAACTTTTGAAGAAGATCTTGAACGACGAAATAAAAACAAGAATAAGGAAAAATCTTATCCAAAGCAAAAAGCTTTCTGAGATGCTGGAAAATGCGATTAAGAAATATCAAAACAATCTATTAACAACAGCACAGGTTATTGAAGAGCTGATTAAACTTGCAAAGGATATCAGAGAATCAGATAAGCGAGGCGAGCAATTAAATCTTGGAGAAGATGAGCTTGCTTTTTATGATGCATTAGCAAATAACCAGAGTGCGAAAGAAGTTCTTGGTGACAAACAATTGGCAGTTATTGCCATCGAAGTATTTAAGAGCGTGAGAGCCAATGCAACAATTGATTGGACGCTTAAAGAAAGCGTTCGGGCACGGCTTCGTCGTGATGTTAAAAGAATTTTAAATAGGTATGGTTATCCGCCGGATGAACAACTATTAGCCACGGATAACGTTTTAAAACAAGCTGAATTGATGGCTGATGCAGTTAATTTCTAAGCCTATACCATTAAAATTAAAAGCCGACAGGGAGTACTAATGAAGGCTTCGGTATTAAAAACAAGGGACCTCCCATTTAGGAAGTCCCTTTTAACTTACGCAAACCTGTAAAACGTTTTCAGGCTTGCAATATTGGTATAAGCAATATCCCGTTTATCACCGGACCAGTCAAACACGACCCGATCACAGTTGGATAAAAGCTGATACTGCCTGACTGACAGATAAGGAAGCCCGAAATTACACACGGACTGCCGACCGCTTTGGATTATCCTCAAGCAGTTAAACATATCCTTGGTAATCCAGACTTCCTCGTGTAGGTTAATGTTGTGAATATTGTAAAGATACAATTCCGGATTGAAGTTTGAAGGAAATTTAACCTTCTTATCGGGAATATGAACGCCGTAATAAGCTACCTTCACTGCGTGTTCATTATGAACGGCAAAGGCTACGTGTCCGGCCATAATCCCTTTCCCTTTCCATTTTCCGACTCCCATTTCCTGACAAAGTTCACCGTTCAAGTCTTCGGTTGCCATAAACTCGCACCATTCTAGATCTCCGCTGACGTTGAGCGGTTCCTCGATGGGCTTTTCGTCTCCTGAAGCCTTTTCAATAAGAAAGTTTTTGGCCTCTTGGAAGTCAATATTCTTAATCTTAGCTGCCAAGGCGATTATGTTTGTCCCTTTCTTGCAAAAGGGGCAGTAAGCCACATTCTTTTTCATCCCGTAAAACCGGATGGCGCTTTCTTTTCCACACTCCACGCAGGAGAAATAGAGATAGTTTCCGTTAACTCTGAGGGTAATGTCCAAAAGACGCAAGGCTCTTTCGGTATTTATAGCCGCTATGGCTTCATTGTATTTCATCTTTCCCTCCTAATCTTCGACAACATAAATTCCCGAACATTCCCGCTTTCCTTTGTAAATCATTACGATTATGGTTTCTGTGGGGGTGTGCCAGATGAGCGAGGTTCCATTGGTGCAGGGGATAATGCGGTTTGGTTCTCCGAGTATCTGTTTAAGCTTACTTATTGTGGACATTTTTTCCTCCTTTGATGAGATAAGGTTTTCGTGGTTTGTTTTGGATTCTGAGAAAAGTGGGCTCAAGATAAATCTGACAATCTGGGCAAAGCCCGTCTTTTAAAAGAATGGATATCTTGTGGCAAAGCTCACATTCCATAAAACCTCCTGGGGAGATTTTGGGGGAACTTCTAAATACCCAGCTTGATCTTACGGGCGTTTAGATACATCCCAGACACTCGGTGCAAATGGGAAGGCATTGAAATTTAAAGAGATTTGTTTGAGAAGAAGCGCCTTCTAATCCGTAGGTTTGGTGTTCGAGTCACCACAGGCGCGCTTATTATTTCAATAAGTTACAAGACATATCGAAATTTCACAATCTTCCTGTGCTACCCTATAGCTACCCTTTGAATATTTTTTGGTTCTGTTGAGACGAAGAAAAGATCTTCTGAAGATTGACGTAAACCCTTATTAATCCTCGTCATTGCTCGGCAGCCCTCTCGTCTTACCCTTAATAGCCCCGAGCATAACCCCGACGTCAAATACGTTGCTGCCATCTGGATTGCTGACCGTGTGATCCGTCCTGTTGAAATAGCCGCGAAGCCTGAGCCCTGTCTCGAGGTACCTATGCCTGGTGGCATAGTCGTCGACTGATATGATGCCCCGGATCATACCGTGACCTTCCGGCGATTCGTCGCTTCCCATGGAAACCATATTGGCCGAAATGACCTTCATCGCCCGCAGGCCATTCTCGAGGACGTCGAGAAGCCTGTCGTCGGTCAGCCCTTTCTGTTCCATGAGTTCGGCAATGTACCTACCCACTTTTCCTAACTTTTCGCTCTGCTTCTTGAGCGCCGTGGTCTCGGCGTAACCCGCCGGCGCATCGCCTCGGTGGGCGTAAGGCCATTTATGGGACGCGGGAAACGGCCTTGTAAGCACGCAGGTCCTGCAGGAGTTTTTCGTTACAGCCACAAGGAACATCTCTAAACCGATGGACGTCGCTGTTGCGAAGGAGATCGTAAAAGACCTCTTGAAGCGGAAGGTCGTTACCGTGAGCGGCGGCTTGATACTGGACGCCATCGAACTCCAACAGAAATACAAATACTCCTTCTGGGATTCTCTCATCATCGCATCAGGCATTCATGGTGGCGCATCGACAATACTGTCCGAAGACCTGTCGGACAAGCAAGAGATAAAGGGTGTTGTGATCAAGAACCCCTTCTCTGCCCTGTCGAAGCGATAGGTCTGTTGCCTTCGATGACTTCCTAATCGCCGGCCGTTTATTACCGTGAAATGGGGGAGGATGGGGACGTGTCCCTTACTTTCTTCATTGCCTAAGGTTGCTTGTTCAGAAGTTCAGGGGGCATTCGTTAAAAAGTAACTTACCCCGGCTTATCCCTGGCACTGACGAACTCACGATAGACGGCCCGCGCCGCCGGTTCGTCCTGACCGAACAAGGCAAAAACATGCCGGGTGTCCTGCCAGGGGACCGATGTGCGGCCAAGGATGGCGCAGCGGCCGGATACGGATAGAGGCAGACAGATTCAAGAGCGAAGAGCGGTGCCCCCTTTCAGCAGGGTTTTCAGCCTTCCCGGCCATAGCCGGGGGCTTGTCACCTTTCGCCAGCATGACCTGAGCGATCGGACCTCATCTCTGCCGAGTCTTATATCCCCGTAGAACTCCCTGTTAAAAGCGTGTGTGATGGAGTCTATCTCGAGGCCGACCGCCGGGAATGCCTCCTTGATCCGGCCCGAGAACTCCGACGGGGTTTCGCATCCTGCGAGCCGTATGCCGCTTAAGGCTGACCAGGCCCTGAGCGCCCGGTAGAAATCTGCCGCCGTTCTGCGGCGCCTCAAAGAGCGAAGCGCCCCGGCGAACAGGGCCTTGAGCCTCTTCAGGGTCGCGAGGAAATAGAACGGCCGTCCTGCGGGCCAGCCTTCTTTTTTGGTACGGGCGAGAAGTCTCCGCACGATCCATACAGCGCCTGTGATAATGATAATGACGATCATTATTCCCGCGAATGTCCCGAACAGCCAGGCCAGAACCTTTGCGGCCGTCTCCATCCATGGCACGGAGCCTGAGGAAGCCATGTGATCGAAAATGCCGCCCTGCCCGCCCGACGGGGACTCCTTGACCGTGACCTGCCGCGGCAGGTACAGGAACCTGATGAACTTGAGGAAGAGCGATCCCGCGGACGACCCTGCCTTTGCCAGGGCATTGTAGCCCACCCCTGCAACGAGTGATAAAGGCCGGCGAAGGAACACGACGAGGCTGACGACACAGAGGAAGACCGCAGAAATAAAGCCGAGGATTATCGCCATCTTCCGTCGGCCGTAGATACGGCCCGTCGCCCCGGGGCCGTGCGCCCTGGTTATCCCGATGGCAAGGAGCCCGAAGAAAGAGAAGATGCATGCAGATATAACCGTGAAGTCGCCCTGTGCCGTCACGGCGCCCCTTGTCTCTATTGCGAACCTGAAAAGGACAAGGCACAGGAACGCGGCAAGGCCGATATCGAAGCGTGAGGAGACCTTTTCATGCGTTGCGGGCCTCAGCGCGAAAAAAAACCCGTTCAACCATATCGCGACCGTCCAGAAAGCGGTCAGGATGAAGTACAGCCACTCAGTTGCCGTATGGGAGGTTATGAAGAATTCGGCAGCCCACGCGAGATCGACGATGGTCCGGTGGGAGCCGCTCAAGAAGTGCATGGTCCAGAACAGGGCGGCGCAGATCCCCAGCACCTGCACAGATCCCACCGTCACGACCCTGAAGCCCTTTCCGTGCACAATGCGGCCGACGGCCGCGCCGAACATGAAAAGTGCGATGATCCGCACGGCAGGGAGGGGACCGGCCCCGAGGGATACGAGCGAAAATGCCGCCCAGGCGTACAGCCAGGACAGGTCCATGATGGTCCCGGACACGTAGAGGAGTGTTTTTTCGTACCGCGTCATCCGGCGGCCCCTTTATTCTCGTTGACCAGAAGGTCACATAGTGCCCGGGTGCCGGCGGCGGGTGCATTCCCGGCTTCCCGTTGGGGCATCTTGCAGACGTAATCGATGACCGGTATCCGGCGGCAGCGAAAGTACTCTCTCACGGACCGGGATGCGTCGCCTGTCTCGTATGAAAAACAGATGCATGTCACCCCGAACGGCATGCCCCTGCTGCTCCTTAACCCTTCGAGCACGTCCCGGCCTTTTTCCATCCGCATCCGTGCCAGCATCTCGAGGATGGATGACAGATGGCCCGGGTCCTTCCGGACGGAGCGGAAAAAGGCGCCTTTCCCGTTCATCGAGGCATCCGTCACAAAACCGGTGGCAATGCCCTTCTCGTCAAGGAGCGCGGCTATTGACGCTGCCGCTTCCAGCATGCGCTCGAATTCGGCAGACGCCTGCTCTTTTTCGAAACCCTCGGCCAAAACCACGAAGAATATCTTCTCCTGTTCGGTCGGCTCGAAAACCTTTTCCTGGAGTACGCGGCGCCGCGCGCTCGCCTTCCAGTGTATGAACCTGGCCGGCCGGCCGAACTGATAGTCGTGTGTCCCCAGTATGTATACAGGATCGCGGACCGGGCTTTCATCTCCCGGTATGCCGAAAAAATCGCGCCGGATGACCGGGAACGATCTGAGCGGCACCAACCGCGGGTAAACGATGATCTCGACCGGGGCATGGATGGTCCTCTCCCGGGGGAAAAAGCCGAAAAGATCGCCGGACGCAAGGGAGATCGGCCCGGGACGATAGATACCCCTTCCCGGTGCATCGAGCTTCCATGCGAAGCTGCTCACGTCATGCCATAACAGACTGGTTTGCCCCGCCATGTCCGTTCCTGCATCCTGCCTGTCGTGACGTGTCAACCCGTTCAGAGGGATTATCGCCCGGCACCACAGGGGAAGGTACGTGCTGTTTGTCAGGGTGAGGTTGAAATCGAGGACATGTCCGGGAAAGGCCCTCTTCTTGTCCACCCCGGCCGTGATCTCGATCCCGTTGTGCCCGAACATGGTCCAGATCTTGGCGGCCCCCCCTATGCTGAGGATGAGCAGGAGCACTATCGAAACGTCCCTGTTCCTGTAGTAAAGCGCTGCGATCATAAGGACGGATGCGAAAAGAAGCAGGGGGGTCGTTATGAAGATGCTGGATGCGCGCCTCGAGACCGTCTGCATGCTCTGCTATTCACCCGCGGGGACGGGGACCCCGCCGAGGGCCTCTTCGAC
>DHQV01000100.1:119828-121018 GCA_002408185.1 Deltaproteobacteria bacterium UBA5329
GGGCCCCCGCCGAGGGCCTCTTCGACGATCTGTTCCTGTGTCTTTCCCTCGAGGCGGATTTCTTCGTGAAGTATCAGCCGGTGCGCCAGCACGGCGGGGGCGAGCCGTTTGATATCGTCCGGAAGGACATAATCGCGCTGTCTCAGTATGGCGAGCGCTTGTCCTGCCCGCATGAGGCCAAGGGAGCCGCGCGGGCTTGCGCCGAGATTGCATGCCGGGTCATCCCGTGTCGCCCGTACAAGGCCCGTAATGTAGTTTCTGACCGGATCGGAGACGTGTATCTTCCGCCTTGCCTGCTGGAGGCGGGAGACCTCATCGGGCGCCGCTACTGCCTTGAGGTCCTCGAGCGGGTCGTTTTCCTGGAACCGTCTCAGGATCGACACTTCTTCGTCGTGCCCGGGATACCCGAGGCGGACGCGAAGAAGGAACCTGTCGAGCTGGGCCTCAGGCAGGGGAAAAGTGCCCTCGAGGTCGATCGGGTTCTGCGTTGCCATGACGAAAAAAGGGTTGGGCAGGGGATATGTCCTGCCGTCCACGGTGACCTGCCTCTCTTCCATGCTCTCGAGAAGGCTCGACTGGGTCCGCGGTATCGTTCGGTTGATCTCGTCGGCGAGAAGCACATGGGTCATGACAGGGCCGAATTGGAAGACGAATTCCCCCTTGTGCTGGTCGTACACATTGAACCCGGTTATGTCCGAAGGCAGAAGATCGGGCGTGAACTGCACCCTCTTGAAGCTCGCGCCCATGCTTTTGGCAAGTGATTTGGCGATAAGGGTCTTCCCGACGCCCGGTATGTCCTCGAGCAGCACATGGCCGTCGGCAAGGAGTGCGATCATGAGAAGCTCGATCGAGTCTTCTTTGCCGACAATAACCCGGGACATATTTGCGATTATCTTGCTGCACAGATCGTAAGGCATGGGCATTCTCCGGGATCAACTGGGAGCAGACGTGCAACCGGTATGAAGATAACACAAAAAGGGGACCGACGTCCAATGTTCGGCCGAGGCTATTATCCGCGAAGGGAGGCCGGGGACGCCCTTGAATATGTGATTCCTGAGAAGTAACTCGATTAATATCACTAAGGTTGTATTATATGTATTACAGTGTTATAATGATATATGTATAAGCCAACCTCACCCCAACAGTTGATAGTGGGGGCCTCATGATCAACCAGAGAGGCAAAAATACTA
>DHQV01000100.1:121223-125975 GCA_002408185.1 Deltaproteobacteria bacterium UBA5329
TGCAAACAATTCCATAAGAACCATCCGTCATTAATAGTCAGTTTCTCGGGTCGGGACCCAAACGTTCTTCTGAGACCAGATTTTTCTTCTCAAGTTCACCCACCGTCATTCTTTGCCTGAGCCATTCGTTCGTCATATGGTTAATCCCTTTAAAACTATTTTATCGGACCCTGTGTGTTCAAGGAACCAAAATATGAGCATGAAGGATGAAGTCTCATTTCTCATAGAAGACGAGGTCCTCCCCTATTTCGAAGTGTTGGATGCAACAAAGAGTGCGACAGGTGTGTGTGCATCTTCTTATGACGGTAGTCGGCGGCGGCAAAATTAGCGCCCAGGAGACAGGAACCGATATTTCAAGACCTGACCCTCCGATTCCGCGCAGAAAAAACAGGGATGGTCAAATACAAGACCTGACCCCAGGAGTCCCACCGTGATTGTCACCTAATTCGCTGAAATGTTTTCCGCTCTTCCAGGAGCAGCTCTTTTTCCGTGCAGTATATAGTAAAGAAATGTACAGGCGAAGGCGACAATTGCCATGGATGAGTATAATCCTCTGTAACCGGTAAAAGGAACAAGGAGCCCCAGAACAAACGGCCCGACCCCCACCCCGCCGTCCATGAAAATGAAGAAGGTTGAAGTCGCTAATCCTACGCGGTGCGGAGAAGCCATCTTGACGGCAACCGCCTGGCTGACAGATTGCACGGCTCCACAACCAAGACCGATAAGAGCTCCGGCCAGCAAGAGAGTATACCCGGCACGAGCCTGACCAAGGATGATCATCCCGATCATGAATATTAGAATTGCCGGGTACATTGCGATATTTTCGCCCTTCGAGTCAAACAATCGACCGGTATATGGTCTGGAAAACAGGACCGCCAGGGCATATATGACGAAAAAGAAACTGGCGGCGTCTGCCAGGTGGATTTCTTTTATGTATACTGTGAGGAAAGAAAGGACACTGGAATAACAGAAGTAAATGATACCGCAAACAATTGAAATCGGAATGGCACCGAATTCAACGAAGCTCCTGAAATTGAATCCTTTTGTCGCCTCCAATTGTTTCCGTGTCAAAACAATTTCAGGGACGGACAAGAACAGGGCGCTCGCCTGACTGAACGCTGCAGAAATTGTGCAGACGACAAAAATCATATTGAAGTTTCCATGCCGGCTGATGAACATGCCTAGAAAAGGACCAACAGCCATTGCAAGCGTGACGCTCAACATGAAATAGCCAAGACCTTCGCCATATCTTCCCTTCGGAATGATATTCGTGACAATTGTCGCCAATGCTGTAGTGGCAATACCAAATGCTGCGCCGTGAAGAAAGCGAACAACGAGCAGCAATGGGACACCATTAATTCCAAAATATATTAAGGTCATAGCTAGGCTTGAGATCAATCCCCCGTGAAGCATCTTCTTTCGGCCAATTCGTTCCATCCATTTTCCGGAAAAGAGGCGCGCGATAAGCGCGCCTATAACGAATATACCCGAGGCAAGTCCGGCTTCACCGGGCGGGGACTGAAAGCTTTCCATCGCAAATGAAGAGATAACTACCATCAACAGGTAGAAGTTTATGGCAATGAAAAAGTTTACGAAGCCGACGATCAGGAAATCCTTGGTCCACAGTCTGGCTTTATTCATCTGGGCCGATATAATTCTTCATATTATCTCGAATTGCAATCAATGACCGTAACAAGATTCTTTGTTCCTCGTCGGGAATGCCCCTCACGAGATGAAGCTCTACCTCATCAAGGGTATGGCGGCATGCCGCATACACCTCCCTTCCCAGACCGGTCAGCTGGATTCTTTTCTCCCGTCTGTCTTTTCCAGAGAGTTTTTCAACCAGTTGCTTCTCTTCCAGGCAATTGATCATTCTTGTTACAGAAGGTTTTTCTGTGGAAAAATGGCGGGAAATAGCCACCAGTGTGCATGCTCCGGACTTCTCGACAAAATCAATGACCTTCCATTGAGACAGGGTGAGATCAAAACCACCAATAACTTTATCAAGGTTGCTGGCAACCGGTCTTTCCATAAGAACAAACTGACGAAATATTTCCCTAAAAATCACTCCGGCATTCCCTTAAGATCACATATAGTTACCCAGGGTAACTATATGTGATCTTACACTACTGTCCGGTTAAAATAAAGTCCAAACAGTTCCATAAGAACCATCCGTCATTAATAGTCAGTTTGTTTGAATCTAATGCCTGTATGGACCCATGCTAACGCATTATTGTCGCCGCCTTCTCGTACCGTCTCGACAGGAGCCGGAAGAAGAGCCCCGCCTCATCTCTGCTCATGGGAAGGTATCCCATCCCGTCAATGATGAGCACCTTCGGGTAGACAAACTGCTGGATCTGCCTCTCCACCCTGTTCTCAAGCCGTGCCCGGGTGAGCCGGGTCAGCATCGATTTGAGTGTCAGGAAGAGCACCTTGTGACCTGCTTCAATAGCCTTGATGCCGAGCGCTATCGCAAGGTGCGTCTTGCCGACGCCGGGCGGGCCCAGCATGATGACGTTCTCTCCGCGGTCCACAAACCCGAGGCCCGACAGCCCTCGCATCACCTTACGGTGGCGGCCGTTCCATTCGGTCGCGAGCACTTCCGTCAAGAACTCCCGGTAGCCGAGGTCCTTTTTCGCCGCCTGTTCGCATACGGCATCAAGCTGAACCGTCAAATGTTCCAGTTTCATCTTCTCGAGGAGGCCTTCTAGCTGCATTGCGCCACCTCCTCGTACACGGCGAGGTCCCTGCGCTCGACATTAAGGGACTTCCAGGGTGAGGCATGGTGTTCAGCCCGGGTCGCCCATCCCTGCGTGCGGTCCTTGAGCCTATGCCCGGCAACGATCGCCTCACCGTCATAGACGGACAATAATCCGTCGAGGGTAAGCCGTGTCGTAACGAGGCGGCCCCGAAGATTGTCGGGAATGCTGTAACGGTTACCCTTCATATCGATGTAGCCGTCCCAGGAGGCAAGGCGTGTTTCATAACAGGACGTGTCGTAACGGACGGCCGGCAAGGGGCCAAGAGCGGGGGCCTCGCGCAGAAAGCGTTCCCTGACGATCTCCTTTACCGTCCCATGAAGCCGTGCGTCCGCTTCCCCGGCAAGCCATAATTCTGCCAGCTGGTTCATATGGGAGAAGCTCTCGAAGGACCGGTAGCGGACGAAGAAGTTATGCCTGATGTATCCCACCATTCTCTCGTCCTTGCCTTTTGTCCTCGCCCGACAGGGGCGGCATGCCTTAGGGGTGAACCCGTAATGGCCGGCAAGGTCGATAAAGCGTTCGTTGAACTTAACGGAATGACCGACACGGTTCTCGATGACGGCGCACTTCTGGTTGTCAACGAGGACCTCCTTCGGTACACCTCCCAGATATTCGAATGTCCTGACCAATCCTTCATACGTATGTTCGGCGTCATTCGCATCGGTGCACCAGAAGTGGAAGCGGCGGGAGAAGCCGGGCGTGTTGACATTGAAATATACCTTTTGATGATGCCCGGCGACAACGGTGACGATCTCGCCCCAGTCATGCTGCAGCTGGTGGCCGGGAGGGGTCTCGAATCTCACCGTGGCCTTAGAAGGCCTCAAGGACCGCCGGGGCTTCATGTAATCCCTGATGATCGTGGAGCCGCCCATATACCCCCTTGTTTTGAGTTCCTCGAGTATGACCTTGCCATTCCACACCCCTTGGGACAGAAGGCTGTCGATAAGCGGCTTGAAGGGGTCGAGCTTGCTGCGGCGTGCGTTTGGACGCTCTCCCGAGGGCGCGCCTTTACGGGCAAGTGCGCGTGTTACGGTCTTCGGGCTAACCCCCAGTTCCTCTGCGATATCCTTTTTGTAGATGCCTTTTTCTGCCAGTTCTTTGATCTCCATCCAGTCCTCCTTTCTGAGCATCGGTATACCCTCCGGGATAAAAATCTGTCCGCAAAGCGTATACCGGAATATTTCATTGAGGGGACATTTTATTCCGGTGATTTAAGTACTTTTACCACCGGTGATGACATGTGCTGTCCATGGAGAACTGCAGCGCCGCCTGTGAAGGGCTGTTGCACGCCATGTCCGTCACGATCCGGGACATGTATCAGACGATGGAAGCCGTCCTGGCGGAACTGGATGACGTCTTCGACAGGCCCTGCGTACAGGAGCGCAAGGCATTAGCAGGTGTCTGAAACCGGCTCCGTGATCACTGCAAGATTACTGCAAAGTCAACTGCAAGCCCCAACGAGATTCATGAGATATGTCCACGCATTACAAGACAAAAGTTATGCGTAGGATTTTCAATTTTGCCGTTGTTGGTCGAGAGAAGAGCCCGCCGCGCTGACGGACACGGTACAATACCGACCCGGAGGTCCTCAAGGCACTCGGTTACCCTGGCAAGCACCGCCCGACAGTGCCGAGCAACATCCCGAACCGGGTCAAAAATGAAGTTGCGGTCAATTTGACCGCAATTATACATATCTCAGGAAAATCAATGCCTTATCTCCGTCGATTGGAGTCCATTCTGACCCTGCCAAACGAGGTGATCGAGGCAGTAAAAAATGGCACGCTCAACAAAGCCCAAGCGCAGGTTTTTGTGAGGAGATGACCACCAAGCAGATAGCTGAGACTTTCGATGGCGGGCCGAAAGAGAAACAAGCCCCAAAATCCGAGGATAAGCGGAAGAGGGGAGGACAGGTAGCATTTTTCGGCAAACGGCTCAATATGGTGGCGAGGGATGTTGAGAAACATCAAGACGAACTGCCCCGGCACATCGA
>DHQV01000022.1 GCA_002408185.1 Deltaproteobacteria bacterium UBA5329
CCGTGACGACACAGTGCAGGATACTCGATCTCTCCCGGTCAGGCATCTACTATACACCTGTCCATGGGCATCGAAGCGGTCTACAAAAAGCCCCGTCTTTCCAAACCCCATCCGGGGCATACGATCTATCCCTATCTTCTCAAAGGGCTCGACATCACACGTGCCAACCACGTCTGGCGCTCGGACATAACCTACATCCCCATGGCAAGGGGATTCTGCTACCTTGTGGCCGTCATGGACTTAAGCAAGCCGGAAGGTGCTGTCATGGAGATTATCCAACACGCTCGACAACTCTTTCTGTATCGACGCATTGGAAGAGGCGATAACGCAATACGGAATACCGGATATATTCAACACCGACCAAGGGAGCCAGTTTACCTCCCTCGACTTTACGGACATCCTTGCCGGCAACGGCATAAAGATAAGCATGGACGGTAAGGGCCGCTGGATGGACAATATCTTTATCGAGAGGCTCTGGAAGACCGTCAAGTACGAGGACATATACCTGAAAGCATACGGCTCCATAGCAGATGTCAGACGGGGGCTGAAGACCTACTTTGAACGCTACAACTCACGGCGGCGGCATCAGGGCCTTGGCGACAGGACGCCCGACGAGGTGTACCTGACCACCCTGACGGAGGCGAAAGAGGCGGTATGAAACTTGAAGCGTCTAAACCACTTAAAAAGACGTGAAGGTCGTCTGAAAGAACTTGACCGGCTCTGACATAGATCCTGAATCCTTGCTTCCGGAGAATGACGCCTGACCGGGATTGGCTGGTTTTACGACTGGCGACTTACGACTTACGACTTACGGTCTCAACCACGAGGCCGCCCTTATGGAGCGTGATCGACAGTGCTTCGCCTGCTGCTACCGTCGATGCGTCGGTTATTACTTCGGCCGTTTCGGCGCGGGTGGTGATGCTGTATCCTCTCGCGAGTATGGCCGTCGGGTTGAGATCGTCTATCCGCTGGGTAAGGGAACCCAGTTTTACCCGCCTGTTTGTCATGTACACCTCGAGACCGCGCTCAAGGTTCGCGGTGAGATCGTCGACATAAATCCTGTGCGAATCGAAGAAGTCTTTCCTGTCCTTGAATTCAATGACATTGCGGACCAGGTCGTATTTTGCTTTATCCAGCTTTCTCTGCATAGCCTGGCAAAGTGTATCTCGCATCCCAGAGAGGTACCGTTCTATGTCGCTTTTATCCGGGCATACCATAGTGGCGGCGGCCGTCGGCGTCGGCGCGCGTACATCGGCCACAAGATCGGCAATGGTAAAATCCACTTCGTGACCCACCGCGGAGACAATTGGGATCGTCGAGTCAAATATGGCCCGGGCGAGGACCTCCTCGTTGAACGGCGCCAGATCTTCGTATGACCCCCCTCCTCTGCCGAGGATAATGACATCCACGTCCCGTGTCTCATTAAAATAACGGATGCCGTCGGCTATCTCGAATGCTGCCCTGTCGCCTTGCACCGATGCGGGACAAAGCTGTACCGGGATATTGCCGAACCTCTCATGGATGATCCGGAGCATATCGCGTATGGCCGCCCCAACCGGGGACGTGATGATGCCTATACAGCGCGGGAAGGCGGGCAGGGTTTTTTTTAAGGCCTCGTCAAACAGACCCTCTTTGAAAAGTTTTTCCTTTAGCTCGAGAAAACGCAAGTAAGCGAGGCCCTGATCGCCCTTCCTCGTCAGGTCGGTCGCAATGAGCTGGTATTCGCCCCTTTTCTCGTAAACATCGATCCTGCCCCTCGCCAAGACCCGTTCACCGTCTTTTACAACCTTGCCTCCAGGCATCCGGTTTGCGTAATTGAAAACCACGCTGCGGATCATGGCGGAGTCGTCCTTGAGCGTGAAATAGAAATGACCGGACGGGTAAAGTTTGGCGTTCGATACCTCGCCTTCTACCCGGATGTCCCGAAAACGCCCGCTCACAAATCTTTTCAGCTCTGCCGTCAGTTCGGAAACCGTCAGGAGGTTTTCGTCTTTCTGAACAAATAATGTCATTTCTTCTTTTTCAGGTGGTCCTTCATCAATTTCATCGAGCAGAATTCACCGCACATGCTGCAGACATCATCTTTCAGGTTCCGTTCTTTTCTGAAGGCCTTTATCTTGTCAGGGTCTATTGCGCATTCGATCTGGCCTTTCCAGTCAAGCGCCTTCCGATAAGTAGACATCGCTTTGTCGAGCTCGAGTGCCTTTTTGTTGCCGCGCGCTATATCGGCGGCGTGGGCCGCTATCTTCGTCACGATGACACCGTCCCGTACATCCTGCGGCAGCGGCAGACCAAGATGCTCAGACGGGGTCACGTAGCATAGAAAATCCGCTCCGTAATATCCTGCCAGTGCACCGCCTATCGCAGACGTTATATGGTCGTACCCCGGTGCAATATCGGTAACGATAGGCCCGAGAACGTAGAAGGGTGCGTCATTGCAAAGCCTCTTCTGAAGGACCATATTCGTTTCGATCTGGTTTATCGGCACATGGCCTGGCCCTTCGATCATAACCTGTACACTCTGGTCTATGGCTTCCTGGCACAACTCCCCGAGGGTGATCAATTCCTGGATCTGGCCCCGGTCTGTCGCATCGGCAATACAGCCGGGCCGCAGCGCATCGCCGAGACTCAAAGTCATGTCATATTTTTTGGCGATAGCGATCAACCTGTCATAATTCTCGTACAGCGGGTTTTCTTTCCCGTTCATAATGATCCATTCGGCGAGGAACGCCCCTCCGCGGCTCACGATGTCGGTCACCCTTCCCTGGTTCCTCAGGCGGTCGATCGAGCTTTTGGTTACCCCGCAATGGACCGTGACAAAATCGACCCCGTCGGCCCCGTGCTTTTCAATGACATCGAAAAGGTGATCGGGGTCCATTTTTGTTATTGGCTTTTTCCTTGCGACCGTCTCCACCGCCGTCTGGTAGATCGGGACCGTGCCAATGGGAATCTTCGCGGCGTCGATTATGATCTTGCGGATCTTGTCGAGGTCCCCGCCCGTGCTTAAGTCCATCACCGCGTCCGCCCCAGCATCCCGCGCTATCTTGAGCTTTTCAAGCTCCTCATCGATATTTACGCGTTCGGGAGATGTGCCGATGTTGGCGTTGACCTTGACGCTCATTCCCTTTCCAACGCCTTTAGGGGTAAAATCCTTGTGCCTGTTGTTTGCAAGGATCGCCACTTTGCCTTCGGCTATCAGCCTGCGGAGTTCTTCTTTATCGATACCTTCGTCGCGGGCAACGCGTTCCATTGCTTTCGTAATTTTCCCTTCCCGTGCTGCAATCAATTGGTTTTTCATAATCCTGTTATCTCCATTTAAAAAATAAGTTCACGCGGCCATGCACAATGGGCCATATCACAGACTGTCGCCGCGGGCCCCATGCATGCCCTGCCGGCAAGCTGATGAAACGTAATAGTAACCGTCCTTATCGATCCTGTATCGCAATTCAAGAAGCCGTTCAAAAGCGCCCTGTGTGGCAAAAAACGATTTACGCAGAGAATGCCCGGCCGCCAGAAAACATGTCAGTATCGAAGAGAATGAGCATCCCGTCCCGTGGACGGAAACATCAAGCCTTTTCTTTTCATAGAGCAGAAGATCGCTTCCGTCAAAGAACACGTCAACGGGATCGCCGGTCAGATGCCCGCCCTTTACGATCACCGCCCGGGGGCCCAGGGAAAGTATCTCTTCCGCCGCTCTTTTTGCCTCATCAACGGTGTGCACCTTTCTTCCCGTTATGACCGATGCCTCGTCGGCATTCGGCGTAAGGACCGTTGTCTTTGCGAAAAGCAAAGAACGGCAGGCAGAAATACCCTTTTCCGAAATAAGTGAAATTCCATTCTTTGCCGCAAAAACAGGGTCAAAGACGACCGGTACACCTTTACGAGACCCGACGAACCTAGCCGTCGCCCTGACCAGGACCTCATTGCACAGGACACCTATCTTTATACCTCTTATATCGGCACCCCGGGTCGCAGCCCCAAGGGCATCGCGAAAAAGAGCACCCGACAAAGGCTTCACCCTTTCAACCCCGTGAGGCCCCTGTATCACGGTACAGGTGGGTACGGCGATACCATGAAAGCCAAAAGAAAAAAATGTGTCGACATCACGGGTAATGCCTGCTCCGGACGAGGCGTCGAACCCGGCTACAGACAATATGCTCTCTCTTATATCCATGGCATCGGTACAAGCCCTATTAAACAAACCGGGCACAATCCGCCCCGAAGGGGCCTATCTCGATAACCTCTGATACCCCTTCGATTTTGTTATTAAAACTGAAAACTATACCATACTTGTCCACGAAGGGGCTATATAATTATCCCTGATGCGGTATATGTTCGACGGTTTTGTCGAAGCCTTGCCGGACTCTCGACATTTATTTCCGATAAGATTTGTAAAGAAACGGTCAAGTTTCTTGATTATTAACATAAATTCAAGTAGTTATAGAACTATTAGCTGGTGGCACGTTATTTGCGTAAGTAAATACCATGCTGATTTGCAAAAATCCATATCTGGAGGTTACAATGAAAAGGTTTCTTGGGATAGTCGTGGCAGTATTTTTGGTAGCATTTGCGACGAGTGTATTCGCATTCGGTCCGGGTGGAGGATTCGGCCCGGGGCCCAAGGGTTACGGTCTTGGCGTTGACCTCTCGAAAGACCAGCAGGACAAGATGTGGCAGTTGAGAGAGAAGTTCAATGCCGACACATCGGCATTGCGATACGAGATGTTTCAAAAACGCAGCGAACTGAGAGCGTTGTATGCCGACCCGAAAGCGACGGAAGCCGCGATCTTGGCCAAGGAAAAAGAGGTTGACGCCCTGAGGCAGAAAATGCATGACAGAATGGTCCGTTTTAAACTTGACCAGAGAAAGATATATACGCCGGAACAGCTCAAACAGATCGGTGACAGGGGCGGCCCCGGCTTCGGTGTACGCCACTTCGGCCCCCGCGGCGGTGGAATGGGGCCATGCGGATTTTAGCCGTTAGATTGAACCATTCGAGAGGTGGGCCTTAAGGTCCGCCTCTCGAATGGTAGAAAAGGGAGGGAGCATGAAAAGAGTTCTTACATTAACAATATTGGCGATAGCTGCGGGATTTTTTCTCGCCTCGTGCGCATCTGAAGGATACAACACCCAGAAAGGTGCTGCGATCGGGGCAGGACTCGGCGCTATTGCCGGCCAGGTGATCGGGCATGACACGGCATCCACGCTTATAGGCGCCGCAGTAGGAACACTGGTTGGCGTAGTCGGCGGCAATGCAGTGGACCAGCATGTTCAGAACCAGCAGAGAACAGGCGTGGCACAGTCAGGCGCATACCCTTCGTCAAGCCAGGTCACTCCCCAGGACCAGCCTCCGGGACAGTGGGTCGAGGTACCGGGACAGTGGATAGGCGGGAAATGGGTTCCGGCACATAAGGTATGGGTCCCTGTAAATCCGTGATATTAGTTGTATGGTTTATTGTTTTATTCCTGTTCATGACAATGACGTCCCCTGCCCACGCCCAGAATTCATATTCGGAGTTCGAGCGAGGGCTACAGCTTTCAGGACCGCAAAGGGCTCAGGTCGAAGGTATACGGAATAGATATATAAACGAATGGCAGTCCATGCGGCGCGAATCAGCGCGCAAGAGGATGGAGCTCAAGGACCTGGGAAGGGACCCAGGCGCAAATGCCGACAGGATAAACCGAGTCCAGGGCGAGCTCCAGGAATTGGACATAGCCAGGCATAATTCATATCGGCAGTACCGTTCCGAGGTTTCACGGACCCTCAATGACAGGCAGAGGCAACAGTACAATACCTTCTGCGATCAGGAACGAAGAAAAAGAATGCGCGAGCGCAGCTTTGGCCCGGGTCGGCATGGGAGATAAACGAGCTGTTGCCTTTCCCTTATTTTTTGCGTTTTTCCTTATTCTCGTCACCCTTGCCGGTTTTTTCCAGATACGGATCATTCGCAATAATATCGAACGGCAGCTTGCAGGAGAAGCCGAGGTGATCTTTTCTCACATACAAAGGGAAATAGACCTCAACCTCGACTATCTCACCCTGCTCGACAGGTCGCCAGCCTTGATCACCCCCTATTTTTATAACGTCATGTCGTACGATGAATCGATTATGGATGACATCGATGCGGCGCTGACAGAGCACCTGGGAAAACAAAATCCGCAGGGCCTCGACTCTCTTCCCTACGACAACCTTATCGAATATGACATTACTGGAAATGTGCTAGCAAGCAGAGGAAAACCCAATATTCCAGCCGATATGCTCCGGAAACTGCGTTCCGGCACCCAAGAGACAGTCATCAGGATGCCGACACGCCACGACAAGGGCCTTTTATTTGGCAGGCGGTTCGGCAAGCACATTGTCTTTGTCCGGATCGACTCCGGAAACCTTGAAATACTCCGAAGAAAGGTGATCATGAAGGATATCGTCGACCGCGAGGAGAAGCGGTTCAACATTGATTCGATCAAGATATACGACGAAAAGGGAGATGTTTTCGTCGGCACAAAAGATGAGCCGAAAGCCGGCACTTTCATCTTGGACAGGAAGCTGGGATCGAAACTCCTTCCCGGATATCGCATGCAGATCTTCGTGTCGCGGGACCTCGCCAGAGATACCGTCCAGAGGTCCTCTCTCGGTTTCATTCTGATACTGGCAGTTCTTTTCATTTCCGGGGCCGGGAGCATTTATGCCTTTTTTGTCATGGAGCGGAAATACGCAAAAAGGGTAAAGGAGATGGAGCGGGAGATGGAATTGAAAGAACGTCTCGTATCGCTCGGCAAGCTTGCCTCGGGAATGGCGCATGAGATCAGGAACCCTTTGAACGCGATCAGTCTGTCTGTTCAACGTCTGAAAAGGGAATTTCTTCCCGGCGAGGAAAAAAAAGAAGAATATCTGACATTTCTCGATATCATCAGGAAAGAGCTCACCCGCGTGAACGGGATCGTCGAAGAATTCCTGCAATCTACCCGCGCTAAGGCCCCTTTCAGTAAAGAAAGCCTTCGGGACCTTATCGAAGAGGTTATAATAATAGTCGGTGAAAAGGCATCATCCAAGGACATCTTTATCGAGAATGCCACGGACACCGGCATTGTCGTCGAATGCCAGCGTGACAGGCTTAAGCAAGCATTTTACAATATTATCATCAACGCCATCGAGTCGATGCCCGAAGGGGGCACGATCGCAATAACGGTGAAGCAAAAAGATACTGTCATAGAAGCCTCAATCAAGGACTCGGGACCGGGGATCGGCGAGGAGGTCCTGGGCAGGATATTTGAATACTATTACACGACCAAGGATAAGGGCATGGGACTTGGTCTGCCTATTTCGTATATGATCGTGAAGGACCATGGCGGTGATATAAAAGTTACGAGCGCCGCAGGCCAAGGAACCACATTCACCATCGTGCTTCCCGCAAGCCGCGGCAATGTGAGCGTATAGAAAAGAAAAGGGGTCTGCAAATATGGACAGGGTCGGAATACTGGTTGTTGAGGATGAACAATCCCAGAGATCTCTCCTTGCGGGGCTTTTGAAAAAAGAGGGATACACCGTAGATGAGGCTGAAGACGGTGCAATGGCATATGGACTGCTGCAAAAGGGAATATTCGAGATAGTCCTCCTCGATTATCGCCTGCCTGATACCGACGGCCTCACACTCCTTAAGAAAATAAAGGAACTCAATCCGTCAACGGAGATCGTTATGATAACGGCCTTTGGGAGTATCGAAAATGCTGTGGGAGCGCTCAAGGCCGGAGCCTCCGAATACCTTACCAAACCGATCGATCTCGACGACCTCCTGTTCAAGCTTCGCAAGATCGAGGAAAAAACATATCTCATCCGGGAAAACCAGGTGCTGCGCGAGACCCTGCGCGATCGCTTCAAGTCGGAAGAATTCGTATACCAGAGCGAAAAGATGCACGAGGTGTCGAGCCTCGTCGTCCGGATCGCAAAAACCGATTCAACCTGTATCATAAGCGGCGAAAGCGGGGTGGGGAAAGAGGTCGTTCTCAATATGGTCCATGCCCTGAGCGAACGTAAAAACTTCCCGCTCGTCAAGGTCAATTGTGCGGCCATACCTGAAACCCTTCTCGAAAGTGAACTCTTTGGATACGAAAAGGGGGCTTTTACGGGGGCTTATCAACGAAAACCGGGCAAATTTGAACTCGCGAACAAGGGCACGATATTTCTCGACGAAATAGGGGATATCCCCCTCGTTCTTCAATCGAAACTGTTGAGGGTCATCCAGGAAAAAGAAATAGAGCACCTGGGCGGCGCCCGCCCCATCAAGGTCGACGTCCGTATAATCGCAGCAACGAACAGGAACCTCGAAGAAGAGGTCAGGAAAGGGTCGTTCCGCGAAGATCTTTATTATCGCCTCAATGTTGTTACCATAGTCGTCCCACCTCTCAGGGAGAGAAAGGAGGACATACCGCTTCTCGTCGATTTTTTCCTGAAGAAATATAATGTGAAGCACAAGAAAAACATAAAAGGCGTGACGAGAGAAGCCCGCGATGTCCTTGTAAAATATGATTACCCGGGGAATGTCCGGGAACTGGAGAACATTCTCGAGAGGGCGATCGTACTGACCCGGGGAGAGTATATTACCAGTGAGGACCTGCCGAACATTGCCGAACATGCTGAGGCTTCGAACGACGGCAGCATCCGGGGGACTGTGGAATCTATCGAAAGGTCCATGATCATCGAAGCCCTTGTAAATGCAGATTGGGTCCAAACAAAAGCGGCGTTGGCGCTTGGCCTGTCAGAGCGCATGCTGAGGTACAAGATCAAGAAATATAATATCGTAAGATCATCGCGGCCGTGACATCAACTTCGTGTATTTTCACATATTTGAATATTTTAACTTCTGATGTTATAGATACCTATGCCAGATCCAGTAGCCTACGAGATCACAACACATGACACCGGGGAAACAATCCTTGTGTTATCGGGCAGGCTGGACCTCAACCGTTTCGGCGCATTGAGCCCGCTTATAAAAAGTCTTTTTGATTCTTACAAACCTTCACAACTCAATGTAGACATGACCGGGATCAATTATATCGACTCGAGCGGCGCCCTTTTCATCGTAAAGCTTGAAGATGAGGCGATGGCCAGGAGTGTCCCGTTCTCGATCCACGGCCTTTCGAAGGAAAAAATGGGCATCCTGGACCTCATCGACAGGGAGGCCCTTGACGCACCGAGCCTGGCGACCAAGGAACGTGCCCTCAATGTCGTCGAACAGGTAGGGAATGCGTCCATCTCAGCCACGCGGGACATTTACGACATCGTATCCTTCTGTGGAGAGCTGGTTTACGAACTTGTCCGTTCAGCCAGACATATCCGCAAAGTCCGCTGGGGAGATGTGGTATCATACATGAAGAAGGTCGGCGTCGACGGTCTTCCCATCGTGGGGCTCATCAGTTTTCTCCTTGGCCTCATTATGGCATTCATGTCATCCCTTCAGCTCAAGCAGTTCGGCGCCAATATCTACGTCGCCTCACTCGTTGCCGTCGCAATGATCCGTGAATTGGGGCCGATCATGACAGCCATTATCGTGGCCGGGCGGTCAGGTTCCGCATTTGCCGCAGAGATAGGCACCATGAAAGTGAACGAAGAGGTCGATGCCCTCACGACCATGGGGTTCAGCCCGATTCGTTTCCTTACTATTCCGAAGGTCATTGCATCCTTGCTGACCGTCCCCGTCCTGACAATATTCTCGATCATATTCGCGATAATGGGCGGACTGATCGTTGGGGTCGTAGGTCTTAACCTCACGATCTTTACGTACATTCAACAGACAATAAAGGCTATTGCGATCTTTGATGTAGTTTCGGGGATCATCAAATCTCTCGTTTTTGCGATGACTATATCCGCCATAGGGTGCCAGAGGGGTTTCAAGGTGCGCGGCGGCGCGGAAGCGGTGGGCAACGCGACGACATCGGCCGTCGTTACGTCGATATTTCTTATTATCGTGATAGATTCTGCCTTTGCGATAATACTTCATTACATTCGTTAAAAGGTAGAGAAAGGATAGGACAACGCCCGGACCAGTCATAAAAATTGAAGGACTTACCGTACAATACGGGGATAATATCGTCCTCGATAATGTCGGGTTCGAGGTAAATGCAGGCGAGATATTCGTCATCATGGGGGGGAGCGGGTGCGGAAAATCGGTCCTGCTCAAGCATGTTATCGGTATTGAACATCCGGCAAAGGGCAGGATATGGATAAACGGGGTTGACACCTCCTTGCTCGATGATGTCGAACTGAGGGACCTGCACATGGGCATAGGTATGCTTTTCCAGTCGTCCGCACTGTTCGGGTCGATGACGATCGGTGAAAATATCGCCCTTCCGCTCACCGAGTTCACATCCCTGTCAGGCCCGGACATCGAATCCATAGTAAAGATGAAGCTGGGAATGGTGGAACTCGCAGGCTACGACAACCATTTCCCTTCAGAACTTTCGGGAGGAATGAAAAAAAGAGCAGGCATCGCCCGCGCCATGGCGCTCGAACCTGCCATGCTGTTTCTCGATGAACCGTCAGCCGGGCTCGACCCCGTCACGTCTGCTGGGCTTGACCTCCTGATCGGGAAGCTCAATGAAGGCACCGGAACAACCATGGTGATCGTCACGCATGAACTTGAAACCATCTTCAACATCGCGCACCGTGTAATTATGCTTGATAAAGATGCGAAAGGTATCATTGCAGAGGGCGATCCACGTAAATTAAAGACCGATTCGGATGACCGGCGGGTTACCGATTTTTTCAACAGGCGGGTGACGGACAAAATGTACAAAGGAACCGGACTATGATAAAGAAGAAAACCTATTTCCTCGTGGGTTTTTTCGTATTGGCAGGTACTCTCATTGCGGTGGGGACCATCGTCTGGCTCGGCGCATCCCAATATTTCGCAAAGGGCGAACGGTACGTCACGTATTTCGATGAATCTGTCCAGGGCCTCCAAGTCGATTCGAACGTAAAATACCGCGGCGTAGACATCGGTATGGTGGAAAAGATCGGCGTCGCTCCCGATGACAGGCTGATCGAAGTTGTCATGAAGATCAACTTCAGCGGGGATGCGGCCAACAATACTATAGCCAAACTGAAGGCCGCCGGCATAACGGGCATAGTATACGTCGAGCTCGATCACAGGAAAAAAAGCGATCTTGCCCGGACACCGCCTATCCCCTTCGAACCTGACTATCCCGTGATCCCGTCCAACCCGTCTGAGATCCAGGAGATCGTGACGGGAGTTGATGAAATTGTAAAAAAATTGCAGGCGATAGATTTCAAGACAATATCGGATGAATTGGTATCCGCAACAAAGGGCGTAAACAAGTTTTTTGGCGGGCAAAAGATGGACGGGATCATAGCGAACCTAGAGCACATGACCCGGACGCTGTCCGATTCTGCAACCCGGGTCTCGAAGATGATAGGGGACGGGAGGGCGGACGCTTTGCTCACCGATGCGCGTGACACGGTGCGCGATGCAAAAGAAACGATCGCCCGTCTGAAACAGGAAGTGGAGAAGATGAAGCTCGCCGAAGCCACGGGCCGGGCAAACAGGATGATCGATGACCTTTCGCGCAGGTCCAAAACCATAACCACGGAAGTTCAGCAGACAAGTGAAAACCTGCGCAGGGCATCGGATAATCTCGAGCAGCTCATGCAAAGGCTCAAAGCGGACCCGTCGGATATACTGTTCAGCGATCCACCCCCACGAAAAAAGAGGTAGGCTTATGAAAACGCGAAAGAGGAATATCGGGTTTATCGTCCTCATCTTTATATGCGCCGCCGTGTTTACAGGCTGTTTTGGCAGGACCAAACCACCTTTTGTCATGGACCAGTATACCCTGGACTATGAATCTCCCAGGGCGAGCTTGGCGGGAGGGCCAGTCGATGAGCTTTTGACGGTTGAACGGTTCGCCGTCGCACCTCAATTCAACTCGACCTCAATGATGATACGCACGGGACGATACCGCTTCGATACGTATGATCACAGCCGTTGGTATGTCAATCCTGCCGATATGGTGAGCGGTTTTGTCCTGCGGGACATCACACGGTCGGGGATGTTCAAGGGCACATACTCCTATTATGATACGGAGCTTTCCCGGTATATCTTGGAAGGGTATATCGACGAATTCGGGGAGACGACCGACGGGAGGGCCCTAGTAAGCGTCCGCATGACTCTTCTCGATACGAGCCGGAAAAACCAGGTAGAACAGATCGTTTTCCAAAAGCAATACGTCGGTTGCGCTCCCATTGGCAATCACTCGGCAAACGACCTCGCCGCTGGCTTAAGCCAGGCCATGAAAGACCTGTCTGCCAGGCTTGTTGCCGATATCGGCCAGGCAGTGAATTCGACCGCTGCACAATGAGCCGCCTGACGTGGTAGAATAATCCATATATGAACCCCGGGGACGAACAAAGCGATCTCATTGTATGCGAACAGGCGCTGAGCTTGTCGGAACGTAAACTGTCGTCCATGCTCGAGTTGGGACGGCTGGTCGGCCTCGATCTCAATATCGATGACATGGTTATCAAGATAGCACAAAAAGCTAGGGAAGTTATGGACGCCGACAGGTTTAACCTGTTTCTCTACGACCCTGCAACCGACGAGCTCTGGACAAGGATACTTCTGGAAATAGAGGGCAAGGAATGTCGCATGCCCGTTCAGATGGGTTTGGCCGGATATTCCTTTCGGACAGGTGAAACCATTATTGTCGATGACGTTCGTAAAGACCCGCGTTTTTTCAGCTATATAGACGAGACAACCGGTTATACGACACAAAATATGCTTTGCATGCCATTCTACAGCCGGTCCGGATCTCCCTTGGGGGTGATGCAACTCATCAACAAGCTTCAGGGGAATTTTACGGCAGAAGACGAGGGTCTTCTCACGATGTTCATGAACCATGCGTCGGTGTTTATCGAGATCGCCCAACTCCAGAAGGCGCGCCTTCAATCTCTCGAGCAATCACGCAAGGAACTTGAACGTCTTAACATCGCCAAAGGCAAGGCCCTCGATCACCTGTCCCATGAGTTAAAGACACCACTCGCCGTTATACAAGGATATCTGCGCATTATGAGGAGAAAGATCGAAAGGCTCACCGACGATCCGTCCCTGGCAGGTTACTTCGACATCCTCAAGCGGCACATGGCACGGCTTTTTGAGGTACAGAAGGAGTGCGAGAGGATCATTCAGGCCTACCGCGAAATCGAAGAGGAAAGCCTGGTCGATGAACTCGAATCCCTCTGGAAAAAACTGGAAAGCCTGGAGACGGATATGCCTTTGCATATGAAAGAGCTCTGGCAATCCCTGAAAGAATTCGTTGCAGCTTACGTACCGCCACACAGCGGGTCGAAAAGCGTCATAATTCTCTATCCTCTTATTGAAAAGGCTATCGCCGATACAAGGGGCAATGCGCCACATCGTGATATCGAATTTGTCCTGACGGGTGACGGGCAAGCCGCTATTTTGATGGATTCGGTCATCCTCAAGGACATACTGATGGGGCTTTTGAAAAATGCCGTCGAAAACACGCCGGACGGGGGGCGCATCGAGGCAGCGGTAAGCCGGAACACCGACAGTGTCTGCGTTTCCATCACCGATTACGGGACCGGCATAACGGATACAAATCAGCCGCATATATTCGAAGGTTTCTTTCACACCCAGGACACGGGCCTTTACGGCTCGCGGAAGGTCTATGATTTTGGCGCCGGCGGAAAAGGCCTTGATCTATTTCAGATGAAGGTCTACGCCCGGCGTTTCGGGTTTGACATATCCATGACGAGTTCCCGTTGCATTTACATCCCTACGGACTCGGATGTCTGCCCCGGGAAGATATCATTATGCCGGCACATCAGCGGGCCTGAGGGGTGCATGGAATCCGGCGCGACTACTTTTTATTTGACTTTTCCGGTATCGAAAGAATATCTTAAAATCGATAAGGATCCCATGGCAGGGGCTTAAATCAAAGGTTTAATTTATGACACGTAAAGACCCGCTCGTCGACCTGTTGATACATGATCTTACCGGTCCGCTTTCGATCGTGCTGACGAGCGTTAACAACTTGCTCACCAAAGAAGATAAATGCGGCCCCTACACCGAATATCAGAAAAACACGTTGAAGCGCGCCCAACGCAATGCCGAGAAGGCAAAGGCCCTTCTTCTCGAAATCATAGAGGTTTACAGGTCAGAGGAAGGATTGTTCCGTAGCGAACAATTCATGATCGCCGATGTTGTCAAGGAGGCCCTCCTCGATGCTCTGGAGATCGTAACTCCCGATATAAGCGAGGAACTCGCTCATGCCGGGGAAGATTCATTCAAGGACATCCTTGCCCGGAACGGGATCATCATAGATATCAGCGGCAAGTATGGCCAAGCAGCCTTCATCCATGATCCAAAAAAGATCCGGCAGATACTGAGAAATTTGATATCCAATGCATTAAAATACAGAAAGGCAACGATGAAGCTTTCATTGAGCGGCGACCCCGACCTCGTGATATCGGTTGAAGACGATGGTCAGGGCATCCCTCAAGAGAAACAGACTTATATATTTAAGCGTTTCTTCGGTGCAAGCAACAAGAAAGGCGGTGCTCCCGACGGCTTGGGATTCGGCCTTTCGTGCGTAAAACATATTGTGGAGAAGATGAGCGGCGACATATCATTGAGAAGCGGTGAGGGCGCAGGCTCCTGTTTTACGGTCCGCATACCTCCCCTCAGATAGGGAATAAAATAAAAGGAGGTTATAATGGCACAATCAGTCCTCGACGGAAAACGAATACTGGCAGTAGATGATGAACCCGATGTCCTCAAAGTGCTTGAAGAAGAAATTCTGGATTCGTGTCCTAAATGCACATTCGATACAGCGACAAACTTCGAAGACGCATCCAAATTGATCGAGACGAAGGATTATGACGTCGTTATCCTCGATATCATGGGTGTACGCGGCTTTGATCTCCTTGACATGGCCGTCAAGAAAGATATGAAAGTCGCCATGCTCACGGCCCACGCGCTCAGTCCCGAGGCTCTCAAGAAATCTTACGATATGAAGGCGCGCGCATACCTGCCGAAAGATAAGCTTGGCGAGGTCGTTCCTTTCCTCGAAGACGTCCTCACAACAGATTTTCACTCAGGATGGACAAAACTTTTCGAGAAACTCCACGCCTTCTTCACCGAGAGATTCGAATCCGACTGGGAAAAGAAAACCGGACTCATCTGGAGGGAATGGCAAAGGTAAGAAGACAAGGGCGATAAAAAAAGCGGGCTTTAGGGTCCGCTTTTTTTATTGGCCCGCACTCAGTCATCCCGGCGAAAACAATGTACCTCAATTCCCCCAATGCCGTCATCCAAAGCCATGTATTACATTCCGGGGCGCAGACCTGTCGTCATCCAGCCTTCTACTCTCGTCATCTCTGAAAGC
>DHQV01000031.1:0-833 GCA_002408185.1 Deltaproteobacteria bacterium UBA5329
GGAGAGAGCCCTAAGGAAGAGGAGCGGGTGGCATAAGAATGGCGGCGAAGGATACGTCGGGAATAACACCATACACAACTATTGACAATAACTCTCCCGCCTGCCGCAACGGCCAAGGCCACAGACTTGGCCCGGTTAAGCGATAAGACTTTATTGACAGAAGCGGTTCCCTGATTGTCTGTGTGGCCTTCAATGGATACCTTGAGTATTGGCTGGCTATTCATCAAATCAACGATTTGTTTGATCGGCGGCATAGACTCATCAGGCTTGATAGTGGCTTTGTTTGTATCAAAGTTGATCTACAACGAAATAAAGCCATCTTTTTGCAGTTTTTCCCACATCAGATTTGTCGTGATCTCCTGGGTCATGGCTTTTTCTTCCAATATATCCAGTTGCATTCGATAGCCGCCGCTGCCCGTGCTGATTCCTACATATACCTCGCCACCGTCGTGCATAAATTTGACTGCAGCGTAACCAGGCCTATCAACGAGAACTGTACCGCCTTTTTGCCTGGCAGCGTTTTGGTAATTGCGCATTATCTGCAGATCACTTGGCGGCGAAGGTGTATTAGCAGACTTTTTGAATATGTATTTAAGGGTGGTCAGGTCTCCCTCCGGTTTGAGATTTTTATCGGATTTTGGATTGTTATCAACCTTGATGATCAGTTGGTCAAAGGATTTTTGCATTCAAAGATCTCAAAACCACTCATGCGGTTGAATAGCGGATGATCCTTAGAGCTGGTACAATAATTTCGGACAGTGACTTAAGTGGTTTTGCTGCCCTATAATGACAACAGAAAGGAGCAGAAACCAATGACAAAGAGACCACGAAGG
>DHQV01000031.1:1047-3265 GCA_002408185.1 Deltaproteobacteria bacterium UBA5329
TTCTCGAAGGACAGGGGAACGGAACACGGTCCCGATATCAAGGAGCTCCACGCCAAGATCGGCTTATCTCTCGATGGAAAACGATTTTTTATCAGGAGCGCTCGGGCGCATCGGCGATCCGGGCGCAAAGAAATGATCGACAGAGAGGACCCTTTGCCCGTGACGACACAGTGCAGGATACTCGATCTCTCCCGGTCAGGCATCTACTATACACCTATCCATGGGCATCGAAGCGGTCTACAGGAAACCCCGACTCAGTAAACCCCATCCGGGACATACGATCTATCCCTATCTTCTCAAAGGGCTCGACATCACACGTGCCAACCACGTCTGGTGTTCGGACATAACCTACATCCCCATGGCGAAGGGGTTCTGTTACCTTGTGGCCGTCATGGACTTAAGCAAGCAGGAAGGTGCTGTCATGGAGATTATCGAACACTCTCGACAATTCTTTCTGTATCGACGCGCTGGAAGAGGCGATAGCACGGTACGGAACACCGGATATATTCAACACCGACCAGGGGAGCCAGTTTACCTCCCTTGAGTTTACGGACATTCTTTCTCAGGTCGGCATACGCATCAGCATGGACGGCAGGGGCCGCTGGATGGACAACATCTTCATCGAGAGGCTCTGGAAGACCGTCAAATACGAGGACATATACCTGAAAGCATATAACTCCCTTGCCGATGTCAGGAAGGGACTCAAGGATTACTTTGAACGCTACAATTCGCGGCGGCGTCACCAGGGCCTTGGCGACAGGACGCCCGATGAGGTTTACCTCAGCACCCTGCCTGAGGCGAAAGAGGCGGTATGAAACTTGAAGCGTCTAAACCACTTAAAAAGACGTGAAGGTTGTCTGAAAGAACTTGACCATCTCTTAAACCCTGAGAATAAACTGAATGATCGATGGAATATACCTGCTTGCAGAGGTTGCTTATCTTTAAATTTTTTTAGGAGGATGGGGGAGAATCATCAAGATCAATGGAGCCACGACAGCGTACACGATTATTGCAGCAAGGGTGGCAGAATCAATGACGAAACCTGAATATTTCCAGTTCGGAAGAATTTTGGTAAACGGTGCTACAAGCCATTGTGTGATACTACAGATCCAACTGACAAAAGGTGTGTCTGGATTGGCTGCCAGGAACTTCAATGTTAATCTGAAAACCAAAAGCAATTCGATAACAAAGGCTACGATATTAATTAAGGCCCTTACAATTCCGAGCATGGTCTATTTGCCTACATTAATGTGTTGATATGTTACGGGATCAATAGTTATAATGCCTCAACAATGAACTTACCTCACAAGCTGATTGTGATGTACTGTAGCACATGTGCTTTTCTATTTCTATCCTTCTTGCTCGTCAGCCCGGTTTCAACTCAGACGGGTGTTGAATATGGAATAATTGGCAGCAAATCGGCACCATCCTCCAATATGGGAAGAACACTCGAGGGACGTTTCAAGTCTCTCCCGGAACAAGCTCCAACATCTTCGACAAAACCCGGGGTTGTTCAAAGACGGTTAGAAGCACCTCTTGCTTCCGGTACATCGGAAAAGCCAAAGAAGTTCACCATATACTCTTCTGAAGGGACTCAAGAGATCACCATCGAACCATCATCTCATGATGCGGGGAACGAGAAGCAATAAACCCTTATCCGGGTTTTCTACTTCACCACATTAGACGTCACCCGCCAATGACCACTTCATAAAAATGCGGAGCCGGACTCCCTTCAAGCAACGGTACGACTTTCTTCCCGGCTTCGTCGTGAGCGGGACTGGTGTGCATCGCCATAAAGGCTTCACGACTTTCAAACTCTACTATTGCTGAATAGTTCCCACCCTGCTCAGGCTTCAACAGGCGTCGTCGGATAAATCCGTTAAATGGTGCAAAATCCTTGTTTGACTGTGCAAACCACTCTTTGAAGTCCGACTCTTTTCCTGGTTTGATCGGCGGGAAATTGATGAAAACGATAAACATGATAAATACCTCCCTGTATCCTTGTTCTTTTCAATGCTCCACATTTCTCGTCATTATGAATTATAAGACGCTCAAGCATATTTGTCTTTTTGATTATTACTTTAAACCACAGCTTGCCGCCTTCTATGGTAATCATTCTGGAGGTCCCACTTGAAGGAGATGATCCCAGCAATGGCTGTGGCGGGGGTCGGTGCATCAGCACGTTTATCACTGAATATCACTACTGTCCGGTTAAAAT
>DHQV01000035.1 GCA_002408185.1 Deltaproteobacteria bacterium UBA5329
GTTCCCTGTCGCGCTCACGCAGGAGATGCTCCAGTTTACGGATCTTCTGTCTCAAAGGTTCTTCCACGACATTTGTTTCGTTATCCATACCGCTCCTCCAGTCTTTTGTCGATTGTCTGGAACACTATACAACATTGTAGGACGATGTTATCGAAAAAAGACGCACCAAGCGCTATAATAAGTTATTGCTCGTGCAGAACGCCGAGAAGTACAGTTCGGGGGCGAACTGTTGGAATAAATCAAGGATTACATCGCGCCTTGACCCGTTTTTATGTTTTCTTAAGGCCACATCGAACGGTGTCTCGCCTTGATCATCCCGAGCCCCCGCGTCCGCCCCGTGCTCGATCAGGAGGCGGACAATTGCGGTGTGGTTATACAGGCACGCCCAGTGCAGGGGCGTCCTTCCATTATCGTCCCGCGCGTTCGGATCGGCGCCGCGCTCCAGCAGCAGCCGGCAAATCTCTTCATTGCCACGATGCATCGTGGCCATCTGGTGGAGGGGGGTGTAGCCATACTCGTCTTTCGCGTTCACGTCCGCGCCGGCGTCTAAGGCCCTTTGCACGATACGGGGGTCATGACTGTAGAACAGATCCAAAGAGACAAATGTTTTGCCGGCCTTTGTCATTATATACCCTGTCCTGCCGGAGTCTGACACCAGGTCGAAAAATAGAGTTCGGGCTGGTTCTCCTGGAACCAGTCGATAGTTTCCTTTTTCAACTCTGAATTATCCGGGAGAGAAATAGCTTTTTCAAGCAACATGCCGGGGACATATTCCCTGAAAACGTCAAAAATTTGTAGCCGTTGTTCTTTAGAGCAGACCGCTTCGGCATCAAACAAAAAATCAACAGCCGTAGTCCCGTCCTTTCCCCGGGTGGTTTTCGCTTGCAAGCCGGGATCTATTCCGTTTTGGAAAAGGAAACGGACCATATCCGGAGTGAAGCATTCCTTGCTCCAGCCGGAAGCGGTAACGTGGAGCAGAGAAAACCCCACTTCGTCAACTGTGTTTATGTCTTCTCCCGCGGAGAGGAGGAGGCGGACGGCTTCCGGGTTTCCGCTGCAACATGCTGTGTGTAGATACGGCCACTTATACGGCCACTTAGCCTTCTCCTGCAATATACCCGGAACCTTTTCTAAGAATAGACGGATAATGTCAGCATGCCCTTTCCAGCAGGCCATTTCAAACGGGCCTTGGTTGTCTTCGTCCCGGATATTAGGATCGGCGCCCGCGGAGAGGAGGAACTCGCAGGCCTTCAGATTCCCTTCATGGCACATTCGCCAGAATACAGTCGCGCTGAAATCATCCAGGGCATCTATGTTGCATCCCTCTTCCAGGAGAGCGATGGCAATCTTCATATCGGACAACTTGCAGGCCCTATAAAGGGGAAGAACGTATTCGGAATCGCATCGATTTGGATCGGCCCCTCTGGATAGGGCCTTTTTTACGCCCTTCAGGTCATTCTTTAGAATAGACTTTTCCAATTTCTTTTGAGGATTCATAGAGACTCGTCCGGTGAGAGGATCACGGCGCAGGCCGTGTATTTGAGTTCGCCGATTTTTCCGCGAACCTGTCTTCCGCGAACAAGACCTGCTGTTGCGCCCTCCCGGACACTACCTGCAGGCCGACTTTCAGCGTCGACCAGGGCACTCCCATTCTCGCGAGCGTTTCCCTGAGCATGATGTAATCAAAATTCTGGATAACGGGTTTAACAAGCTCGAACAAGGGCTTGAGTTTGCCTTTAGTCCAATTCGTTGCCCACGCCTTCTCGATGCCTTCGACGGAAAGGATGGAAACAGCCTTGTTTATCCGTGCTTCATCGAATTTGAGCGAATTCAGCTTGATCACGCCGGTATCGATACATTCTCCGATAAAGAAGCCCGGGTTTTTTGCTACGCCCGGATCCGTGCTGTTGCTCCTGAGATAGTTTTCGAGTTCATCTATCTTCTTCGGGCCCTCGCCGGCCAGAAATGACCTTGCCAGCTGAAACATCTGTTCCTTGTCGCCTGATGCAGGACGCCGCTGCTGTGGATATGGCCGGCTGTCCTGTTGTTGTGGCTGGCTCGTGCTCGTCTGCTGGGGTGTGTCTCTGTTAATCCAGGCCAGTTGCCTGTCGCTTTTCCGTTTAAGGCCGTGGAGGCCGTATTCCTGGCCCAGCCTGTCCGCTACGGCCGCAGTGACAAACACGTCCGTCAGCGCCCTGTGCAGCTGCCCGTTTGGCACGATCCCGAGCGCCCGTGCGACGTCGCCGAGCTTCGGCGCCCTGCCCATAAAGAGCGATGCGGCATTGAACGTGTCGAACTCGTTATCCTCCGCCGGCGTGGAACCATTGAACCGGCGGATCCTGTTCGCCTGGACGACACATCTCCGGTCGAAGGTGAAGTTATTGAAACCAATCATGATGTTACCGTCGCATGCCATTTGATGGAATAACGGCCCGCCAAGTTCCTCCCACAGGGGGGCGAACCTGACCATATCATCCGTTATGCCTGTTTTTTCGGCAACCTCTCTCAATATGGGGCGGCAGGGATTACAAAACGTCACGGTCGAGTATACGCCGTCCCCTGGAATGATGTGGAGCATGGCCAATTCCGTGATCCCAAAATTGGGATGGTTCAGGAGCGAGGTCGTTTCAAGGTCATAGATGGTAATGGTTCTCTTGAATCTGCCCCCGGCAAGGAAATTGAGAAATGGAAATGCGCCATCATACTCTTCACAACGTGACGTGATGTTCCCGATCGCGTTTATTGTTTCCTGGTTCAGAACGTGCATTAATACTCCTTTCCGACACCTATGATCCTATACGCTCGCCATGACACCACCATGTCAACAATTACAGGTTTCACATTCCCTGCAAAAAAATCGCACCCGGGTCAAATTCAGCCTGCCTGTTGTCCAGATCGTGTCCCGTCTGGAAATCCTCCAGCATCTCCGGGTGATTCTCTTTATACCAATCGATGATGGAATCCTTCCCGGGCAGGGGCCGCTCTATGGAAAGAAGCGCGCCCAGCAAGACGCGGGGGTATTCTTCCTTGAGAAGGCCTACGGCCTGTTTTTTAAACACATCATCTTCAGGTCTCGCCAGGATCGCATAGAGCGGGGATATATCGTTTTCCGCCGCGTCCACGTCGGCCCCGTGCTCGATCAGGAGGCTCATTATTTCTATATCCTCACGCTCGCAGGCATAATGCAGCGGCGAATAGCGGGAACAGTCCCAGACATTGGGATAAGCTCCCGCCGCAAGGAGGAGGCGGACCATGTTCGCGTCGCCTTTCCAGCACGCCCAGTGGAGGGGCGCCATGTCGTTGTTCTCATCCCGGATATTAGGATCGGCGCCGGATGCGAGAAACATCCTCAGATCCTCACAATCCTCATTATCTATGATATTTTTCAATATACATGCTATCCCGGGCGGTTCAAGGGCGACTTTCAGGGTATCCCACCGTATTTCCATGACAGTCAGTGCCTTCCTGAGCATTATGGGATCAAAGTCCGGTATTCTGGCTTTAATCATGTGCAGGAGCGGGTCCAGCTTCCCTGTATTCTGGTTAATAGCCCATATTTTCCTGATGCCCGTTTTCCCCGCCAGTATAGCGATCGCATCACCAAGCTTGTCATGATCAAAATGAAACGAGCTGAGCTTCAATTCCCCGCGGTCTATGCATTCTCCCAGAAATTCCTCCGGGTTATCTGGCATAACCCCGGCAGGCCGGCGGTCTATTATATGTTGTCCTACGGCAGCGACGGTCCTTGGGGGAGCCGTCCTGGCCATAAAGATCCGGAGATCTTCGATGAAATAGTGCCTTTGCGATACGATCGACAGGCCGCCCCGCCTGGCGGTATCATTCTCTGACAGGCCTTTCGGCAGCATTCCCATCAAATAGACCCTCCCGATGGTTCCGGGAAACGACACAGTTCTACCGGATCGAATTCTATCCAGCCCGCAGGGCCGATTTTCCGCACTTCGTTCACAAATTCCGTAATGCTCCGGCCCTTTTCATCTGTCGCGTCCCTGCTTGTTGCCTCAAGGCCGGTAAACTCATGCCAGCAGTGATCAACGTCTTCGTCAAAGGAATATTTTTCAGGAAAAGGGAAAACGTCCGGGACGCCGATCTGCCGGGCGATGAAATTTTCACCATCCGCCAGGGCTTCGCGCAGTTTTTCCTCAAGACCAAGCTCTCGAAAACCCTTAAAGATCACCTCGCCGCCAAATTTATAATTTGACCCGTCCCTGTACATATATGAGAAAATCGTGTTTTTGCCTTCCATTAAAACCCCCGCTTAGAATCCTATCGCGCCTGCATACCTGAGTCCGGCGGTCTCGCCGATAGTCTCGCATTCTTCAAGGGCCCTGTATTCAGCAACTATATTCTCACAAGTCAGTTCCATGCCCTTTTCCTCGAGCCACATGCAGATGCCTGCTATCTTCTCGGCCTCTATTTTCTCTCTCTCGATGCCTGCAGGATCATCTTCGAAGTTGAACTTTTCGACCTGGATGCCTTTCCAATAAACGTTTCCGTCAGAGTCTTTGCTTAAATGCTCGATATCATGAAGCATGATCAACCTCCGTCTGAAATTGTGGTTACATCCTCATTGTCTAAATAGCGTTCAGACATGAAAACAGTTCGAAATTGCGTGTTTTATATTGAAAGGTCTACACCCGGAATTCTTTTTCCCGGGAGCTGATGTATTTCAGCTCGTCTTCGATCATTTTCCCGACTTCGGGACCGGAATAGACCATCGTCCTGTTCTCCTGGTACCCAATCTCGCCCGGGTTGGTCGCGCGCCAACTGGATAGCCAGTTGAACGAACCGTGTGCAGGTCTTCTCCCGGAACTATTTCCCCATTTTGCGTATACTTGGTGTCAT
>DHQV01000104.1 GCA_002408185.1 Deltaproteobacteria bacterium UBA5329
TTAACGATGATGTGGCAATCAACGCCTAGAACCTAGAACCCGTCTTTTAGGAAGATCGCTTTCAAATACTCCCCTTCCGTGAACGGAACGAGTTGTGGATGGTCGATGCCGTGGGTGTATTCTTCAAGGATGGCCATTGTCCGATGGGCTTTTGCCCCCACTTCCGACAGCAGGTACCGGAAATCGTTCAGCGAAAGATGGGCTGAGCACGAGCAGGACAGGAGAATTCCCCCGGGAACGAGATGGCGCAGGGCCATGCCATTTATCGACTTATATCCGGCCAGTCCCTCATATTTTTTTCTGCGGTCCTTGATGAATGCGGGCGGGTCGAGGATGATCGCCTCAAAAAGTTCCCCGGCGCCCTTCAGATATTTTTTTACGTCCTCACAGATGAATTCGCACAGGGATGCATCGAACCCGTTGAGGACAATGTTTTCCCTTGCCAGGTCAAGCGCCCGGTTCGAAGAGTCTACGCTGATTACCCGTTTTGCTCCGCCTGCCATTGCGTAAACCGAAAATCCCCCCGTATAGCTGAAGCAATTCAGTACGTGTTTTTCCCGGGCGTATTTCATGAATGCGAACCTCTTGTCGCGCTGATCGAGAAAGAATCCGGTCTTCTGCCCCTCCTTGACGTCGACGAGAAACTTGAGGCCGTTCTCTTTTATCTCGATAATGTCGGGGACCTGTCCACGCAAGAGCCCACTGACCGGTTGAAGTGCATCGAAATGCCGCACCGGTATATCCGAGCGCTCGTATATACCGCGGGGGCCCATTGTCCGCTCCAGGGCATCGATGATATCGTTCTTCCATCGTTCAATACCGCGGGTATGGAACTGCACGACAAGATAATCGGCGTATTTGTCGACTATTAGCCCGGGCAGGAGGTCACTTTCACCATTTATGAGCCTATAAGCATTGGTATCCTGCTTTTCGACATACTGACGCCGGACATAGAGGGCCCGGGCGACCCGTCGGGCAAAAAAGTCCATTCCTGCCTCTTCGCCTTCTTCTTGTCCCCAGAGCCGTACTGATATCTGGCCATATGAATTGAAATAACCTGACGCCAGAAAATTACCCGATTGATCATACAGGAGGACAGGTTCGCCGGGTGTGATGCCTTCGGGTACAGATGCGAGGGCTTTTGAAAACATCCAAGGATGAAATCCCTTGGCGGGTCCGCTGCGGTCATTTCTTATTGTCAGTTTCAGCATACCGGGTCAGTATAGACCAATCGGGTCAAAAAATAAATATTTCGGGGATTTCTTTGTTTTTTATTCATAGATTATTATATTATTCAGGTAGGAGGCGCTATGAGCCGTCTCATGGAACTGAAGACACCGGTTTTCTGGGTGGAAGGGCACCCGGGAATGATCGACAGGGAATCCTGGGAGATCGAAGTGACGGGGCTTTGTGATGCGCCTCAAAAATTCACCTGGGACCGGTTATTGGAGATGCCGAAAACTACGGTAGACGCACGGCTCACAAGCGTGACGCGGTTTAGCGTGCGGGGAAACTGGGGAGGGATACGCCTCTTCGACATTATGAAGGCCGTAGGCTCACATCTCTCCGTGACGTTTGTCCGGTTCTGGTCGATAAGGAGTATATACGATACCTCGATCCCGGTTGACACGGCCATGAAGAAAGGGACCCTGCTTGCATATGAGTTCGACGGGGAATACCTGGAAGAAGATTACGGCGGGCCTATCCGGGCTTTCGTACCCTATCTCTGGGGATATAAGTCGGCAAAATCGGTCACCCGTGTTATATTGATGGACCATTACGTTCCGGGATACTGGGAAAAAAGGGGATATACCGATGAGGCCTATATCGAGGCGGGCCTTGTCAGGGATATGAATGACGGCGGCAGGATCCGCCGTATCTCGGAAGAGGAATGGACCGATGTCTGAAGGATTGATCGAAATGATTATGGAGGGAGGACCTTATGAGTAATACCAGGGTTGTGACAGATGCCGAGTTCAAGACGGAAGTGCTTGATTCTGCCGTTCCCGTGCTCGTTGATTTCTGGGCGACATGGTGCGGGCCATGCCATGTCATGGAGCCGGTGATCGATGCTCTTGCGACCGAATATGTAGGCAAGGTCAAAGTAATGAAGCTGAATGTGGATGAAAATCCTCAGACCCCTGCCCAGTACGGGGTCAGGGGTATCCCGACATTGATCGTGTTTAAAGGAGGGGCGGAAGTGCAGCGCATTGTCGGAGCACAGCCGAAGGGTAATGTCGACGAAGCCCTCAAAAAGGTCTTATAGGCCATGGAGGATGAAAAAAGGAATGCCTATTTCCGCCAGGTAGATAAGGAGCCGTTCGCACGTCTGCTCAATATACGGCTCGACGATGTCCGCGAAGGTTATGCCCGGTGTGAAATGATCTACGCCGAAAATATGGACAATATTTATGGCAATGCCCATGGCGGGGCTATTTTCGGACTTATAGACGAGGCCTTCGAGATATCGTCGAATACCCATGACCGGATCTCTGTTGCGTTGAATATGAATATAACCTATATGAAGGCACCGAAAAAAGGGTCGCTTCTCGTTGCAGAATCCAATGAAACACATCGGACTGCACGAACGGCTTCGTACTATATAACGGTAAAAGATGGGGAAGACATGATAGCTGTCTGCCAGGCGTTGGTATATCGGAAATCAGATCCGATACCTTTTTTGGAAAAGCGTGAGGAGTGAGGAGCTCTTTCGCTGTGTGTTTAGCCGGGTATTCTGCGCGGAGTGGAGGCATCCACCGCCTGGTGTCATTCCGCTGGCTTTTGCAGTGGAATCCCATATGGCTGACAACTGTCAAGTCTAGTTTAACCTGGTCCTTTTGTTTTTTTATGTCATGGTTCTTCTTTATCAGCATACAGGTAAGGGATGGGGCCAAATAAGAACGTCTGATATTCTCATCTTAGCGAGATACAACAGTGTAATGGGGATTACTTCTCTTGTTTCGGGTAGACCGTTATCTTCGCTTTTTTAGTCTTCTCGGCAGTGACAACGGCGCGGTCTTCGTTGACGTAGTACGTTATAACGTCTCCTTCGACCTTGTCTTTATCCGACGTGACGACAGCGTCACCTTTCAGGAGAATTTCACCTTTGATATTGTCGAAGAATGCCTCTTTACATGCGGCCGCCTTGTTTTGCTTGATGATCCTTACATTGCCCTTGGCGTTGGCCTTGTCAATCTCATTGGTATCGGCGCTCATGAATGCTTCCAGGGTGTCTGAATAAATGTAGAGATCATCCTGCCTGGCAACGACATTCCCTTTGAAAAGTACATACTTTTCCTTGTCGAAACCTTCCATTGTATCCGATGCGATATCTATAGGTTTTTTCTGGTCGAGAAGCCCGAGGGCCTTGTTCGCTGTGCTGTCGGTCCGGGTTTTATCCGCGTTCTGTTTCGCAGACTCCCCGGTTTTTAAGGGTTCTCCGGCCTTTGCCACACGGGCAGGTTCCGGCTGTGCCTGAACGACAGGTCCTTTCGGGGAATCTGGCGCAGGCGCAACCTGAGCCTCTGCCACCTGTGTCTTCGAAGGTTCGGCGGCAGGTTCCGGCTGTGCGGATGAAGCTGTTTGTTCCGGCGGTCTTAGATCGATTACCTTCTTTTGCCTTTCGACGTATTGAGGCGTCTGCGGTGTTTCAGCAGCTTGAGGAAACCCTGTCGATAGGCTCGTCTTTGCCCGCGGCATTGGAATAGTTTGAGATTCTATGGTTGCCGGAGCTTCGAGCGTCGGCGCATGATCTTGCGTGCCCGCCCGCTTTCCGGGTTGTGCCTGCGTTCCTGCTCCCTGAGGCGATTGCAGGGTACCACCAGGCGGAGGTGTCTGCGTGGTCCCGTCAGCCTGTTTATGTACAGCATCCTCTTTACCTGCGGGCTTTGGCTGTTGTGCCTGCGTGATCTTTAATGTTTTACGTTCCCTGATAGTAGCCCGGGCATATATGCTTTTTGGGTATTTCGTGCGCAAGGTTTCAAGATATTCGTTAGCTTTTTCTTGGTTGCCCAGTTGTCTGTGGGCGTCGTAAAGGTAAAATAATACCTTGTCGGTATTTTTTGACCTAGGATGGTTTTTGAGCAAAAGCTCGAGTCTCATAATGGCTGCATTGTACTGCGCCGTCCGCACATAAAATTCACCGACATATAGTTCACGGTCCGCCAGTTTCTGGATAAAACCCTCAAGCCTTTTTTCGGATTCGGCCGCATAGGGACTGTTCGGATACCTGTTCCTGAGATAGGTGATCCTCTCTATACCTTTAAAGGTATTGGCCTGGTCCCTGTCAACGCTGGGCGAGAGTTTCTCGTAGCACTCGCCGAGCTTGAAAAGTACATAGGGGATATTTTCTTCGTCAGGGTGTGCCTTGAAATAATCCTCATACGTGCCGGCTGCGAGGACATAATCCTTCTTCAGGAAATATGCGTCACCCAGTTTTACGGTGGCCACCAACGCCATCGGGTCGAAGGGGTACTGTTCGCGGATCGCGGTGAACTTTTTTATCGAATCGTCATACTTTTTCTTTTTCATGAGATCGACGCCGGCAACATACAGGTCGACAGGATTTTCGGTCTTTTTCGGCGCCTTTGAAGAGCACGAAACCAACAAAAGGCAAATGATAAAAAACAGGACAAATTTTCGCATGGCGGTAGTATAACAGAAGAAGTAAAATTATGCTATCCTTTAGCGCATGAACTGTAAGCGGTTGATAAAAGACAGTTTAGATCATTTTCATATCCTGGCGTCCGAAGAGGAACTGGCGAAGCTCGCCCGGTTTATTGAGGAGCTTGCACGGTGGAACCGGACCGTCAATCTTGTCGGTATCAAGAGTATCGACCTGATCTGCGCGGAACTTCTCGCCGATGCTTTTTTTCTCTATACATCTATCGTTGACGGCAGACGGGTAATAGACCTGGGATCGGGATCAGGGATCGTCGGCATCCCGTTTGCCATCCTCAACCGTTCGCTGGAAATTTGCTCGGTTGACAGTAATCTCAAAAAGATCCAATTTCAAAGGCATATTCGACGCTCGATTGGAATTCATAATTTTATGCCCATCCGGGGAAGGGTCGAGGTAATTGACTCTCTGAGAGGAGACCGTCTTGTCGCAAAAGCTTATGGGACCAGCGAGGCGATATTGGCAGCCGCAGACAGGCATCTTCTGGAAGGAGGCCTTGTTTATATCGTTAAAGGAAGGGCCGAAAACGAGATATCGCGGCGGGGGTACAGTATCGAAAGGTCTCTGGACTATACATTGCCGGGGATAACAAAAGGATACCGCCTGCTCGTTTATAAAAAAATTTCTTAATATGGATTTATATGGTATGGTAATGCAATTGTCATGGTCATTTCCATAGCGAATCAAAAAGGCGGGGTCGGCAAAACGACCACCGCTGTCAACCTGTCTGCCTCGATTGCCGTCTCCGAACGCAAGACCCTGGTCATTGACATGGATTCTCAGTGCAACACGTCCTCGGGATACGGCATATCCTACAGCAATTCAGGCAACAACATCTATCACGTCCTGATCGGGGAGAAGGAAGCACACGAAGCGATCAGGACGACCGCGATACCCTATCTCGATATTATTCCGTCCCACCCGGACCTTATCGGCGCCGAGATCGAACTGCTCGACACCCCTGAGCGGGAGTATGCGTTGAAAAGGGCGATCGAACAGCTGGGCGGCACATACCAGTATATATTTATAGACTGCCCGCCGTCTCTGGGCCTTTTGACCATCAATTCACTCGTTGCGTCCGATCAGGTGATAATACCCCTTCAATGCGAGTACTTTGCCCTCGAGGGACTCGCGATGCTGCTCAGGACGATCTCAATAATTCAAAAGAAACTCAATCCGTCGCTTGAAGTGCTCGGGATCCTCCTTACTATGTTCGACAGACGGAACAACCTTTCGTTCAGGGTCTGGGAAGAGGTCACGAAGTGCTTCGATGACACGGTCTTTAAAACGGTTATTCCTAGAAATGTAAAACTGAGCGAATCCCCCAGTCATGGCAAGCCCGCCCTTCTTTACGATATTAGCTCCCGCGGTGCGGACAGCTATCTGAGGCTTGCTTCGGAGATCCTGGAGAAAAGGAGCGAAGCATGAAAAAAGACCCTCTGGGGAGAGGTTTATCCGCAATATTGAAAGATATCGAGGATAAAGGGACATCCCGGTCGATCGCAATCGATCAGATCGTGCCCAATCCCTCTCAGCCCCGGATCCGGATGGATGACAGGTCAATAGACGAACTGGCTGCCTCCATATCGGAAAAAGGCATTCTCCAACCGATCTTGGTCAAGAATAAGGGCAAGCTGTATGAGATCATAGCCGGAGAGCGGAGATATCGGGCCGCGATCCTTGCGGGCCTGAGGGAAATCCCGGCAATTATCCGGGACGTTGACGACAGGGAAGCCCTCGAAATAGCCCTAATGGAAAATTTACAAAGGGAAGACTTGAACCCCCTTGAGATAGCCGCTGTATATGAAAAGTTCATCGATGAATTTGCCTATACGCATGAAGAACTCGCGAAAAAGATGGGCGTTGATCGCAGTTCGGTCACGAATTGCCTGCGCCTTCTCAAACTGCCCGAATGGGTCCGCGATATCATGGCCGAAGGCAGGCTTACACAAGGCCACGGGCGGGTCCTCCTTTCCTTGAAGAATGAGAGGGAACAGAAGAAATTCGTCGACAGGGTTCTTCGCGAACACACCTCGGTCAGAGAGCTCGAGAGGGAGGTCAGAAAAAAGGTTGTTCCTTCCAAAGAACACGGCCTGACGGTCATAGAGGAAGCCCTGATCAAGGCCCTGCAAACAAAAGTAAATATCAGCATGAGGAAGAATCGCGGCAAGATCATTATCGAATTCTATTCACGCGAAGATCTTGACAGGCTGACGGAATTGATCGCCCGTGAGCCATAACGGCGCCTCTGCAACCGGCGCTTAGCAGCGAGTTTGTGCAATTTTTCTTAAATTGTGCAACAAAAGAATTGAAATATCTGCGGGAATTGTGTTAAAAAGCTACGGATAGTTAAACGTCAATCTAATTAGGAAGTTCCATTATGATTAACTTCGATGTAACAATTCTGTACCAGTTTGGCCATTTTCTTCTTCTCCTCATTATCCTCAATTTCCTTCTTTTTAAGCCCGTCTTGAAGGCGCTCGACAAGCGGTATAACACCCTTCAGGGACTGACGGATGGCCTCGAGAAAGCGAAGAGTGACACCGTTGACCTTGAAAAGGGATACGACTTGGCATATGTCGAAAAAAGGAAACCTATCTTGGGCAGCAGAGATGCTATGATCGTGGAAGCCAATAAAGAAGCGGTCCATGTGATTGAAAAGGCGAGAACCGAACTGTCCGAAGAGCTTGCAAGGATAAAAAGCGGGATAGAAGCCGAAGGAAAGAAGGTCTACGATGCATTGATGGCCGATGTTAGCAAACTTTCGATGGAAGCGGCACAGAAGATCTTGAGAAGGAGCATCTGATGGCACCCGGTGGAGAATCAGCTTGGAGTTTAGTCCTAAAGTTTTTTAATTTCTTTGTTCTTGTCGGATTGCTTGTCTATTTCGTGGGCAAACCGTTAAAAGCGTACCTCTCAAAACGTCATGATACCGTGAAAACCCGGCTCGAAGAGACCGAAAAGGTCCTGAAAGATGCTCAGGCTATACGGGCGCAGTACCAGGAAAGGCTGGACAAGCTTGACGGAGAGATCGAGGTCTTCAAGAAACAGACCATGCAGGAAGCAGAGGCCGAAAAGAAGAAGATAATCGAAGAGGCCCATGCCTTCGCCGAAAGGATACGGGAGCAGGCCCGTCTTACCGCCGAACAGGAGAATAAGGACATGGCCCGCAGGATCAAGGAAGAGATCTCCCGCCTTACAATGGAAAAGGCAGAGCAGTTGATAACTGAGAAGATAACCCAGTCGGATCACGATAAACTGGTTGAGGAATTCATTGTCAAACTGAGGAGCATGAATTGATAAGCCAATCCATCGCCAAAAGGTACGCAAAGGGATTATTCAATGTTGGTGAGAAGAACGGGAAATACAAGGAATACCAGGCGGAGATCGAGGGTGTTCTGAGTGTCCTTGACAAGGAAGAGCGCCTGAAAAGGGCGATCGTACTTCCTCTCGTCGAAGTGGAGAAACGCAAGGAAGTCTTAAGTGATGTCATGAAGTCTCTCAAGATCTCCTCTCCACTTGCCAGCATGTTTACCATGCTTTTAGAGAAGAACAGGATGGGTTATTTAAACCTCATCCGGGACGTCTACAATGATCTCGTCGATGAAAAAGAAGGAAGGGTCAAAGGGACTCTCTGGACCGCATTTCCTGTCAGCGACGAGATCAAGGTAAAAATAGAGAAAGAATTGGGAACAAGACTTAGCAAGAAGGTCACTCTCGCGGTACAGGAAGACAAGAACCTTATAGGAGGCGTCAAGGTGGCCATCAAAGGGACCATCATTGACGGTAGCGTCAAAAGACAGCTGCATACACTGCAGGAAAATATACTGAAGGAGTAGTGTCTATGGAGATCAGGGCCGACGAAATAAGCAGGATTATAGAGCAGAAGATATCGGGCTTCGAGAAGGAGATCGACCTTCAGGAAACCGGTGTCATCATGACGGTAGGCGATGGTATCGCAAGGATCTACGGACTTGAGAATGCCATGGCCGGCGAACTCCTCGATCTGCCCCACGGCATCACGGGCATGGTGCAGAACCTTGAGGAAGACAACATCGGTGCCGTTATCTTCGGCGAAGACTATAAGATCAAGGAAGGCGACTTGGCCAAGAGGACCGGGAAGATCGCCCAGGTCCCCGTCGGTGAGGCCTTGGTCGGCAGGGTCGTGGACGCCCTCGGAAATCCCATAGACGGCAAAGGCCCCATCGAAGCGAAGGAATTCCGTCCCGTCGAGCAGATCGCCCCCGGCGTCGTTGTCCGCCAGCCCGTTAAAGAGCCGCTTCAGACTGGCATCAAAGAAGTCGATGCGCTGATCCCGATCGGAAGAGGCCAGAGGGAACTCATCATCGGCGATCGCGGCACCGGCAAGACAGTCGTCGCCCTCGACACCATCATCAACCAGAAAGGCAAAGGCGTTTTCTGTATATATGTCGCTATCGGACAGAAGAGGTTCTCCGTGGCGCGTATCGTCGACCTCCTGACAGAGCACGGCGCAATGGAGTACACGACGATCGTTGCAGCGACCGCGAGCGACTCCGCCCCTCTGCAGTTCCTGGCACCCTTTGCAGGTACGGCCATGGGCGAATACTTCAGGGACAGCGGGAGGCACGCCCTCATCGTTTACGATGACCTGTCAAAGCATGCCGTTGCATACCGCCAGTTGGCCCTGCTCCTCAGGCGCCCCCCGGGACGCGAGGCATATCCGGGCGACATCTTCTACCTGCACTCACGGCTTCTCGAAAGGTCGGCGAAATGGGACGATGCCCATGGCGGCGGCTCCCTGACATCACTTCCCATCATCGAAACACAGGCTGGCGACGTCTCCGCTTACATTCCCACGAATGTCATCTCGATCACCGATGGCCAGATATATCTCGAACCGGAATTGTTCTACGCCGGTGTCCGTCCTGCCATCAACGTCGGTATATCCGTATCCCGTGTTGGCGGCAACGCGCAGATCAAGGCAATGAAGCAGGTCGCCGGCAAACTTAGGCTGGAGATGGCCCAGTACCGTGAAATGGCCGCATTCGCCAAGTTCGGCAGCGACCTCGACAAGGCCACCCAGGCATTGCTCGCCCGTGGTTCACGACTGACCGAGCTTTTCAAGCAGGGACAGTATGTGCCGATCCCCGTCGAGAAACAGGTCGTTCTCCTGTATGCAGCTGCGAACGGATTTATTGATACCTATCCGGAAAGCTCACTCAAGAAATACGAGGCGGAGCTATTCCGGTTCCTCGATTCCAAGGGCACCGCTGCATTGAAGGAGATCGAGGAGAAAAAGGCCATCGACGCGTCGATCGAAGAGAAACTTCAGAAATTACTGAGCGAGTTCAGAGACGGATTCAGCTACTAATCGAGTAAGGGAGCTTTAAGTGGCCACGTTACGAGAGATTAAACGAAAGATAAGCAGCGTGAACAGCACGCAGACCATTACGAGGACCATGAAGATGGTCTCCGCGTCAAAGCTCCGGCGCGCCCAGACCGACCTCGAAAAGATCAAGGATTACGCGATCAAGATGGAAGAGCTTACGGGCAGGGTCGTGAAAAACATGCCCGAGGACGCCCATCCGCTTCTCGCCACGCGGGAAGAGATCAAGAAGGTCCTTATCGTTTCGATCGGATCGGATCGCGGGCTTTGCGGCGGTTTCAATGTCAACGTTTCGTTGGCGGCGGAGAATTTCGTGCGGATGAACCATCCGAACTACGAGAGGATCGCGATCTATGTGTTCGGGCGGAAGATCCGTGATTATCTTACCAAGAGGAAACACGACATCGTGAAAGACTGGGTCGACGTCAAAACGGTTGACCAGGACCTTGTCGATGTCGTTGCTGCAGAGATCATCGAACTATACCTGTCCGGGGAATTTGACAAGGTTTACCTTTCCTATACATACTTTGCATCCCCGGTAAAGCAGCAGGTGGTCTTTGATGAGTTCATCCCCATCAAGACCCCTGAGGAGTCGGAATTTATTGACTATATCAGTGAGCCGGCACGCACGGAGATTGTCGGCACGCTCATCCCACGGTACATCAGCACGAAGATCTACTATGCCCTGATCGAGTCACAGACATCCGAGCATGCGGCTCGGATGAGTGCAATGGAAAATGCGACGAGCAACTGCGGTGAGATGGTCAGGTACCTCACCCTGGTTTACAATAAGAGACGTCAGGAAGGCATAACCAACGAGATGATGGACATCGTCGGCGGTGCCGAAGCATTACGAGGCCAATAATCCAAGGAGGAAGATAGATGAGCAGCGTGGAGGTCAAAGGGAAGATAGTACAGGTCATCGGAACGGTTGTAGACTTCAGGTTTCCACCGGATCAGCTTCCGCCGATTAATGGTGCGATCTATGTTACAAACCCTGCAATCAGCGACAAGCAGGAAAACCTCATCCTCGAGGTGGCCCAGCATGTTGGTGACAATACAGTGCGGTGTATCGCAATGAACACGACCGACGGTCTCATGCGCGGTCAGGACGGCACCTACAAGGGTGGCCAGATCGAGATCCCTGTCGGAAAAGAGATCCTCGGCCGGGTGCTCAACGTTGTCGGTGAACCAGTCGACAACCAAGGAGAGGTCAAGACAGCCATGACATACCCGATTCACCGTCCGGCTCCGACTCTGACCATGCAGAACACAAAGATCGAACTCCTCGAAACGGGCGTCAAGGTTATCGACCTTCTCGAACCGTATCCGAAGGGCGGCAAGGTCGGCCTGTTCGGCGGCGCGGGCGTGGGCAAGACGGTGCTCATCATGGAGCTGATCCACAACATCGCCACTGAGCACGGCGGCTATTCCGTCTTCACCGGCGTGGGCGAGCGCAGCCGCGAGGGCTGCGATTTGATCCACGACATGCGCGAGAGCGGCGTAATCGCCAAAACAGCGCTGGCCTTCGGCCAGATGAACGAGCCGCCGGGNNGGCGGCGCGGGCGTCGGCAAGACGGTCGTTATCATGGAGATGATCCATAACATCGCCATGCACCACGGCGGCATCTCCGTGTTCGGCGGTGTCGGCGAGCGTACAAGGGAAGGAAACGACCTCTGGCTCGAAATGAAAGGCTCCGGCGTTCTCGACAAATGCGCCCTGATATACGGCCAGATGACCGAGGTTCCCGGTGCGCGTGCAAGGATTGGGCTCACCGCTCTGACCGCTGCCGAGTACTTCAGGGACGAGGAAGGCCAGGACGTGCTCCTCTTCATCGACAACATCTTCCG
>DHQV01000025.1:0-422 GCA_002408185.1 Deltaproteobacteria bacterium UBA5329
GAGATGACGGCTGGAGGGGTGGGCTTTGCCGTTCAATGAACATCAGGATACGATGATCGAGCGGAGGGATTACGCCTCTATAATGGTAACCAGGAGATTTCAGTTTTAAATATTTTGCCCGAGCTTGATCGCGTTTTTGAACACGCCGAAATTCATATCGAGCTGGACCAATTCATGGTTTTTTTCGGTGAACGGGACGAGAACAAGGAGTGCCTCGCGAATTTCTGTCGTGATGTTCTCCATGGCCGGTAAAAAGGTTTTCTTTCGTAATGTCAGGTCGGCAATAAGAGTTTTTGCACTTTCAAAGGCATCCTGAAGAGGCAGGTTGACAGGGGCGACAGATGCATGGGGCAGTACGTCATCGGTTCCTTCGGGATTGGCGACGGTCAGTTGCTTCGCGATCCTTAAGAACGTCGGGGGGG
>DHQV01000025.1:517-16453 GCA_002408185.1 Deltaproteobacteria bacterium UBA5329
GGGGGTGGATCTAAATGCAGGGAACCAGAAATGGAACGGTTTGTTTTCCCAAGCAGGCTGCGGTACCCTCGGTATATTGGTGAACTTGATGAAATTCGCATACGTATCGAGTGCTGTGCCTGTCATGCTGGCGGAAACACGCCAGAACGGTAAGTACAGGGTGGACCTTCCTTCGGGGATTCTCGATGTCATTCTGGCAAATTCAGCGGGCTGCAGGCCTTTTTCCGTCACGTTCCACGCTCTGCTGCAATTCGCGCAGAAGACGGTGCAGCTGTCCGGACCGGAAGTGGTGTCCCGTCCGCAATTGGGGCACATTGCCGGCAAAAAGCGCATCTGCCAGTTGTCTTCGACCGTATCCGCATCAATGAGCGCGGCGGGTGCGGTGGCAAGAATATCGTCCGTTATCCCATCGTGCACTTTTTCATTGCGCACATAGAAGGGCACATAAATGAGGCTCAGGGTATCCGCTATGAACGCTTCGTGATATGTACGTTCTTCCTTTATCTCGAGCTTAACGTCAGGGACGATATCGTAGTCATCCTCGGAGATCCTGACCATGCGTGTTTCGGGCGTGCGGACCAGTTTATACTCTACAGCATTTTTGGCCGCGGCCAGGGAGAGGTCGAAGGCCCGTTTCGGCTTCAGGTAGTGCGCGCCCCTGTTGGGTTTCGCCAACGTGAGCTTGAGGGACTGCGGCCGTATACCGAGCGAGGACGGAAGACCGGGATTTTCTATGGCCAGGAATGTCTTGTCGACCAGGCCATTCTCGATGCCGCTTGTCTTGCAAAGAAAGCGCATGCCCTTGAACCGCCAGTACGGAACATAGAACACGTCTTCCAAAAATGGGTTATACGGCGATATGCAATAGCGGAAATAATCCGGGGCCTGCATAAATAGCCTGGTCTTGCAGAAAGCACAGGAAAACAGTTTGTCGGTCTCGTCGAGGACAACGGGTGCCCCACATTGAGGACATTCATACTCTATCTGCATGGTTGCGCGATCCTTTCCCCGCAGTGGTTGCAGAATATCGAACCGTAAAGGTTTTCGTATCCGCACCCGGGACACTTCAACGGTTCTAGCTGTTTCGTGACCTCGCATCCGCAGGATGGGCAAAACCGTGCATTGACCGGAAGATTTTTATGACAGTCAAGGCATTGATGAACAACAAGCAGATGGTGCCCGCATGCCTGGCAGAACTGAGCGTTCCGGCTGACAGGGCTCTGACATTCCGGACATTTCATCGCGTTGACCGGTTGGGAGAGGGCCCTCATACTGTCTGCATACATGGCAGGCATCATAAACCCCAATCCCACGCCGAGGCCTGCACCAGCATGGGACGGGTTTTTGGCCGCGGTTTCCATGGCCATTGCGGTTTTCATTTTGAAAAGTTTATTGAGGTCGTCAAATATAGCCAGCCTGCTCTTGTCGTCAATTGCCTGCTGCACCTCCTGGGGAGGAGTTATCGAATTGATGAAAAGACCCGACAGCTCGATCCCGAAATGCGAGAGATCTTTCTGGGCAAGGCCGCTTAAACCGTCGGATATCTCTTCATAGCGCCCCGGGAGGTTAAAAAGCGTATCGAGATTATCACCCAGGTGATCATTGAAGCGGGACATTATGACCCTGCCGAGGTATTCTTCGACATCCTCAACCGTATAGGAAGATCTCGTCCCCACGAGGGTGTTGATAAAAAGAGATGGCTGGATCACCCTGATATTGAACATCCCGAAAGCCCTCAACCTGATAAGTCCTAGCGTAGAGTCTTTGAATGCGACAGGGTCTCTCGTTCCCCATGCAAGGTTGGTGAATGTTTTCGTATTGATAAAGTATACTTCGGCTCGAAGGGGGCTCGTGAATCCCCACGGAAGGCTCAACAATTTTGTAATGATCGGGATGTTAAGGGTGTTCAGGGTGTAGCGTCCGGCGCCTATCGCATCATATGCCTTTCCCTCATAGAAAAATATCGCAGCCTGGCTTTCGCGTACGGTAAGCTGGGCCCCATATTTGATGTCCCCGGAACCGCTTTCGGGTATCCTATGCGCGATCTCTTTGCCTGTGTCATCAAACCACTCGATTACTTCAAGAAAATTACCCATGCAGTCCTCCGGACGTTCTATGTTCTTTGTTCTACGTTCTAGGTTAAAAAAAGAAAAAATTCAATAGATTATTGGGAAAAAATGCCGGGCGTTTTCGATTATCACAAGATATTCATTCCATTCGAGACTGTGTCTCAATTCATCCGAATCCATCATTTCGGCGGGATCCAAGGTTTTTCTTTTCGGTTTTCCAAGAATTATGAACACAACGAACAGCAATAAAAATAAAACCCTGGACCCCAGATCAAGGGGCTGTGTAATAATTATAATTTCGCCGTCATTCCGGTTCCGGGTACTCTTAAGGATGGAAGGAATCCAAGGTTTGCCATTGATGCAGATTTCTGATCATTCACAACATTTCGATATAGAAAGATAGAATAAAAAAACAAAACACTGGACCCCGGCGTCAAGCGCCGGGATGACGGCGATACGTTACGCCCGGAAATGGCAATTCATGGCTCTGGATGACGGGATCGGAACCAACACAGGGAATGACTAAACGCAGAACGTAAAACTATTTCTTATCCGTACCGTCCCGTGATGTACCCCTCCGTCCTTTCATCGCGGGGTGAGGTGAAGATTTGAGAGGTGTCGCCGAACTCAACGAGGACGCCGAGCAGCATGAAGCCGGTATAGTCGGAGACACGGGCTGCCTGTTGCATGTTATGGGTAACGATAAGGATCGTGTAGCGTTCCTTCAGTTCGATCATGAGTTCCTCGATCCTCATAGTTGCGATCGGATCGAGGGCCGAGCAGGGCTCGTCGAGCAGGATGATCTCGGGTTCCACCGTGAGGAGCCGGGCGATGCAGAGGCGCTGTTTCATCTCTTCTGAAAGTTCGAGGGCCGGTGTATGAAGCTTGTCCTTGAGTTCCTCAAGGAGCCCCACGGAATGAAGGCAGCGGTCCACTATTTCTCTCATTGTCCGCCTGTTGGCCATGCCGTGCACCTTGAGCCCATATACCATGTTTTCGTAGACCGTGAATGGAAAAGGATTGGGACGCTGGAAGACCATACCCACTTTTTTTCGCAGGTTGATTATATCCATATTCTGTAACCGTTCGTGGTGAACGTAGATATCACCTTCGATCCGGACGTCTTCCTGGAGGTCGTTCATACGGTTGAAACAGCGAAGAAGAGTTGATTTTCCGCATCCCGAAGGGCCTATCAGGGCTGTGATGGCCCGGGAATAGACATGGAAATCGACGTCCTTGAGAGCGTGGAGATTGCCATAGTAAAGATTGAGTTTCTCGGTTCGCAAGGCAAATCTGTCCATTATCCAAACTTTCCCTGGATGTAATCTTCGGTCTTGCTTTCGGCGGGGGTTGTGAAGACCTTATCTGTTGTATTGTATTCGATGAGTTCGCCAAGATAAAAGAAAGCCGAAAAATCGCTGATCCTCGCTATCTGTTTCGTATTGTTGGAAACGAGGATGATCGTATACTCCGACTTCAGTTCACTTAAGGCATCTTCTATTTTCGCCGTCGATATAGGATCGAGGCCAGAGCAGGGTTCGTCGAGCAGGATAATCTCCGGTTTCAAGGCGAGTGTCCGGGCAAGGCACAGGCGCTGCTGCTGTCCGCCCGACAATTTCAATGCCGACGTACTTAGCCTGTCTTTTACCTCCTCCCACAGAAATGCCTTCTTGAGACAGTCTTCCGCAATACGATGGAGAGTGGTCCGGTCCGTTATTCCCTTGAGTTTCGGACCGTACGCGATATTTTCGAAAATAGAGCGGGGCAGGGGAATAGGGACCGCAAAAACAGTCCCCACGCGTCTGCGCAGCTCGATCGGGTTTATGCTGCCATCGAGAATGCTTTTCCCGTCGATGTCGGCATCACCCTCGATCCTTACATTGTTCTCGAAATCTATCATCCGGTTGATAACCGAGATGAGTGTGGATTTTCCGCTGCCGGACGGTCCCATAAAACCGGTGATGGTGTTTCTGTGGACTTTAATTGTTACGTCTTTCAGCACCGTTACTTTGCCGAAAGATACCCTCAATTTGTCGGTCGCTATCTTCGTTTCCATCACCATCTATGAATACCGTGCAATCGCCTTGTTCATAATGTAGTAGGCAATAATATTGACGAACAAAATGCTCAGCACCAGGACAACGGCAGTCCCGTACGCCTTTTCCATCGATATGCCTTCCCGCGCCAGGATATAGAAGTGAACGGCCATTGTCCTGCCCGATTCCATAAGGGAAAGCGGCAGGCGCAGAGAGCTTCCCATCGTGAAAATGATCGCGGCCGTTTCGCCGACTGCCCTGCCGATGCTGAGCATAATGCCGGTCAATATCCCCGGCATCGCGGCAGGGAGCACAACTTTCTTGATCGTCTCCCATTTGCTCGCGCTCAAGGAATAACTGACTATTCTCAACTGGCGCGGAACCGCACGGACCGCTTCCTCGGAAGTTCTGATTATGGTCGGCAGTATCATGATCGTAAGTGTCAGAACGCCGGCAAGTAATGACCAGCCCATCTTCAGCTTGATAACGAAGAAAATGAAGCCAAAGAGGCCGTAAAGGATGGAAGGGATACCGGCAAGAGATTCAACGCCAAATCGTATCAGTTTTGTAAATGTCGATTCACGAGTGTATTCCGTAAGGAAGATCGCCGTGCCCACGCCGAGCGGGGTGGCAAGGAGTATGGACAGGAGAGCTAGCTGGATAGTGCCCACTATTGCCGGGAATATCCCGCCATGCCTTCCCATGTCCTGCGGAAAGGAAAAAATGAAAGCAAAATTGACCTGGGGGAATCCCTTAAAGAAAATAATTCCGATTATCAGGACCAGGACCGTCACGGTGCAATATGCCTGGGCAACAAGTCCCCAGCGGACGAGGCGGTTGGTTATCCTGGGATTGATCCTCATTTCGCTATCTTCCTCTTTATCCCAAAATTCGCGATGTAATTGAGCACCATGATGATGATCATCAGCACGACACCCGTCGAAAAGAGAGCCAGTCTGTGATCGCCGGTCGCGTACGCCAGTTCCAGGGCGATATTGCCCGTTAAGGTCCTTAAAGGATCGAGAAGACTTGTCGGTATTTTCAGGGCGTTACCTGCGATCATGATAACCGCCATCGTCTCACCGATAGCCCTTCCCATGCCAAGGATAAAACTTGCCAGTATTCCCGATTTTGCCGAGGGTATTATCACCTTGTAAATGGTCTGCCATTTCGTGGCGCCCATGGCGGCCGATGCTTCACGATACGTTTTCGGGACGCTGACGAGAGCATCAAATGAAATGCTGATTATGGTCGGCAATATCATGATCCCGAGCACGAGCGAGGTCGAGATGAGGGAGAATCCCGATCCGCCGAGATAATTCCTGACGAGGGGCACAATGTAGACAACGCCGAGGAAACCGAAAACAACGGACGGGATTCCGGCAAGAAGTTCAATTGCGGGTTTCAGGAGTATTTTCATCCTTTTGCCCGAATATTCTGATAGGTAGATCGCGCAGGAGAGTCCGAGTGGGGCCCCGATGACCAGTGCGCCGACAGTCACGAGAAATGAGGAGATTATCATGGGAAAAATGCCGAAATAACCTTTGGTAGGGGCCCATTTCATGCCCAGGATGATCTTTTTTACGCCAACCTTCAGAAAAAGGGGTAGCCCTTCACCCAGTATAAATGCGAATATCAGAAAGAGAAAAAGAAGCGAGGATAAAGCAAAAGCGACGAGGACCCACTTGACGAACTGCTCCTTCAATACAGCCCGGTCAATCATGAACACCTACCAGACCTTCATTCTTAAGAATGCGCTGACCACCATCCCTGGAGAGCACATAATCTATGAATCTTCGGGCCCGTTTGTTCGGCTGCCCGTTCGTCAGGTAAAGGAATGGCCTGACGATTTTGTATTGCCCCGATCGTATCGTTTGTATCGATGGCCTTATCCCGTCGATAGAAACAGGCTTGACCTTTTCATCGACGAGCCCCATGGAAATATACCCTACGGCGTACGGATCGGTTGCCACCACTTCCTTTACGGAGCCGTTGGAATCCTGGACCATCGTGGAATCGTTGATCTCTTTGTCCTTCATGATCAGTTCCTCAAAGGCTCCCCGGGTTCCCGATCCTTCCTCGCGGGATACAGCGTCGATCTTCCTGTTTACCCAGCCCAGTTGTCGCCAGTTCGAGATATTCCCGCTGAAGATCCCGCGGATCTGATCGAGGGTTAACGCCGTGACAGGATTGTTTTTATGAACGACAACCACGATGCCGTCGTAGCAGATCACTATCCTGTTCAATACCTTTTCGTCGTCTTTTAATTCCCTGGATGACATTCCAATATCTACGGTCCTGTTGATCACTGCCTGTATACCGGCGGTCGACCCTCCGCCCTGAACGTCAATAGTTACGTCCCTGCTGTCAAGCATGAAATGTTCGGCCAGCTTCTCCGTAAAAGGCATAACCGATGTCGATCCGGCAACTGTAATCTTTTGCATCCCCGTGCTGCTGCTGTTGTTGCTCCCGCAGGAAATAAGAAGCCCCATGATAAAAGGCAGAAGTACGAACCATCGCAGGCACATATTTTTTATTCCCGGGGCTCCTTCATATGCCGTATTATCTTGCCTTCCACAAGAAAAATGACCAGTTCGGCAATGTTGACCGCATGGTCAGCCATACGTTCGAGATATTTCGCTATAAAAAGGACCCGGGTTGCCCGTGAGATCGTTTTCATATCCTGCATCATATATGTCAGGAGTTCACGAAAGATCTGGTCAAGCAGTTGGTCGACCATTTGATCATCTTTCGTCACCTTTCGCGCCATCGCAACATCTTCCCTGACGAATGCTTCGAGGCTTTCCTTCAGCATGAGCTGCACCGTTTCCGCCATCATCGGGAGGTCAATATAAGGCTTTAATATGGGCTCCTGATTCAATTCCTGGACCCGTTCGCAGATATTTACGGCCATATCGCCTATGCGTTCAAGATCGTAGTTTATCTTGATGGCCGTGGTTATGAAGCGAAGATCGCGTGCCGCCGGTTGCCGAAGGGCGAGAAGCTTGAGACAGAACTCGTCTATCTCAACTTCCAGTGCATTTACGATAGGATCGTCCTCTATAACTTCTTCTGCGAGTTCGGAATTGCGTTCGAGCAGTGCTTTGATAGCGTTGTTAATGGCCTTTTCAACCAGTCCGCCTTCGTAAAGAAGTTTTTCCTTGAGTTCCTTCAATTCAAGATCGAAAGTCCTGTAAATATGCCCTTCAAGCATCATACGCCTCCTGCTCTGATTGGCAAGAGTATAGTAGCTTTTTCCCTTGATTACAATTGGATTTTAAGCCCCCTCAAATGACAGACCGCCAGTGAGTGGGCAAAGGAGTAGTGTCCGGACGTTATGCACCGTTGACGTATTCATCTGCGCCAGAATACCTTAAGATATACAGCGCCTTGCCCAATGGCTAGGCGCAGTTCTCTTAATACCGATACGGGTGACCCTATCCTTTAGACGACAACCACAGAATTAAAGCTGCCGAATTCGTTCATCTCCCTGTGCGGAGAAGCCGGATCCTCGATCCACTGTCCGTCGACAATAAAAAGGTATTGATGCGCCCCTTGGGGGAGAGTGATCGTTGTTTTCCAAGTCCCCTTTGCATCTTTTTTGAGGGGACGGATCCCGGGGTCCCAAGAATTAAATGAACCGGCTATATAGACTTCATTGGCGCCGGAATCTGCGAATTTAAATGTGATGCGTTTTTTTGCCTCTCTGTTTGCCATTGTACCCTCCTTATGTTACCGAACGTATTAACGTAAAATATTACCATAATCGGGCGCATTTTGCATCCATAGCATATGGGACAGAACGGCACGCCAGTTGTAGATGGCTGAAAATGGGTGATCTACGGCTGACAGACCAATGAGAATAATGAATGGCTATTTCTATTTCAATGAGGCAACTGCCCGGGATATCCTTTCCAGCCCTTTCTGAATAACATCCATCGACGTGGCGAACGAAAGCCGCAGGTACCCTTCTTTGCCGAACTCAACCCCGGGGACAACAGCCGTATGGAATTCGTCGAGGAGTATCTCGGTCCATACGGTGGAGTTCTCGATAAGCCGGTCCTTGTATTTTTTTCCGATAACGCAGTTAAAATTGGGGAACACGTAAAATGCCCCGCGCGGGTCATAGCAGGTTACGCCAGGTACGTCTCGCAGGGCCTTCACGAGAAAATCCTTTCTCTTCCTGAATTCTGTCACCATTGTGCCGATCGCGCTCTGGTCGCCGTTCAAAGCGGCAAGGGCTGCCATCTGGGCGATCGATGTTGGGTTCGATGTACTCTGGCTCTGAATGTTCCCCATTGCCTTGATAATGTCGGCCGGGCCGGCAGAGTAGCCTATCCTCCATCCTGTCATTGCATATGTCTTTCCCACTCCGTGGCATATAATAGTACGGTCCTTAAAGGATGGATCCATAGACGCAATGCTGACGTGTTCGTAATCATAAACGAGCTTTTCGTATATCTCATCGGAGATAAGAAAGAAATTGCGCTCCACGGCCAATTTGCCGATCGCCTCGAGATTTTCGCGATAGAAGACCGATCCAACGGGATTTGACGGATAATTGAGGATGATGGCCTTGGTTTTCGGCGTCAGGTATTTTTTGAGCAGTTCCGCAGTGATCTGGTAATCATCTTCTTCCTTTGTTTCCACGATGACGGGCGTTCCGCCTGCCAGTTCGATCATGGGGGGGTATGACACCCAGAAAGGGGCCGGGACAAGAACCTCGTCACCTTCCTGAAAGAGGACCTGGAAAAGGTTGTAGAGGCTGTGTTTTCCACCGCAAGAAATGATGATCTCTTCGCGTTTGTAGGACAGCCCGTTATCGCGATTGAATTTCTTTATGACGGCATCCTTGAGCGGGTCTATCCCTGCAACCGGGGTGTACCGTGTGAAGTTATCATTGATAGCTTTGATGGCGGCTTCTTTTATGTGGCCAGGAGTGTTGAAATCCGGCTCACCAGCCCCAAACCCGGCTATATCCATGCCCTGGGCCTTGAGCACCTTTTCTTTGGCCGAGATCGCAAGTGTCGGTGAGGGTTTCAGTGAGGCGGCTCTTCTGGATAGCATGACGAACTCCTTTAGTAGTGATGTGCCCGATTCAGGCTACAGGACGGATACTTATTTACCTTATAGCAGAATAGACTGTCAATCATAATCTGGGGATGGTTGACAGGTTTTTTTCACGGTTACCTTCAAAATGTTCCGAGTATTGCCGGTGAGTTTATATCCATCATCTATTCGATGCCCGACGATCCATATTATTTCGTCCCCGGAAAGCAAGAGAGGAATATGCCTGCGGTCCTCGAGAGGGATCTTGCGGGAGATAAAAAAATCTTTCAGTTTGACATGCTGTGTCATGCCGAGCGGACGGATCCTGTCCCCCGGCCTGAATGTCCGGACCGCGAGATCATTGCATTTATCGGCATCAAAATATGCAACCAAGGAGTCCTTCGGAAAGGTGAGAGGAGCCTTTGTCAGCTTCTGGACATTCACGTCGATGTTCAGATGGGAGATATGATTCATTCCACTATGGACTTCCTGCATCTGCCCGGTTGCCCTTGGGGTCGGCCGGGTAGTAAGGATGAGGTTGCAATATATTTTTTTCGCCTTGAGCCCCGATGGCAGATCGATCCGTAAATTCGGCCTGGTCGATGCGATCATCTTTTCTATAAGGCGCATGTGTTCGCGCAAAGGAATGAAAGAAGGGGCAAGAGAGGCGAAAATGTCGGCCATTACCCTGTAGCGCACCTCTTCGTCAAGAGCCCTGAATGGCTCGAGCGGTATCGTGACATCCTTTTCCGCATGTCGTGCCAGCTTCATGAATGCCTCTTTCTTTCTCTCGAAGGTCGTGTTGATGTCGTTGATGTCATGCAGGAGAGATGCGATCTTTTCCCTGAATGCAGGGTTCAGTCCCTCAAAGAGAGGCATGATCCTGTGCCGGACATAGTTGCGTTCATAGACGGTTTTCTCGTTCGAAGAATCTTCGACGAATACTATGGAGTGCAACGCGGCAAATGCCTCAATTTCCGACCGGTAAATGTTGAGAAAAGGACGGATGATTCTGTTCCGTACCGGGGGTATCGATGATAGCCCCCGAATGCCTGAACCTTTGATTAGGCGAAGCACGAACGTCTCGATCTGATCGTCAAGATTATGAGCTGTGGCGATTCGCGTAAATCCCGCGGTATCCGCGATCTCGTCGAGAAACTGGTAACGGATGTCGCGCCCCGCATGCTGCAGGGACAATCCCCGTGATTCGGCATAACTTTTGACATCGGCCCTTTTCAGAAAGAGCTTGAGCCCGTACTGCGCCGCCGTATCCTTCACAAAGGCCTGGTCCCTCTCCGATTCGACACCGCGGAGAAGATGGTTTATATGGGCTATGCCGAGGTCAAAACCGATCTCCTTACGCACTTCGTTAAGTACGAACAGCAACGTGGTCGAATCGATCCCGCCGGATAAGCCGAGAAGAACCCGATCCCCGCCGGTGATAAGAGCTTGTTCCCGAATAAGTTTTATTGTCCTGCCGATAAGGTCTGGGATGAATTTTGCCACGTCGTATTCTTGATAATGTCCCGGACGCGTGTCATGAGCAGCTTGAACAATCCGGCGATGAGCAGCCGCTGCATCCGCCTGACATTTTACCCGAAGACTTAAATTTAGATCCTACGGAAAAACCAAATGATGACATATTCTTTTGCGGGTCTCTGGCGCCGCATTCAGGGCATTCCGGCGTGTCGTCACCAAAGATTATGACCTCGAATTCACAGCCACATTTCCGGCAGGTATATTCGTATATAGGCATGGGTATCTCCTGCTAACTCCTTCTTTTCTTCTTGATCTCACCCGCAAGGTCCGTGATGAGCCTTTTTAACGGCTCACGGTACCGGGCCTTCACCCCTTCATCGACCTTCATGGCGCTGGCACGTTCGGCAAGGGAAAGGGACCGGGTGAACATATTCTTGAAATAGAAATAATAGGCCGATGAATACAGATACAAAAACAGGGCCGACCTGTCGGAACGGTCCGCCTGCACGAGGCGTTTAAAGAGTCCTCTGGCCGTTTCATAATATTCGCTGTCGAGATAACTGACCGCAGTCTCCAGCATCAGGCGTTTTCTCCCGTCTTCATATGCCATTCTCAGTATCTCTTCGAAGCCTTTCCGGCCGTAAGTTTTAAGCAATAATTTTTCGTTTTCGTAGAGAAAGCGGGGGAGGAGGTAGTTCTTGTTATAAAGGACGATAATATCCTTTAATTGTGCTACAAGCTCGTTGCTGAGTGAGGTCACCTCCTTGAACTCTTCCTTTAAACGCGCCTGCGCCTTTTTGACGAGCACCCCGATCTCGTTGACTATCTTGCGTTCCTGCGGATTCAAATTATGCAGGGCTATTTCTGACTGAGGCTTGTAGTATTGCAGCAGGTACAGATTTTCCCGGAGTTTCATTGCCCCGTGAAAGGTGTAGCCAACGGTAATATCGAAGAGCTTTTCCTTGTAGCTGGCCTCGGTCGAGTTGCGGAACAGGTCATGGCACATTTCTTTAAGCCGGAACAGGCAGCTCTTTCCCCGGTCATCCACGAAGTCCTCGATATTTTCAAAATACAGCTTTTGCTGACGCAGCAGGGACTTGCATTCCCGGGCCTTTTCGTAAACGCACAAAGACTCCTTTATGAGATCGATCTGTTTTTTATCGAGATTGGTTACCATGGCCGCCCTCTGAGTATTCCTTAAGCATTTTCCTTAGTTCCTCGCCATCGATGGATTCTTTTTCAAGGAGAGTTTTGGCAACAAAAACGAGAAGATCATTTTTGCTGCCGAGAGTCGTCTTTACTTTCGTGTATGCGTGTTCGATTATCGATCGCACCTCGTTATCTATCTCGCGAGCGGTCTCTTCGCTATAATCCTTGGCCCCGGAGCCTGGTATGTCAAGGAAGAGAGGTTTTCGCTCCTGTTCGAACGTCATGTGTCCGAGCTTGTCGCTCATGCCGTATTGCTTGACCATCGATCTCGCTATGTCTGTAGCCCGTGCTAGGTCATTCTGGGCACCCGTCGATATCTCGTGAAATATGATCTCTTCTGCAACCCTGCCGCCAAGGAGGACACACATGCGGTCTATAAGCTCGGTCCGCGTCATCAGGTACCTGTCTTCCGTGGGAAGTTGCATCGTATATCCAAGGGCGGAGATGCCTCGCGGGATTATGGATATCTTGTGTACGGGATCGGAGGTTTCGAGGAACTCTGCCATCAGTGCATGGCCGGTTTCATGGTATGCCACGATCTCCTTTTCTTTCTTGTTCATGACTCTCTTCTTCTTTTCGAGACCGGCAATGATCCGGTCGATGGCTTCTTCAAATTCCTCCATCATCACCGAGCTTTTACCCTTTCGTGCGGCAAGCAAGGCGGCTTCATTTATAAGATTGGCGAGGTCGGCCCCGACAAACCCGGGCGTCCGCGCCGCGATGACCGAGATATCGACATCCGTGCCAAGTTTTACGTTCTTGACATGCACTTTGAGGATCGCTTCGCGTCCATTTATGTCGGGTCTGTCCACCAGAACGTGGCGGTCGAACCTTCCCGACCTTAACAGTGCCGGATCGAGGATTTCAGGTCTGTTGGTCGCGGCGACAATAATCACGCCTGTTTTTGTATCGAATCCGTCCATCTCGGCAAGGAGTTGGTTAAGCGTCTGCTCACGTTCATCGTGGGATGACAGGGGATTCATTCCGCGTGCCTTTCCGAGCGCATCGAGTTCATCTATAAAAATAATACATGGTGCCTTCTGTTGAGCCTGGGAAAACAGGTCCCGTACCCGCGATGCTCCTACCCCGACGAACATTTCGACGAAATCGGAACCGCTCATGCTGAAAAAGGGCACCTTGGCTTCTCCCGCAACGGCTTTCGCCAGGAGGGTTTTGCCTGTGCCAGGAGGGCCTACCAAGAGTATCCCTTTGGGTATTTTTCCACCCAGATCGAGAAATTTTTGGGGATAGCGCAGGTATTCTATGATCTCCTGGAGTTCCTCTTTCGCCTCATCGACACCAGCAACATCACTGAAGGTGATCTTTATCTCATCTTCACCGTATATCTTCCCGCGGCTCTTTCCGAAATTAAGGACGCTCGACGGCGCCCCTCCCATCCTGCGCATGAGAAGGTTCCAGATCAGGATTATGATGGCAAAGGGGAGGACCCATTCGATAATAATGCGAAGGAGCTTGTTTTCGAATGATCCTGAGAATTGTACGTTGGATTTTTGGAGATCTTTCACAAGGTCCGGGTCTTCTACCCTGCTGGTCACAAATTTCACTTGCTTTCCGTCTTCCCCAGTAAAGGTGCCTTGGACCTTTTCAGCATCTATCAGAAGATTGGCCACTTTATTCTGGCTTATGAGGGTCTTGAATTCGCTATAAGGGACTGTCTTGATCTCGGACCGGAAAGAGAGGTAACTGTGAATGAGAAAGATGGCGACAATTGCTATTATGAAATAGAGGAAGGTGAAATTCTTTGTTTTCTTTTCCTTGTCTTTGTTGCGACCCTTGATTTCGAGGATGATATCTTTACGTTTTTTAACGTTTTTTTTAGGTTCTGATGTGCGTTTTGGCATAGTAAATCATATCAGAAAACAATCAGCTTTAAAATATGTTTCGTAAGTCATCGGTCGTCAGTCGTGGAAGACAAAAGGCATGACATAAAAAAAAGACCGGGTTACCGGTCCTTTTTACACCTTACGACTTACGGGTCTCTACAGTTGTATCTCCGTAGCCTCGATCATCCCGTCAATAGAGCGGATCTCTTTCAGGACGTCGTGGCCTATGGGGCTGTCGACGGATATGAAAGCCACTTCCTCACCACTTTGGATCCGGGACAGGCTGAAACCTGATATGTTTATTTTATGGTTGCCCAGGATGGTCCCGACCGTGCCGATGACCCCGGGCCTGTCAATGATCTTGAACGCAAGGAATGTGCCTTCAGGGACCATGTCGAGGTGAAAACGGTCGAGAAGCACGATCCGCCCGAGTTTGTCAGGAAAGACGGTCCCGGCTATGGTGACCTCCTCAACATCTGTTTTCAGTTTGAAGATGATCAGGTCGTTAAATTTATCGAATGAGTCGGTTTTTGATTCTTCGACAACAATGTTGCGGTCCTTGGCCAGATAAGGAGCGTTGATGTACGTTACCGAGCCCTGTAGGCACATTTTCAGAAACCCGTTGATACCGGCGATCGTAAAGGGCTGGTAGCTGAACGGTACATCGAATTTGCGTTCCGTAAGATCTTCCTCGAAATTCTTGCCAACCATGATGACTTGTATCTTTTCAGCCCTGCCCTTGGATATCTGGGCTGCCAGCTTGCCGATCTTCTCCGCCACTTTAAAATAGAGCTGGAGATGATCGGGGAGCAGTGATGTCATGAACGGTATATTGACACCATGCTGATAAGGCCGGCCATGCAAGGCATTCAAGACCTGCTCGGCGACGATCGCCGATACGGCCTTCTGGCCTTCAGCAGTGTTGGCGCCTATATGGGGAGTAACGAAAGCGTTCTCCAACTCGAGGAACTTCGTCTGCGTTGGCGGTTCATCAACAAAAACATCGATGCCCGCGGCGAATATCTTGCCTGATACCATGCAGTTGTAGAGATCTTCTTCATTGACAATGCCTCCCCGGGCGCAATTGACGAGGATGACATCGTCTTTCATGAGCGCGAGCTTTTCGGCGGTGATCATGTTTTTGGTTATTGCGGTCAGGGGCGTGTGGATGGTAATGACATCGGCTATCTTCAGAAGGTCATCAAGGTTGTCATACAGGGTTACGCTGAGGGATTCAGCTTTGCTCTTTTTAATAAAAGGATCATAGGCAATGATCTTCATCCCGAAAGCCCTGGCCCGAATGGCGACATTGCTCCCAATACGTCCGAGACCGATAATACCGAGCGTCTTATTGTAAAGCTCGATGCCCATGAATTTCTTTCTGTCCCATTTCCCGTCTTTCAGTGAATTGTTCGCGAGCGGGATCTTCCGTGCAGCTGCAAGCATCTGGCCCATGGTAAGTTCGGTTGCTGCGAAGGTGTTTCCTGTCGGGGCATTCAGGACGATAAGGCCTTTTTTGCTGGCGGCTTCGATATCGATGTTGTCAACGCCGACGCCGGCGCGGCCGATTATTTTGAGCCGGCCCGGATTCTCGATAAGGTCCGGTTTTATTGTTGTACCGCTGCGGGTAATGATCGCATCGTAATTGCCGACGATCTTTTTTAGTTCATCGACTTTTATGCCTACCTGAACCTCGACTTCGACATCATTGTCCGCCGCGAGTATCTTGAGGCCTTCTTCGGCGAGATGATCCGTGACCAGAATCTTGAATTTTTTCATTGAAATCCGCCTGAGTTATTATTTCTTGTAATATTTTTATGCTCGTGATATATGTAACAATAGTAAAAGATACCACCCGTATTGAGAAAAAGCAAGACAGGACCAACAGTTGTGCAAAAGAACCGGAGCTCTCAGGAAAAAGCGGCAATTATCTCCTGATGGAAGAGGCTTTGGCCGATGGAATTTTGGGCCAATGCGGGCCCGAGCACCTCGTTCCCAACCTTATCTAGGCGAACGAAGGAAAGAAACGTAACCGGGAAGAGCTGGTTCTTCCCAGAACCGGCAAGGGTGCGTAGAACCCCTTCCAACAAGCCTAAATCTCAAAGTTTTGCTTGACTTAGAGCAACAAATATTATAAGTTAGACAAATTTTTCTAAGGGTGAAAATGGTTATGAAAACGTATTTTCCAAAAGAAGGTGAAGTTTCAAACGATTGGTATGTAATGAACGCTGACGGCGTAGTATTGGGACG
>DHQV01000025.1:16550-16931 GCA_002408185.1 Deltaproteobacteria bacterium UBA5329
AGTATTGGGACGGTTGGCTGCCAGGGTTGCGATGATCCTTCGCGGTAAGACGAAACCTGTTTTTACACCGCATGCAGATACGGGCGACTTTGTTATTATTGTGAATGCCGACAAAGTGAAGCTTACAGGGTCCAAGTTGATCGACAAGACCTATCAAAAGCACAGCAACTTCCCCGGCGGATTGCGTGTCATGAATGCAAAAACAATGCTCGAAAAGAAACCTGAAGAGGTCATTTACCAGGCAGTAAAAGGAATGCTTCCCAAAAATACGCTTGGCAGGAAAATCCTCAAGAAATTAAAGGTGTATCGTGGGGCCGAGCATCCGCATAAAGCCCAGATGCCCAGGGAGATATCGTTGAAGGAGGTACAAGGTGCCTGAAA
>DHQV01000025.1:17014-17415 GCA_002408185.1 Deltaproteobacteria bacterium UBA5329
AGGAGGTACAAGGTGCCTGAAAAGAGGTACTACGCAACAGGTAAGAGAAAGACCGCCGTGGCGCGGGTGTGGATAAAGCAGGGTTCCGGGGAATTCATGATCAACGGCAGGCCGTTTGAAAATTATTTCCCGCTTGAAGAACTCAGGCTCTTGGTCAATAAGCCTTTCATGCTTACAGGGAATACAGGCAAGTTCGACGTTGTCGCCAATATTTACGGGGGCGGCATCCCTGCACAGGCCTGGGCGCTCGGACACGGCATCGCGAAGGCCCTTCTCGAGGTCAATGCCAGCCTCAGGGCTACCTTGAAAAAACAGGGCCTTATCACAAGGGACCCGAGATCTAAAGAACGGAAGAAATACGGGAAGAAAGGCGCTCGTGCCAGCTTCCAGTTCTCCAAGAG
>DHQV01000025.1:17537-18762 GCA_002408185.1 Deltaproteobacteria bacterium UBA5329
AGCTTCCAGTTCTCCAAGAGATAAGATCATGTATACTGTCGGAATTGTGGGAGCAACGGGCTATACAGGCGTTGTCCTGATGTCCTTGCTCCTTACTCATCCCGATGCAAAGATAAACCTCATTACATCGAACACATATCGGGGACGCAAGATTTCCGATATCTTTCCCTTATTCAAAGGCCGTCTCGAAGAAGTGCTCCAGCCTACGGATGAAGACCACAGGGGTAAGTGCGATGTTTATTTCCTATGCCTTCCTCACGGTACATCCATGGCGAAGGCCAGCGAACTCTATGACGGAAAAGCCGTGATCATAGACCTCAGTGCGGATTTTCGCTTCGAAGATATAGAGATGTACGAAAAATCCTATGTGCCGCACACCGTTGCGGAGCTTGTGCCCGACGCCGTCTTCGGATTGCCGGAATTATACAGGACGTTCATCGAGGGAAAGAAATTGATCGGTAACCCGGGATGTTACCCGACATCCGCCATCCTTGCGCTTTATCCCCTGATCAAGAATGACAAGCTTATCGGTGATATCTTTATCGACTCGAAATCGGGCGTGAGTGGCGCAGGTAGGGAAGGAAAGATCGGAAGCCTCTTTTGCGAGGTTTCAGAGGGCTTCCGGGCATACAATGTCGGCGTGCACAGGCATGAACCGGAGATACAAAAGGAAGTGAACAAGTACGTCCAGTTAAAGATCTCCTTTGTGCCGCATCTTGTTCCGATGTCGCGCGGTATACTCACCACGGTTTACAGCAGGCTGTCCGAACTGGCAAAGACCGCAGATATCATCGCGCTGTTTCGCGATACCTACAGAAATGAGCATTTTGTCCGGATCATGGACGAGAACATATATCCTGACACGCGGTTCGTCCGTTTTTCCAATTACTGTGATATCGGCCTCAAGGTCCTCGACGATGGCCGGATCATCATTATCTCGACGATCGACAATCTCGTCAAAGGCGCCTCCGGCCAGGCACTCCAAAACATGAATGTTGCTCTGGGACTTGATGAGAGGGCCGGGCTCGATGCCGTTCCGCAATATCCGTAAACATATCAGTACCTTGCCGTCATCACTGGCTTGGACAGTGTGCTGTAATTAATTCTATGCGTCATTCCGACCTTAAGGAGATTGTGTCGCAATTACTTCTCGCAACCGGTGAGTGTATGAAACTACAAGAATAAACCACCGCCGTCATTCCGGGCTTGGAGGCTGTGTCGCAAT
>DHQV01000004.1 GCA_002408185.1 Deltaproteobacteria bacterium UBA5329
TCACCAAGATTTGATTATATCTCAAAACCCGGAACAATAGGACGGAATATGTTCTTGTTTGTCAACCCAGAACTTGGAACCGTCCTATATCTTTCCCCCATTCATAATGGACTTCTTCAGTTCGTCCACCGTGACCGTTGCCGTTCCGCGTTTCATGACGACGATGCCTGCAGCGTAGTTTGCTATTCTTGCCGCATCCAGAAAATCAGCCCCGCTGGCGAGTGAAAGCGCCACCGTTGCGCAGACGGTGTCCCCGGCCCCGGTTACGTCCGCTACGTCATCTTTCCCGGATATCGGTATATGATGGACCCCGCCGTCTTTCAGGAAAAGGGTCATGCCTTTATTTCCGCGCGTGATCAGTAGGGCCTTGAGGTTCATTGCCGAAAGGACCTTTTTCCCAACTTCCTCGACCGGCTCATCTTCCGGAAGACCCGCCAGCGCATATGCTTCGGATTCGTTCGGGGTGATAATTGTCAGCCCGGTATATTTTTTGAGGTTATACCGCGAGTCACCGACGACGATAGTCCTGTTCGCGGCATCTTTCATGAGTTGAATGACCTTATTGTTTACGGCGCCATGTCCGTAGTCGGATACGATGATAGCGTCAACATGGGGAGTGACAGCTGAAAGCCTTTCCATGAAGAGCGACTTTTCTTTTGCCGTATTTTTGCGGTGGTCGTCACGGTCTATACGAATGACCTGCTGTTTTGAAACGTGGGTATCGCCGGCAAGGATACGAGTTTTTGTTATTGTCTCCCCTGTGTGGCGTATGATCCCGACGGTATCGATATTTTCAGACGCGTAGAAAAAATCCATGAGCTTGCCGCCGATCGAATCGCTGCCGATGAAACCGACCGGATAGACCCTTGCCCCCATCGATGCGAGATTATTTATCGTATTCCCGGCGCTGCCCGGATAGATCTTCGATTGTTCGTATTTCACGACGACAACGGGCGCCTCGCGCGATAGACGGTAGGGTTTGCCGAATATGTAAATATCGGCAATAATGTCCCCCACGACGCAAATTTTCTTGCCCGCAAAATGATCGACAAAATACGGCAGATCACCGCTTTCAGGCTCTTTTCTCAATAATGTCTCCCACTATTCCAGCGACTTCCTGGGGTTTTATACCCGTCATACACTCGTGGCCTCTGTCGCACTTCTTCCTGTTGCAGGGACGGCACGGCGCATCCTTAGACAGGACACGGGTCGATGGGCTCGAGTATGATGTGTAACGCTCGTCCATCGGCCCCGCGAGCACGACGGTCGGGATCGAAAGTGCGGCCGAGATATGGCGGGGACCCGTGTCATTGCTGACTACGGCCGCCGCCCGCGACAAGCATACCTTCATGTCTCGTATGTTCATTGACATGATCCTGGCCCGGTCTTTCTGCTTTATCCCGGCATAGATCGTATCGGCGATGCCGTGCTCATTTTGGCCGGGAAGCATGAAAACATTCAAACGGGAATTCTCGATGATAATATCGGCCAGTTCCGAAAAATATGCTGCGGGCCAGCATTTGGAAGGCCCGTATTGGGCGCCGACGATCATGACAGTGTACGGTTTTGCCATATTGGTGAATTCCTGGTCGAACTTGTTTTCTTCGTCGGGCGTAACGGACAGGACAGGTGAAGCGATCGTTCTTTCGATGCCAAGCGTGTCGGCGATCCTTAGATAATGTTCAACAGTCGATTCAAGTCGGGGGCTTTCCGTCACCTTTACGTTCAGCATGAAACCCCGTCTATTGCGGTCAAAACCGATCCTTTCCGGGACCTTGAGATTAAAGAAGAAAAGAGCGGACCTGAATGAGTGGGGCAGGGTGATACCCCGGACAAATCCCACTTTTTTCAGCTTGTTGGTCGTTTCTATAAACAGGGGAAGGCCTGTGTTGTGAATAGGTACGAAACGGTCAAACAGGTCGAGGCCATTGTAAAGGTGAATGGCGCTTTCCTTGCCGATGGCCCATAATTCCGTATTCAGCTCTTTTCTCAGGGCATGGAGCAACGGCACGGCCATCACCATGTCGCCCAGCCAGTTAGGAAGATATACTATCGTCTTTCCAGTCACTTCGTACGCCCATAAAAGGATTGTATTTCACAGTATAATGGAGTCCTCCTGATTTTTCCATCTCTTCGTTGAGTTTCCCCACCATGGTGAAAATATTTTCTTTTTTGTTCTGCCAAGTGTCTAGGTCCATGGACTCGATCTCGTCTATGAGGTGCCGGAACCCTTCCGTATATTGCAGGCCAGACCGGGCGTTTACGAAAGCACACAAGATCGATTTGACCTTGTCGCAATACAGATCGACATCGTCGCCGAGTTTCATGCATGTTTCATCGGTAAAATTATCGAGTTTACCCATATTTTCCTTATCGATCTGACCGGAAGACTCGGCAATGCTGTAAGCTTTTGTCCCGACAAAAGGAAAGAACAGGGACCACCTGAATCTGCCCGGCTTGATAACGGCAAGAAGGCTGACCGTTTCGCGTATGTCTTCGACCGTTTCATAGGGAAGCCCGAGCATTACGAACGCCGATGTGTGAAGTCCATGTTTTTCCGCTGTCGCAAACGCGTCTTCTATATGTCTGTTCGTCATGTATCGCTGAAGGACCTTTCGCCGTATCCGGTCGCTGCCGCTCTCAAGCCCGAACTTGACTATCCGGCAGCCAGCACTCTGTAAAAGATAAGCCGTTTCATCGTCAAAAATGCGGGCATGGGCGTTGCAGACAAAAGGAATATTGGTGAGGGACCTGTAACGCTCCGTAAACTCTTTAAGCCAGGCTTTGTCGAACGTAAAAATGTCATCATCGAATATGAACATCGTGATACGTGAATAGTTTTGCAGAAGATATTGGATCTCTTCGATCATCTGATCGACCGTGTGTCTTCGTATGTATCCCCTTGGCATGTGTCCGCTGCCTTTATAGATCTCGATTATCTTGTGATTGAGGCAATACGTGCATCGGAAGGGACAGCCCCTCGAGGCCGTAAGTCCCACCCACCCGTTTTTTGCATCGATCATTTTCTGAAAATCGAATATGTCGTAATCTTTGAACGGGAGCTTTCTAATATCGGTATAGGGCCGCAAAGGTTCTATAACCGGTATGCCATTCACTTTGTATCCGATGTTCCGCACACCCTCGGGGCTTCCTTTTGTCAGGAGTTCCGCAAGGGCCTCTTCTCCTTCGCCGATGCAGACAAGGTCGACCTCGTCCTGCTTTAGGGTTTCAACCGGGTCCATCGTGACATGTATGCCGCCGAACAGGATCGGCACATCGAGGTATCCTTTTATGTCGCGCGCTATCTCGAGGGCATATTTATACTGGTTGGTAAGCACGGAAAAACCGATCATATCCGGCTTGAATGCGAGGACATCCCTTTTGATGCGGGGTAGGTCGAGACTATACCCGAGTTTTTCATTGATATTGAGAAGTCCGGTCTCGATCCCCTTTTCTTTTAAAAAGCCGGATATATACGAGATCCCGTAATTGAACCCGACCTGTGTATTTATATTGGGATAAATGAACAGGATGCGCATTGTTATGCCTCGTTTTCAAAGTTGATTTTATTGATCGCCTCAAAGACCTCATCGACAGATATATTCATAAGACATTCCCTCGTTTTGCAATTCTTGTTCTTGCAGGGGCTGCATGGCACGTCCTTCCGGATAATAACGCTTTTTCGGGAATATGGGCGGTTCACAACAAAGTCCGTCGGTCCAAAAAGGCTTATGACGGGAATCTGCGCAGCCGAAGCGAGATGGGTTGTGCCCGTGTCGCCGCCGATATAAACGGAGCACTGCGCGAGTAGGGCGTAGAGCTGGGCAATGTCCGTCTGGCAGGCAAGCTCCACACCTTCTCCTGCCATTGCCGTGAGCCTGTGCGCCTCTTCCCGCTCGCCGGGGCCCCAGACAATGATGACAGAGCCCATCGAGCCTTCCTTTATCTTTCGGATCAGGTCTGCGTAACGTTCAAGAGGCCATCTCTTGAACGCCGAATCTTTGCTTGCAAAAGGGTTTACAGCGAATACGGGTTGACGTATGTTATGCGACTGAAAAAAGTCAGTTATGTAGCGCTTGGCCTCGTCATGGGCGTTGAGCTGAAGTTCGGCGGCCGCCTCTCTGCATCCCAGAAAATTGGCAACCAGCATGTTGCGTTCCACTTTATGGACCCTTTTCTGAATGCCGTTGATCCGTTCACGGTAAAACAAATGGGTCATATCTTTCGCAAACATGGTGCCGAAGCCGATCGTTCTTCGTCCGCGGGCAAGCATCATCAATGCCACGCTTTTCGCGATGCCGTGAAGATCGATGATGAGATCATATTTACGCTGTCTCAGGGTCTTCAGGAAATCCTTCAGGATATATGCGGTTGTTGCGAAATGACCGGTCTTGAAGTGCCGGGAAAGGGCGCCTCGCGGGAAATAAATGACGTCATCGATGAAATCCTGCCGAGCAAGGATACCCGCAACAGAACCTTCCGCAAGCCAAGATATATGCGCGTTCGGGAATTGCCGGCGCAATGCCCGCACCGCCGGGACACACATCAGGACATCACCAAGGGAGGAAAGCCGGATGACCAGAATATTATGTGGTTCGGCCATCTCGGAATATTTCTATGATCTTTTGCGGGATTGTGACCGGTTTTTTATTGCTGTTGACACAGATATGTTTTGTCGATCCCTCGACCACCAGGGCACCGTCTCGTGTCACGACGTAGTGAAAGGTAATGCCTCTCGATTTAAGCTCTGTGATCCTGGTTTTTACGATGACGACATCATCATATGTGGCGTTGCTGTAATATTTCGCCTCAAGGCCCACGACGACGAAGTAGTATCCCATGTCTTCCACATCCCGGTAGGGGTATCCTTTCTGACGCATGTACTCGCTGCGCCCCACTTCGAAGAATGCGGGATAATTACCGTAATAAACGATGCCCATCTGGTCCGTATCGGCGTATCGGATGCGTATGGGTATCTCGACAAACTCCAGGTCGCTGATAGCGAATCTTCCACCCATATCACAGGGCCCTCATGAATTCAGGCCTGAGCATTGACGGGTCGCGCTCGGCAAGGACGTGTTTTATCGCCTTGAGAGTTTTTTCCTTTTCTTCGGGGAGCCATGCCTTGACGGGAAGATAGTTCGATGCATGATTCGACGCGAAATATGTATGGTCAACGTTCGTATTTTCGATCATAATGTACAGTTCTTCGAGCAGCATATAAGGATCGGGCACGACAAACGTACCTTTCTGTATCTCGTCGGCAAGCACTGTGCCGGGCACGACGATGACGCTGAGCGCACCAGCATAATCGGGCTTTATCCTGCTCAAGAATTTGCCGGTCTCTTCGGCATGTATCCTGCTTCTCTCGACACCGCCGAGACCGAGGAGGACCGTTACCGAAAGCAGCATCCCGGCGTCTTTTACCCTCTGTGCCGCCTGCGCGGTCTTGTCGAGTTGAGTGCCTTTGCATACTCTATCGAGGACGACCTGATCTCCCGATTCGACGCCAAGATATACGATACCCACGCCGAGTTCCTTCAGCTCTCTTAATTCTTCGACCGATTTCTTGAGGATCGACTTGGTATTTCCATAGACGCCTATTCGTTCGAGCTTGGGAAATGCATCCTTGACAAGCTGCACGATAGGAAGAAGTCTTTTCTGCGGGATGATAAGCGCATCGCCGTCGGCGAGAAAGACCTTTCTTATATAACGGGCATACTGCTTTGCTTCCTCAACATCTTCGGCTATCTCTTCAAATGTGCGTATCCGGAATTTTTTATCTTTGTAAGAACCGCAGAATGTGCACTTATTATGGGAACAGCCGATCGTTACCTGTAGAATGAGGCTGTCTGCCTCGCTCGGGGGCCTGTAAATCGTTCCTTCGTATTTCATGGTTCAACCCTGTACACCTTTTCCCCTTCACGTACAAGACCGTATTTCTTTCGCACCATTTCTTCCAGGTACTGGTCATCATCCTTGATCCTGCTAAGTTCCCTAGAAAGTGATGCATTCTCATTTTCAACCAGCATGATCGATAATTTAGACGATCGCGTTTGGAGTTTGATCTTCAAAAGATCATAGATCCCACCATCCATGAAAACAAGGTGAAAGAAAATCGTCGAGAGGAATATTATAAATCCGTATCTCTTTACGGGATTCTCTGCTATCATGTTTCCTTAATATTAAAGGCATAACAATAATTTGTCAACCAAACAAAAAAAGCGTAAGTCGTAAGTCGTAAGTAGTGCAAGGCATATCTCTCGTTTGTTATGCTGGCAGCCTTTATCCCCATGTAATCGCAGGTCTCAATAGTTTTAAGACCTTACGACTGACGACTTACGGTCTATACAGTCCCATGACCTCGCGGACCTCGTCCATGGTTACGTCCGCAATTTGTTTGCATGCGGTGGCGCTCTGGCGGAGGACGTCCTTGACGTAATCCATATTCGCTACCAGTTCACGGGCCTTCTCGCGAATGGGCGTAAGCTCTTTTTTCACATTTTCGAACAGCATCTTCTTACAGTCGATGCAGCCTATCCCGGCGCTCGTACAGTCCCTATCGATATCGATGAGCATACTGTTCTCTGAAAATGCACGGTGGATCGTGTATATGTTACAGACATTCGGGTCGCCCGGGTCTTTTCTACGCACGCGTTTAACATCTGTCACCGCCGTGCGGAGCTTTTCCCAGATGCTGTCCTCTTCTTCGAGTACCCCGATGAAATTACCGAGTGATTTTGACATCTTGGCCTGACCGTCGACGCCCAGTATGCGCGGGGCCATTGACAGAATTTCCTGGGGTTCAGGAAACACCTCGCCGAAACGGCTGTTGAATTTCCGTGCTACCTCGCGGGAAAGCTCGATATGCTGCACCTGGTCTTCACCAACCGGGACATAACCTGCCTTGTAAAGCAGGATGTCCGCGGCTTGGAGCACAGGGTAATCCATGAGGCCCATATTGATATTGGCCCGATGTTGTTTCGCCTTATCTTTGAACTGTGTCATCCTCTCGACCTCGCCGATCGGTGTGACGGTGTTGAAGATCCATGCGAGCTCGGTATGTGCAGGCACATGGGACTGGACGAATATATTCGATTTTTCGGGGGACAACCCGCAGGCGAGCAGGATGAGCCCCGTTTCGAGGGTGCGCCGTGCCATTTCCTCGACGGGGTATTCGATGGTTATGGCATGATAATCGACCACGCTGAAGATGCAATCATATTCTTCCTGAAGGTAAACCCAGTTCCTGATCGCTCCAACATAATTGCCGAGATGTATCTCACCGGTCGGCTGGATCCCGCTGAAAATTCGCTTCATGCTGTATGCTCCTTCGAAAGACCAAAAAAGGCCGTTTTTTACTCTATTTACCGTGTGTAATGTACCTTAAAACGAGGGGTTAAATCAACTAACGCCCGCGGTCAACCTCGCCTTCGAGACTGTGTCATAATTATAATTTCGCCGTCATTCCCGCGCCGGGCGGAATCCGAAACCTAAGTGGATGTGTCTCCCTGACACTGTCATTCCGGCTTTAGCCGGA
>DHQV01000006.1 GCA_002408185.1 Deltaproteobacteria bacterium UBA5329
TGAAAATGATTTTTTTCGGGAGGATCGAAAAGAGGATACCGGGAAGAACCCGTCAATTTTGCTTGAAAACGTGACAAAGAAGGAACATATGATGTACAGTACACCCGCCCCGCCTCTGCTTAGCATGCGAAATTCGGTGGGGTTTTTCGTTCTGGAGATTCCCAACAACCTTTGCTTTTTCGCGTATTTGTGCAATACTTTTCCTATAAGGCTATTATTTACGAGGTCTCGCGCGACAGGCACAGTGAAGATGCCTGATAAATATAGATATATCTCTACAAGAGGAGAATCACATGACCAAAGCTGAGATCATCTCAAAAGTAGCCGAAGAGGCGGACATATCAAAAGCAGCGGCAGAAAAGGCCTTCGAAGCTGTCATCGGGACCATAACGGACGCATTTAAGAAGGGTGATAAACTGACGCTCGTCGGGTTCGGGACATTCTCCGTGAGTTCCCGGAAGGCGAGAAAAGGCAGGAATCCCCAGACCGGCGAAGCGATAAAAATACCCGCCAAAAAGATCCCCAAGTTCTCCGCGGGTGCAACGCTGAAGGCAATGGTCAACGGGAAAAAGGCCGCAGCGAAGGGAGCGAAGGCAGCAAAACCAGTGAAGGCCGCGAAGGCAGCCGGGGCAGCGAAAGCGGTAAAGGCCGCAAAAACAACGAAGGCTCCCGCCAAACCGGCAAAAGCCGGAAGAGCTAAGAAGAAATAAGCGATTAAGACGGGCAGATGCGAGGCGGGTCCTTCGGGGCCCGCCTTTGTGACACCTAATATGATATTGGGCTAATGATTATGGTAGAAGACAGAAAGACGAACTTTCTCCAGAGCTTGAAAATATCTCTTTATTCCATGAAAACTTGGCTTCCAGATCTATTGAAGAAAATAATCCTCTGCTCGCGGAACAGGAATACAGGAAGACGCTTGCGGAATTCTTTAAGGCCCAAGGAGAAATGATCCGATACCACTGTCGAGGGCCATGGTATATCCCCACTAAACGCCTTTTAGGGCCAGGTTAATTCCCCGCTTTTTTGCCGGATGTCGGTGGACAAACCGATCCTGATCCTGCATTCCTATTGGCAACAACCGGGAATGGAGGAAATATGGCAAGGAGGTATATACCGATGAATGAGATCATGGAAACAATTTATCAGTGGCACGAGGGAAGAAAGATCAAACAGATAAGCGTATCGCTCGGCATTGACCGCAAGACGGTCCGCAAATATCTCGGTCTTTTGAACGATCTGTCGATACGCCGCGGCAATCCTTTACCCGAAGAACAGGATCTTATAGGGAGCTTAAAGGACCTTATGGCCCGGCGGGCAGCCAGCTATCGGGCGCCCGGTATCGAACTTGTTGGTCGCTACTGGGACGACATAAACCTGTTCATCAGGACATGATCAATCTGGGCAGTCTGGCCGAAAAAGAAAAGTCGCAAATCATGGATGACGGCCCAATTCTTTGATCTACCGAGGTAATAGTCGATGTAGTAGGCGGAGTCTTTTTCTCCCTTCTCCCCCGACCGCAGGAAGCGAATCTCCCGTTCTATAAGGAATCGCTGTTTGTCTGTCAAACGAAGCGATAGCAGTTCCTTGAGCTGGGCAATGTCATTTTCAAAAGAACCCCGGTTTTTGATGATCATTTATCATATCTCCTGTGAAGGTGTTACTGACGATAAAGCAAAACGAGTATTTGTAATTGGTTTCCTAATTTTCCCCAAAGTGTCGCTCTTATGCAAGTGAAAAACCTTTACTCAGACATTAACTGAGAGATTAAAAGGCTGTTTGATAGGAATTCGTTGAAATATGCATAGGAAGCTGATGTAAAGGCTCCCCGGGAGGGTCCCGGTCGAAGTGAGGTGGGTAGAGGATGCCTGGAATAAAGAATTCTTTTGGGTATAGACTTTCAATAATTCGTTCCGGTGACTACGCTAAAGTCAATTGCTCGAACTGTTCAGACGAGCGAATTCTAACTTTGTAACTAATTTCCCCTCAAATACGCCTCAGAATCAACTTAAGCCAAACATGAAAACGTTTTTTAAATACATACAAATTTTTAAAACAATGGTAATATTTCATGTGAAAAATATGAAGGCGCTCTATGCAGGATAAAACGAGGAGACGCAATCGGTTAGAAGAGTCGCCGCTCGTAGGTGCGCTAGATTATAAACAACTCGTCCAAAGCACCTCAGCTATTATCCTCCGTATAGATTTAGAGGGCAGGATTACTTTCATCAACGATCACGCCCAGAAATTCTTTGGCTATTCAGCTGATGAAATCGTCGGACGGCACGCCGTGGGGACAATTATTCCGGAGAAAGATTCAACCGGACGAAACCTTACCGCCATGGTTGATCAGATCATTGCCGAGCCGGACCGCTTTCATACCAATACTAATGAGAATATAAAGAAGTCAGGCGAACGCGTCTGGCTCGAATGGACCAACAGCGGTATTTTTGATGTTAATGGGAAACTGCGGGAATTCCTTTCTGTCGGGATCGATGTAACGGAACGCAAGCGGGCTGAGCAGGCATTATTCGAGAGCGAGCGCCGTCTGCAATTTGTCCTTAATAATTCCATTGATGCCGCGTACCAGCGTAATTTGCAACAGGACACATATGTTTATATGAGTCCTGTAATTGAAGACATTCTCGGTTATTCATCCGAAGAAATGACCAGTTTCAAAATGGATACCTTAACGGCTTTGATGCACCCTGATGATCTTCCCCTGGTGCAACAAGAAATAGAACTTACATCACACGGGGAAAGAAGAACCGGTGTAATCGAATATCGCTTTCTGACCAAAAACGGAGAATATAGGTGGTTGGCCGACCGTTTCAACCTTATACGGAGTGATGCAGGCGATCCGCTCTATCGTGTTGGGATGGTGCGTGACATTACTGACCGGAAACGAATCGAGGATGCCCTTATTGCCAGCCGTATGGAGTTGCAGAATGTTATTAATGGCGCCTCTTCCATCATATACGCTTTCGATCTGGATGGAAAATGCATCTTCGCCAATAAGGCCTTGGCAGATTTGTTTGGTTCTTCGCCGGAAGGCTTGATCGGCAGAACACGGTATGATTTTATGCCCGGTGAAACCGCTAAGTGGCATGAGGCAAACGACCGGAAAGTCATCGAAGAGGGCCATAAACTCGATTTTGAGGAATATGGCCCAATCAGAAAAGACGGCCGTCCCATCGCGTGGCTCACGACAAAATTTCCCCTTCGCGACCACCTGGGAAAAATTTATGCGTCAGCCGGTATCAGTACAAACATTACGGATCGAAAGCAGATGGAAGAAGAGATCCGGAGATCACGCGATGAACTCGAACTGCGGGTTCAACACCGTACCACAGAATTGGCTTCAGCGTATGATACGCTTAAGAAAGAAATTCAGGAACGCGAGAAAATTGAGGAAAAATTGCGCCAGTCACACAAGATGGAAGCAATCGGAACTTTCGCCGGGGGCATTGCACACGATTTCAACAATATCCTTGCGGCCATCCTGGGCTTTACGGAAATGGCGATAGAAGATTCATCCGATCATCCTCTGATCGAAAGAAGCCTCAAGAATATTCACACATCGGCAATCAGGGCGCGGGATCTTGTAAAACAAATACTCGCTTTTAGCAGGAAGGCAAGTTATGACCGAGTCCCCGTATCATTGTCTGAAAGTATAAGGGAAACAATCAAGCTCTTACGGGCATCTATTTCTAAGACAATCGAAATAAACCTGAATATAAATGCCACATCGGACATCATTCTTGCTTCAGCAACAGAAATCCAACAAATAGTTATGAACCTCGCTTCAAATGCCGCAATTGCCATGGAAGAAAAAGGGGGTATTTTAGAGATTACTCTGGCGGATGCCGATGAAATGTCTGACTCCGTATTCACGACCGAAAGCTCATCGAACGACTATATGCAACTCATCGTAAAAGATACGGGGACCGGAATAGAAAGGGACGTGGTCAACCGGATATTCGATCCTTTCTTTACCACGCGAAGTCCGGGCAGCGGAACAGGTATGGGACTTGCCGTTGTGTATGGGATCGTAAATGACCTTCAGGGGACAATAATGGTAGAAAGTATGCCGGGGATTGGTTCTACATTCCGTGTTTTTCTTCCGAAAGTGAACACGGATATAGATAGGAAAAAAGTAAAAACTTCTCAAATCCCCACAGGCACCGAAAGTATCCTTTTTATAGACGATGAGGATTTGCTGGCAGAATGGGCGAAAATCACCTTGGAACGGCTCGGCTATAGAGTAACGGTAACGACCGATCCGGCCGAAGCCCTGGAGAAATTTACCCTTGGTCCTTCAACATTTGATCTCGTGATCACGGATCAGAGTATGCCGACAATGTCGGGAATGAGGCTCGCCGAGAAAATCCTTGCAATAAGACCGGATATCCCTATTATTCTCGGGACCGGACATAGTGCTGTGGTTACACCCAAAATAGCAAAAAAAGCGGGTATAAAAGAATTTGTAATGAAGCCGATTGCCCGTCCGGAGCTAGCAAGAATCGTAAGAAAGACACTCGACAAAAACAAAAAAGAATAGCATTCTCGCTTTTTTCCTCTACCCAGGAATAAAATATTTGACCAACTAAAATCTATGCTTCTCATTATGCATGAGAGGCCAGGGTAAACGGACCCGTGGGGGGTTCCTTTTCGAATTCAGGGGTGTAGGGGGGTCTGGGAAAAGAATTCTTTTTTCGAACCTTCGTGATGAATTATTTCTGGTACGGTCTGGGACGGCAGGTGTTTCCGTATAGGAACTAATTACAATAGATTTGAGTATCACAATCTGGTCGTTTATTGGAAAACCCAATGTTCTATGCTGATGTAAGATGGATTTAGTAGACACCAAAGTTGAGGTACAATACGACAACGGAGGTGTCACGTGGAGAGGATTCCCTACGGTATTTATTCAAAGGAGCTTCGGGAAGAAGCCGTGAAACTCATCACGGAAGACGGTTTGAGCATAGCGGAGGTGGGACGGAGACTGCAGATTCCCCCGCAGACGGTGAGCAACTGGGTCAAAGCATACAAGGAAGGGACATTGCCGGCGATGGGCAGGAACAGGAAGCCCCTTGCCGAAGTGGAAGCTGAGCTGGCCAGGACAAAAAGAGAGCTGGCCGAGGTCAAGATGGAACGTGACCTGTTAAAAAAGGCAGCCGCGTACTTTGCGAAAGAGTCGCAGCGAGGTACGCGATCATGAAGGAAATGCGGCTCGTATACTCGATACCCGCGATGTGCCGCTTTTTTAGGGTATCGGCAAGCGGCTGCTGCAAGTGGCTTAAGAGCCCTCCTTCGAAAAGAGCCGGTGAAGAAGGACGCCTTGAGACGGAGATAAAGGCTGCCCATGCAAGAACCCGGAAGACGTTCGGCCCCGAGAGGCTCCAGAAGGATCTTGCAGCCCGCGGCGTGAAGGTGGGCATCTGCAGGATCAGGCGGATCAGGAAGAAGCTCGGTATACGGTGCAAACAGGTGAAGAAGTTCAAGGCCACAACGGACTCTAATCACGCATTACCCGTCGCGGATAATCTCCTGGAGCAGGATTTTACCGTAGAGGCCCCTAACGAGGTGCGGGTAAGTGGTATCGCCTGCGTCTCTACCGATGAGGACTGGCTTTACTGTGCGGCCCACAAGGATCTCTATAACGGCGGGATCGTCGGCTATGCCCTGGGACCAGGAATAACGAAGGGCCTGGTCAGCCACTCCCTCATAAGGGCCGTAACATCCAGGCGGCCGCCCAGGGGACTGGTACATCACTCGGACCGAGGGAGCCAGTACTGTGCGGCCGGGTACCAGAAACTCCTGATTCAACTCGGCATGAAGTCCTCCATGAGCAGAAAAGGCAACTGTTATGATAATGCCCCCATGGAGAGCTTCCGGGGGACGATGAAAAATGAGCTTGTTCACCACAGGCGCTACAGGACACGAGAGGAGGCGAAAAAAGGGATCACCGAGTACATAGAAGTTTTTTACAACCGGGAGAGGCGTCAGAAACGGCTGGGTTACTTATCCCCCGTGGCATACGGGAAAAAGTTCCATGCCCGGAAAGTGGCGGCATGAGAAATATAATTGGTGTCTACTGTTGACATCGGGGGTCATCACAGGTGGCCAATTTGGGTCGGAATACGCAATTGACCTTGTCGAGGGAAAAATTGATGTTACCGAAATTCGGGTTCCGCAATAAAAGACATAAATCATGCGCATAGACATGAGACGATACGGATTATATCTCCTCCGCTGGCAGCTTTCCACGCCCATCCTTGCCGTCTCTTTCTTATTGATTCTAAGAGTAAAGACAGGCGTGGCAGTGCCATAATTCTTTGTCTCGCCATCCAGAACTCCACCTCGAACGCGGCCTCGGGCAACGTATTGCTCAAATTGCCCAGCAGTTCAAGAAGCGTTTTCTACATCAGCGCCCCCACATGAAACCTAATCCTTGATCCCCTTCTTTCGTCTGCTGGCAGGAAATTGATCGGGTTTTGCGTTACGGGATAATTTATTACGGAATTGCTAAAGCCTCATGCCATAAGTCGCAATAATGACAAGACCGATTGCGATCACGGCTCCCGAATGTATCGCATTAAAATATAATACCTGGCCCCTTGCGCCAGCGAAAAGGGCCATCCAGAAGAAAGGGCAAAAGACTCCAATGAGAGCAATATTTCTTCCCATCTTTATTTTCATGATTATCTTGTTCGCGGTATCCGAAACCGGACCTGTCTCATTCGGCTCCATGTGTCGCCGGCAACGAACGGTTTTCTTATACAGAATAGTATACGGGCAGGATGACCATGCCGCACGGGAGAATGCTGCAAACTTGCGTCCGAGCCTTTTCAATGCTAAACTCTTCCTCTTCTAACTGAGCAACTCACCATGATCCCAAGAAGCCTGCATATACTTGCTCCCTTTAAGATCCTACTCAACCTCCACTATGCAATTCACAGTCCCATCTGCATTAACAACATATGAAGCAGAACCGGGATCGACCCTCCACTCTCCGTCAACCAAGAATTTGTATACGTGCCGACCGGGTGGCAATTCAACATCTATCAACCATAAGCCATCCTCGTCTCGACTCAGAACATGGGCAGATGTGCTCCATCCGTTGAAGTCTCCCGCCACGGAAACCAGTCGGGCGTCGGGCGCATCGAGGCTAAACTGAACCCACCCGGTCGTTGAATTACCGAATTTTTCTGGATGACCTTTTGACTTTACCTCTGCGAGATTGCACCGGGTCCACCTATACTTATCTACAAATCTATGGGCAACACTCATTTCATCCATAGTCAAAGAACCAGGAATGAATTCTATTCCCAGTGCTTCTGCAAAACCTTCGACAATCGCCCTGGCGATCTCCTCCGGGCCTACTTTTCGTTTCAAGATATCCTCAAGGCAGGTAATTTTTCCGTCCAGAGCTTCTCTGTGCCTGGCTCCCGAGCTTTCAAATATGCAACCGAGCGTCTCCAATTGGGGACAAAGCAGTATAGAACCGTGCTGCAGAAGCGTTGGCCCCACTCTCTTCTGCGCGCTGCCGACAAATTTTCTCCGTTTGTACACAATATCCGCACCCGTAGAGACGGCAAAACAAGCATCTGGACCGCCCCTGGCTGATCGTTCCGAGCCCAGATCCCCATCTATACCCAGTCTCCGGAAACCGGCAAGGAGCCCCTGGCAAAAATATCGATACGATGCGGAAACCCCCGCCGGTATCTCATCTGTGCCTGAAATAATGCTGTAAGTAAGATCTCCGAAATGAAGCACTGCACGACCCCCCGTCATCCTTCGCACGGGGATGATTCCCAGATGTTCCAGCTCTTCAAAGTTTATTCGGCTGATCTTCTGGAAATAGCCAAGAGACAGCGCTGGCGGCGACCACGTATAGAGCCTCAGTACGGGAAGGCTTTCTTCATTGAATGTCCGCAAAATCGCCTCGTCGGCCGCCATGTTCCATGCGGGACCTCCCGGGCCATCTTCAATGAGCCGCCATTGTCGGGTCATGTCTTTACCGACCGAAGATTCGTACCGGCGTGATAAGAACTGCGCACAAGGGGTCCGGCCATCACATGATCAAATCCTAACTGCAGGCCCACTTTTTCAAAATCCGCAAACTCTTCCAGAGACACATACCGTACAACCTGATGGTGATACAGGGAGGGTGCAAGATACTGTCCGATGGTAAGCATATTGACACCGGCTTCCCGCAAATCTTGCATCAGCGCATAAATCTCCGAGTTATCCTCGCCGAGACCTACCATAAATCCGCTCTTTACAAGCATTCCTTCTTTAGCCATGTCCCGTGCGCGAGAAAGCAGCCGCAGTGAGCGATAATAATCCGCGGCCGAACGCACAGCGGGATAAAGCCGGTGAACTGTCTCGATGTTATGGCCCACTATGTCTGGTGCTGCATCAAGTACTATCTTCAAGGCCGAAAGCGAACCTTGAAAATCCGGTATGAGGACCTCGGTAGATACCGTCGGCGTCAAGGTTCGGAGTTCCCGCAGGACGGCCGCGTACTGGCCTGCACCGCCATCCGGCAGATCGTCCCGGGTAACGGAGGTGATCACCACGTGGGACAGACCCATTTGCCGCACCGCTTCTTTGACCCGCACCGGTTCCTGGTGATCAACATCCTCCGGTATGCCGGTATCTACCGCACAAAATGTGCAGTTCCGGATACACCTGGAGCCGAGGATCATAAACGTGGCTGCTCCAAGGGAAAAACAGTGCGTTTTGTTCGGGCACCGAGCGCCGTCACAGACTGTTTTAAGATGGTGATCAAGCAGCACGCTTCGCGTTGTTTGACCCACGGGAGACTGTCTTTGCAGCCTTGCCTGCCTGACCAATATCATCAGCCATTCCGGGGCTCTTAACGGATATTCGCCATCTGTTCTGGACACGTGCATCGATCGTTTCATGAATCTTGTCCTACGGCTTAGATCTCCCTAGGTTCGGGCATAATATGAATCGCCCTGCCGCATGCCGCCTGCGCCACTTCGAGGACGGCCTCCGAAAGGCTTGGGTGGGTGTGTACGGTATCGACAATACCCTGAACAGGAATATTATTCTTCATCGCGAGAGCGACCTCGGCCACAAGGTCCGCCGCATGTTCGCCGATCACTTGGCCGCCGAGAAGCTTTCCGCTTCCTTTCTCAACAATTAGCTTCACCTGGCCCTCCCAGTTACCCATCGCCTGTGCCATTCCAAGCGACTTCAAAGGGAAGATATAACACTCGGCGTCATGCGATACTCGGGCTTCCTCTTCCGACATTCCCACGGCCCCATACTCGGGGCTACTGAATATGCACCGGGGAATAACGCGGTAATCCATAACGGAGTCCCGCGCCGCGGCATTCTCTGCGGCAACAATCCCTTCGGCGAAAGCGACGTGCGCAAGCCACCATCCTCCCTTGACGTCGCCGGCTGCATAGACGCCCGGTACCTGTGTCTCCATGCGGGCATTCACCTTCAATGGACCTTTTGGATCTATTCCAATTTCCTCGAGGCCAATATCTTCGACGTTGGGAATCCTTCCCGTTGCGACGAGCACCGCCTCTGCAGATAAAGTTCCTCCATCAGAGAGCTCAACGCGCACCGCCGTGCCGGTTTCCACAGCCCTGACTGTTGCCCCGGTCACAATTTGGAGCTTTCTTCGCTTGAGCATTCTGGTCAGGTACGTAACCATTTCCGCATCTTCCCGCGGCAATATGTGCGGCTCCATCTCAACAAGGGTTATCTTGCTTCCGAGGCCCGCAAGTATGGATGCAATTTCTACCCCTACCGCGCCACCTCCTATTACAATCAGAGACGCGGGGACAGATTCAAGGCCAAGGATGTCATCGGTGCCAAGTACGCCGGGGATCCCGGGATGGAATGGCTCGGGATAGAACGGACGAGATCCTGTGGCAATGACGATCTTTGGTGCCTGCAGCAACCTTTCGCCATCGGGCGATTCGGCCAGAACCTCCGATGGCGCAATGAAGCGTCCACGGCCTTCAATCAAGGCGACACCATTTGCGCGAAAGAGTTGCGCTATCCCGTTCCTCAACAATCCTACTATCTTATCCTTGCGTTCAACTATGGCCTTCATGTCGAACCCGACCTCAGACGTTATAAGTCCGTATTCCCGGGCCCTGTGCATATGCCCGAGGACATCGACTGAAGCCCTAATCGTTTTCGTCGGGATGCAACCCCGGTTGAGACAAACCCCGCCGAGGTCGCGTGATTCGATAACCGCCGCACGAAGGCCGAGCTGAGAGGCCCGGATGGCTCCCTGGTAGCCCGCGGGGCCGCCACCCAAGAATATCAGATCAAACGAGTTCTCTGACATGCATCTCCTTTACCGTATTATCGTGACCTCTGGTTCGATAACGATTTCGCTTTTTAAGGATTGGGCAATGGTGGAGTACTTGTAAGCCATCTCCAGCGCACGCAGCACAACTGCCTCTCGTGCGCCCCGTACTGTAACGCGCGGCTTAAGCACGATTGTTTTAAACCACGATGTCTTGTCGATATGCTCCTCGACCTCTCCGACCGCGGTGCATTCGAAAGAAACCAGATCGAGGCGGAAGCGCTCCGCTGCCCAGACAACCATCATGTGAACGCAGGTATTGACTGACATCATGTAAGCATCTTCGGGGGTCATCCGGTCTGGATAGCCATGCAGGGACGGGGGTGCGCAAAAATCCATTTCCGTTCCGTTCTCACAGTATGTATAACCTTTTCGATCGCCTTTCCATACCACTCTATTCGTATAGCGTGCCATAGTGGTCTCCTATACCTTGCCTTCTTGAATCTCGTCGACTCGTTTGGCTATCTCTTCCGCCACGGCATCAACGGCCTGCTGGTCTTTTTCGGTGAGCCGTCTTCGCGAAGACGGTGTCTTGATCCCGCATTTTTTGAGCACATCACTTACGACTATGGAATGGACCGGTTTACCACTTAATCGCTCAGTGCTTTTCTGGCTGCATCGTTTATCGCAGCCATCTACCGTAATAGTCGGGAATACTGTGGCAAAATTTCTTTCTTCAGTCCCCCCCGCAGTGAACAGAGGTAAGCATATGGTTACGGTCCTTCCGGACCTGAGTTCATCAAGCACCTTGCGGCTGGCGAAACGCGTGATTGTCCCCTCGCATATCTCCTCGCCATTACAGGGGATAATTCCTACCTTTTTGAGGCCTAATTGAATCAGCATTTATTTTCCTCCTCTGACAGACGATCGATTTCGGACACGACCCGCTCCGCCAGGATGTGGGCCAGCTGAAACCCGGCATCTCCAAGTTCAAGAATCCCAGCAGGCTTCAAATCGCGATGGTCCTTGAAAACCTCGATGACCCTGAAAGAGGAATTTGCCTGCTCACCAATTGATTCCACTATCTTCTTTGCGCAGTCCCTGGCACACCCGTCCACGGTAATGATCAGACCGTTCTTCAAGGAATCCTTGAGTTCGTGGTCTTCGATCATAAGCCGTCCAAGGCAGACCGTATCCGATATATCCGGACGATTATCGACCGCCTCATATACCGCCTGCCGGCCAATTTCCCCGTAGGCTTTTCCTATACCACTACACGGAAGTATCATGATCTTTGTTTTCATATTTCCTCCAGGAGGATCATTTCTTTGAAAGCTCCTGATCGATCTTCTGTTTCATGACCGGGACGTATGCCTCGGCATTCATAAGTCCAGCACTCTCAGTTTCCCAGTCATCGGGTACCATTCTAAAAAGCCAGCCTGCCCCAAATGGATCGGAGTTGAGCAATTGAGGTTCGTTATAGAGGGATGAATTTATCTCTGTCACATCCCCCGAAACGGGCGATAGGAGAGTTACCGTCGTCTTAATGGTTTCCATAATGCCTGCCGCATCCTTTTGGGATAAATGGCTGCCCACCTCGGGAAGTTCCACGAATGCCACATCTCCGGATGTTTTTTGGAGGAAATCCGTAATACCTACAACAACCCCTTTTTGTTCACGCCTCACCCAGCATTCGTCCTTGTGATAAAGGCATTCGCTATCGGCCTTGAAGACAAATTTGTCATAGACAACTTCAATGAATTTGTCGCTCATTAAATCCTCCTCCTGGGGTATTGTTCTTTACGGGTAACATCGGGTGGGATGAACCGCATAGTTTCCTTCTCTTGACGTCTTCCATTTTCTTAATATCTTCCTGGAATACAGGAATGGTATCAGTATGCTCCGCAAGAGAACGAATATGAGCTACCGCAATCTCATCAAGCGGATCGTTTAGAGAGTAATGCATCCAGACGCCAGCCCGTCGACTTTTGACGAGTCCCGAGTGTTTAAGATAGGCAAGATGTCGGGAAACCTTAGACTGTGCCTCGCCAAGTACTTCCATGTCACAGACACACAACTCTCCATGGGTCAGAAGCATGACAATCCTGAGCCTCATTTCTTCGGAAAATACCCTGTATGTTCGTAAAAGCTGGTCCATGGCAACCACAGTCGTTGTAGCCGTATATCCGTCTAAACACATATATCATAACGTCAACCCTCTTTCAATGAAAATTTAATCAAAAGGTAAATATATTCGGAGCTTCCAGGATCTACTTTTAACTTGACATGTGGACGGCTTTATCATATATTTGATTATAGTTAGAGTCGATATAATCATGATATATATAAAGGGACCCTTTTCATGGATCTGACAGATCTCAATTATTGGAAGTCACTGGTGAACATAGGCCTTACAAAAGTCCTGATCCTTAAAGTGCTTTCTAAGGGCCCCAATCACGGCTATGGGATATTGAAAGAGTTGGAATCAATTACCGGTGGATGCTGCGTCCCGACCTTCGGTTCCATCTATCCAATTCTTAAGGAGCTCACAAAGCATGGCTATGCTGAGGTGTATGAGGATAAGCAGTTAAAGGGAGCGCAAAAAAGAAGGGTGTACGTCCTTACACCTCTGGGCGTAGAAGCCTGCAATGTGGCGCTCGAGGCATGGCGATCGACGATACCCTACATTTATAAAGCGATAGAGGACGACAATCTGGTCTTTATTGAAGACATTAGAACACGGCTATCAAAATAGATCGAGATAACGAGGTCAAAATGACAATCTCCGAAAAGGCTCTCTTGATGGTAAATGATGTATTCGGCCGGCCCCGCGCGCTCAGGTTGTGCCTTCAATCAATGTGAGGCGGATATAACCTCGGATTGGCTCTGGAATGGCCGCGACCCAACGACGCTGTTTTTGAATATGATGGAATCATATTTTCCATCGACAAAGATTTGCTGGAGCGGGCAAATCCCGTCCATATTGATTTTGTCGAATCAGATGAGGGTGTCGGGTTTAAGATAGACTCGAGCCTTCCCGTCCCCCGATGCGGTTAGTGCGCTCGCGAAGCTCTTTTTGTTGCTGTAACATGGAGGATCACATATGGCAAATAAGTCTCCTGATGCTGCTACCGAAACGGTTGTCCTTCATATTGAAGGGATGGAATGTGGATGTGAGGCGACCCTTCTTGACAAGAAACTAAGGGCCCTGGCAGGTGTTCAGGACCACGAGGTCAACCCTGTCACTCACCAGCTCCGGGTCTCCTTCGATCCTGCTTCCGCAACAATACAGGATGTCATCAGGTCAGTATCCGAAACAGGAATGAAGGCCTCTATGCAGAAAACTGCTAAAGTGCGCAGCGCCTGGTGGCGCGAGAAGCAGCAGCTCGCCCTGTACGGGTGCGGGATCCTGGCAGTTGCCGCCTTCGTCTTATCAAAAACAGGCGTGGCGTCCCTCATCTACAATTGGGTCTATGTTCTTTCCGTATTGACCGGTGTTTACTATCCTGCCCGTAAAGCGCTCATCGCCCTTGTTAACCTGACACCTACGATTCACCTCCTGATGCTGATCGGCTCTGCCGGTGCGATGGCACTGGGGCTTTGGGGGGAATCAGCCGTCCTGATATTCGTATATTCCCTTGGAGATGTTCTTGAGTCTTATGCCGTGGACAAGGCGCGCGGGGCCCTGCGCTCCCTTACGGAGCTAATGCCCCGGGAAGCCCTCGTCCGCACCAATACCGGCGGGGTGGTACGTCCCATTGATCAGGTCCTGGTGGGAGACATCGTTCTGGTCCGGCCGGGCGAACGGGTCCCTGTCGATGGACAGGTCATAAAGGGATCATCCTATGTAGACCAGGCGGCTGTTACGGGCGAGCCGATTCCCGTGCTTCGCGAAACAGGCGGGGAAGTGTTCGCCGGGACCATCAATCAGAACGGCTCTCTTGAGATCAAGGTTCAAAAGGCCGCCGCTGATTCGATGCTCTCCAAGATCATTTATTCGGTCGAAGAAGCGCAGGCGAAGAAAGGCAAGCTCCAGAGGTTCTCCGATGCATTCGGCGTTTATTATACACCGGCAATGTTCGTTCTCGGCGTATTGGTAGCGATCGTCCCGCCGCTTGTGATGGGGGCCGCGTGGCTTCCGTTCATATACAGGGGTCTTGTCGTATTCGTGGTATCCTGCTCATGCGGACTCGCGCTGTCTGTCCCGGTCGCTATCGTCGCAGCAATGGCCAAAGCAGCCCATAAGGGAACCGTCTTTAAAGGCGGCGCGTATCTTGAACTCGTCGACCGTGTTAAAGTCATTGCCTTTGACAAGACAGGGACGTTGACTATAGGTCGTCCCGAGGTCACGGATGTTATACCATTCGGAGGGGCAAGCGAACAGGATGTGCTCGACATCGCCGGCGCGATCGAATCGAGGTCGGGACATCCCCTGGCGGCCGCGATCGTCCGCAAGGCACGAGAGAATGGCATTTTTTCGACCCGGGCGGTAGATAACTTCCACGAAAACGCGGGGCGCGGCGTAACCGCCTCGGTCCGGGGACAGTCGTGCATTATCGGAAGCCCACGATGTCAGGAAGAACAGGCTGTGCCGCTCAAAGAAGCAGAGGGTGAGATAACGCGGCTGGAAAATGAAGGTAAGACCGTGGTGCTTTTAAGTACAGAGGGACGTTTGACCGGGCTCATTGCGATCGCGGATACCGTGAGACCGGGCGTGGAAAACGTCCTTAAGCGACTGAACCAATCCGGCGTGAGGACCGTGATGCTGACAGGGGATAATGAACGAAGTGCAGCGGCCATAGCAGCACGGATCGGCATTGATGAATATGATGCCGGGCTTCTGCCTATCGACAAGGTTGAGATTGTTCGTAGACTTAAGGAAAAACATGGCATGGTCGCGATGGTTGGAGATGGTATCAATGATGCACCCGCCATGGCGGTCGCAGATGTCGGCATTGCCATGGGTGCAGCCGGGACAGACATAGCCATCGAAGCGGGGGATGTTGTCTTGATGTCGGATGACCTCGATAAATTGGCATTCGTCCGCGAGCTTTCAAATAGGGCAGTAAAAACTATACGTCAGAACATTGTTGTCTCCCTGGTTAACGTCGCTTTCATGGTGGTAATGGCCTTGATGGGCTATCTTGGGCTCGTAACCGGACTGCTCCTTAATGAGGCAAGTGCGCTTTTTGTCATAATCAATGCACTGCGACTCCTCAAATGGCGGGATTCTAAGCTGCCTTCCAGGATCGAAGGAAATATTGCGTCTGGCACATTGGATGAACGAAGGCTGGCGACTGCTTCGCCTTTTCCGTTAGCACAAGCAGGATGCTGCTGCGGCGAAGCGGAAGCACCGCCAGCCTTTTCCACGACCGAGACGACGAATTCCGCATGCTGTTCAGGTGCGTCCTCCCCGGTCAATAGCTCTTTCCCGACATTTCCTGTGGCTGAAGTTCAGGGGTCTTGTTGTTCACCTCCGACAGGGAGCATGATGTCAGATGAAAGGACGGATGGCGCGATCTCGAAGGACGGCATGAAATCAGCTACTTTCCGGATAGACGGAATGTCATGTTCCTGTGAAGGCCTTATGGTCGAGAAACGGGTCAAGTCGCTTAAGAGCGTGGCAAATTTCAGTTTCAACCCGATCACCAACCAGATGAAGCTGACATATGACCCGTCTTCTTTAACAATTAGCGAGATTGAAACAGCCGTGAAAAAGGCAGGTGCAAAAGCAGTATTGCAGACTTTACGATGATCGACGCGATGATATGCTATAGCGCTTTTGTCAGTAGAAGATGCCGGGCCTTAACTAATATAATAATATGGGATCACATGGAATACGTCCGGTTCTGCCGGACCAGCAAATAACAAAGGAGAATGAGCCATGTCACTTTTTCAAGTATGCGGCTGAGTAACTTGAGTGGATCCCAACGCGCCGACAGTTAGCCGGCGTACACTCAGGTTTATCGACGGAACACAGGTCGCTGTCAGCAACCTGCACGAAATAATGGCGGAGCTTCATTCCGTAGGCAAAAAGGCCACCAGGGAAACCGTGGAAGAGATCATTGCCGGATTGGAAGCAATGGGCAATTATATCTCCACATCCGAGGTGGTCCGCCGGGAATATCGAAGTGTTTTGCTGAAGGAATATAATGAATTTATCGAGAGCCATAAAGATGAAGCACCTCCAAAGACTATCGAGCATGATCCGGAGGCGAAATAATCATCCGGACGATAAAATGTGAGGTCTTCTCATGAATGATCTGGCAAGCGTGTTTAAAGCTTTGTCTGATGAAACCCGGCTGAAGGTCATCAAGCTTCTCGAGCACGGAGAATTATGCGTATGCGACATTACGGCAGCCCTTGATATGTCCCAGCCTAAAATATCTTTCCATCTCGGAGTTCTCAAGAACGCCGGTCTTCTTAAGAATAGGAAAGCAGGCAAATGGATGCATTATGCCCTGGATGACAGCGATTATCTGAAGAGACTCCTCACTCTTTCGGTCATTCAGGGAGTGTCTGACGATACCCTGAGAACCGACCGGGAAAGACTCGAAACATTTCTCAGAAATAGGAAGAATGATCAACAGGCAACGAAAACTTGTTGTGCCAGAAATACCGTATAAGCGGAATGGCCGGAGGTAACCCATTGTGAAGATCGAAATACTCGGTCCCGGGTGTTCAAAGTGTGAAAAGCTATTGAAAAACGTTGAAAAAGCGGTGGAAGAGCAACGTATTGAAAAATGCGAAATTGAAAAGATTACCGACCTTAAGAAGATCCTGGCCTATGGCATCATGATGACCCCGGGACTTGTTGTAGATGGCAAGATAAAAAGTGTAGGCAAGGTGCTTTCGCCGGACGATATCAAGAAATTGCTGGCCAGATAGGACGGTTTTGCGCCTTGAACGAGGGATCATCACGACCCTGCCAAGACAGAAAAGCTGTTTCCTCGCGACATTAGCTTGAATCTTGTTCTCTTCCAGGGATTTTTTCTTACCAACGGTCTCATGTTTTTTAGATTGTTCCGGACAATAGACTCCCTGTTCTCCTTATGCCAGGTTCCACAACAATTTTGTCGCAATCGCCAAAAGCACGATGCCGGTTATCTTCTTTACCCGCCTGCCCTCAATTTACCTGTTGGGTTTCTTTTTCCTTAACTGGTTGAAGGCATTGATGGTATCGGATTCCCCGACATATTTGGTTTTCTTACCGCCAGTTTCTATCACGCACGAAGGAGTCGCATCTATCTGGTTTTCTTTCAGATAACGCGATAAGTTTTCAAAATTGAGTCTGGGATCAAAAGTTTTCAGGGATATTCTCTTACACTTTAGAAAGGTCTGCACCTTTTCTTCATTATCCATGGCGCTCCTGGCCGCTTCTATGAGCGATCTTCCCATGAAGAGAGCGGTTTCCAGATCCTTCTTTGCATTCATTGCGTATAAAAACTGTCGCACATAGAGGCTCGAATGTTTATAAAATGGCGTACCGGCAAATGTTGGTCCTATTATATTGTCTTGCACTAATTCGCGTATGATCGGTTCAATGTGTCCAATCCGGCCACCTC
>DHQV01000014.1:0-3832 GCA_002408185.1 Deltaproteobacteria bacterium UBA5329
AAAGAGGGCCCCTCCTGAAGGCAACACCACACTCGCTCATCCCAATACCCGCTCCCCCATATCCCAAATCAATTGTCCTACAACTCCACTATGGGGGAGCGACTCTGACAATCTTCGCCAACCTGACCCCCAGGGGAATTTGTCGGCCCAACGGACGCCCTGAAGAATAAAAATGCGGCCCGCTCTTGTCGGTTAAAATATTTCCCCGCAGCAGGCGGTCAGGAACATGGGACCAGGGGAGTAAAATATGACTTGACCTTGAAGGCGTAACGACGTATTAAAGATTGAGCATGAACGCAAAAACCGGAATCGAAGAAAGGACCCAGGCCGACCTGAGGGAACGCGTCAAAGAGCTCTCTTGCCTTTACAACATAGCCCACCTTGCCACCCAGACCGGTTTAGGGATGGACGAGATGCTAGAAGAAGTCGTCGAAGACCTCCCTCCTGCGTGGTTACATCCCGAAGTAGCCTGTGCAAAGATCGTCTTTGACGGGCATTTATACTCTTCCCGCAATTACCGTCGCGGAAGCCACCGGCAGCGTGCATCCATCATTATCGGCGGCAGGAGCCGGGGATATATCGAGGTCAGCTATCGTGATGAAAGGCCAGATCAGGACGAGGGGCCATTCCTCAACGAAGAGAGGCGCCTGCTTGAAGCTGTAGCTAAAGAAGTTGCGATCATTATCATGCACAAAGAAGCGGAGCACGACCGGACAAGAATGGAAGAGCAGCTAAGACATGCTGACAGGCTTGCTACTGTTGGTCAATTGGCTGCCGGCGTTGCCCATGAACTCAATGAACCGCTCGGGCATATACTCGGTTTTGCCCAGCTTGCCCATAAATGTCCCGACCTTCCCGAACAGGCTAAGGCGGATATCGGGAAAATATTGAGAACATCTCTCTATGCCCGGGAGATCGTCAAGAAACTGCTGATATTCGCACGCCAGATCCCGCCGCAGAAGGATAGGGTGAACATCAATCATGTTATCGATGAGGTGCTCAGTTTTCTCGGATCCCAGTGCGCCACAAATAATATTGAGGTATCTTGTGAGCTTTCGCCAGATGTTCCAGAGATACAGGCAGATCCATCCCAGCTGAAACAGGTCTTTGTGAATCTCATCGTCAATGCCCTGCAGGCGATGCAAAACGGAGGCGATCTCACGGTATCCACACGCAGGGACAAGGGAAAGGTGCGTATCGTTATTGTAGATACGGGCACAGGCATGGACAAGGACGTTCTCAGGAACATATTCACGCCTTTCTTCACGACGAAGCCGATTGGATTAGGGACCGGTCTGGGATTGCCGGTCGCGCATGGGATCGTCGTTTCTCATCAGGGAACGATCAAGATAGAAAGTAATGCGGGCAAAGGAACAACATGCACGGTCGAATTACCCGCTAAAAACAGGGCTATTTTGGAAAGAGAAAGGTAAGGATGGCTAATCCCGGGAAGGCACGCATCTTAACGGTCGACGACGTACCGGCAACGCTGGAGTTGCTCGAGCGTAATCTTACGGCTGCCGGGTATATTGTGTTCGCAGCGCCCAATGTCCCGGAAGCGATCAGGGTTCTAGATACCAACCAGATCGACCTTGTTATTACCGACCTCAAGATGCCCGGTATGAGCGGCGTACACCTCGTACGGCACATTCGCGAAAACTTCAGCGACATGGAAGTGATGATCATCACGGGTTATCCCAGCGTGAAAGGTGCGGTAGAAGCGATAAAGACCGGTGCCGAAGAATACTTGGTGAAACCCTTTACTGACAAAGAACTGCTCACCGCCGTGGACAGGATCCTCGAAAAGCTCCGCATGCGCAGGACGGCCACTAAGCCTCCAAAACGAACGATGCCTTCTTCTTTTGGTCTGATCGGGGAATCGGACGTGATGATCAGGGTTGGACAATTTATCAAAAAGGCTGCATTGACGCCGGCGACCGTGCTTATCTCCGGCGAGAGCGGAACCGGCAAAGAACTGGTCGCGCGGGCCATACATTACAGCAGCAAGAGAGCTTCCGCGCCCTTTGTTCCCGTCAACTGCGGTGCTATCCCTGAGGATTTGATGGAAAGCGAGCTTTTCGGACACGTAAAGGGAGCTTTTACCGGTGCTACCGAAACACGTGCCGGTTTTTTCCAAACTGCCGATGGAGGAACGATCTTCCTCGACGAGATAAGCGAAACGAGCCTGGCAATGCAGGTCAAACTGCTTCGTGTCCTCCAGGACAAACAGGTGTGCATGGTCGGTTCGAGCCGTACGCGAAAGGTTGATGTGAGGATCCTGGCATCGACGAACAAAGATATCTCAACACTCGTTAAAAAGGGATTGTTCCGTGAGGACCTTTTTTATCGTATCCACGTGATTGCGATCGAACTTCCCCCTCTTCGCGAGAGAGGCAATGATATTCTGCTTCTCGCCAACCATTTTATGAAGAAATTTACAGAGGAACTCGGGCGCTCAGCGCCTAGTTTCTCAGACCGGGCATTAAAGGCGCTTAGGGACTACCACTGGCCCGGCAACGTCAGGGAATTGGAGAATCTTATCCAGCGCCTCGCTGTAATGACGGACCAGGCGTGCATAGGCGTCCCGGATCTTCCCGAACTCATGAGATTTTCAATTCCGTGGCAGATGACATGTAACCGCACGCTTGCGGAGGTGGAGGCTGAGTATATCCGCAGTGTACTCATCAGCGTGAACAATAACAAGACAAAAGCGGCGCAGATCCTTGGAATAGACAGGAAAACACTGCGCGATAAACTTCAGAAGCAGAAATTCGAGTGATCGAAATGCCTCGTTCAGACCAAATAAAGCGGGGTATTTCTCTCCACTGATTCAAAACGTACCGGTGGGGATCCCGGGTTCCCATCGTCTGTTGCGGTGTCCAGTTAGAATAACATTTCTCCTAGTCCTTTGAATTTATTGAGTTTAATAGGCTATCACCAGGACGGTCTCTTCATGATCACTTGTGGCAGCAGGATTGCAACTAAACCCTGTGAGCCCAAAAAAAGCGTCAAAGGCGGTGTGTGATGAAAAACGTGGCCCGGACAAACAGGAATAAGAAGGAATCTACCGTTTTGGAGGAAGCCATGGACAGGAATCTCTGTTATCACTGTGAAAATCTTGCGATATGCTCATTCGTGAAGAGTTCAAAAAAGCCAGTTCTTGACTGCGAGGAGTATTCCGACGGCTTTGTCCCAGAAACCCCAGAGACCGTATATACCGTTCAGGACACTGCAGATGAGAAGAGCGATGACCTGGCAACTTATATTGGCCTGTGCGCGACATGTGAGAACAGCGGGCGCTGTATACTGAGAAAGCAGGAGGGAGGCGTTTGGCGCTGTAACGAATATCGATAATCCGCAGGAACAGCTCGTATGCCATATTGGCAGGAGAGAACCGAAATGGATACTGACAGCATGCTTGAGATATTGAAGCACAACACAGGCAAGGCGGGGTTGATCTCTGCCTTTGAAGAGATCTAGGCCAAATATACGTATCTGCCGGAAGAGGCGTTGAGGCTTGTCGCCCGGGAGGCCGGGCTATCCCTTACAGATATATACGGCTTGGCAACCTTTTATAAGGCCTTCAGCTTGAAGCCGCGCGGCAAACATTGCATATCGGCATACCTGGGAACGGCTTGCCATGTGGGGGGCGCCGAGCGCATTGTCGAAAAGTTCAAGAAGCAGTTCGATCTGGAACCCAGCGAGACAACCCCGGACAATGAAATCACCTTTGAGACGGTTAACTGCCTTGGGGCATGCACGCTCGGCCCAATCGTTGTCTCGGATGTGTGTCAAGTATCACCAAAACCAGTCCACTTTTTTCACCAATTCC
>DHQV01000014.1:3920-4169 GCA_002408185.1 Deltaproteobacteria bacterium UBA5329
CACCAATTCCAGTCCACCCCCAAGCTATCATAATCTGGTCCTGATTTAATAGCCCTTCGTTCATGCTACGCCTTGTTCTTCCCCATGGTCTCCTTGAGCCGGTAGCTTTTCCCCTACATCAGGAAGGGATAGCAATAATGGAGAACGCGGTCGAGTATTGCCGCCGCGGCCACGTCGTCGTTAAAGACGTCACCCCATTCCTCGAACGGCCTGTTCGTGGTGATAATGACCGGTCCCTTCTCGTACCGC
>DHQV01000014.1:4251-15281 GCA_002408185.1 Deltaproteobacteria bacterium UBA5329
GACCGGTCCCTTCTCGTACCGCCTCGATATGAGCTTGAAGAAGAGCGATGCCGGCTGTTTCGATATGGACAGGTGCCCAGGCTCGTCGATGATGAGAAGGCCGAGACCGTAGAGGGTCTCCGCAGGGCAGGCACAAATATATCTTCCTGAAGACCGGTGCCTACCGTCCTGCTGATCTGGCAGGGGGCTATTGCATTCTCGTCGAAGTATAAACTCGACCTTTTAACCATCGACGTCGCGGGGGAGGCACGGGGATTAGCACACGGAGAATGATGAATGAATGGGGCGTTCCTCCCGTAGAGCTGCATTCTCTCGCATACCAGTATGCGAAAAGGCCCTCGGAAAAGAAAAGGCATTTGCCTGCCATCGCAGTGAATGGCGGGTTTTCCTTTGAGGATCAAATTTTCAAAGGGCTTGCCATGGGTACGCCGTTTGTAAAGCTGGTAGGAATGGCCGGCGCACTCGGGCTATACACGTATTACGAACGTCTTGCCCAAGGCCTTCGACAGCTCATGGCCGGCAGCAGGAAGTTCTCGCTCGAGCATATGTCACGCGACGACCTGGCGGCACTGACACGCGAAGCTGCGGACATCAGCCATATCCAACATATCATGGATGTTGATAAAGCGGAAGTCGACCGGATTCTGGCATAACAAACGGGTTGAAATTAGATGAACCGTTTTGATCCGAGGTGCCCCTGTATCGGGCACCTCTTTTTACAGTGACCGATATTTGTGTCACCATGGAGCAAGGAGATATGAATCACTGTTTTTGAGATCGAAACGATCCCAATGCCGATATCTTGAAATCCATCTTTTAAAAACTAGATTAAGGACACCGGTTTTATATGACCACTCAATAAATTGATGTGATCTTTTGTGCGTCGGCATGATGGGAGGTCGGCCGATGCACATGGTTTTACAACAGCGTACAATAAATAATTGTAATCGCTAAAATGCTGTGATATAAAAAGAAAAGGTATCAAGAAAAGGGGGTAACATATGAAAACAACTGCAATATTTATTATGATAGCTGCCTTTTCCCTTGGTTTCTTTGTTGTTCCATCATTTGCGATGGATGAATACGCGGACGTATACGCGGAAAAACCCGACTACTGGTCAACCAATAAGGCTGATGCGATACTCTATGATCTTGTTCTTTTGAGGCCTGTTGGATTGGCCTCGGTGATCGTCGGTTTTGCCGGCACGATCGTAGGTCTGCCGTTTTCGCTCATAGGTAATAATACTCGTGAGGTGGGCGACGCTTTGATCGGCGAGACGGGCAAATTTACTTTTGTTCGCCCGCTTGGCGATGTTTTCCCGCCTCAGGAATATCTGGATCGTTAGGTCAACGACCGGGGCAACATTGTGTACGTGGTTACGTAATCTGCAGAACGTCTCTACCACGGTCAATATATCGTTTATTTCCGTACGGATATTGATATTTTGTAATACTATTTATGAAGTATTTAAAATAACTATGTATAAAACTGCAGGAAATACCTATTTATCATAAGACGATCTGAACATTGGTTTTTCACATGGAGGCGGTTTGGTCATGGATGATTTTCGAAGGATATTAACAAATCAGCTGACGTATTCTCTTTCCAAGGATATGTATTCGGCCACACAGCGCGACAAATTTACAGCGACCGCACTTTCGGTAAGGGCGCGTCTGGCCAAGAACTGGATCGATTCCCAGCAGAGTTACTATAAAACGGATACGAAGAGGTTATATTATCTTTCGCTGGAATTTCTCATGGGCAGGCTCCTGAGAAATTACTTGCTCAACATTGACCTTGTTGAGGAATATCGCGAGGCGGTCGACGTTCTCGGCATCAAATTGGAGGATGTTTTCGAATATGAGTGGGATGCCGCACTTGGCAATGGGGGCCTGGGGAGGCTTGCTGCATGCTTTCTGGATTCAATGGCAACACTTAACTACCCCTGCTACGGATACGGGATACGGTATGAATATGGGATATTTACCCAGAGAATAGTTGATGGACATCAGACGGAGGCACCGGATCACTGGCTTCGCTACGGAAATCCCTGGGAATTTCCAAGACCGGAGCTCATTTATCCGGTACGGTTCTACGGGCGCGTGGACACCCACAACAAGGCCACAGAATGGGTGGATACTGATGAGATCCTTGCAATGGCCTATGACTATCCGATCCCGGGCTTCCGCACAAAAACGGTGAACACCCTGCGCCTGTGGGCGGCAAAATCGACCCGGGATTTTGATTTTGAGTACTTCAACAGCGGAGATTATGTAAAGGCAGTTGAGAACAAGAACAGCAGTGAGAATATTTCTAAGGTCCTTTATCCAAACGACCTTTCTCTTGCGGGCAAGGAACTCAGGCTCAAACAGCAGTATTTTTTCGTGGCGGCAACCCTCGCCGACATATTCAGGAGATTCAAGAAATCGTACGCCAATCTCGACATGCTGCCGCAGAAGGTTGCTATACAGCTCAACGACACGCATCCGGCCATCGCAATTCCGGAGATGATGCGGATTCTGGTCGATATCGAAAAAATTCCCTGGGATACTGCTGCAAAACTGACGAAGGCAACATTTGGCTATACAAACCATACGATACTTCCGGAGGCGCTCGAGACATGGTCCGAGGACCTGATAGGGCACCTTCTCCCCCGGCACTTGCAGATCATTCAGGAGATCGACAGGAAATTTCGTATTCAGGTGGCGCGCCGGTTTCCCGATGAATTCGACAGGGCCGCGCACATGAGCATAATAACGGGTGAATGCGGGAAGGTTGTCAACATGGCACGCCTTGCCATTGTCGGAAGCCATGCGGTCAACGGTGTATCGGGCCTGCACAGCGACCTTCTGAAAAGCTTCGTTTTCAAGAATTTTTACCTGATGTACCCCGAGAAGTTCACGAATGTAACAAACGGGATAACGCACAGGCGATGGCTTTTGAGTGCAAATCCCGGCCTTGCCGCACTCATCACCGAGGCGATCGGGGATGGATGGATGCGCGACCTTGACGAGTTGAGAAAGCTCGAACCGATGACCGAAGATGCATCGTTCCGGGAAAGGTTCGCTGAGATCAAGAAGGCAAACAAACACCGGCTTCGCGCGGCGATGGAACGGGTTTTCTCCCATACTTTCGACCCAGATTTCCTCCTTGATTGCCAGGTAAAGCGTTTTCACGAATATAAAAGGCAACTTCTTAACATCTTTCATGTTATTACCCTTTATAATCGTCTCAAGGACGGCAATGTGCCGGAGGGGTATGTCCCGAGGACAGTCCTCTTTTCAGGAAAATCGGCGCCCGGGTATTTCATGTGCAAGCTCATCATCAAGCTGATACACAACGTATCCGAGACCATCGCTGCCCATCCGTTTATGAAGGATAAGTTGCAGGTCGCATTTGTGCCGAATTACGGCGTGACCATAGCGGAGGTCACGATACCGGCGGCAGACCTCTCGGAACAGATATCTACGGCCGGCTTCGAAGCCTCGGGGACCGGGAACATGAAATTTGCCCTGAACGGTGCGCTGACCATAGGGACCTATGACGGGGCAAATATAGAGATCCGTGAAGAAGTGGGAGAGGAAAATTTCTTCCTGTTCGGACATAATGCGGAGGAGATCTTCAAACTGAGAAAGAATTATGATCCCCGGAAATTCACCGAATCGAACAAGGAACTCGCCAGGGTTATGAACCAGCTTCAATCAGGGTTTTTCTCGCCTGAGGATCCCGGTTTATTTCAGCCAATTGTACAATCCTTGATGGACGGAGACCGTTACTGTGTCCTTGCCGATTACGCACTCTACATCGAATGCCAGGACAGGGTCAGGGCCGCGTATAATAACCGTGACGAATGGATAAAAATGGCGATAAGAAATGTAGCCGGGTCCGGTAAATTTTCCAGCGATCGCGCAATACATGAATATGCGCGAAACATCTGGAAGATCTCTCCCGTGGAAAGGCCGTAAAGCTTAAGGCATAAGCCGTAAGCCGTAAGCCGAACCAAACGTATTGACTTGCTCTTAAGCCGTATGATACTCATTCTTTATTGTCTTCAAATTCAAACCGCACAAGGGTGATCATGGAAACATATCCGCATGTCTTTCAACCCGGAACGATCGGTAAGCTTACCGCAAAGAACAGGATCAAATATGCCGCCACCGAGACGAATTTCCCTTACGGGGACGGCTACGTGAACGATCGTGAAGTGGCATACATGGAGGCGCAGGCGAGAGGCGGGGCCGGTATTGTGACAACCCAGGGAGCGTATCCCGACAAAAAAGGTGAAGGAAAGGGCTTCAAGGGGATGATGTCGATCAATGATGACCGGTATATCCCGGGCTTGGCCCGTCTCGCGGATGTCATCCGGCGAAATGGGGCATTATCGAGCATCCAGATACTTCATTGCGGCAGGGAAGGCGGGGTCGAGCTCGACTATTGTCTCATGCCTTCGATAGTCCCTCAGAAATTATCGTATTTCAAGCCGCCGCGTGAAATTACGGCCGGGGAGATAAAACAGGCCGTACGGGACCATGTCGATGCGTCGCGCCGCGCGCGTGAGGCCGGTTTTGACATGATCGAGCTTTCCGGCATCGTGGGCTATCTCATCTCTACCTTCATATCGCGTTATACAAATAAAAGGTCTGACGAGTATGGCGGAGACATCATGCAAAGATGCCGGCTCATGGTGGAGGTCATCGAGGCCGTTAAAGCGGAAGCAGGTGATATGCCTGTCGGTATTCGCCTGTGCGGCCATGAACTGCTCGATGACCGCGGTGGAAATACTTTTGAGGAGAGCATCGAGAGTTTCAGGATAGCGCAGCAGGCGGGGGCAGACTATTTGAGTGTCACCGTAGGCTGGCACGAATCTTCCCAATCGGTTATCACGAGGGATGTTCCCATGGGGCACTGGCTCTATATCGCCGAGGCGGTGAAAAAAGCTGTCGATGTGCCTGTCATGATGGCTTTTCGTCAATTCCTTCCCCATGTTCCGGAAAAAGCGATATCGGAGGGCCAGATAGATTTTGTCGAGATGTGCCGGCCTATGATCGCAGACCCTGAATTCCCGAATAAAGTAAAAGAAGGCAGAGAGAAAGAGATCGTGCCCTGTATAGCGTGCAATGTCTGTTTTTCACGGCTGTATTATCATCAACCGATCATGTGTTCCGTCCGGCCGAGCCTGGGCCATGAAGGCGAAAAGAAATGGGGCTATTACGGGTTCGAGCCGACGGATAGAAAAAAAACGGTGAGTATCGTGGGAGGGGGGCCTGCAGGTCTGCAATGCGCTGTCGCGGCAAGGCAGAGGGGGCACAATGTCACGTTATTTGAAAAGAACGATACGGTTGGTGGAAATATCTTGATAGCCTCCCGGGTTGACCCGGGCGCTGTCGAACTGCTGCGGCCTATCAGGACCCTCGAGGAGATGTGCCGAAAGGCCGGGGTCGTTGTAAAGACCGGGGTTGAGTGCGATCCGTCAATGATCAGGAAGGATGGCCCGGATGTCGTCGTTGTTGCTTCGGGGCCTGCTGCCCGGCAAGTTCCTGAGGGTGTGTTGCTTCCGCGTGATGTCATGATGGAGAATGTACATCCCGGACGCCGGATCGCCATTATAGGGGCGTGCGGTGTCGGCCTTGGTGTCGCGGTCTATCTCCTGGGAAAAGGAGACTACGAGATCTCCGTGGTGGATGAGGCGCAAAAACCCGGCCGTGATGTCAATCCGTTCTACTTCTGGCAGTATATGGCCCTTATGAAAAAGAAAAAGGTCAATTTTATGATGCGGACCGCCATTGATTCAATTGGGGATAGAAGTATCAGGTTTACAGGCCCATCGGGTCAGGGGTCTTTAGAGGTTGACAGCGTTATCATGTCGATCTTCTACCCGGAAGACGGCATATGGAAACAATCTGTGGATTCTCTGGCAGGGGAAGTGTATTTCATTGGAGACGCAAAAAAACCCCGGCGTCTCCTCAATGCAATTCATGACGGCTATCGTCTGGGGATGGTGATCTGATGATCCCGATCGTCGAAAAAGAAAAATGTACCGCTTGCGGAAATTGCACCGATATTTGCCCACCGGGGGCCATAACCCTTGAAAATGACGCAGCATGCGTCGCAGCCGATCTCTGCGAGGAATGTGGTTTTTGTGCCCCGCAATGCCCCGTCGAGGCGATCACCATTCGATTTCCGCTCTCTACGGATCAGTCTTAGGCCATTCGAGCTAAAACTGATCATCTCAAGCCAAAAACAAGCCCCATTCACGGAGGCTTTATTTCCCCAACTTATATTTGCGTTGACAACCGGCCTTCAGGTTAAGGTTCTGATATTACCCCATCCATGATAATTCGCTTGAGACATGAAACCTGAGGCTTGAAACCGTTTTTAAAAAAGGAGCCACCGGAATAACAGTCGGGGGGGATTGAATCCGGTGGCTGAGGGTGCCCGGGCATCTGCATGCCGGACACGTCGCTATTATAGCACAAACAGGCTTTGAGCAATACAAATTCTTGATGTTTGTTCGATGGTGCGAGACGGCCGGGTCCGTCGGTAATTTTCTTGACAGTGCGGTTTCCGCCTCTTTATAATCTCGTCATACATTTTCGGCTCAAGCCCAATGTTTTGGGGCATCGTGAATATCCATAATTTAAACGAATAAACAGGAGGCATAGGAATGCTGGAAAAGGTGAAGTTTCTTTGCTGCGGCTTTGTAACGTTCTGTTTCATCATCACATGTACGACGATCATTGTGGAGCAAGCCTATTCTGCAGAGAAGACGCCGGTTACCCGGTACTGGATGAGCGTATCGACGGACAAAAGCGGTTTTCCGGGAATGCCATCGGGTACGGGAAGACCCGCGATGCCTGGTATCGGGAGTCTTTTCGGGATGGGAGGAGACAGTGGTTCATCGGGCAAGCGACTGCATCTTGAGGTTAACTCGCCGAAAGGATTGCCTGCCGACCCCCAGGCCAATCACGATATCCCTCCCGCGCAGAATATGGGGCCGACATTGCCGCTCGTACCGCCCGAGGCTGGCAGGACATACGAGGGCAGTCACGTCGAAAGACCTGAAAAAATGGAAAAACCGAAGATGCGCATGGTTATATACTGGGGCTGCTCGGAAACGATCAGGACCGGACAACCCTATGTCATTGACACAGAAAAGGCAAGCCCGGCAGAATTCGGGAAAATGTTCCAAGGAAGGAATATAGCGGGACAACACCTTTCACCGCGGCCCGGGTGGGCATATGCCGATTGGCCGAACAAGAAGGACGGGAAGCAGGTACCGGCCAATAGTTCCCTTGTCGGCAATCATTTCGTGCACGGCAATTATCTTCCGGATATACGGTTTGCTATCGATGCCGGCCATGATTTCATGGCCCCCGTTGAATTCACGTCAACAAAAGGGAATCCTTCCGACAGCTTTTATTTTCAGTGGAATTCGATACCGACGGCAACAGGTTACTTCGCGACGGCCATGGGGCACGACCAGAAGACGGGGACCATGATAGTCTGGAGTTCGAGCGATGTCCGTGAGGCAGGCTGGTCGCTGATGAACTATCTCTCCAACGAGGATGTCCGGCAGCTTGTCAGACAGCGCGTCGTAATGCCTCCGTCCACAACCCGGTGTGTCATTCCCAGAGGAATTTTCAAGGATGCTCAGGGTGCGATGGTCCAGTTCATAGCGTATGGGAATGAACTGAATATCGTATATCCGACCAAACCTAAAGAACCGATATGGGCCGTTAAAGTACGCCGGAAATCAACCTCGATGCTGCCGCTTATGGAAATGTCTGCCAGGGAAGGGGGCACGGAGGGAGCGGTTGAGCCTGAGAAAAAAGAAGGCATAACCCCCGGCAAGGTACTGAAGGGATTGTTTGGATTCTAAGAAACAGGTTCGAGGTTCCGGGTTCTAGGTTATAGGTTAAAACATTCTTATTTGATCTGAACCTAGAACCTAGAATCATCTCATGCTTTGCATTGTCAGGGGGACGTCATTGCAGTAATGATACGCCGAACTTGAGACACTGCAGGGCTTCGGCGGCCAGTTTTTTCCTGTACGCAACGTCAAGGTAACGGTTTCGCGCAATCCTCATTTCGGCAACGGCCATATAGAAAGGGTTGCGCTGTGTTATCTCCCGGAAAACACGGGTGGGGTCACTAAAATGGGAAGCGTAACGGGCAAAGAAATGCTTTATGTAAGGTTCGCTTGTATACTTGTTTGCCGTTCTCCAGAAAAAGGCATGTTTGACCTCGGCACATACCATTCCCAGATCTAAAACGCCATCCGCCTCTTTCATTCTTTCAAGGTCTATGGCGACAACGTCTCCGTTGTCTCTAAATATAAAATTGGTCGGCGTCGGGTCTCCATGCACGATACCGCTCATCGAAGCCTTCATTATATCGCTATCGAGCCATATGTCACGCATTTCCAGGTACTTATCCCGGTCGGGGGCCGCGACGATACCGTCCGTGCATAGGGTATCCAGTATCTTCCGGAAATATTCGTTTTGCGGATTGAGATCGACACAGGAAGAGCCGGCTGTTGTTCTATGCAAAGCAAAAAAGAACGATGCAAGTTCCGAAAGCTTTGCCTTAAGGCACGTGTTTCTCCCCTTATGGATGGCTTCCTTGAAATAGTGATCAAGGTCCCGGCCGTCTACGAACTCTTCAATAAGGGCGAGCCCAATTTTTCTTTCACGGCAGATCGGGCGGACGACAAAATGCGGGGGCGTATCGAAACCGAATGAGCGTATGGCCTTTAAATTCTCATATTCATTGTTGTGTGGCACCCGTCTCAAGGGGCCACCTGCGCCAGTATCAAAGAATTTGCCAATCAACGCTTTACCGGTTTTCTCCTCGGTGTACTTGTAGACTGTATTGCGCGACATTCTGCTTACGTGAAAAACCGGGTCGGCAATGTAGGGGAAGGCCCGTGATGCCAGTATGTCGTACAAGGGATCGGTGGGTTCCAATATTCCAAGGTATTCTTCTGTCATCATTGTCTATGATTATACATCAGTTGCACACAAACGTCTGCCGCCAGAGCGATTTTCGTGTCACCAGACATGTTCAATTGACAGTCGGTCATTGAAAATCCCATGTCTTTGAGGTTATTATGGAGGATTGGAGATGAATTGAAGAGGGATATATGAAAAAATGGAACGGCATTATCGGGCAGTTTAACTTGGCGAACAAACCGCTTACCAAGACACTCTTGGACAAGGCATCGCAGCATATCGAGACGATCGAGCACAATTATGGGTTTTCCCTCGATGCCCTCGACTCCCTGGACAGTATGGTAGAAACGGCTGTGGTTGCCGATACTCTATGCCTTTTATTGCCGCCACTTGTCTCGGCGAAGGATGACCACTCCAACGGCTCCTTTCCCAGGGACAGGCTCCTCACCTTTGTCTGCGCAATATGGTTTTTTACCAGTGTGATCCCCCGGCTCGAAGCGGAGGGCTATAAAATGGATATCGTCGCGTTGTCGGACCAGATCGGAGGGGTCCTGTTTGCGCCGTATGGCGAGGAGAACGGAGCAGGGCTTGCCAGAATCGGTATCCAGTACTGGAAGGAACTGGGCGTCCATGCACCGTCCTCGGTCATCGAATGGCACAGGGCTTTTGCACAGATGATATTCATACATTACGAGGCAATGACGAGCGACACGGTCGATATTGGTGATCTCGACCTCGACGCGACGATAGGCAAGATGGTTACCGTGTTTCTATCGTTGAACTTCAGTCTTCCCGAAACGAATTAGGAACGGGGCCGGTTTTACGTTCTGCGTTCTACTTCAAAGACAAATGCCGTAGAACGTAAGGGTTGATAGTATAACAAACAACTACCACCATGTGCTTGTCATTTATTGTGCCAGCAACCCGTAAGACGTAAACGTAAAACGTAAATTATTATGTGTTCGGATCCTACCAATTTACGTGCTTACGTTTTATATTTCACTTTTTACGGTTTACAATAGGCGAAAAACATTGAATATGGGACGGTTTCTCAGTCACTCCTTGTATATAATGGTACCCATCGTTCAAGGCGAGCGTGATGTTCCCGGCTTCAAGTACGTTAAAAAAGGGGACCGTTCCGGTCCCCTTTTTGTTTCCCTATTCCATGCATGGGATTTTTAGAAGAAATACCATGCTGCAACCCTGTACTGATTTATTGTTCCGTTATTATCCGCATAGGGCGCTGACGGGCCGTTGCCGTTATAACTAGCGTAGATCCTTGTCCATTCAAGCCCAAACCGGATCGCCTGATTGGCATTCCAGAGCAATGTCGCACCATACTGCTGGATCATGTTGGGAAGGTTACGCCGGGTCTGGGCATTGGCATCGGCGGCCGCTCCACGGGCCCATGAACTGTAATTATATTTCAGATAGCCATAAAGGCCGTTGATCGAAAGAGAATCGGTGAACCAGAAGGAGGCCTGGGTAAAAAGCCCGTACATCGTCGGTGCAGATGCTTCGTCGACTGCCCGCCAGTAGGTGCCCTGGCTTATATTATTCGTAAGGCCCATCCAGCCGTTTCCCGCCGTGTTCTGACCGATAAAGAAATTACCGTTGATAAGAAAGGCCATGGCTTTGTTGCCCTGTTTTTCAGGAATGATAGGTACGCTGTACCTGAAAGCGGCGATCCATGAATCGGTCGTATCATCATCATAACCGTTAGCCGAAGTTGCGGTCGGAGCCGTGACGGTACCGGAGTTGGCTATTTTCTTTTCCCTGCCATAATATCCGCCCAAACCGAGCTTGAGGTTGTTGGAGCCAATCCTGCCACAGCGGTCGCTCCAGTATGCGATCTCGCCCATAAGCCCGGGCCAGTCGCTCCTGGCTTTATCGTCATTGTACCCGCGAACGTAAGGAGATGTACCGGTACCGGACCATTCAGTCGCGGAAGTCAAACCGAACATGGCATTGAATTCCTTCGTGAAGAAGTACCGGTATGCTATCTGGGGTGTACGGATACCGCGCAAAAACTGGGTGTAATTGCTAGTCCCGATCCAGGCGCCATAATATGGCATACC
>DHQV01000014.1:15376-21152 GCA_002408185.1 Deltaproteobacteria bacterium UBA5329
ATGGCATACCCCATTGTTGCCAGTTCTGGCCGATCATAAGTTCTGCCGAGGGCCACTTTAATGTCATGAAGGCATGCCGCAGCTGAAAGCCGCCATACGCATTGCCTGTTGTGACTCCCCTGAAATCTCCTTCGATAAAGGCGGATGTCTTGGCATTCCACAGATCAGGGCCCTTTATTAGGAAATTGAACCGGGTTTCTGCCGCACTCTGGAAGGTGTTGCTGTATTCATCGGCAAGGACGTCCACCGCCGATGAACTGGATCTTTGTGCAATAACCGGGTCGGCATGGGCATTCTGTGAATTCCATCCGAGATCATACTTCACAAAGCCGCCGAAGGTGACATCGTATCTGCTGGAAACGCTCCCTGCATCGGCGAAAACGGGGAGCATGAAACAAAGAACAAAGATGCATAAGAATAGCTTCTTCATCAAGTACCTCCTACCGTAGATTTTAATTCTTCGCTAATAATGTATTTCGAGTTTATGTCGTAGTATATATCGAAGGATAACGCGATTTGCAAGAAAAAAATTAAGTTTTATTAATAATTCATAACGTTATGAGAAAATAGCCTAAAATAATTCCAATAATGGAAAAACCAGCATCAAATTATTGACTTTGTGAAGAAATTCTTTTAAAAATCAATACACAGGATAAGGTGGCGGCTATGGCTGCTTGCAGATACAGGGAAAAATTGCACAAGCTCTATGGAAAGGATGACGGTAGGACCGTTGGGGACCCCGGTTGGGAGAAATTCCCGTTTTTTTGGTTTCTTTTGTTCCTGTCTTATCGGTGTACACGCATGTGTGAATATTGCTATGCATTCAATCAAGTTGGTTACGATAGTTCCCTTGAAATGGATGATAGTACATTTTCCCGGCTTCTGGAATGGATCCCGGAAGTCTGGAAGATCAACAGGGTCAAGGTCAACATTGTAGTTTTCCTTGGAGGAGAGCCGCTTCTGTGGACTGACAGGATCAGGAAAGTTATGGATTCCGTTTACAACAACACCGACGGCATGCAGGCGGCTCTGTGCACGAACGGCGACCTGGTGAATTCAACAAACTGGGATGATCTGAAAGATATCCAATGGATCTCGACAAACATTACGGATATCAGCATAGAGGAATTGTCCAGACGCATGACAATTATAGGCGAACGGTCCAATGTTATCAATCAGACCATTATAGCGACACTTGATGATTTTAACCTGCACAGGGTGCTTGATATATCGAGATTTGGGATTGAGAACGGATACCGTTTGAGGTTTTACCGGAATTTATACCGGGGAATGGACCCGCGTTATAAAGAGAACTTGTTGAAAAAATATCACGAGCTTTGTGACCTTCTCGAGGATTACATTGGGCGCGGATATGACGTAAATACCACATTTCTTCTCGATTTCTTGATCCCGGCGTGGGACAAGGAGGCTTCCCTGTATCCATGCGGGAAGAGAATGGGTGTTGTATTTCCTGATGGGAGCATTGGCCCGTGTATCCGTAACCATACTTTCAAATCGGGAACGATATATGATCCTGATCCGCTGGCTAAACTCCAGGTTTACGATTTTCACTACGATATCAGGAGGCCTGATCTGCCAGAAGAATGCAAGCAATGTGAATCCCGCACAGCGTGTCATGCCGGATGCCCCAATGACAAGCTGATCTTTCGCGATATAACGATCGGGAAATCGATTGTCTGTGACGTGCACAGGGAAATAATTCCCAGGCTTCGGCATATCGAGACATTGAAGAAAGCTCCATGTTCCTGAAGCAAGTCTATACTTCATCGTGGTTGATAAGCTGGATCCGTACCGGTTCGCCGGCTTTCATGGTGGTTAAATCCTCAGGTATCATCATAAGGCAATTGGCGTCACTCATGGAGCGGACCACTGACGACTTCTGGTTTCCCGTCGTAGATACATAAAAATTATTGTTTTTGATCGTAAACTGGCCTCTCAAGAAATGGGCCTTACCCCTCTCTTTCACGATATCTTCCTCAAGGATCGCGTTTACGACAGGTTTGTGAATGCGGCGTGCTCCCATCAAAGAGAGCAGTGCTGGTCTGACAAACTGAATGAAAGATGTAAGGGTTGATACGGGATTACCCGGAAGGCCAAAGACAAGTTTGTCCCCTTTCGTCCCGAATGTAAATGGCCTTCCCGGTTTTACCCTGACCCATCCAAACTTTATAGCGACCCCGATCTCTTGATAAATATCCTTGACGAGATCATATTTTCCCATCGAAACGCCGCCAGTGGAGATGATCACATCGGCCTTGAGGGCAGTTTCGAAGATCTGTCTCGTTTCATGGTACACGTCTCTGGCAATCCCGAGATATGAGGGAGATGCGCCATATTTTTTTGTCTCGGCTATCAGGGTGTAAGCGTTGATATTTCTGATCTGACCGTCCGTAATGTCCTGGCCCAGATCCACTATTTCATTTCCGGTCGCTATTATAGCAACATTCGGCTGCTTGTAGACCCGCGCGCGGCTGCAATTGAGCGATGCGAGAACACCCATATGGGCCGCCCTTAAACGTTCACCCTTATCGAGGACAATATCGCCTTTTCCGATGCTCTCGCCGGCAAACCTGAAATTGTCGTATTGTGCCATTTCACATAAGATTTTGACGTACCCAGAGTCCTCCTCGGTGTCCTCGATCTTGATGATGCAGTCGGCATTGTCAGGAACTGGTGCTCCCGTCATGATCCGGATTGCCGTCCCTCTTCCTACGGCAGTCCGTGAAAAATTGCCTGCCTGAACCTCGCCTATTATTCGCAGTTTTACCGGGTTGTTACGAGATGCGCCTTTTGAATCTTCCGCTACAATGGCGTAACCATCCATCGCAGAATCATTCCATGGCGGAACCGGTTTGTCCGCTATTATCGGGTCGAACAGAACCCTGCCGGGCAGATCCATAATGTGAACATCCTCGGGCCCAAGCGGTGTTATACTTTCAAGGATTATTTTAATCGCGTCGTCTACGGATACCGTCAAATTTCGATCTTTCATAAGAACCCACCGAAGAACATTATTTATTCCTGCTATAGCATAAGGGAATTCACGTCACATTGTCCACTAGATAGGCGCGGGACATGTTCACATGAGCAGAGAATCTCAAATATCTAATGATTACGGGAGATTGTGTCATATTGGGTGAGAATGGTTATTATTAGTTATTTATACTACCATTTTTCTTGACAGCGTAGACGCTTGTGATATAATACACAAGACTGACCGAACACAGTCGGAGCTTTGGCTGTGAAAGGATATTAGAGGATCTAGGAGCTTAATATGAGATATGGAGAAGTAGGGTATAATCTGGAAATTGATCTGGCCACGGGAAATATCGAAAGGGTGGAGACAGATCCGAAGTTGCTGGAAACCCACCTCGGAGGTCTTGGTACGAGTGTGAAGCTGCATTGGGACAGGGTCCCGGCAGATGTGCAGGCATTTGATGACGAGAACATGCTTATATTCAGTTCCGGTATACTCAATGCCACTCCCGCTTTCAGCGCCAACAGGAGCGTTGTCACGTTTATGTCTCCGCAATCCGGACTGCTCGCGTACCCGATGATGGGCGGGTTCTGGTCGGCCGAATTGAAGTACGCGGGCTACGACAAGGTGATCATTAGCAACAAATCACCGAAATGGATCTACATATGGATCAACAATGACAAGGTGGAACTGCGTGACGCATCTCACCTTGTCGGCAAGGGTGCGCTCGAGACCCAGGATGCTATACGCAGGGAATTGAACCAGCCCAATGCCCAGGTGGCGGCCATAGGCCCCGCAGGCGAGAACAGGTGTTTCACCGCCTCGATAGAGCAGGGCAGGTCAAGTGCAAGCCGTCTCGGCGGCGGTGCGGTTATGGGCGACAAAAAGATCAAGGCCATAGTGGTCCGGGGAACGCAAGACATAAACCTCTTCGATGGCGAGATGTTCATGAAAGAAATGAAGGACATGATGGCATACATCAATTTCCGTAATGCCAATCCCATCCCCGATGTCATGACGATATTGTCTGGCATCGGTTCACCCCAGGAAATGGTACATACCGACGAAAGCTGGCACACGGAGAATTTCATGTGGGGAAACGCTCGCACCCGCAGGAGGGGTTTTTGGGATGAAAAGATCGCAGAGGAATGGCCGAGAGTGCAGCTCGAAGGCATCAAGAGGCTCATCAGCTGCTTCAACTGCCCCCAGCATTGCGGCGCCTTGATCTCGTACAAGGACACCCCGAGATACATGGCAAAATGCTTCGGGAAATTAACGTATGCAATGGCCTCCTATGTTGACAGTATGGATTTCGCCTGGAGGGCGCTGCACCGCGCCACAGAATATGGTTTTGACTCATTCTCTACACCGCAGATCCTTGCCTTCGCTGTCGAGCTTTATGAGGCCGGCATCCTTACCGACAAGGATTTCGCCGGTACGGCTGCATATCCGGCATGCCCTACGGACAAGGAAGGACGGTTCCTGTGGCTCATGGACAGGGTCGCCTACCGTCAAGGTATCGGCGAGGTTCTGGCCGACGGCGTTTATCACGCTGCCAGAAAGATCGGCAACGGCGCCGAGGCGTTCGATCACAACACGATCAAAAAACACGAGCAGCTGCCCCTGAAGCTGGGAACGCTGGACCCGTTATATTACCTCATGTACGCAACCAACGAGAAGATCAGTATCACGCAGATAGAAGGAAACTGGCCGCAGGGTGCATTCGCCACCATGGAACAGAGGGAAAAGTTTGTCGAGGACTGGCCGCAGCTTCCGGATCCGAGCTGGAAACAGTGGCTTCTGGAATGGGAACCGCGCGGAGAAAAAGCGATACCGTTCTACCCGACGGCGGACATATGCAGTGAGATCGTCGACTGGATGGAAATGCTCCACAATATCGATGATGCATGCTGCGTGTGCGCCGGCATGTCATCCTTCTGTTTGAAGCCGCCATACCATATCCATAATTATCCGAGAATAATACATGCTGCGACCGGACTCGATGTTGACAAGGCTGGTCTCAAGAAGATAGTGAACCGCAGTCGAAACCTTCACAGGGCGCTGAACAACAGACGCGGCATGAGCAGAAAAGACGAGAAGCCGCCTGCGGACCACTGGAAGAGAAGATGGCCCGAACTTGAGGAGAACCTACTGTCTACTTATTACAAGTTCAAGGGCTGGAATGACGATGGTATACCGACGAGAGAAAGACTGCATGAACTCGATCTCGATTACGTTGCCGATGACCTGGAACAGAGGGGGATTTTGAAAAATGGCGAAAATTAAGAAAAAGATCAAAACCATCAAAATTGATGCCGACAAATGCAACGGCTGCCGCGGATGCGAGATAGTATGTTCCGCATTCCACTCCACACCGAGGTACAGCGGCATTAATCCGGCCAGGTCCCGCATCCAGATAATCCGGCATCCCTTAAAAGATATCTGGCTCCCGGTATTTGCGGGCGAGTACACCCCGGCAGAGTGCATGGGCAGAGACACATACGTCATCGACGGCAAGGAATACGACGAATGTACGTTCTGCCGTGCGACGTGTCCGTCGCGGGATATATTCAAGGAGCCCGACTCAGGCCTCCCGCTCAAGTGTGACATGTGCGAGGATGATCCTCCCCGGGAAAAGCCGGTGTGCGTCGAATGGTGCCTCAATGAGGTTTTGACGTACGAGGAAAGGGAAGAGGAAGTCGAAGAAAGCCAGGAAGCGCAGGATGTCGAGATCGGCCTTCAGGCAATGATGGACAAGTACGGCATGGACAAGATCGC
>DHQV01000058.1:0-126 GCA_002408185.1 Deltaproteobacteria bacterium UBA5329
TGGTAGGCTCTTACCCCACCAACAAGCTGATAGGCCACAGGCTCATCCTCAAGTGATAGCTCATTTAAAAAATAAGCCACCTTTTACCCCGTAAAATAATTACGTGGTCTTATCCGGTATTAGCCC
>DHQV01000058.1:393-12058 GCA_002408185.1 Deltaproteobacteria bacterium UBA5329
GAGCCAGGATCAAACTCTCAAAACAAACCTGTAAAACAAATTTCAGAATTAGACGTGGACCTGCTATTTAATTACTATTTTCAAAGAACAACGTTCAACCTTGAAGCAAGGATAATTATACTTATTTTCTGGCGGATGTCAAGTAATGTTCCAAAAAAAAATCGAGAAAAATGGCGACATGGCACCATAGATGCGTAATCAAGCGATATCACTGGCGAAATATCCTGAAATGTTTTTCGCATACGCCCCGACATGCCTGAAAATTCCCCCTTCTCAAAATTGTTTTTCTTGAAACCCGAAACAGCGACCGGTGCTGCCTAGGCGCCGGTAGCTTCTTTTATGGAATCGTACGTTACATCGACGAGTTCTTTCAGGGTTTCCTTATCAATTGCGGGGGGCGGCATAAGGACGATTATATCGCCGAGCGGCCGAATGATAACGCCCCGTTTACGCGCTTCGGCAACCACTTTTTGCCCCATCTTTTCTCCTGCCCCGAAGAGCTTCTTCGTTTTCTTGCTCTTAACGAGCTCGATGCCGACCATAAAACCTTTTTGACGGACCTCGCCCACGCATGGCATATCCTTGAAACGCTCGAGCTCATTTCTGAGGAGCACAATCTTATCCGCCATTTTCTCGATGACGCGCTCTCTTTCGAAAAGGGCTAGATTTTCCACGGCCACCGCACAGGCGACGGGATTTCCCGTATAGGTATGGCCGTGAAAAAATGTCTTGTTTTCATCAAAACGACCAAAAAAACCCTTGAAGACCTCCTCCGTTGTAACCGTCGCGGCAAGGGGCAGGTACCCGCCGGTTACACCCTTGGCGAGACAGATAAAGTCGGGCTCAACCATTTCCTGCTCGCATGCGAACATGGTGCCCGTCCGGCCGAACCCGGTTGCCACCTCGTCCGCGATAAAATGGAGACCGTTGTTTTTTGCGATCCTCCATATTTTGTTCAGGAAACCGTCCGGCTGCATGATCATCCCCGCAGCCCCTTGGACGAGGGGTTCGATGACGACCGCGCAAACCTCGTCCCTGTGGTTTTTTACGATCTGCTCGAAACGCACCACGCATGCCGTATCGCAGGTAGAGTGCGTTAGCTTGAGCGGGCATCGATAGCAATAGGGCGATGGCGCCTTGATGGACTTGAAAAGAAGTGGTCTGTATACCTTATGAAAAAGGTTGATCCCGCCGATGCTCACCGAACCTATCGTATCGCCGTGATACCCGTTAGTAAAGGAGATGAACCGTTTCCGATTCTTTTCCCCATTCTGCTGCCAGTACTGGTAAGACATCTTCACCGCTATCTCGACGGATGTCGAGCCGTTATCGGAGTAAAAGACCTTTTTCAGACCGCGAGGGACAATATCTATCAGTTTACGGGCAAGCACCGTGGACGGGACATTTGCAAGGCCGAGCAGTGTCGAGTGGCAAAGCTCTTTTGATTGTCTCTCTATAGCATCTGTAAGCTCTTTGCGGCCATGACCATGAACAAGGACCCACAATGACGAAACGCCGTCGATGTAGCGCTTCCCTTCCGTATCGATGAGGTAAAAGCCTTCCCCCCGTTCGATGATGAGGGGGTCCTGGCCTATCCAGTCCATCATCTGGGTGAATGGATGCCAGATATAATTCTTGTCCCAGGTTTTCAGGTCGTCCGTCGAATACATGCTTGATTGCTCCTTAAATGCGTTTCAGATTCAAACTCTAAAAAACAAAAGACACTGGATTCCGGCGAAAACCGGAATAACGACGGGGGACAGATTCCGGCACCAGAGGGTATCCGGCCGTAATGGCGGCGGAGGGGCGGATTCCGAATATATTTTCACGTTAATCGACCGAACGGCGGATGTCATGTCTTTGTTTTTACCTCTTACTGTTTACTGCATTTAAATAAATCTCATTTTCTTCCCTGCGGCTATGATCGCGTCAATGGCGCCGTCCATTTGCTCGCGGGTAAAATCCCTGACAATGGTGAGCCTCAATCGTGATGTCCCGGATGGAACTGTCGGCGGGCGGATCGCCTGAAGGAAGAACCCGTCCTTCATGATAATCTTCTGCATTCTGACGGCATCCGAGTCCTTGCCGACAACAATCGGGACGATAGGCCCAACGCTATCTTTCAGATCAAAACCGGCCTCTACGAGGCGCGATCGCATATAGTCTATGTTGCGCCAGAGCTGGTCTTTATACGACAGATCATGCCGGGCTAGGTCAAGAGCAGCCTGTGCCGCACCGAGCGCTGCCGGCGGCAAGGCAGTCGTGTACATGAACGTCCGAGCCCGGTTTACGAGGTACTCGATCACAACGGGGTCAGAAAGGACAAATGCCCCGATCGAACCGAGCGCCTTGCCGAACGTTGCCATGTGAATGTCTGCCTTCCCTTTAAGCCCACAGTATTCTTCGACCCCACTGCCGGTCTCTCCGAAGATGGCCGTCCCGTGCGCATCATCCACTATTGTATAGAACCCGTATTTTTCCTTGAGCTCCGCTATCTCCTTAAGGGGCGCGACATCGCCGTCCATGCTGAAGATAGACTCCGTTATCACGAACATTTTACCTTTGGAGGAAGTATGCCTTTTCAGTTTCCGTTCCAGGTCTGCCGGGTCGCGGTGCCTGAAGACGATCTTTTTTGCATAGGACAAGCGCATCGCGTCGATAAGGCTCGAATGGTTCAGTTCATCGCTGAAGATTGTGTCGTCCTTACCGGGGATCGTCGATATGATCCCGATATTTGCCATGTAGCCTGTCGGAAATATGAGGCCTCGCTTATACCCCTTGTAACGGGCAATGCCTGCTTCGAGGTCTTTATAGAGATCGATGCTTCCCGACACGCTGCGGGATGAGCAGCTGCCGGTCCCGTAATCCTTTACCGCGGCTATCGCCGCTTCCCTGACCGCCGGGTGAAAATGAAGCGACAGGTAGCTGTTTGAGCAAAGGTTCAGGTATTCCCTGTCGTCGTGAATGATCGTTGCTCCGGAAACCGGTCGGATATAACATATGTTCCGATAATTACCTTTCTCTTTTATGTCTTTTAAAAGCGAGGACAGTGTATTCTTCATTGGAAGCTACTATTTACCTGTAATCAGTCAACGGTTACTGCAAAATGGTTAACCAAATGAACAAAAATCAGGGTGGATATGAAATCCACCCTGATCGTATTGCGTACAATTAGCCCTTGATGATCCGTGGCATGATCATCTGGTGCCACGGACAGATCGATTTCGGATTCGCATATGCGCAGTTTGCGAAGGCCACGAAGTATTTTCTCAGGTCGGTGAGTTTCACGACCTCGTCTACGAGACCCACCTTTGCACAATATGCCGGCCGTGACATATCGTAGTAATGTTTCACTGTCGCGTTCATCTTGTCGATGACCGGTGCCAGAGGCTTGCCGGCATCTTTCTCTTTCACGAGGCGACGTGCGAAGCTTGCGACTGCCGCTGTTTCACCGTGCATAACGTAAATCTCGGTCGTTGCCGTGCCGAGTGTGAAGCAGTTGTTATTGTTCGCCTGCGGGCCTGCCATGATGTAGTGGGCCGCCGCGCTGCCTTTCCTCAATACGATGGTCATCATCGGCAGGTCGCTCTGCTCAATCGAGTAGATGAGTGACTGGCCGAGGCCGAGAAGTTCGGCTTTCTCGGCGATGTCGCCAACGTCGATACCCGACGTATCCTGGATCCAGATCATCGGGACCCTGTCCCTGCCGCAGAGGGTAACGAATTCGTTAACCTTGATGAGGCCTTCGCGGTAGAACTTACCGCCGATGCCGGGATATGGTGCATAGCTCGGATAGCCCTTCGGAAGCATACCCTGCCTATTGCCAACGATACCGATCAGGAAGCCGTCAACCTTGACAAGACCGGTGTAAAGCTCGGGCCCGATCTCCGGACGGAATTCCATGTGCTCGCTGTTGTCGACGAGGCGCGCCATAACGCTTTCCACATCGTAGACCATCTTCTGGTTGAACTGAACTACACTGTAGAGGTCTTCTGCCGGGTATTTCGGCTCTGCGGGTTTCGCAACCCTGAAGAAGCTCGGATCATAGTACGGAAGCTTCCCTACCCAGCTCTTCAGTGAATCAAGGAGGCTCTCTTCCGTCGGGTGGACTTCACGGAAAAAACCGGTCACATCGTGATGGATCTCGACGCGTCCCGGAGGAACCGCTTTGAATTTCTTGGTGGCCTCGATGATCGCTTCTGCCATCTCTTCATCAAAATAGCCCTTCGGTGCCATGCCGCTGACGATACCGGCGCCACCGACAGCGATGTTCGCGTCTTTATGGGCGAGCAGGAGGGTTGGGGAGATGCCCTGATAGCCACCGCCTGCGGGGTTTGTTCCGTAAATGGCCGCGAGTACGGGGATGCCCAGTTTATTCAGTTCGGCATGACGGAAGAACGTTGTGCCGCTGCCGTGCCTGTTTCCATACATCGTTTCCTGCTCGGGAAGCTTGACGCCGGAGCAGTTGACAAGCCATACGAGCGGGCAATGGAGCCTTCTTGCGATGTCGGTGACCCTTAAGATATTAAGCGGCTGTCCTGCGATCCATGCACCTGCCATGACCTTGTTGTCAAAACCAATGATGACACACCATTTGCCGTTTATCCTTCCGAGACCGTCGACAACGCCTGTCGTCCCTGATTCTTCATCCTTCGGGTCAAACAGCAGGTGAAGAGGTGCCCAGGTACCCGGATCAACGATATACTCCAACCTCTGATGAACGGTCCACTCACCACGTTTGTTCAAAGTCTCCTGGGCCAGACCGGCTTTTTTGGCCTTCTCGACCCGCTCTGCAATGTCTGCCTCTACCTTTTTGATCTCTTCAGCGTTCTTTGCATTTACCTTAACCGGCTTATTCCATTCCTGCATCTTTTCAAAATACGGTCTCATTTATAACCTCCGAGGGGTGTTGTAGGGATTTGTAACTGTTTTCACAATTTTAATTTTTTTTTCGGTAATTTGTCAACATAAAAGGCTTTTGCATGGTATCACTGAAAATATTTTTCTTGCCGGGAGTTGCCTCAAAAATACTTCCTTAAGCCAACCCTGACAACAATATACACGACAATAATGAAACCCATTATGGCGAGGTATTTCATCATAAAGGCACCCTCAAAATTGTATCCCGGCGTTACACGAATATTACGATAACCGGGCCCTTATATACGGCTGTTAAGGATCAGTGTTTGAAAAGGCGTTGTCCGGCAAAGACCATGCTCACATCCTGCTCATTGCACGCCTCGATAACCTCAAAATCCCGTTCGGAGCCTCCCGGCTGGATCACGCCGCACGCGCCTTCATGGATCGCGGCGTCGACACCGTCCCTGAACGGAAAGAAACCATCGGAAACGACAACAGAGCCTTCCAGCCCAGCATGGACGTTCCGGGTGTGGACATCTATCTCGATCAGGTCTTTCATGTCCCTTAGGCCGCGAGAGGCCTCGAGCTTGAAGATCGCATAGGGTACCCCGTATTTCCTGAATACCTCGGTATCAGCGAATTTCTTGTATGCTTTGAATATGGCGATCTCGACAACACCGACCCGATCCTGTTCACCCGTACCGATCGCGACCGTCGCCTCGTCCTTGACAAACAGCGCTGAATTCGAGCTCACTCCCGATTCGACATACCACCCAAAGAGCATGTCCCGGTATTCTTCTTCAGTGGGCATGCGTTTTATCCTGTATGTTTCACCTTTGTAAACCGCTTCGGCAGGCCTTAAGTCTTCCTTTCCCTTTATCCTGAACGGCTGTGATTCCTGAAGCACAATACCGCCGTCCATAAGCGACTTTATATCGATGATGCGGCTCGTCTTGAACTTACTCAATTCCTCTATCGCCCGGATCTGCATGATGCGGAGGTTCTTCCATTTCTTGAGGACATCGAGCGCGCCTCCCTCGAAATCGGGGGCGCAGACGACCTCGAAATAATATGGGACCATGGCCTTTACGGTTTCGACGTCTAGGGCCTTCGTAAAAACGACGGCACCGCCGAATGCCGCTATCCGGTCGCACCAGAACGCCTTTTCGAATGCCTCGGCCGATGTCGACCCGTAGGCCGCCCCGCTCGGGTTGTTATGCTTCATAATGGCGCATGCCGGTTTCTGATCGAGGAACCTCAGTATATTCAAAGCATTGTCCACATCAGTCAGATTGATCTTTCCCGGATGTTTTCCAACCTGGAGCATATCTTTCTCTGTTACTTTGCTCACAAGCCCCGTATCAATGTCGAAGAAACGTGCATCACCAAGGGCAATATTGCCGTTTATCAGTTCATACATTGCGGAAGGCTGATCGGGGTTTTCCCCGTAACGGAGGCCTCGTTCTACATCACAGTTCTCATCGGCGTCAAATATGTTCCAGACTTTCTTCTTGTACAGGAGGACCTGTCCACCGATATCGATCTTGATCGTATCGGGAAAATTGTCTTTCACTATTTTCTTGTACATCTTCTTAATATCTTCCACAACTTCCTCCCAACGCAAAGACATAGTTTCATGTTTCAAGCAAAGACTAAAGACACTGGATCCCGGCTTTCGCCGGGATGACGGCGTAGGGTGCGTCTTCATCCCAGCACCCAGAGGTTGCCCAACCGGAATGCCGATGAAGAACCGTTAGCCTATCTTTTTTACCACCGTTTCCACATCCAGCCCCTGGCTTGCCAGCACCTCGTCTGTTTCGCCGGAAACGCCGTAGGCTGTTGCACCGAAGGAAAGAAGCTTGCCCTTGAACCCCGCTTTCAGAAGGCCGGAGGCAATTACCGGTACGATACCGGTGCTCACGTTGTGATCTTCATAGGTCGCTATCAAAGGAAGAACGGCAAGTCTCGCTATCGCTTCTTCATCTTCTTCATCTACGCACGGCATATTGATGACAGCGAATGTCTTCCCCTTTTCGGCCAGTTTTTCCCTGACGGTAAGGGCCTTCGAAACGAGGCCACCGTACGTGATGATCGCCCCGTCCGAGCCTTCGGCTATGATGTCCATTTTGCCGTAGCGGAAAGAGTAATCACCGGCAAAATACGGCTGCCCTTCCCCTTTGCATATGACCGGCCAGCGGTTGCGGCCCGTCGCCACGAAAAAATTGCCTTTTGCGCTCGATATGTACCGGATAACCCTGTCCGTCTGGTTCGGGTCACACGGCACGATCACCTTTGCACGGTACAAGCTGCGGATGAGCCCTATATAATCGACACACTGATGGGTCTTGCCGTCGGGCCCGACGTCGAGGCCGACGTGGGTGATGACCGTCTTGAGATTCGTGTTGTTTATGTCATTGATACGCTGTTGGTTATACACCTCGTCTATCCCGAACACACCGAAATCGGCAAAAAAGGTAAGGATCCCGCTGATCGACATGGCCCCCGCAACCGTTGCCGTGTTATGTTCCTGAATGCCGCCCTGGAAGAAATATTCAGGATAAGCCTTTGCAAAATCCGCCGTTTTCACGGAGCTTGCAAGGTCGCAATCGAACGCGGCGACCGGCCGTCCGTTCGGGATGTTCCTGTCGCCGATGTCTTTTAGGGCCTTGCCGAATGCCGTCCGGTTATCGACCTTGTCTGATTCGTTGTAGGTGAAAGGCGAGCCGGTATCGATCGCCTCGTCCATGTTTTTGCTGTCAAGGCTATACGTCCATCTTCCTTTTCTAATGTCCCTGTAATATTCAAGCCTGTCCTCGAGACCGAGTATCGCCATTGCCTCTTTATATTCCGCCGCGTTCAAAGGGCTTCCGTGGTATTTTTCCTTGTGCTCCATGAACGGAACGCCATGGCCCATGATCGTTTTTGCCACGATGCAGACAGGGTTTTCATCGTCACTTCTCGCTTTCCTGAGGGCACTGTATATTTCCTGGTGATCATGACCGTTCTCGACCTCGATGATATCCCATCCGTCGGAAAGAAAATTCTCCACTATGTTCTGGGGCATGACGAGATCGATACTGCCGCTTATCTGGAGCCCGTTATAATCAATGAGGGCCGTTATATTCGTCAGACCGTACTTGCTCGCAAAGCGGCGTGCTTCGGAGATCTGGCCCTTCTGCTGTTCGCCGTCGCCCATAAGCACGTATACGTGGGACGAACTGTTTCGCAGCCTTGATGCCATGGCAAAACCTGCCCCCGCAGAAAGCCCCTGCCCCAAGTTGCCTGTCGACCACTGTATGAAGGGGATCCCCTTCACAACGTGGCCTTCGAAAGGGCTTCCGGATTTTCTAAAAAATGCAATGACCTCGTCGACGGGCATGTGTCCCAGTCGTGCGAGACTGGCATAGGCCCCGGGCGAGGTATGGCCATGGCTCACGACTATCTGGTCCTGGTCGTTACCGGTGAGATTCGCATACGAAAAGATGGTGAGGTACAGATCGAGAGATGACATCGACCCACCCGGATGACCTGTCCCGGAGAGGTGCGTCATCGTCAGAATATCGCCTTTGGCGAGGTGGGACAGCTTCTTGAGGTGATCGATTTCTTTATCGGTCAGCTTTTCAGCGTCAAACATTTCACTTGCCTCCCATGGAGTAATAATCGCAATCATCGCGCAACAGGCAGCGTGGGCAATCGGGTTTTTTCGCCTTACAAATGTACCGCCCGTGAACTATCATAAGAAGGGAGAATGCCGTCCACGATCTCGTCGGCACAATGGATCTCAGGTCGGCCTCGATCTTCTCCAGGTACTTGTTCGCAGTGAACCCGATCCGCAAGGATACGCGGGCAACATGCGTATCGACTATGATACCCGGTTTGTCGTATGCAAGGCCGACGATCATATTGGCCGATTTGCGTCCTATCCCCTTTACCGTCGCAAACGTGTCGATATCATCGGGGACCTTACCGCCAAACCTGTTCACAAGCTCACTGGCTATATTTTTTATGCTCTTTGCCTTGTTGCGGTAAAAACCCGTCGGGCGTATGCCTTCTTCGAGTTCAGCTTCCGGTGCTTTCATATAATCTTCCGCCGTCCTGTATTTCTTGAACAGGTCTTTTGTCACCGCATTGACCCTCTCATCGGTGCATTGGGCGGACAATACCGTGGCTACGACGAGTTCGAGCGGGTTTGTGTAGGAAAGCTCCACCCGGGGCCCGCCGTGCATTGTCCGAAGCCTTTCAATAATTGAGGTGACATCTTTTTTCATAACGGACGAGAATGTAACTTTATACCATTTTGACTGAGAATGTGTCCAAAAGAAAAAGGTTCCAGGTTAATTAATTCAGTCATATCGAATTCCCCATCATGTCGGTCCAAGTACCTTCCGGATACCGCAATAATTCTGTTTTTTGTATTTAACCTGGAACATAGAACAATGTTCATACCCCGCGCTTCTGTTTCATGATCCGCGTGATCTCTTCCAGGCTGAGCGTGTTCAGTACGTCCTTCTTCTCCAGCCAGCCTTTGCGGGCGATGCAAACTCCATAGAAGACCTCCATAAGGCCGGCAGTGTTGTGGGCGTCGGGATTTATGGAAATACGGACATCTTTCGATTGGGCATAGGGCAAATGGCGCCAGTCAATATCCAGTCTGTACGGGCTGGCGTTGAGTTCAATTATTTTATCGTGCCGCGCCGCCTCATCGATAATGGTCCTCATATCGACATCGTAGCCCTCGCGCGACAGGAGCAGCCTTCCCGTCGGGTGGCCAAGCATGGTCATATACGGGTTCCTTATCGCAGCAATGATGCGTGCCATCTGCTCATCCCTTTTGAGCCTGAAATTTGAATGGACCGAGGCTATGACAAAATCAAAACCCTTCAGGACATCTTCATCATAATCGAGAGTGCCGTCAGGCAGTATATCGCTTTCGATACCTTTGAATATATGGAAATCGGGCCATTTTTTATTCAGAGAGTCTATGAGGTCCCATTGTCTCCTGACATCGTCTGTTTTGAGACCGCCTGCATAATAGGCGCTTTTGCTGTGGTCGGATATGCCGATATACCTGTACCCCAACTTCCGGGCGGCTTCCGCCATGGTCTCGACAGAATCCGAGCCGTCAGAGAAACTCGTATGGATATGGAATACGCCCTGTATATCCGTCTCCGTTACGAGGTCAGGGATCGCACCGGCCTCGGCTGCCTCGATCTCTCCCATGTCTTCTCGCATCTCCGGAGGGACATAGTCAAGCTTAAGCCTCTCATAAACTTCTTTCTCGGAATCCGCAACTACGGATCTGACTCCATCGAAGAGCCCGTATTCATTGAGCTTAAGGCCCAGTTTTTTCGCAATGCCTCTCAGGCGGACGTTGTGCTCCTTGCTCCCCGTAAAGTACATGAGGGCAAAGGGAAACTCATGGGACTCGACAATGCGCAGGTCCGCATCGACCCCGGAGATGAGCCGTACCGACGTCTTGGTATCACCCCTGAGATATATTTCCTCGATCTCCGGAAGTGTTGTGAAAGTAAGCGATACCGCCTCCTTGTCCCCTCCCGCCACAAGAATATCCACGTCACGGATCACCTCTTTTCTCCTGCGTATGCTCCCGCATATCTCGATGGCGCCACCGCGTGCCTTTTCCCCTAATTTATACAGCATGCTCAGGGCTTGAGGGTAGACATCAGCGAACAGATGCTCGCCCTTGTGCTGCTTCATGAACTCTATACCCTTCAGGACTTTTTCCTGGGTCCTTTCGCCAAACCCGGCAAGGTTTACGAGTCGGTTCTCACGGCAGGCATATTCAAGTTCACCAACGTTTGTGATGGACAGGTTTTCGAAAAGAAGTTTTATCTTTCGCGGCCCGAGGTTTGGGATCCGCGCCAACTCAAGAAGCGACTCTGGCAATTCCTTTTTCAACTGCTCGTAGTATTCTATCTTTCCCGTCGTAAAATACTCGTTGATCCTCCCGGCGATCGCCTCGCCAATGCCCCGTACCTCGCGCAGTCGCCCCTCCGACACGATCTGCTCAAGCTCCGTGCGAATCTCCGATACCGCATGCGCCGCATTGATATATGCGCGGCATTTGAATGCATTTTCTCCCCTTATTTCAAGAAGCCTGCCAATGTTCTCAAGAATACTGACGATATTCGCTGCGGGCATAGCTACAATCGTAATGTCGAACCTGCAGCATGTCAATAATAATACCAACGAACGGTAAAAGGCTAAGCAGGGCAACTCTCGGGATAATTTTTAGGAGTAAAAGAGGCATGATCAGGGTAGTCAGCCGCCGATTGCGCATTTCCGCCTGGCCTTTAACCGTTAGTCTTTGCCCGTTCGCTGTTCGTCGTTAGCCGTTATTCTTTAGCCGTTAATTTTCTTGCAATCGTGCGGTTCTTCAGGTATGATGCGGGTAAAGAGAAGCCCGTGCCAGCAAAGAAAAAAGCCCTCTATTATACCGAACCGCTGTTTGAAGACCTCAAAAAGGATTATTGCTATGTCTGCGGCAAGCGGATAAAGGAAAATGAAGGACTTCACATAGGCAATAACCTGTGGCGCCACAAGGTATGCAAACCCGGCAGCGCCCACTGGCTCCGTTCCTCCCTGGCCAAAGAAGAATCGACTTTAACCATTTTCAAGGCGTAATCCAATTAAAGGAAAGGAAAACCAAAGACACTGGATCCCGGCAAGCAGGGATGACGAGGCGTGATGGATTCCCGTATTTTGCGCCCATCCGGCCGGTCTAAACGGGATCTTTACATTCTTTTTTTGCTTGAGACTTGAATCGGGTAGGAGGCGGGGTTGC
>DHQV01000090.1:0-19080 GCA_002408185.1 Deltaproteobacteria bacterium UBA5329
AAAAAGCCGCTCCCGGAAAACCTCCAGGTGGCGGCCCGACCATCCTTGCTTCACCCTCCAGGGACCTACGAATGCCCCTGAACCCAATCGATGCTTCACTATCTAGCATAGATGTTATAAGGTTGTTTTCAGTTTGTCAAGATGTTTTCGGCAAGAACAATTTTGCGTTTGTGGAATGTAATTAGCGACACTATGGTTTCCCTTTACAATTTTCTTGATACGTTGGTAGAATCGAGAAAAATCTTCAGAGGGTATTCCATGCGCTGTGGTAATTGCGGTAACGAAAGTCCCGAGGGATCGAAATTTTGCATTAAATGCGGGAAAGAACTCATGTCATCGGAACCGGCTCGATGTCCCCATTGCGGTGCTGAGATCGTGCCGGGAACATTCTTCTGTCCGGCATGCGGCAAATCGATCGCCGCTCCGGAGGTTGAAATGGGCGGCAGAGCTTATGAACCGCTACCTCCAATTTCAGGGCTGCGGTCCGGATCTTACACGTCAAACATTGCAATGGACATAATCCTTACACTGATCACGTGCGGGATCTATTATTTCTTCTGGCAGGCGAGACAGTTCGGGGCAGTGAATTATCTGCTGGATCAGCAAAGGTATAGTTTCTGGCTATGGTTCGTTCTTGCCCTTGCGACATGCGGGCTTTATAACATTTATTATGAGTATTATCTCGCACAGGGCCTTGTCGAGGCACAGGTAAAGCATGGCCTGCAAAAATCCAAGGACCTGCCGGTCTTGAGCCTTATCCTTGCGATACTCGGACTGGGTATCGTAACGGATGCGATCCAGCAGAACGAGATAAACAAGTTCTTTGGAAAATAGCATGGAACACTATCTTATTCCTAGGAAAATAGCTCTCCCGTCCGCCATATTCTTCCTGCTTCTCATTATTATAAATGTGACGGGAGTAGTACGTATCGGAACATTGGAGGGGGTCCTTCCCGTCTTCTGCCCTTTTAAGGCCATCGCAGGCATTGATTGTCCGGGCTGCGGTATGGTCCGCGCGATGACGAGCCTTATCGATGGGTGTCCCGGGAATGCAGTGCTTTACAACCCCTTCTGTTTCTTTCTTCTTTTTATAATACTGGTCAGCACATTACCCGAACGCTGGATGCGGAGAATCCGCATACACGTTCGGGTCCTTCCCGTTCTTTACTGCGTGGTGTTATCCCTTCTCCTGACGTATTGGGTTTTCGACCGCTTGCTTCCACACATCAACTGAAAAATAATCTCAAGTCTCAAGCAAAAGAAATAATTTCAATGGATGGGGTACAGCTCGGGAAAGTATTGCCTGAGACTTGAGGCCTGAGATTTGAGACGGTTTTTCAGTCTGGTGCGATGTCTGGGAGATAATCCTGTCGTATCCTGGCTAGGCTGCGGAAGATGTTCTTTTTTACGTTGCGGTTATGTCTTTTAAGGTCTGCCACAATGCCTTTCACGAGGGTTCGTTTCGATACATCTGCATGAGGGCATGACGACGCAATGACAGGGAGATGGAGGAGGCCTGCGAGGCATGTCAGTTCATGTTCTTCTACGTAAACCAGAGGGCGTATTATCGCGAGTTCACCATCAAACATATCCTGGTACGGCATCATCGTTCCGATCTCCCCCTTAAAAAAAAGGTTCAGGAGCATCGTTTCGATAATATCGTCCATGTGGTGAGCGAAAGCGATCTTGTTGGCGCCTATTTTTCCTGCCAGATCGAAGATGGCTTTGCGCCGGTTCCAACTGCACCAGAAGCAACCAAAATTGTCTTTCTCGTCCTGCCAGGCATCAGGAGGCGGGATGATCGTATAGGAAGTTCCCTCTTTCTCAAAATGCGACCTGAGTATATCCGTGTTCATCCAGGAAAAACCCATATCTACGTGACAGGCAACTATCTCATATTTAATGGGCACGAATTTGAGCCGCTCCTGCATGATCTTGAGGAGGCAAAGACTGTCCTTCCCACCGGAGACGGCCACGATCACCTTGTCACCGTCGCCGATCATTTTGTAATCCCAGAGAGCCTTGCCCGTTTTCTTAGTGATGAAATAAAAAGGGCCGCGAATATTCATGCAATGGAATCGGCGAGCAGCTTTGCCTGATCGATATATTGACTCCCGATGCCTCCCTGGGGCTGGCATCCGGGTGCATTTACCTGGCCGGCATATGCGATATTGAGCAATGCGAATGTTTTTGTGAACATATCGATCGCGGGCTGGCATGAATCGATATGTTCATCGCCGAAGGTCGTGAGGGTTATGGCCATCTTGCCCTTCAAACGGGAAACGAAATTCTCGTCCATGAAGGCAATGGACCTATCCATGGCAAGTTTCAACTGTCCAGATGGGCCAAACCAGTATATCGGTGTGGCGTAAACGACGAGATCGGATTCCATGATGTATTTTCTGACGTCCTTCATGTCGTCCTGGATCTTGCAGACACCTCCCGGCAGACATGCATAACACCCCTGACAGGGCCGGATGTTCATATCATTGAGATAGAGGGTCCTCACTCCCCAGCCTTTTGCTTGCAATGCGGTGCTTACTGCGCGGGCTAATTCTGCAGTATTGCCTCTTTTTCTCGGGCTTCCGAAAAGGATCACCGCATTCTTCATCACTGCCTCCTTAAGATCTTTGGTGCTTAATTATAACGAAAAACGCATCCAAGTTCCATGCTCAAGACTGCGGCCACACAAACAGGCGTATGAAATTCCCGGCCCATTGCATGCCTGAAGGTTCGGGATAAGTTTTGGATATGTCACGGGTTCATTTTTCATAAACTTATGCCGTGAGCCCATGAAATCTTGTGTTGATGTGATACAATGGTTATAATGTAGTAAATTCTTCCGACCGGATATGCCCGCAGGAGGCGGGCATATCCGGGATCCGGGAGTCCGTAAGACAAGGGGAGGGTATTGGATGAACACTCTGTTACTGGGCATCATTACCTTGGCAGCAGTTATTCTGGTCATTTATAGTGTCTATTTGACCTTTAGAATAAAGAAAACCCTTGCAACGGTAAATCAATTTCTTGCTTCAACCGAAGAAACCCTGAAGCCGACGCTTCACGAAGTTCAAATGACGCTGCAAAGCATTCGAAAGATAACCGATGATGTGGGTACGGTAACTGATGACTTCAAAGAGGTCTCGGGATCGGTCAAACGTGTGGGTGAGAACATTGAATATGTCAGCAAGCGGATGGGTGAAAGCATCGAGCAGGTCAGCAATGCGGTCAGGCATGCGGCTGATTCATCTATCGGCGAGACTCGGGGGATCACAGCCGGTATAAAGGCAGGTGTTGGATACTTTGTAAAAAATGCCTGGCCTAAGCGTGGCATGCAGCGATAAAAAACAGGAGGTAACGTGATGGGACAGCAGGATAGCGGGTATGGTGCAGGCGCAGTGCTCCTTTCTTTTTTCATAGGCGGGATCATCGGTGCAAGTGTTGCCCTTCTTACCGCTCCGAAAACCGGACAGGAGACACGGAAGATGATCAGGAACTTTGCCGAGGATACACGGGATAGAGCAGGCGATTATGTCGGGCAGATAAAAGACACCACAGCCGACTATGTGGACAAGGGAAAGGAATTTCTCGATAATCAAAAGAATATTATCTCGAAAGCCGTTGAGGCGGGCAAAGAGGCGTACGATAGAGAAAGGCACGGCTAAAAACACCGTAGGGGTACTCTGACATTTTTGAGGGCTGTCTCCTTCAGACGGGGGCAGCCTTGTGCTTATTGGGGTGGATATGGCCAGAGAAAACCGGTTTTATAGTATTGTACTCATCCTCATACTCATCTTACTCGGGTATTTCTCATATCAAATAATACGTCCCTTCCTGTTTCCCATCATGTGGGCAATTGTTCTTTCTCTCGTCTTTTATCCCGTATATGCATTTATCCTTAAATATGTAAAATACAAGTTCGTATCATCGTTAGCGACGCTCCTCATTATCATTCTCATTCTGATAGGCCCTTTTTCGTATTTTGTATATGTTCTGAGCCAGGAACTTATTAACCTCGTGAGCCACTTTCAGGGTGAAAACGGGAATGTTAACATTATCCGGACATTATTATCACACCCGCTTATTAACACGATCATCCAAAAAGTGCTCAGCGTCTTTCATATGACGGAACAGGAGTTGTACAACACCATTTCTACAAGTCTCATGAATTTCGCAAAACAGTCGACAGGGTTGATCAAGTCGGGTTTTGGCAACATACTTGCCGGGGGAATGAATTTCGTGCTCATGCTGCTCACGATCTTTTTCTTCCTTGAAGACGGTCCGGCCTTTATCGAAAAATTGGAAAATTTATTGCCTTTTTCGCGCAGGCAGCGTGAGAGGCTTCTCAGGCAAACCAAAGACATCGTCGTGTCTACCATCTACGGTGGCGTCGTCGTAGGGATGGCACAGGGTTTGATAGGGGGTGGCACCTTCGCGCTCCTCGGAATTCACTCGCCGGTATTCTGGGGCCTTGCCATGTTCGTGGCATCGTTTATCCCAGTGGTCGGCACGTTTATCATCTGGGGACCGGCGATAATCTATCTGTTGTTCCAATCCCTGTATTTAAAAGCAGTCATCCTTCTCGCCGTAGGAGTTGTCATAATCGCGGGGATCGACAACGTTTTGAGGCCGCTGATCGTAAGAGGCAAAATAAAGCTGCCCACAATCGCCATCTTTTTTGCCATTTTTGGGGGTATTCAGGCATTCGGTTTCATTGGCCTGATCCTGGGTCCCTTGATTCTTGCGCTCTTCCTGTCCGTCTTCGAGATATTTCGTTATTCCGAGGAAGAAAGGTGCTTGGCCAGCGACGAGCAGCCATCGCAGGAAAAGACCGGCCCCGAGAAATAAAAAAGACCTCCTCTCGCCCGTCCGCCCCAGCCTTTCTCTGTGATCTCGAGAGAGGAGCCCTGATAGCCGGGTACCCAACTCCAAACTTGCCAGTTGGGTGGCAACGAACGGGTGAGAGAGCTCTTTTAAGAGCGTTCGCCTTCGAACAAAATCTGGATATGGGATTTCAGGGCGGCACGGAGACTGTCGTCGCCGATGCCATATATTGTGCGGTACAGGTCTTCCCCGATCGTGAACAATGTGTCGATTATGTCAGGATCGAAATGCGATCCCCGGCCCTTTTTCATGATGCCCATGGTCTCTTCGTATGACAGGGCACGTTTATACGGCCGCGCGCTTGTCAATGCATCAAAAACGTCGGCAACCGCAAATATCCGCGCGTTGATCGGGATCTCGTTGTTTTTCAATCCGGCCATGTAACCGGTCCCATCAAACTTCTCATGGTGATGGAGCACGATATCGAGACAATCGCTGAGCCATGGATAACCACTGATTATGTCGGAGCCGTGCCGAACATGTCCCTTCATGATCTGAAATTCATCATCGGTCAGGCTGCCTTCCTTCAGAAGTATCGTATCACTGATACCGATCTTGCCTACATCATGGAGAAACGCCCCTTTTATAAGGCTTCTCAAATGTTCTTTCGTGTGCCTCATTGTGCGTCCCAGCCTGTATGCGTAAAGAGTTACCCGATAATTATGCGCAACCGTGCCATGGTCCCTCTTGGCTATTGCGTTCCCGAGCACTTCAAGTACGCCGATATTTGCCTGCTTCAGGGCCTTCGATGTTTCCTCGAGCATGGCTTTCTGCTGCTTGAGGTTTTCGATCAATGTCTCGAGTCTCTCTTCCCGAGCCTCCACCATGACCATCATCATGCCGAAAGCTTCGGCAAGCTCCGATATCTCGGCCGGATATTTTCCGGATTTGGTAAGTTCAAATATCTCGCATGCGCTCTGGTAATCGCCGCGCGCTATCTCTTTTGCAGAGTTCGCGAGACATTCCAGCAGGTTTCTCGGGTCGCGGCCCATAGAGGTCTCTTATGAAGTCATTATCCATCAAGCGGGGGCAATAGTAAAGAAAATGGGCAACAGGTAATGGAGGAACGCTTTTCCTGTAACCTATAACCTATAACCTATAACCTGCCTCAATGAAACATTGCGGATCTTCCTCGAGATAATCATGCCTTCCCTGCGATAATGAATATGCGTACGCAATAGCCCTGCATCCCCTGCACTGGGCCCATCGGGTACATACGGAGCATTTTCCCTTATATGCCTTCTTATCGCGCAGTGCATTGAGAATGTCTGAGTTTGCCCAGACCTGCCTGAAAGAATCCTTGAGTATATTGCCAATCGGAATTCCAAGCCTGCGGCAGGGCGTTAACGTGCCGTCGGGAAGGACCGTGACACCGGATATGCCGGCCGCGCACCCGCCGAGGGGAAATGAACCGGTCCTAGACAGATCGTCGCCGTCCGATCTCAACTGCGATGCAAGCGGATCCCCCGTAGCTATTTGAAGTCCCGGTGTCTCATACGACAGGATCTGTTCGTACAGAGAGCGTATCTTTTCAGGCTTAAGCATCCTGTCGATCAGAGAGAAACCCCTGCCGTAAGGCACCAGCCGCGAAAATCCAAGCCTTTGCACGCCTGTATCGGCAGCAAGCGATATGATCTCGGGGAAATACGCCGCATTGACGTCAGAAAGCGTAATATTGAAGGTTACCGTGATGCCCGCGTCGAGAAGGTAACGGGTTCCCCGCACGGCCGATGCGAAGCTGCCGGTCCCCCGTATCATGTCGTGTACCTTTTCGGGCCCTTCGAGACTGACCTGCACGCCCTTGACGGGGATGGTGGCAAGCATCCGGGATACGCGCTCATCCACGAGCATTCCGTTTGTCAATAAAAAGATCGCGAAGCCCCTGTCAGCTATCACACGGAGTATTTGCTCAAGATCACCCCTCAGGAGGGGCTCTCCGCCTGTTACATTAAAACTCGGCGAGAAAGGCACATCATATGTCTCCGACCAGGCGCGGATCGTGCGGGATATCTTCCCCACGGCCGCTGCAATTTCCTTTAGAGACATCTCCGGGGGCGCGAGGTCCTCCTGATAGCAATGGCTGCATGCAAGATTACAGCGCTCCGTGAGGTGCATCTGGATAAAGAAATCAAAAGTCTCGATGCCTTCTGACTTCATGAGATCCCCCTGGCCTCAAACAAACAGGCAGCCCGATCTGGTATCGATCCGACTGCCTGTAGTGAATTCTCGTTGCAGACCTGCAACGACTAACCCTTTCAGGACTTTCATTTGTGGCATCTCTTCGTGCTGTCTTTTGCAAGCGCTTCCTTAATGCCACGCCAGAACAGGGCCTCTTTTTTCAGCGTTCTTGCATCGTCCACCTTTCTCATAAATATCACCTCCCCATTTCTTTCTGCCCGACATGCAAAGCATTAAACTAAATATAACACCTCTTCCCGATGCGTCAACCACGACAAGAAATCGTAAGTCGTCAATCGTCAGTCGTAAGGAATGAAAAAAACAGTACAATTCACGACTTACGATCTAAAAGGTGTGCTTTCCATTGGCGAGCAGTTCGATGTTTGTGGGGTCAAGGATGCTGACCTTCCGGCCCTGCACTTCTATCAGGCCCTTGCCTGACATTTTTGTGATGATCCGTGACAGTGTTTCCGGTATCGTACCCAGGAGGCTTGCGAGCTGGCCTTTCGATATGCCGAGGGACACGTGGTCCGACCCCTCACGGTGCGCAAGAAATAAAAGATAGGCCGCGAATCTTTGAGGCACTTCCTTGAGGGACAGGTCTTCAATGAGCCTGGTGAAGTACTTGAGCCTCTGCGATAGGATGGCAAGCATGTTCATCGCAATAGAAGGGTCGTTGCCAATGAGTTGACGAAAGGCGTTGCGGGACAGGAAAATGACCTCGCTTTTTTCGATCGCCTCGGCGTATGCGGGGAACTTTGTTTCGGAGAAAAGGGCTACTTCGGCAAATGGTTCACCCGGTTCGATTATATGGAGGATCTGTTCCTTGCCCTCCAGGGAAAGCTTGTATATCTTGAGCCTTCCGGAAAGCAGGATGTAGAATCCCGATGCTGGCTCCCCTTCGGAGAATAAGATTTCCGAAGGCTTGTAGTACCTGCGGGGAAAGGCCTCGGCCATAAGGCCAAGCTGGTTGTCGGACAGTCCCCGGAAGAGGGGGACAGTTGCCAGGGCATCTTTTTTCTGCATATTAGCTATATCAGTCGCATATTCAGACCGAAAAGGCAACCCGGCTGATGAGACTGTGTAGCAATTATTTTCTCCTCTTAAGGGAGCGCGCAAGGCACGGACATGGGCCACCCCCCGTCATACCGGCGCAAAAAGCCTGCTGGAATGACGAGATTTTGAGTTGCGGCACAACCTCGATGCCGGGAATGACAAAATTCATGTATTAACATCATAAATGTGGTATTACTTTACGCACACGGTTTGGAAATACGGTTCCCGAGGAGTAGGTATGCAAAAACCGAAGATCCTTATCTTGCTTGGAAGTGATAGCGATATCAATATAATCGAAGACGGACTAAAATTTCTGACGAAACTGCAGATACCATTCATGGTGGATATTTCTTCAGCACACCGTAACCCGGAAAAAACTGTTACGTATGCGAAAAATGCCCGCAAACAAGGTATAGAGGTTATCATTGCTGTAGCCGGCATGGCGGCACACCTCCCCGGGGTCATAGCCTCGCACACAACGCTGCCGGTTATCGGTGTCCCTGTCAGCAGTGGAATGCTCAAAGGGCAGGACGCGCTTTATTCGATAGTCCAGATGCCCCTTGGGGTTCCCGTCGCGTCCGTCGGGATCGATGCGGGAAAGAATGCCGCGATACTTGCAAGCCAGATCCTCTCCATAAAGTACGAAGATATCGCACAGTCGCTGATACGGCTCAAGAAGGACCTCAAACGCGAAAATGAGCAAAAATCCTTGAATATTAGAAAAAAATTGGGCAATTGATTAATCTATTGAGGTGATGACCAATGTTTAACGCTATTACCGACGTGCCGGGGATCAAGGTCGGGCACGCCTCCGATTTTAACGGTCTGACCGGCTGCACGGTCATACTATGTGAAGACGGCGCTGTCGCTGGTATCGACGTGCGCGGGAGCGCAGCTGGCACGCGTCAGGTCGATGCCTTGAGTCCCGGCCATATCGTGGATCGTGTTCACGCGATAGTGTTGTCGGGAGGAAGTTCTTTCGGACTTGATGCTGCAACAGGCGTCTCGAAATATCTCGAAGAAAAAGGTGTCGGGTTTGACGTGGGCATTACACGCATCCCGATCGTGCCGACTGCGGTCATTTTCGATCTCCTTTTCGGGGACCATACGGCCCGTCCTACGGCACAGATGGGATATGCCGCATGCCTCAATGCCCAGGAAGAGGTCCCGGAAGGTTCTGTGGGAGCGGGGGTCGGCGCGGTCATCGGAAAGCTTTTCGAGACATCGCGCGCAATGAAGGGCGGGCTCGGCACGTGCAGCGTCGCCATGCCCGATGGGCTTCGGGTCGGTGCTCTCGTTGTCGTCAATGCATTTGGGGATATTATCGATAATATAACGGGCAGGATAATCGCGGGCTTGAGGAAATCGGAAGACAGCACGGAATTTGCCAATACGGTCAACTGTCTCAAACAGGGGATGGTCAAGCAGAAATTTGCGCTCGTCAATACGACCCTTGGTGTTGTGGCGACAAATGGCAGGTTCACGAAACGGGACATTACGAAAGTATCCCAAATGGCGCAGGGGGGTCTTATAAAGACGATAAATCCCGTGCATACGACATTTGACGGCGACCTTGTTTTTGCCTTATCGACAGGTGATATCGAAGCCGATATCAACAAAGTCGGGGTTTTGGCGGAATTTGTCGTTACCGAGGCTATAAAAAGGGCAATAAAGAAAGCAGATGGTTTTGACCTTATACCGGCCTTCAAGGATATACATAAAGGCTGGAAGGCCGGCTAAATAAACGAAACATCGCTTAAATGGAGTTTGGAATGGAAGAGTACAAAAAGATCGCTGATATGATCAAAGAAAAAAACTATATTGTCGCTTTCACGGGGGCCGGAATATCTGTTGATGCCGGTGTCCCTGCTTTTCGCGGAGGGCAGGGGCTCTGGGAAAAGTACGACCCTATGGAATATGCGCAGATATCCGCCTTCATGAGACATCCCGAGAAAGTCTGGGTAATGCTGAGGGATATGGCAAGCGTCCTTTTTGCATCCGCTCCCTCGCCGGCGCACAATGCCCTCGCCAGCCTTGAAAAATTAGGCTACCTGAAAGCTGTTATCACACAGAACGTTGACGGGCTGCATCAGGAAGCCGGGAATACCAACGTCATAGAATATCACGGCAACCACCGGTGGCTCGTATGCATGGATTGCCAGAAGCGTCTCCCGTTCACGCCTGAATCAACCGCCGTGCATCCGTACCCCCGGTGTGAAAAATGCGGGAAGGCATTGAAGCCCGACGTGGTGTTTTTTGGTGAAGGCATACCCCCGGCTGAGAGGATGCGTGCGAATAATGAGGCCGATCGATGCAAGGTTATGTTTATCATAGGCACATCGGGTGTTGTTTATCCGGCTGCCGACATACCCTATCAGGCCAAATCCAGGGGAGCGGTCATAATAGAGATAAACGTGGAAAGAACACCTTTCACATCATCCATAACGGACTATTTTCTGAAAGGGACAGCATCGGATATCCTGCCCCGTGTGCTGCAATTATTGTAGCTTATTTTTTCTTCCTGTGATCTTGCATTTGCCCGGGACTTTTTCGCTTTGAGAAAAGTAATATAAAACGTCAGCATGAAATTTCCAGCGAGAGGTCTCAAGCGTGATAGCACGAGCCCCTATCGCCACGGTGTACGGCATTGACGGGATCAAGATGGATGTTGAGGTGGGTATTTCCCGCAGGCTCCCGGCGTTCAACATGGTCGGGTTGCCGGAAACATCGGTGAGGGAAAGCAAGGAGCGTGTGCGTTCGGCGATCAAGAACGCGGGTTTCGAGTTTCACGGTGACAGGATAACAGCAAACCTCGCCCCGGCCGATACAAGGAAAGAAGGGTCGTCGTTCGATTTCCCCATAGCCGTGGGAATCCTCGCGGCAATGGGGAGATCGAACCTGAATCCTTGTGTGATCACCTGATAGCAGGAGAGCTTTCGCTGGACGAGCTCATCAAGCCGGTGCGCGGGATACTCCCCATGACCATGCTTGCCCGCGAGAAGAACATAGGAACCATGATCGTTCCCTCGGATAATGGCAGGGAAGCCTCGATCGTGCGCAATATCACCGTCCTGGAGGCCGATCACCTTCTCGAGATCTTCCATTATTTGAAAGGCAACGCTGCGCTCAAGCGATTTAAAGGCGGAGATAACGGCGAGGATGGGCCCCGGATCCCTAAGACCTCGACTTTTCCGATATAAGTGGCCAAGCGCAGGCAAAAAGGTCGCTTGAAATAGCCGCCGCAGACGCCCACACTATCATCATAGTTGGGTCACCAGACTTCGGAAAGACGATGCTGGCGAAGAGTGCCCCATCCTGCGTACGCAGAGGCGGTCGAGACGACGAAGATCCACAGCATTACGGGGATCCTGGGACCCGGCCGGGCGCTTGTCATGAAGCGGCCGTTCAGGGCCCCGCATCACAACATATCCGACGCAGGGCTGATCGGGGGCGGCACTGTGCCGAGGCCAGACGAGGTGAACCTAGCCTACAACGGCGTGCTTTTCCTCGACGAGTTCCCCGAATTCCAGCACCACGCAGATCTACAAGTACCGCTCGCGTATCTCGGGGCCCCTTCTCGACAGATAGAAATTCACATCGAGGTCCCCAAGTGGATATCCGGGACCTCGCAAGAGACAGACCGGAAGATCCATGCGAACGCCCAGATGTCTACCCGGGATATCGGCAAATACTGTACGCACGATGCACCAGCAGAAAGGGTGCTCGTTGCCGCTATCTAAAAATGGGCCCTGTCTCCCCGCGCCTATCACCGCATCCTGAAAGTGACACGGATAATATCCGATCTCGAGGGTTCAGAAACGATCAATGAGGCCCATATCGCCGAAGCACTCAGGCACCGCGTGCTAGATAAAAAGCTGACATAGCGCCCAAAAGGCGATATAATTGAGGCCCGGCAGGTGTATAGCCTGCCGGGTTTTCTGTTACTCAAGAGGGAGAATGCGATGTATATCTCAGTTATTGGCCCGGCACGATCCGGGAAGACGACACTTTTCCAGGCATTGAGTGGCGTTGAAAGTGCGCGCGGCTTCTCGGATGGCGACAATATCATATCCATTGATGTGCCGGATTCCCGTGTCGATGAAATGGCGAGAATATTCAAACCGAAAAAGACCACACATGCCCGGATAGAGTTGGCCGATACCGTTGCTATCGGTGAAGGGAACATAAAAGACTCGACCATCAATGCAAAGACCCTTCAGAAGATGCGTTCAAGTGATGCCTTTATCGTGACGCTGAATGATTTTGACGGCGCGGAGCAAGCCGACCTCAGGCGTGAATTTCACGACATAATGAACGAGTTTATACTTGCCGACATGGTCCAGATAGAAGGGCGGATCGAGAGGATAAAAAAGCAGGGTGGCAAGAAAGAGAATACCGCACTTCAGCAGGAAATGGAACTTCTCGAACGTCTCCTTGGGCATGCAGGGGACGGCAAAGCGCTTAAAACGCTTGAACTTGGCCCAAACGATGAGAAGGCGGTACGCGGCTTCCGCTTCCTCTCGCAGAAGTCCATGATGATCGCGGTAAACCGTCCGGAAGGTGCGGCCGGGATGGAAAATGAAGGACAGGCCGGGGATATCGGGGGATATCCCGCATTATATGTTTGCGCAACCCTGGAGCAGGAACTCGCGATGATGGCGGATGACGACCGAACGGCTTTCATGGAAGAGTTCAATGTGAAAGAATCGATCCGGGGACGGATGATACGCCTTGCGTTCGACACGCTCGGGCTTATATCATTTCTTACCGTCGGCGACGACGAATGCCGGGCATGGCCGGTTCGAAAAGGGGTGAATGCCCAGGAGGCCGCCGCCTCCATCCATACGGACCTTGCAACCCGGTTTATCCGCGCCGAGGTTGTTTCCTATGCCGATTTCATGAAGTACGGCGGCATGAACGAATGCAAGAAGGCGGGCGTCTGGCGGCTTGAAGGAAAGAGCTATCTCGTGCAGGATGGTGATATAATGTCGATACGAGCAGGAACGTAATGATATGAGAGGAACCTGGACAATTTAAACCATAAGTCGTAAGTCGCGGGTAGCGGCAAGAATTCCCCATATTCTTTTGAGAAGTTTTAATACCTTACGCCTCATGGTTTAATCTGCAAATTCCATAGAAAAGGGGGTAATGAGATGGCGTTAGATCCAGGCATAGGTTACAAGGTCACGGCAACGGTCGTTGAGTCGAGGGGGACCTGCAGCGCGGGGCATAAGGCGGGTGATACGTTTGAGATCAGCTGCCACAATCCGGGTGGGCTGTGCGGGTTCTTTTATCACTTCATCTTTCCCGATCTACAGACATTTCAGTTCGGCGGCAACCTCCCTTGGTGGGATGGTGATACGATCCGGGTGCAATGCGCAGATACATCAAACCTGGTGACACTGGAATTGCACAGGGAATCGAGATAATAGATCGTAAGGCGTGAGTCGTCAACACCTTTCGATTCACGCCTTACGACTGACGATTCAATATGTATATTCCCTTAACATCGTATACGGTATACAGTGTCCCGTACAGTATTCCGTGAATCATACATAATAGTAATGATTTTAAAGATATACAAATTGTTCCAAATTTTCTCTTGACAGCACAGTGTTCATTCTTTAATAATTGAGTGTAAATGGGGGCATATTTTGGGGAGCAATTGGCAGCAGCTGGTTCTAAAATCATCTTAAAACTTGATAAAATTTCACGATACCTACTCGAACGGATTGCGGCGCGACTGATTTTTTCGTAACGCCACCAAACGTGTGGCATAGGAGATATCCATGCCCGAACAAATTCAAAAGATTCTCGGGAAGCATGGCCGCGGTCCCGACGAGTTGATCCCTATCCTGCAGGATGTTCAGGCGGCCTTCGGGTATATCGGGGAAGAATCCGTCAAGGCCATTTCCCGGTACCTTCGCATTTCAGAAAACCAGATCTACGGTGTTTCATCATTTTACGCGCAATTCCGTTTCACAGAACCCGGACGCCATGGCATCAAGGTGTGTCTCGGGACGGCGTGCCACGTCAGGGGTGGGAGCACGTTGCTCGACAGTCTTGAGCACGGTCTTGGCATTCACTGCGGGGAGACAACCGTGGACAAGCGTTTCGATGTCGATCGGGTAGCGTGTCTGGGGTGTTGTGCATTGTCGCCCGTGGTGCAGATCGATCGTGATATTTACAGCAGGATGACGGTCAATAAACTGACGGAGTTATTGAAAAATTATGAATAAACTCGCGAAGAAGATCGATTCGGCAAAGAGTAAATGGGAGAAGCTCAACGATAACAAGGAACCCATCGTTTACATAGGTGCCGCATCCTGCGGCCGTGCTGCCGGGGCTCTTGAGCTGAAGGAAGGGGTCAAAACCTTCCTTGACGAAAACAAGAAATCGGCCCGCATTATCGAGGTAGGGTGCATCGGACCATGCTATCTTGAGCCGCTCGTCGATATCAAGATGCCCGGGCAACCTCGTGTAAGCTACAACAACGTCAATGCCAAGATGCTGGGAATGATCCTGAAATCACATTTCATCGACGGGGTGCCCCATAAGAAGCTCGCCCTTGGCCACTTTGGCGCTGACGATCTTGAGGGCATCCGCAGGTTCTTTGACCTCCCCATGCTGAAACCCCAGGTCCGTATCGTGTTGCGCAACTGCGGCTTTATCGATCCGGAAGAAATTGATCAGTACCTCGCCGTCGACGGCTATCAGGGATTTATGAAAACCCTCAGGTCAACGCCCGAAGACGTCATCGCCGTTGTACGCCAGGCGGGCTTAAGAGGCCGCGGAGGCGCCGGTTTCCCGACGTTCAGAAAATGGACGGTCTGCAGGGAAGCCCCGGGAGAACAGAAATACCTTATATGCAATGCCGATGAAGGTGACCCCGGCGCCTTTATGAACAGGTCGCTTATCGAATCCGACCCGCACGCCGTTCTCGAAGGCATGCTCATTGCCGGATACGCCATCGGCGCGAGCAAGGGCATCGTGTATATCCGCGCCGAGTATCCGCTCGCCATTGACCGGCTGAAGAGAGCGATAGGCCATATGCGCGAATACGGTCTCCTCGGAAAGAATATCCTCGGCTCTGATTTCACCTTCGATATCAAGATCAAGGAAGGCGCAGGCGCATTTGTGTGCGGTGAGGAAACAGCGCTCATCGGTTCCATCGAGGGCAAACGCGGCATGCCGAAATCACGCCCGCCTTTTCCCGCCATATCAGGCCTTTTCCAGTCGCCGACCATTATCAACAATGTCGAGACACTTGGTACGCTTCCGAACATCCTGAGGAACGGTCCGGAATGGTATACCCGTTTCGGGAAAGAAGGCAACCGCGGGACGAAGACCTTCTCCCTCGTCGGTAAAATTCGTCGGCCTGGGCTCATCGAGGTCCAGCTGGGCACGACATTGAGGGAGATCATCTTCGATATTGGCGGTGGCGTGCAGAAAAATTTCAAGGCTATCCAGACGGGTGGACCGTCAGGCGGCTGCCTGTCCGAGGAATTCCTCGACCTCACGGTCGATTACGAGTCGCTCGCAAGCGCGGGCTCGATCATGGGTTCGGGCGGTCTCATCGTCATGGACGAGGACACGTGCATTGTCGACCTGGCAAAGTATTTTCTCGATTTCACCCAGAAGGAATCCTGTGGAAAATGCGTTCCATGCCGGGTCGGTACGCGGCACATTCTTGAGATACTCCAGAGGATCACGGACGGGGAAGGAAATCCCGATGATCTTCTTGCATTGAGAACCTTAGGCGACACGATCAAGAAAGGTGCATTGTGCGGCCTCGGCCAGACCGCGCCCAACCCGGTCTTAACGACATTGAGATATTTCCGGAACGAATATCTGGAACACATCAAGGACCATAGATGCCGGGCGACCGTATGCAAGCCTTTGATCGAATACCGTGTCATCAAGGAAAAATGTACCGGGTGCCAGTCGTGCGTCCGGGTCTGCCCGACAGGGGCAATTACCGGTCCGAGGTCGGAGCCTCACAATCTCGATGTCTCAAAGTGCATAAAGTGCCGATCTTGCTATGAGGTTTGCCGTTACGAAGCTATCGCGGGCGACGCCATCGTGATCAGAACAGCGGAGAAACAATCATGACCAGGGAGAAAAAGGTTTCCATAACGATCGATAACAGGAAAGTGGAGGCGAAGGCCGGTCTGACCATTCTCCAGGCTGCGCGCGAGGCAGGGGTTGACATACCGTCGCTGTGCGCACTGGAGCACCTGCCTTCGTACGGCGCATGCAGGCTGTGTGTCGTTGAGGTTGACGGTATCAGGGGTTTCCCGACATCATGCACGACGCCGGTAGAAGAAGATATGGTGATCAGGACCGATACCGCAGAGGTACGGACGCTCCGTCAGGAGGTATTGAAGCTCCTCTTGAGCGAACACCCTGCAAGCTGTCTCTTCTGCGGGGAGCAGGATGAATGCAAGGATTTCCAGGGGACGATCCGCAAGGTCGGCGTTACAACGGGCTGCCGGTACTGCCCGAACGACGCCTTGTGCGAGCTCCAGGATATAGTCGAAAAGGTCGGCCTGACCGAAACATCGTACCCGGTCTATTACCGGAATTTCCCATTAGAGAAGGAAGATCCTTTCTATGACAGGGATTATAACCTGTGCATACTCTGCGGACGCTGCGTGAGAGTATGCAATGATATCCGTCTTAACGGGACGTTAAGTTTCAAGCAACGCGGCAAACAGACGACGATCGGCCCAGCGTTTGCGCGGACCCATCTCGAAGCGGGCTGTGAATTTTGTGGTGCCTGTGTTGCGGTGTGCCCGACAGGGGCACTGTCGGCGAAGGTAAGTAAATGGTCTGGAAAACCTGACGAGATTGTCGAAACGACGTGCCTGTATTGCCCAACCGGGTGTACGCTCGACCTGAAAGTAAAGAACGGTGAGGTCATCGACGTGAGCGCCGACTACGACTCACCGACGGAGCATGGCCTGATATGCGTTAAAGGCCGGTTTGCCATACCGGAATATGTGCTGAGCCCGGACAGGCTCGCAACCCCGACCATTCTTGGTCCGGAGGGGTACGACCTTATAGGCTGGGACGGAGCCCTCGATCGGGCCGCAGAAAAGATAGAAGAAGCGGGACCTGAGGGCTCATGCGTTTTCGTGTCTCCCGATCTTTCGAATGAGGACCTTTTTGTGGCGCAGAAGTTTGCGCGGGAGGTGATCGGGACGGAAGCCATCCTTTCGCGGGTCATCTACGATCTGGGAAGTGACCTTAGGGCCTTCGTGGACCTTGTCCTCACGTCCGAACAGATAGATTTTCTGGAGAATGCAAAAGGTATTCTCTCTATCGGCCTTGACACGACCTACGGTTTTACCCCGGTCGGCATTGCTGTCAAGAAGGTCGCCCGTAAGGATGCCACGCTCGTGACCATCGATGACCAGGAATGCAACCTCGATTTCCTCTCGGAGGAGGCGTTCCGGTCAGATCCCGAGAAGTGGCCGGAATACCTCGACGGCATTATAAAGTCAATGTCAGGCAATGGCAAGAGGGGCAGTGTACCGCCATCTTTCTTCAAGAAGAGCGAACGTAATATCGCAATCGTCGGACCTGGTGCAATATTCTCGAAAAAACGCAAAGAGATATTCAAGCGCGTGCTTTCGTTGAGAAACGATCTTGGATGGAAGGTTATCGTCTGCCATCCGTATACCAACCTGCTCGGCATGATCGCCATGGGTGCATTTCCCGGTCTCATGCCCGGCAGTATAAAATCCGACGGCGTACTGAAATTCAAGGATCCGGCAACTGTGGTCGACCTTAAGGCGAAGTGCAAGGTCGGATATTTTATCGGTGATGTGCCTTCTTCAAACGGCACACCTCCATGCGATTACGTCATTTACCAGAATGCCCTGCCGGCACCGGAAGGAGTGAAGCCGTACATTAACCTGCCCGCGGCCGTGTTTACAGAGGTTTCGGGAACAACGATCAGCGCTGAAGGCAAGATACTCTCCATCAATAAGGCGTCGGAGCCATTTGCCGATTCCCGGGCAGACTGGTGGATCATGTCCGGAATAGCAGGAAGGATCAAAAAAGGTGCATTGAAATATAACTCACTTTCAGCGATACAATCGGAGATCAAGAAAGCTGTTCCCGGTGTTGCGGGAAAAGATAGAAGGGTCCCGAGGAAGAAGGTAGTCATGGAAGGTAAAGCCGCCGAGAATACCGCATACCGCAAGGATGCGACAGAGGCGCCGGCGTCTTTCCGTGGTGTGCCCCTTCACGATTACGTCGCCGGTATGAAGGCGATAGAAGAAAGGAGGCATAAGTGAATAAAGTTATAGAACGGTCCATGATCGTTCCCAATATGCATGTCCTTGTGCTGGACGCACCGGAGATCGCGATCAAGGTCAGGCCCGGGCAGTTCGTTATTGTCCGCGGCGCCGAGGAAGGCGAGCGCATCCCGCTCTCGATAGCGGACTTTGACCCTGAGAAAGGCACGATCACAATTGTCTTCATGGAGGTCGGCGCCTCAACATCGGTGCTAGCGGGCCTCAAGGCCGGCGACGAGATCCTCACATGCGTCGGGCCGTTGGGAAACGAGACGGTAATCGATACATTCGGAAGTGTCCTCCTTGTCGGCGGCTGCTACGGGATCGGCAGCCTTTACCCCGTCGCCAGGGCGTTGAAGGAAAAAGGGAATAAGGTATCGGTCGTCCTTGAAGCCAGGAGTTCCTACCTTATATACTGGCTCGACAGGTACGTCCCCCTGGCGGAAAAGATATACACGATCACCCGTGATGGCAGTATGGGAACGAAAGGCCATATAAGCCGCCTGCCCGATATCATCCACGGTATGCGGGAGAAGCCCGACAGGATCATCGTCAACGGGTGTACATATCTCATGGCGCATACGTCGGAGGTCACGAGGGACCTCGCCATCCCGACCGTGGTCAACCTGAACCCGATCATGATCGACGGCACGGGAAT
>DHQV01000090.1:19203-31792 GCA_002408185.1 Deltaproteobacteria bacterium UBA5329
TCGACGGCACGGGAATGTGCGGCGTATGCCGGGTAACCGTCGGCGGGCAGATGAAATTCGCCTGTGTCGATGGCCCGGAATTCAACGGACACGACATTGACTGGAAGGAATTTCTCGCGCGCAGGAAGGCTTATATGAGTGAGGAAGCCATGTTCTTCCGCAGAAGCGACGCTGCTTTCGCGCATAAAGAAGGGAAGTGTGCCTGGCATGAATGACGAAAAAACTCAGGAAAAAGCAAGCAAGATAGATCTCAACCGGAGAGCGATGCCCCATCAGTCTCCGAAGATCAGGCGAAATAATTTCGACGAAGTGGCGCTCGGTTATACCGAGGAACTTGCAAAGGCAGAGGCTTCGCGTTGCCTGCAGTGCAAGAAGCCGAGATGCCAGACAGGTTGCCCCGTCGAGATTGACATCCCCGCTTTCATCGCATGCATAAAAAAGGGCGATTATGCAGCTGGCATAAAGAAGCTCAAAGAAAAGAACTGCCTTCCGGCGATCTCCGGCAGAGTGTGTCCGCAGGAGAGCCAGTGCGAATCCAAGTGTATCCTGCTCAACAAGGGCGGGGAAATAGCGATCGGCCGACTAGAACGTTTCCTCGCCGACTGGGAGGCAGCCCAGGGAAAGATCGAGCTTCCAAAAAAGGCACCGCCGACGGGAAAGAAAGTTGCCATCGTCGGATCAGGGCCTGCCGGGCTTACCGTGGCGGGAGACCTTATCATGCTAGGCCATGATGTGACGATCTTCGAGGCGCTGCACAAGGCCGGCGGCGTGCTCGTGTACGGCATTCCCGAGTTCCGCCTGCCGAAGGCCATCGTTGCGCGGGAGCTTGATTACCTGAAGGCGCTCGGTGTCAAGGTGTTCACGGATTTTGTTGTCGGGAAGACGCGGTCGATCGATGAGCTTCTCAAGGAGTTTGATGCCGTTTTCGTCGGGACCGGCGCCGGTCTTCCCTGGTTTATGAACATCCCCGGGGAGAATTTGAACGGTGTCTATTCAGCCAACGAATACCTGACGCGCATGAACCTGATGAAGGGCTACATGGCGCCGAAGTCTGCGACACCCGTCAAAAAGCACCTTAAGGTCGCTGTGGTCGGGGGCGGGAACGTCGCAATGGATTCGGCAAGGACAGCGCTGCGCATGGGTGCCGCCGAATCTCACATTGTGTACCGGCGTTCGCACAAAGAATTGCCTGCACGCGCTGAAGAAGCCGAGAACGCCGAGGAGGAAGGCGTGATCTTCGACGTTCTCACGCTGCCGCTCGCATACATCGGTGACGAGAATGGATGGATAAAGGAAATTGAATGCATCAAGATGGAACTCGGCGAACCGGATGCGTCGGGGCGGCGTACGCCGGTAGAAAAGCCCGGCTCCAATTTCCGTATGCCGATAGATGCAGTTGTCGTGGCGATCGGGAACAGCCCTAATCCGCTTGTCCCGGCGACAACACCCGGATTGGACACAACGAAAAAGGGAACACTCGTTGCAGACCCGGAAACGGGTAAAACAACGCGTGATAGGGTTTGGGCAGGGGGTGATATCGTGACGGGCGCCGCAACGGTTATCCTTGCGATGGGCGCAGGGAGAAAGGCGGCGACCGCCATACACGAGTACCTGACAACGGGGAAGCAGCAAACAGGCTGAACCGTTTGAGGCTTAACCGCTTGAACGTGGCTCATTGATGACCGTTTACCGTCGTGTACGGTGATATCCGGGTACTGGAGGGGACCAAGACCGGAGCTTCGGATCTCTATCCGCAAGAGTGGCGGTCAGGGGGGTTTAACATAAAGAATTATCAGATATACACGTTCAAGCGGTCTTTTAAAAAACGTAAGTCGTAAGGCGAATTTGTTCTACGTTCTAGGTTCTATGTTCCAGGTTTAACCACCCGCCGTCATCCAGGGCATGGAGACTGTGTCACGATTCACCCAAGCTCGTCATTTCGGCGTCTTTTGCGCCGGAATCCAAGATTTTTCTTTTAAAAAAAATCGTGAAGAAGTAAACAGCTTCTGTTCCCTTTATTCACGTCATCCAGGCGTCAGAACCCTTCCTCTTTTTTGCTCGTATTCTTTTCCATGGGATATAATTAAAAAAGGTCGTAAAAGAAGGGAGGGCAATAATGGAACGAGTGTTTATCGAGATGAAACCCGATGATATTGGGCACAACCCATTCAAGCTTATCGGTGTCGATTGGATGCTGATCACGGCCGGAACGAAAGGGTCATACAATACAATGACGGGCGCCTGGGGAAGTCTCGGGGTTATGTGGGACAGGCGCGTCGCCATGTGCGTCATCAGGCCCAACCGCTATACGTATCAATTTATGGAAAGATCGGAAAACTTCAGCCTGAGTTTCTTTGAAGAAGAATACCGTGACGCCCTGACATATTGCGGCACACATTCGGGAAGGGATGTTAACAAGGCTGCCGCCATCAGACTTACCCCTGTATTCGGTGAAGACACCATCTATTTTGTGGAGGCCCGGCTTGTTATCGAGTGCCGGAAGATATATTTTCAAGACATTACACCGGCGAATTTTCTTTCACCCGACATAGACGGCTTTTATCCGAAAAAAGACTATCACAGGATGTATATCGGTGAAATAATTCGCTGTCTGTCCCGGTGACAGAAAAAACATCCTGAGAGAGGTCTTTGGGTCTTTCCGACATACCCGTTGACATCTTCCCGCATCTGGCATACAGTTTCTACATTATGAAACTAAGCAATAACGAAATAAGGGGTGAAGGCATGATCGATCAGGAGATGGAGATCTTTGAGTTACAAGCGGACGTTTGCTTGGCACTCGGCAACCCGAGGCGGCTTCGGATATTGAACCTTCTCAAGGAGGGGGAGAGATCGGTATCTTTTTTGCTGGAAGTCGTGAATATAAACAAGGCCAATATGTCGCAGCACCTTTCGGTCCTGAAGCAGAAGGGGCTCGTTCTTTCCCGAAAAGAGGGCACAACGGTCTACTACCGGCTCACAAGCCCGCGGATAAGCGAGGCGTGTTCGATCATGCGCGACGTCCTTCGCGAAACTTTGCAGGAAAAGGAACGCATAGCGAAACATATGCGCGCGAGCTCCGAATGATCAATGATGAGGTATATATGAATGTAGTGGCAGAAAATATTGTCAACCAACCGGCCAAAATTTCGGCAAAAAAAGAACTCGAGGGTGCCTGGCGGTCGCGGTTCATGAAACAGGCCGTGTTCGGGACGATCTTCATTGCTCTTGTCGTCGCCGGATGGTTCTATTCCCTGATCGGTTATTTTATCCCCCTGTGCATGGCGGCCGGTGTCGGGCTCGCCGCGTTCCGCGGACGTACATGGTGTAACTGGATGTGCCCCCGGGGGTCTTTCGCTGATACCTATATGAAAGCGATAAGCCCCGGAAAGAACATTCCCCACGCTTTACGTAAGGTCCCGGTCCGGCTCGGGGTCATATTGTTCCTCATGGCCATGCTCACGGTCCAGATTGTACGCCTGTGGCCTGATGCCTTTGCGATCGGACGGTTCTTCATTATTCTGCTTACCGTCACGACGACCGTCGGGATATTACTTGCAGTATTTATCCATCAACGCGCTTGGTGCTCGGTCTGCCCTATAGGGAGCCTCTCGAGCTGGGCCGGCGTGGGCCGGCGTCCGTTAAAGATGAACCGCACCTCCTGTGTAAGCTGCGGACTGTGTGCAAAAAACTGCCCTATGCAGCTTAAGCCGAACGCTCTGAAAGAGCGACCGGTGATGGAATTCACCGGTGACTGCCTGAAGTGCGGTCTTTGCGTCAAAGGATGCCCGAAGCAGGCGTTAAAGTTCTAAAAAGACACCCTCTTGCCCGCTCGTTGCCTACCCAAATAGCAAGCTTGTAGTTGGGTATACGGCTATTAGGGCCCCTCCCTCGAGCCGAAGGCGAACGGGCGAGAGCATGTCTTATACACACTTCCTCTTGATGTAGTGACGCCTTAGCAGCGGTAATTGAACACAAAATTTACTTGTAAAGCTTTTCACATGCTCATTGACAAAGCCCTTACTTTACTGTAATATTTGTGGTAATTTATTAAATTTCCTGTGTATTTGAATGAATACCGTTTTCCGCGAACTGATGACAGAAAAGTGCCGGGGAGGCTCCCGGGTAGAGGTCAACAACCGTAAATGCCGCAGGTGTTTTTACTGCGTGCAGCTCTGCCCGGCGAAAGCGATCAAGCTCGAAAAAGAATCCATACGTATTATCCCCGAGAGATGCATATTGTGCGGCAACTGTATTACGGGATGCCCGCACCGGGCAATGACGTACCAGAGCGATGCGGCCATCGTTAAAGCGTTGCTGGGGTCCAATGAAGATGTAGTAGCCTGTGCCGACCCCGCTTTTCCGGCATTCCAGGATGACGTATCACCCGGCAGTTTCAGCTATGCATTGAAGGCCCTGGGGTTTAAAGAGGTGTGGGAAGGATCGGCAGGCGCCGAGTTGATAGCGAGGCCTTACCGGAAGCTGCTGGCCGGGGATTTCAAACAGCCCATCATATCATCCTTCTGTCCCGTCATCGTGATGTACATAGAAAAATACCTTCCCCAGCTTATCGACAATATCGCACCCATTGTCTCACCGATGATTGCGGCTGGTAGAATGATAAAAAAGGCAAAAGGCGCCGGATGCAAGGTTGTTTATATCTCGCCGTGCCTCGCACGCATGGGGGAATTGGATAGCGACGAGGTGGCTGACGCGATCGATCATGTCATAACCTTTCGGGACGTCCGGCTCATGTTGGCGGAGGCAGGCATCAACCCTAGGAATGTCGCGGAAGCCCCGTTTGATGGAGAAGGGTCCGCCCTTGGGAGGATCACCCCGGTTATCGGGGGCTTGAACCGGAGCCTCGGGCACAGTTTTGATGTCCTGGTCGGCGAGGTAAGCGTTGCCTACGGTCGGCGGCGGGTTATCGGCGCATTGAACCAGCTGGCTTTAGGGTCCATACAGGCAAAATTCCTCGATCTTGTATTTTGTGACGGCTGCGTGGATGGCCCGTTCATCGAAAGGGAAATGGGCGTTCTCGGCAGAAGGCAGGTCGTGTCCCGCTATGCAAATGCCGGGTTCACTGCCGCGACGGGCCGGATGTTGCAGAAGATCTACAAGGATTATGGAGATATAAACGTATCCCGGACATATCACCCCGGCGTCGAGAAACTGCCGGACCCGACCGAGAACGAGATACGCAGTGTGCTGAAGAAGATAAACAAGCTTCCTCCCCAGAGCAACCTCGATTGCCGCGCCTGCGGCTACAAGACATGCAGGGAAAAGGCGGTCGCGGTCGTACAGGGTATATCGGAGACTGAATATTGCCTTCCATATCTCTTGGAAGAGTCGAAGCGCATATACCAGCAACTCGAAAAATCACACAAACAGCTCCAGCAGTCGCTCCAGGAACTTGAACAGGCACAGTTCCAGCTGCTCAGGACGGAGAAGCTGGCAGCTCTCGGGCAGCTTGCTGCCGGTGTGGCGCATGAGATCAACAACCCGCTCGGCACGATCACAATTTACGCCCATATTCTGAGACGATCACTGGAGGCCGATGACCCGAGAGTCGAGGATATCGACCTCATCATCAGCGAGGCGGCGCGGACCAAAGAGATCGTCCAGGGCCTTTTGAGCTTTGCCCGGGAAACAAAGCTCAAGCCGGGTGAAACGAACATAAATGACCTTATCGAAGAGACTCTGGGCCTTATCGTCAACCAGGTGCTTTTTCAGAATATCAAGATCAAGAAGGATCTGCAGACTGACATTCCTATGCTCCTTGCGGATGCTACGCAGCTCAAGCAGGTCTTTCTCAATATTATTCTCAATGCTGCGCAGGCAATGGCAGGAAAAGGTTCTCTTGTCATCTCGACATCCCACGAGGCAGGCGTGATAACGATAAAGATCAAGGATACGGGACCCGGTATACCGCCGGAAAATATCGGGAAGCTGTTCAACCCCTTTTTCACGACGAAAGAGAAAGGCACCGGCCTCGGTCTTGCCATTTCATACGGCATCGTTGAGAGGCATTCCGGCAAGATCGATGTGGAGACGGAATTCGACAAGGGAAGCACGTTCATTATAAGCCTTCCTGTTGATGGTAAGGCTATTGGGATAGTGGCACAGGCTAATGGATTAGCGGCAAATCAAAATATAAATACAGGGAGAAGTAATTATGGCAAAAAGAATTCTGATCATTGATGATGACGTCGATTTCGTTGATCTCAACAAGGCAGTCCTTGAAAGCAACGGTTTCGAGGTCGAAACGGCATTCTCGGCCCGCGAGGGAATGGATAAGGTCCAGTTCGATGCACCGGACCTGATACTTCTCGATCTTATGCTGGAGAAACACGATACCGGTTTCAGCTTCGCGAAGTCTATCAAGGCGGACCCGCGCTACAAAAACATCCCGATCCTTATGATCTCAGCGGTTGCAAGCGAGACGGGGTATGACTTTTCGCAGGAGCAGGACGGTTATTGGATGAAAACCGATGGTTTCGTTCCAAAACCGGTGGAGCCGGATGTACTCGTGCAGAAGATAAACGCGCTTATCAACAAATAAGTTTTATCCTAAGGCAATGGCGGAACCTATCAATATACTGGTTGTAGACGACGAAAAAGGCATCCGTGAGGGATGCCGCAGGATCCTTTCATCGGAAGGCTACACCGTCGATACAGCCGAAAATGGCAAGCTTGGGTTGGAGAAGGCGAAGGGAAATTCCTACGACCTTATCCTCGTCGATCTCATGATGCCTGTCATGGGCGGACTCGAGATGATGGAACAGGTAAGACAGATAGATCCTGGTATTATATTCGTCGTGATAACGGGTTTCGCAACCGTTGAAACAGCAGTAGAGGCAATGAAGCACGGTGCCTACGATTACATACCGAAACCGTTCAACCCCGATCAGCTCTTGGCCGTCATAAACAGGGGCCTCGACAAGAGGCGGCTGACCATAGAAAAGGAAAAGCTTCGCGAAGAGCGGGATCAGAGGCTCCTCGAGGTGGCAGGCGAGAAATCGAAGCTGCACACGATAGTGAACTCGATGGCCGACGGCATCCTTGTTATAAATCGCGAACGCCAGCTTGCCCTGTGGAACCCGGCTGTCCTGAAAATGTTCAACGTAACAGGTAAGGTTGATTCCGGTATCGGCATGGATTACCGGAAGGCGCTGCGGCAAAAAGATCTTGTGGAAGTTATCGACAAGGCGTTCTCGCTCGATTTTTCCCAGTATACGATAATCTCCGAGGAGGTTATCCTGTCGGGAGAGGCGCCAAAGACCCTGATGGTCATTGTAGCGGGGGTGCGTGATGAAAAAGGCGAGAATCTGGGTGTCGTCTGCACATTCCGCGATATCTCCAGCCTCAAGGAGGTAGAAGAGGTTAAATCGCAGTTCGTGAGGATGGTGGCGCACGAGATACGGGCTCCGCTCGGGGCGATCGAGGGTTATCTCAATGCCTATCTCACGGGTGTCGCGGGGACGGACCCGCAGTTCAACAGGCAAATGCTGGAGAGGGCAAAGCTCAGGGCCCATTCACTCATGGACCTGGTCAATGATCTCCTGCTCTTTGCAAAATTGGAATCGAAGAAAGTGGTAAGGAAAAAAGAATTTCTCGACATGACGGAGATCATCGAGAGCACCGTTGACCTTTTTAAGGTCCAAGGCTCGACAAAGGATATCACCTTCAGTGTGGACATCCCGAAAAAGCTGCCCTTGATCGAGGCCGACCGGGCCGAGATGGAGCAGCTTCTCACCAATCTCGTGTCTAATGCCATGAAGTACAATGTCAAGAATGGCAAGGTCATGGTCACCGCAGTGCCGGACGGGCTTTATCTCTCTATAAAAGTGAGTGACACAGGTATCGGTATCGATGAAGAGTCCCTGCCGTGCGTTTTTGACGAATTTTACCGCGTGTCGGGACCGAACACACGATATACGACAGGCACCGGGCTCGGGCTATCGATCGTGAAAAGGATCGTCGAGTCACATTTCGGGGAAATAACCGTCGAAAGCAAGGTCGAGAAAGGAACAACCTTTACCATCAGGCTACCTTTGAAACAGGTGAACGAAGAGTAACCGTTTTGATAGAATTAAACTTTTATTAAAGGAGACGTTATGGCTACCAAGAAAACAGCAAAACTCAACCAGATCACGGAGAAGAAAATTCTTGCTCCGTCTATCACCATGTACAAACTCTATGTTCCGGACATTGCGAAGAAAGTCAAGGCCGGACAGTTCGTCGTTGTCCGCGGCGACGATATGGGCGAGCGTATTCCCCTTACAGTTGCGGATTATGACGTGAAAAAAGGAACGATCACGATCATCTTCCAGGAAGTTGGAACATCCACCCAGAAGCTTGCGAAGTTCGAGGTAGGCCAGGCCCTTCTCGATGTCGTCGGCCCCCTAGGCAAACCGAGCCATATCGAGAAATTCGGTACAGTGATCTGCGTGGGCGGCGGCGTCGGCGTGGCACCGGTGCTCCCTATCGCAAAGGCACTCTTCGAGGCAGGCAATGAGGTCATTTCGATCATTGGCGCCCGCAACCAGAGCATGCTCATCCTTGAAGAAGAGATGAGGAAGGTCAGCACCACACTGCATGTCACGACCGATGACGGTTCCTACGGGACCCACGGGTTCGTTACCGATGTCCTCAAGAAGATTATCGAAGAGCGCGGCAAGGAGAATATCGCCGAAGTAGTCGGCATCGGCCCGGTCATCATGATGAAGGCTGTGGCTGAAGTTACCCGTCCGTACGGCATCCGCACCATCGTCAGCCTCAACACCATCATGGTTGACGGCACCGGTATGTGCGGCTGCTGCCGCGCCACTATCGGCGGCGAGACAAAATTTGTCTGCGTCGACGGCCCGGAATTTGACGGACACCAGGTGGATTTCCCGGAACTCGTCCTCCGTCAGAAAATGTACAATAGGGAGGAAAGACGTGCCCTGTGGGACCACAAGTGCAAGATAGACGCACAGGAAAAGGCAGTCAAAAAGGCACGTAAACGCGTGAAGATGCCGGAACAGGCACCGAAGATGAGGATCCAGAACTTCTCCGAGGTCGCCCTCGGTTACACGAAAGAGAACGCAATGATGGAAGCCCAACGCTGCCTCGGCTGCAAGAAGCCGCCGTGTGTCGACGGCTGTCCCGTCAACGTCCAGATCCCTCAGTTCATCGCGAAGATCAAGGAAGGCGACTTCATGAGTGCCATCCACATTATTAAAGAAACGAACAGCCTTCCCGCAGTCTGCGGCAGGGTATGCCCCCAGGAATCACAGTGCGAATCCAAGTGCATCCTAGGCAAGAAATCGGAGCCGGTCGCGGTCGGTCGCCTCGAGCGTTTTGTCGCTGATTATCAGCTCGGCCTTGGCGATGTCAGGGTCCCGACGCTTCCGAAGAAAACCGGCAAGAAAGTCGCTATCATTGGCGCTGGCCCTGCCGGTCTCACCGTTGCAGGCGAGCTCTCCAAGAAAGGCCACGAGTGCCATATCTTTGAAGCGCTCCACAAAGCGGGCGGCGTGCTTGTCTACGGAATTCCCGAATTCCGTCTCCCGAAAGCGATCGTGCAGCGCGAAGTCGACTATCTGGAAAAAATGGGCACAAAGGTCCACGTCGACTCCATCGTCGGCCAGACCGTGACCCTCGACGAGCTTTTCAAGCAGGGTTTCGACGCGGCATTTATCGGGACCGGCGCAGGCCTGCCGTACTTCCTCAACATCCCGGGCGAGAACCTGAACGGCGTTTACTCCGCCAACGAGTTCCTGACACGTGCAAACCTCATGAAGGCATATCTCTTCCCTGAATACGACACACCGATCAGGGTTGGCTCGAAAGTGGCCGTTATCGGCGGTGGCAACGTCGCAATGGACGCGGCCAGGGTCTCCAAGCGCCTCGGCGCGGACGTCTACCTCGTCTACCGCAGAAGCCGTGAAGAGATGCCGGCACGTGCGGAAGAAGCGCACCATGCAGAGGAAGAGGGCATTGATTTCAGACTGCTGACGAACCCGATCAGGGTAGTAGGCGACGACCAAGGCTGGGTCAAGGGGCTGGAATGCGTCAAGATGGAACTCGGTGAACCCGATGCATCCGGCAGACGCAGACCGGTCGAGATCAAGGGCTCCAATTTCGTTCTCGATGTCGATGTCGTCATCGTTGCCATCGGCCAGGGCCCGAACCCAATCCTGACCTCAACTACGCCGGACCTCGAACTCAAGAAATCCGGCAACATCGTGGCGGATGAGGAAACCGGTCAGACGAGCCGCAAGGGCGTATTCGCAGGTGGCGACATCGTAACCGGTGCAGCCACGGTCATCCTAGCAATGGGCGCAGGCCGCAAAGCCGCAAAAGCAATTGACGAGTATCTGCAGTCGAAGTAATTCAACCGTAAAAAAGGCGGGGCTTAGATACCCCGCCTTTTTTCTCTCTTCGCAGCCTTACCTGAGTTTGAAAGCGACATCCGTGGTCCCGAACGAACCGTGGGACGTTTTGAAACCTAGCCGGCGCAGGAGCTTCAGCATGCGGGTGTTTTCCGTCAGTACAACGCCGTTTATCGTGCTTATGCCCCTCTCCTGCGCTATCCCTATCAGAGTATCGATCAATTTCCGGCCGAGGCCCTTCCCCTGGTATTCATCGTGGACCAGGACCGCAAACTGGGACTGCATGTTCTGATCGATAATTATATCCGATATGCCGATAATGCGGCCCGATTCCCCCTCTTTCAGGTAGGCGACGATCGCGATCTCGCGGTCATAATCGATGTTGCAGAACCTCACCAGCATCTCATGGGTCATGTCTTTTATGGGGCTGAAGAAACGCTCTATCATTGTCTGGTCGGAAAGACCCTTGAAGAGGTCGAGGAGCATCGGCTCATCTTCCGGGCGAACAGGGCGAAGCAGCACCTCGGTGCCGTCTTTCAGGCCCCAGGGTGTCGTATAGCGCGTGGGATACGGTGTTATTACTAGATGCGAATGTGCTCCCGCCTGTACCGCGTTCCGGTCGAGGTAAATGCGGGCATCGAGTGCCAGTATTTTTTGATCGGAAATGACGATAGGGTCGACGTCGATGGAGGCGATCTCCGGGAAATCCACTATCAGGTTCGAAAAATTTATCATGATCAACTCAAGCTGCGTGAGGTCGAAGGGTTTGTATCCCCTGTATCCGCTCAGGATGGTGTATGCCTTCGATTCTTCGATGAGCCTTCGGGCGAGAAGTTGATTCAAGGGCGGCAGGCCTATCGCGCAATCCCTGAAAATGTCCCTGCCGATGCCGCCGGTCCCGAACCGAATGACCGCCCTGAAATCGCGGTCCCTTCGCATTGCGAGATATACTTTGTAATCTATGTCCTTGAGAAGAGGCCGTACCATTGCGGTGTTACGGTAACTTCCCTCGGGTGTTTCGGCAATGGCTTTTTTCAGGTGTGTGATGGCTTGATCGATCATCTCGGGCGAACGGACCTCGATCTGTTGTCTCATCGTCTCTTCGTAAAGTCCGGAAGGAGCGCCTGAGATGACAACGGGGAAACCCATGTTGTTAGCGGCCTCTTCTATTCTGTTCATGCTGACTTCAGCCGGTATCGTCCCCGTGGGTATATGGTAATTTGCCAGGAAGCTCATCGCCTCTTCCGGTGATAATGCCCAGTTACCCTCACTGGTCGCTCTGCTGACTAGGGTCTTGAGGTAATACTTCGGAGGCGCCTGGTCGACAGGAAGCTCGGCAGGCGTCTCGTACAGCAGCTCCAGGTTCCTCTTGTATCTGTACATCTGGAGGTATGTCCGGACAGCCTCTTCCGGGGTCCCGTACGCGGGAATATTGTTTTCCTGCAGTATCTTGATGCCGTCTTTCATCTCCTGCCCCCCCATGAGCGTCGCGAGTACAGGTTTTCTTTTCTTGTTTGGAATGACCGATATCAGGTTGGCGAGATCGACTGGGTATGCCTCGGCATGGCGCGTATGGATCACGAGCAGGGCGTCGATGGCAGGGTCATCAAGACATGCGGACACGGCCGCAGCGTATTTCGTCATGTCGGCGTCGCCGCCGAGGTCGATCGGGTTCTTGCCGTTCCATGGGGGTGACAGAGCGGGAAGAAGCTCCGCTACGGTTTCGCCGGAGAGCCGGGCGGGCATGCCGCCCGCCTCGATGAGGACGTCCGCTGCTATGATCCCCACTGTTCCTGCGTTGCCGAGAATGGCGAGACGGGGTCCGCTCGGCAGGGCATTCGAGTCGAGCACCTGCGCGGCATTGAACAGGTCCTTGACGGACTCAACCCGTACTACCCCCACCCGCTTGAAAGCGGCATCATATACCTCGTCATCCCCCGGAGGCCCACCCGTCCCCGAGATCTCCGCTTCAACGCTCTCCCGGAACTTCCCGGGTTTCAGGATAATGATCGGTTTTTTTCGTGCAAAACCCCGGGCCGCACTCATGAATTTGCGGGTGTTATAGATGCGCTCCATATTTATGAGGATGCTCCGGGTAGGGTAATCATCACCCAGGAGATCTATCATGTCCCCAAAATCCACATCGATCATCGACCCTAAGGATGCGAATATGGAAAAGCCGATGCCAGCCTCGACGCCCCACTCCAGGG
>DHQV01000090.1:31887-38739 GCA_002408185.1 Deltaproteobacteria bacterium UBA5329
TCGACGCCCCACTCCAGGGTCGCATCGCCGAGCTCACCTTTCTGCAGGATGAAACCGATATTTCCCGGTCGGGGTTTTACCTGTAAAAAACTTGTATTTAACCCTATGCCGGGCCGTATAATGCCTATCGAACCGGGCCCTATGATCCTCGTCCCATATTTTCTGCCTGCCTCGAGCATTGTGACTTCCATTTGCCTTCCCGCTTCAGAGGCTTCGCCGAAGCCGGTCGATATGATGAGGGCCCCCTTAACACCGGCCTTTCCGCATCCCTCTATGATATCCGGGACCAATGGGGCCTTAACGGCGATAACCGCGAGGTCGACAGGCGGCTCGATCGCTGTGATGGAGGGATAGCACGTGAGGCCAAGGACTGTCTTCCGCCCGGGATTGACGGGAAAGATGTTACCTTTGAAGGAAGCCAGCAAATTACCAAGGATAGCTCGTGAAATCGACCCTTCCGCTTCGCTTGCACCGATGACGGCGACATTTTGCGGGTTGAATATATCTTTCAAATGGCTCATCGATCATTGCTCCGTGCTGTAAACTGGCTGGTCTTGCGACCACGGGAGTTTATCATATATTGTATATCACAACAGGCCGTCCGGTAAATTCATAATAGTGTCCTCAAGGATCAAAAAGAGCCAAATATTGACATATTTGGTATACTTCATATAAGAGCATTCGGCCCGGCAGTCAGAGAGAGAACATTCTTATCACTCCTGTGCCCGATACGCCATATTGTGTTGATTGGAAATGATCAGACATGAACCGGAGCAACTCCTATGAAAGTCCGTATCTTTTCCGAATATCGAATCCAGTTATCCTGGTTGTGCCTGCGAAAGCCTTAGAATTTCCCGTGTCCGGAAAAAATATGCGGGAATGTAAATAGATAAAGGGGGATGCTGTGCGCGATGTGATCCAAAAGATCGTTGCAACCGAGAACCAGGCAAAACGTATCGTTGAAGAGGGCAGGGCGCAGGCGGACCGCATTCTTGCCGATGCACGGAAGCAAGCGCAGGATATTAACATGAGATCGTACCAGGATGCAGGCAAGGAAGCGCAGGATATTGTCGCCCGGGCGGTTGAGGCAGCAGAAGGCCAAAAACGGGAAAATCTCGCAAAGGCTTCTGTCGCAATCGAACGGGAAATAGTTATAGACGAAGGTTTGAAACAAAAGATCATTGAAGAGATCATCCGGCATATGTGTGGACTGGATGACCCTGCAAGGAGACGTATTGAGTAACCTCGAATTTCTGGCAGCACGACTGCACGGCAGGCGAAGCAGAATGGCCGAAGGTGAACGACTTGATGCCCTGTGCCGCATACGCACCGTTGAAGAGTATGCGCGGACCGTTTTTCCTGAAAGAGAATATCTGGGCATAGCGGACTTTCAGCGGCAATTGATCGAAGAATTCATCGAAGAACTATCGCGGATGAAGGCTCAGCTCACACGGGAGGAATCAGGCCTTATCGAATGGATACCTGTCCGCTTCGAAGCCGAGAACCTGAAAGTGCTTCTGAGATCATCTATCACCAAGGTGAACCCTGAAGAGGCCGCCGTGCACCTGGTCCACGTGCCTGGACTCAAATCTGCCAGAGTGCACGCGCTTTCCGTCGCAGCGTCTGTCACAGATTTTCTGCGTCTGCTTGAAAGTGGTCCCATCATGAGGAGCCTCGAGAAAGCAATCCGGGAACATGGCGAGGACGCGCCACCGTTTTTTTACGAGGCGGCGATCGACAAAGGATATCTCAAGGAGTTGGTTAGACGTTTCAATGCACTTTGGAGCGGGGACCGCGAGGAGGCCGGGAATCTTGTACGCAACGAGGCCGATATATTTCATCTCGTCCTCATACTGCGTGGCAGGTTCAATTATGGGCTTTCTGCAGAGCAGTTATCGTCCATGCACGTACTTGGGGGGGCGATCAGTTATTCCACCTTTTCGGATATGCTCAATGATAGTGACCCTATGACTGCTGTGAATCGCGTGGTGATGCGGGTCCTCGACCCCCTTCCATTCGAAAGGGGCCAGAGTGAGACGTCCATTCCGGTGACGGTCCTTGAAAGGCTTGCATGGCATCGTTACCTGCGCATAGCAAGAATGACATTCCGGAGAAGTCACATGGGGTTTGGTGCGGTTGTCGCGTATCTCGTGATCCGCCGTATCGAGATCGCAAACCTGATAACTATCTCCGAGGGCATCCGCGCCGGAATGGACCCAGATGCGATAAGGGTGCGGACCATCCCACGGGCCGATATTGGAGGTGCACATGTTTAGAGCGACCCCCATGATGCGTGTCCGTGCCGTCATCCTGGAGCGTGACGAGCGAGCAGCACTCGAGAACCTTGGAAACCTCGGTGCAGTACAGCTTACCCGTGCTCAGCACGAGGTGGAGTTACCTCGCACAGACCATGGTGTGGATCAGAGAATATTACGGTATGACCGTCTGCGCCTTCGTATCGAGGAGGTCCTCCGCCTGCTTGAGATCCCACCCGCCGGTGGCGTTGAATTGCCAGAGGCTATGACCATCGACGAGATCGAGATGCGGCTTCAGACAATGGAAGGTGATCTAACGGAACTGCTCGATCTTCGCAGGGCTTACAGGCAGCGCCAGCGTGAACTCGCCGTTCTCTGTCAGCAGGTCGAAGGTTACCGGGACCTCGATATCCCGCTCGACGGCACTGATCATTATTCTTTCCTGCATTTCGTTACCGGCACGATCCCGGCCGAGCATTTCGAAGACGTACGCACACAACTTGGCAGGGACACGGCGCTCGTGACCCTGCCCGCGGAGAAGGGCCGTTATCCCATTATCGCCATGACGACGCGCGGACAGTCCGGAGCCCTCGACGAAGTCCTTCAAAGGGCCGGTTTCCAGAAGGACGTTCTTCCTGTACAGGAAGGAGCTACCGCTGATTCGCTTTGTTCGGAAAAAGAGAAAGAGCAGGCGCGGCTGGACTCGGAACTTTCACTCACTGGCGTGCGTATCCGGCAGCTGGCGGAAGAATTTTCGCCTGAACTCAACCGGATGGAGGCCACGATACTGACAGAGCTTGGCATCGCAAGGGCCCAGCAAAGTCTTGGACGCACCGATGCTGCCGTTCTTATCTCCGGTTGGGTGCCGGGCCACAAGTCGGCGGATGTCACCAGGGTTTTAAAGGAGGTCACGTCAGGCCGTTGTGTGGTCGAGACGCTTGAGCCCGGCAAGACAGAGGATGTCCCGACGCTGCTCGATCATTCCCGTTTGATGCGTCCTTTCGGCATGCTCATGTCGTCGTACGGGGTCCCGAATTATCGTGAGTTCGAACCGACATTATTTGTCGCGATAAGCTACATCCTGATGTTCGGCATCATGTTCGGGGATGCCGGGCAGGGGGCTGTGCTGGCCGGGTTTGGCATCACAGCGCTCCTTAAGGGCAAGACGGAAAAGGTACGGGATGCCGGGGTGCTTCTCACCGCATGCGGCTCATCGAGTGTCATCTTCGGTGTCATTTACGGGAGCGTTTTCGGCCTTGAATATTTCAAGCATTACGCCCTCTGGCATGACCCTCTCGAGGGGGACCCGATGGGTCTCATGTACGGGGCCATAGCCGTCGGGATCAGTATGATCAGTCTGGGATTGATACTGAATGTTATCAATCGGTTCCGGCGGGGCGATGTCATAGGAGGTTTTTTCGATAAATTCGGCCTGGCAGGCATCCTCTTCTACTGGGGCGTCCTCGCGATGATCGTATTCACGAAATTTTTTGAAACACGGGGACTCATGACGGCCGCCATGATAGCCTTTCTCGGTGTACCGATAGTCGCGTGGATACTGAAAGAGCCGCTCGAATACTTCCTTCGCCACTCCCACGGGGATGATGCGGAACACACTTTTGCAAATGCGATAACAGAATCCTTCGTCGGGGCTTTCGAGGGGTGTTTGAGCTATCTCGCCAATACGATCAGTTTCGTGCGTCTCGGCGCGTATGCAATGAGCCATGCGGCTCTTCTCGTCGCTGCGTTCATGCTCGCGGAGCAGGTAAAGCATCTTGCCGGCGGGTCGTTGTGGAACATTATCGTGATAATCCTAGGCAATATTGTTGCAATTGTGCTCGAGGGAATCATCGCATCCGTGCAGGCGGCTCGTCTCGAGTATTACGAGTTCTTCGGAAAGTTCTTTTCGGGCAATGGTCAGGCGTTCGAGCCGTTCCGCCTGACAGGAAACTCAAGGCTTAAACGGTCCTGATCCGTGAAGGCAGGGCGATAGAGCCGGTCAAGGGCCGGCAAGGGGAGGTGTCAAATGAGGAAGTTGCTCCAATGGTTCGTTGGTGCCGTTCTTGTTTCGATCGCGGTTTGTCTGCCGGCCTTTGCCGAGCAGGGGGCACAGGATGTGGGTGGTGTTCAGTCAGCGGCACGGACCATCGGCCTTGCTCTCGCAGCGGCCGGCGCTGTGGGTTTAAGCATCCTCGGAGCAGGGTATGCGGTTGCGAAAATAGGTTCTGCGGCACTTGGCGCTGCCGTCGAGAAACCCGAACTGCTTACCCGAAGCATCTTGTTTGTCGCACTCGCTGAAGGGCTCGCAGTCCTTGGCTTTGCAATTGCTATGATGCTCCTGCAGAAGATCTAAGTGGAGTTGAAGTGAAATTCTTCTGTATTGCGGATGAAGACACGCTGCGCGGTTTCAGGCTGGCAGGGGTTGACGGCCGGGTTGTTTCAACGGCCGAAGAGTCCAGGCAGGCTATCGAGGACGCAATGAGACTGCCCGATTGCGGTATCATAATCATTACTATCGCCGCTGCAGACACGGTCCGCGATATGGTTGACAAAGTCCGGCTTGAACTGGACCGCCCGCTCATTATCGAGATACCGGGACCGGCAGGAAAGCCAGCCGAATCAAAATCCTTAAGGAAATTTGTCCAGGAGGCCGTCGGCATTCGACTAAGCCAAAGTGAGGGACCTTAAATGATCATGACCGATCCGGATTCTTCAGAGGCTCTGTGCAAGGAGATACTTGCGAGCGCCGAGCGCGAGCGTGGTGAAATTGTACAACGCGCGATGCGGGACGCCGAAGATCTGCTGAACAAAGCATATGCCGGTGCGGATAACGCCCGTCAAAAAAGGATCGACGAGGCACGGGCCGAGGGAGAACACCTCAGGGATATAACCCTCGCGTCTGCTTCTGTCGAATCGCGCAGACTGAGGTTGGAACGGATAGAGGCGCTCCTTGACTCGATCCGTGCGGACGTCCTGAAAAAGCTACCCGGGTTGCGCGACGACGGCAATTACAGGTATATCGTTATCGATCTCGCGGCAACGGCGATACAGGGAATGACCGGAGATGATTTTACCGTTCGTCTGCCGGAGGAAGACCGTTCAATCCTGGGAGACGATATCGTCCGGCTGATCGCTGCGAAGGTGGGACGTCCCGAAGGGAACATACGGCTCTCCTACGAGCCAATAGCACCGGGGGATGGACTGATAGTACAGGATGCAAAAGGGGCCCAGATATGGGACAACAGGTTTTCCGCGAGGCTCGACCGGCTCTGGCCGCAGTTCAGGCGTCTCATAGCGGAAAAGATGTTCCCGGATACCAAAGAGGGAAGCTAAAGGAGGTACCGCGTGACGACTGTCAAGAGGGATGGAGAACCTTCCGCGATCCGTATCAGCGGACCCATTATCACGGCAAAGGGAATGAGTGGCGCCCAGATGTACGAAGTCGTCCAGGTTGGCTCTCTCGGCCTTGTCGGAGAAGTTGTCCGGGTTATCGGGGACATGGCTACCATTCAGGTTTACGAAGACACAACGATGCTTAAACCGGGCGCCCGGATAGAATGCACGGGTGCACCGCTTTCCGTATCGCTCGGCCCCGGCCTTCTCGGCAATATCTATGACGGTATACAGCGCCCGCTTCCAGGCATCGAGGCGAAAAGCGGCGCGTGGATCAGGCGCGGGGAAAAGGTCGATGCGCTGGACAGCCAGAAAAAGTGGACATTCGAACCGCTCGTCAGCGCAGGAGGCGAGGTGATCGGTGGACAGCCCATAGGCCAGGTTGCCGAAACACCGCTTGTTATGCACCGGATAATGGTCCCTCCCGATATATCCGGCACCGTCCGGTCGATCGTGCAGAAGGGGGAGTACGGTCTGGCGGAGCCGGTCGCAGTCATCGAAACTAGGACCGGCCCTCGGGAGATCGTAATGATGCAGCGCTGGCCCGTGAGGCGTCCGCGTCCCATCCGCGAGCGCTTAAGGATAACCGAACCGCTTATTACCGGACAGCGGATCATCGATACGTTCTTTCCCATAGGAAAGGGTGGGGCAGCGGCCATACCCGGCGGGTTCGGCACGGGCAAAACGATAACCCAGCACCAGCTTGCAAAGTGGTCCGATGCCCAGATCATTGTCTTTATCGGATGCGGCGAGCGTGGGAATGAAATGACGGAAGTATTGCGCGAGTTCCCGGAACTCGAGGACCCGCGGTCCGGTCGCCCCCTTATGGAAAGGACCATTCTTATAGCAAATACATCCAATATGCCGGTTGCCGCTCGCGAGGTTTCGATTTATACAGGCATCACGCTGGCGGAATATTATCGAGATATGGGACTTTCCGTTGCGGTCTTTGCAGATTCCACAAGCCGGTGGGCGGAGGCCCTTCGCGAACTTGCGGCACGTCTTGAGGAGATGCCGGCCGAGGAAGGTTTCCCGGCTTCCCTTCCGACGCGGCTTGCCCAGTTCTACGAGCGCGGCGGCGCGGTGACCACCCTTGCAGGTGAGCGCGGCTCCGTCAGCATCGTCGGGGCGGTGAGCCCGCCTGGAGGCGATTTTTCCGAGCCCGTTACCCAGCATACGCGGCGGTTCATCCGGTGCTTCTGGG
>DHQV01000090.1:38863-39724 GCA_002408185.1 Deltaproteobacteria bacterium UBA5329
TTCATCCGGTGCTTCTGGGCCCTTGACACGGGGCTCGCGAATGCGCGGCATTATCCTTCCATTCACTGGCTGCAGTCATACTCGGAGTATTCCGAAGATGTCAAGAACTGGTGGGAGCAGGCGGCATGCGACTGGGAAGATCTCCGGACGGAGGCATTGACTCTCTTGCAGCGCGAAGAGAGGCTCCAGCAGATCGTGAAACTGGTCGGTCCCGATGTCCTGCCGGATAATCAGAAACTGATCCTTTTCATCGCCGAGGTTATAAAAGACGGGTTTCTAGCGCAGAGCGCGTTTGACACCAATGACGCATACTGCTCGCCAGAGAAGCAGGTTACCCTTTTAAGGATAATGCTCGGGCTTTACCACAGGGGAAGGGACCTCATTCAGCAGGGGGTCCCTCTTGCACTGGTCCGCGGTATGGAATGCGTCTCGGAAATATTGAGGGCAAAGTCGGCGCTCAGCAACAAGGAGCTCGATAAACTGGCCGACATCGACAAGAGGATGAACGAAGAGGCAGACAAGATCTCACAACAATACGTAAAGGGGACGTCCTGCTATGGATAAGCTATTTGCCGGGATCGAGGATCAGGGGCTTCAATACGTCGGTGCCTCACGCATCGAGGGACCGTTGATCGTTGTTGAAAACGTTCGCGATGTGGGTTTTGATGAAACGGTGGAGATATTGGACCCCGCGGGCAACATCCGCTTAGGCCGCGTGCTCGATGTCTCTGGGACCTATACGGTCGTTCAGGTGCTCGAAGGAACAACCGGCCTTGCCACGAAGACCCTCCGGACACGTTTTCTGGGAGAGAGTTTCCGCCTTCCGGTATCCCGGAGGATGCTGGGCCGCGTGTTCGACGG
>DHQV01000090.1:39819-41663 GCA_002408185.1 Deltaproteobacteria bacterium UBA5329
CGGCCTAGGCCGCCCGGCTGAGGGGGGGCCGCCGCCGCTTTCCGCCGACAGGCGCGATGTCAACGGGATGCCGATCAACCCGTTTGCGCGGCGCTACCCCCGTGAGTTCATCCAGACAGGCCTGTCCGCGATCGATGGGATGAACGCGCTCGTGCGAGGTCAAAAGCTCCCCGTTTTTTCGGGGAACGGGCTCCCGCATGACAGGGTTTCCGCCCAGATCATACGCCAGGCCCGGCTTCTTGACGAACAGGTTGAATTTTCCATTGTTTTCGCTGCAATGGGGATCAAGCACGACGTTGCGGAGTTCTTTATCCGCAACTTCCGGGAATCAGGTGCCTTGGCCCGTGCGGTCATGATCTTTTCCCTGGCGGACGCGCCGAGCGTCGAGCGTCTCCTGACACCCCGGGTAGCCTTGACGCTCGCAGAGCACCTGGCCTTCGACTGCGGCCAGCATGTCCTGGTCCTGCTCACCGATATGACGAACTACTGCGAGAGCCTGCGCGAGGTCGGGACTGCACGGGGTGAAATACCCGGCCGCAAGGGGTATCCAGGTTACCTGTACTCGGACCTTGCCAGTCTCTATGAGCGAGCCGGGCGCATCGAAGGCTCTCCGGGGTCTATCACGCAGATGGCGATATTGACGATGCCTGCGGACGATATCAGCCATCCGGTACCCGACCTGACAGGATATATTACGGAAGGTCAGATCGTCCTTGACCGCGACCTCTTCCAGCGCGGCATCTATCCCCCGATCGCCGGCCTACCAAGTTTGTCCCGGCTTATGAAAGACGGGGTCGGAGAAGGGTTTACGCGGGAGGACCACCCGATCCTGGCGAGCCAGTTGTTTGCCTGCTACGCATACGTCAAAAGGGTCCGGGGCCTTGCCGATGTCATCGGCGAAGAGGAATTGAGCCCGCTCGACAAACAGTACCTCAAGTTCGGTGAGGCGTTCGAGATGGATTTCCTGAACCAGGGAGAATATGAGAACCGTTCGATAGAAACCACGCTCGAGCTTGGCTGGGATGCGCTGTCTGTCCTGCCACAGGAAGAGTTGCACCGTGTGAGTGATTACCTGCTGAAAAAGCATTATCGGTTCAAACGTGAATCTGCAGTATCGGATGCCGTTAATTAGTAGACAGGTCGCGAAAATGGCAAAACTCAATATTGCACCTACGAAATCAAACCTCCTGAATCTCGAGAGACAGCTCGATTTTGCCCAGGAAGGATATGACCTTCTTGAGCAAAAAAGACAGATCCTTATCTTCGAACTTATGAGCCGCCTGAACCGGGCCGAGGAAGCCGAGCGGAAAGTGGCCGAAGCCTTGAGACAGGCCTTCGAGGCGCTCAGGGAGGCGACACTCGATGTGGGATCTGAGGCGATCGATCGAGTCACGCTGGGCATAGCGATGAAACATAAAATAGAGCTCTCGGATGACAGGCTGATGGGTATGGGGGTTCCCAAGGTAACCGTCAGGGCCGAACACATGGGTGTTCGGTTTGGCGTCACCGGGACCTCGTCAAATACCGATCTCGCCATGAACCGGTTTGTCGATGTCCTGCCGCTCCTCGCTGAACTTGCGGAATTGGAGAACGCCGTCATGCGCCTCGCACGGGAACTGCGCCGCACCCAGCGCCGCACCAATGCCCTGTCGAAGATCTTTATCCCGCAGTACCGTGAGACGATCGACTATATCATGGGTTCTCTGGAAGAAAGAGAACGCGAATCCCTCATCATCCTTAAAATGATCCGGGACAGGCTGGAAACTTAAAACCGTAAAGCCTAAGTCATGAGGCGTAAGGGGTTAACAACCAGAATCCCACTTGTCATTCCGGCTTTAGCCGGA
>DHQV01000010.1:0-15420 GCA_002408185.1 Deltaproteobacteria bacterium UBA5329
TATTTTAACCGGACAGTAGTGATCGCGAATGACAAATTCGATCTTTCTCCCGAGGACCCCGCCCTTGCCATTGACCTCTTCGACCGCAAGCTTAAAACCATCCAGGACATCCTGCGAATACGTCAGCGCCGGCCCGGATACGTATCGACAATACCGACCTTGATCGGTGAAGCGCCGAAGGATGGAAGCGCAACACCGATGATCAAGCATACCGTTGCCGCAATCAGAGAAAAATTTTTCATGGCCTGCCCCCGGCAGATTGTATTTGGTGTCCAAAGAATATCACAGCGGGGTATATTTGGCAAAATCATATGCGGTATCCGTTGCCATAAGGCTTGACACCCCATGCGTAGCTACGTACTATGTATCAGGAATGCATATGATAGACGAGATGGCCCGCAAAGTTCTGGAAAAGAGATATCTCGCCAGAGATGAGGGGGGCTTACCGACAGAAACCGTGGAAGACATGTTCCGACGCGTGGCCGATCACGTTGCAGGATCGGACGTGTCCCGCGACCCGATATCCCGGCGAAAAATTTCAGATGTATATTTTCAGATGATGTATGACCTTGAATTCTTGCCGAATTCACCGACCTTGATGAATGCGGGCCGCGAACTTGGCCAGCTGGCAGCATGTTTCGTTCTCCCCGTAGAGGATTCGCTGGACTCTATCTTCGAATCGGTCAAGGAGACCGCGAAGATCCATCAGAGCGGAGGCGGCACCGGGTTTTCTTTTTCACGATTGAGGCCAAAAGGTGATATCGTCCGATCGACCATGGGGGCGGCGAGCGGCCCTGTGTCCTTTATCAGGGTCTTTAATATGGCGACAGAGGTCATCAAGCAGGGTGGTACCCGCAGAGGGGCGAATATGGGCATCCTGCGGATAGACCATCCAGACATAGAAGAATTCATAACCATTAAAAACGATCCGTGCGAGCTATCCAATTTCAACCTCTCCGTCGCCGTCACTGATGAATTCTTCCGGAGCTGTCACAACAATGAACCTTTCCCGCTCATCAATCCGCGAAATGGCAAGGTCGTGCGGAAAATAAAGGCCCTCGAACTCATGGGTCTTATCGCGCGATGCGCCTGGGGATCCGGCGAGCCCGGCCTGATCTTTATCGATACCGTCAACAAATCGAACCCCACTGCTCACCTAGGTCCAATAGAAGCGACGAATCCGTGCGGTGAGCAGCCTTTGCTTCCGTATGAATCCTGCTGTCTCGGATCCATAGATTGTGCAAAAATGGTCCGGGACGGCCGGATAGATTATGACAAACTGAAGATCCTCGTCCATGATGCGGTGCGTTTTCTGGATGACGTCATCGATGCCAGTAAGTATCCTATTGAAGCCATAAGGGACATATCCAGGTCAAACCGTAAAATAGGCCTCGGTGTGATGGGGTTTGCCCATATGCTCATCAAGCTCGGCATCCCGTACGACTCCAGTCAGGCAGTTACCGCTGCACGCGATCTCATGAGCTTCATAAACAAGGAATCTAAGGAGGCATCCCGGGAACTGGCTACAGAACGCGGTGTATTTCCCAATTTCAGGGGAAGCGCCTGGGACAAAAAGGGTATCCCCTTAAGAAATGCAACGACAACGACGATCGCTCCGACCGGGACGCTGAGCATCCTCGCCGGTACATCGAGTGGTATTGAACCTATCTACGATATCGAATACTCGCGGATACTCTTCGGCGGCCTTCGCGTGGATGTCATCGATCCCCTGTACAAAAAGATGCAGGGCCCGATGGACCAGGAGCGGCTAAAAGGGTTCTTCAGGAAGGCGTATGATGTCAGCCCCGAATGGCATTGCGCTATCCAGAAGGCATTCCAGGACAATGTTGACAATGCGGTCTCAAAGACCATCAACATGAGCGCCACCGCAACACCGCAGGACATTCAGTCCATCTACATGAAGGCTTGGGAAATGGGCCTGAAAGGAATTACAGTTTTCCGCGATACCAGCCGGGATGCCCAGATCCTGTCCTGCCGGACGCAACAGACCTGCTGATAAAAGGCGCGAGGCGTAAGCGCGTAAGGCGCAAGGAGTAGAAATAAATACGCCTTACACCCTCATGCCTCGCGCCTTGCGACATGTGTGCTATACTTATTTCAAGAGGCAGATACGGGTAGAACAAAACGATAAGGAGGTCGGAACGCCATGTTGAAACCTACTAAGATCTTGGTACCCACTGATTTTTCAGGCTACTCCGATATTGCACTCAGGCAGGCCGCAGACATAGCCCAGGAATACGGAGCGGAGTTGCACGTCCTTCACGTGGTCGAGATGAGAATACACACGATGTATGAATATGAATTTGCAGGAAAAGAGGCATCCCCCGAAGGTATAAGAGAGCTTGAAAACAGGCGTATCCGTGTCGCGGAAGGCAAAATGATCGAATTCACGGAGAAGATCGGGCACGGCCGACAGCTGAAGGTCTTCCCCAGGGTCGTAAAGGGCGACCCGGTGACGGAGATACTTAAATACCAGAAGGATAGGGGTATCGACCTCATCGTAATTTCGTCACTCGGCCACACCGGCCTTGCAGAATACTTCACGGGTTCCGTAGCCCGGAACGTTCTGAAAGGCGCTACCTGCCCAGTTCTGCTCACCAAAGGCTAGAGGCAAATCTGATCCCGGTGGATCTGCCGTGAGGGGGCAATGCTCAGACCCACAAAGATCCTTGTTCCGACGGATTTTTCCGAATCTTCGGATAAAGCTCTCAAGCAGGGTATTGATATTGCACGGCAGTACAATGCCGAACTGCATCTGCTTCACGTAATACCTGCCGAACTGGCGTACTCAGTGTCCGATTATGCAATACCCTTGCAGGCGATCGAGGCGCTGGAAAAACAGCAGGTCGAAGGGGCCTTTCAGAGTATGAAGAAGCAGGTCGCCGGCAATGAGGGATGTGAGGACGTTACTATAAGCCTCGATATCGCCAGGGGGATCGCCTACGAGGAGATATTGAGGCAGGCAACAGAGAATGGCATCGACCTCATCGTCATCGCCTCACTGGGTAGGAGCGGGCTTGCAAAATATTTTGTAGGTTCAGTGGCTCGAAACGTGCTGAAAAAAGCCAGGTGTCCGGTACTCCTGACCAAATAAAGAGGCTGTGCCGTAATGGTCCCGGCTGCCCCGGTGTTATCTGTTTTCACGTATCCGTCCCCTTGCAAGCGAAGCGAAGATGCCGAGGAATGACAGGAAGGCGAAAATAAAGAATACGGCCCTCGCGCTCCGGAGGAACTGGCCGTAATACAGCTCAGTGATCTGGACCTTTCCGATAAAGACCATAAAAACAAACATCACGACGCCCATGCTCAATGTCTGACCCACAACCCGCATCGTTGCCATCGTTCCTGACGCCACCCCGTAAAATTTCTTGTCAACAGAACTCATAACGGCGTTTGTATTCGGTGAAACAAACAGCGCAAAACCGAAACCTAGAAACAGGAGATTACAGATTATCAGGTACAAAGGCATATCCCGGTCGATAAAACCGAAGATGATGAGCGCCACGGTGAGTGAGATCATGCCGAAGGATGAAACAATGCGCGGCTCCACGCGGTCCGAAAGCCTGCCCGTATAGCTCGACAGGACCGCCTGAACCGAAGGCTGGCAGATAAGTATCAGGCCTGCGACCTGAGGGCTCAGCCTTTTCATATACTGCAGGTAAAGACTGATCAGGAAAGTGACCGCGAATGTGGCGCTGTAATTGATAAGCGTCGCAAGATTAGAAAAGAGAAAGGCCCTGTTATTGAGAAAAAGGCGTATCTCGAGGACCGGGTGCCCGGTCTTGAGCTCCCACAGGCAAAAAACAAACAGTCCTGCGCAACCGGCCGTTATGAAAGCAAAGCCGTTCAGGGTAGGCAGGATGGTCAGGCCATACATTGCCGCAGTAAAAGCGCCTGCATACAGCACGGAACCGGCAAGATCGAAACGTTCGCCCCTGGCCTCAGCCCATTCCTCCTTTATCTTCCATAGGGTAGCAATAACGACGATCGTTCCGATTAGAACATTGACGACAAAGAGGCTTCTCCATCCCAGAGCAGCTGTGAGAACGCCTCCTACAAAGGGACCCGCCGAAAGGCCGACATAAACCGATGTAAGCACTATTCCAAGCGCCCTCCCGCGTTCACTCACGGGATAGACTGAGGCTACAATGGTTATACCCGTTCCGAAGATCATCGAACTGCCCATTCCTTGGATGACCCTGAAAAGGATCAACCATGCACCTGACGGGGAGAGGGCCGCGAACACTGAAGAAAAAATGGTCAGTGCCATGCCCCAGAGGAATGTTTTTTACGGCCGTAAATATCGGAAGCCCTTCCGACAGGTACAAGAAAGGCTGCCGCCGAGAGCAGGTAAGCCGTGGCGACCCAGCCGAGGGATATCGCATCCATAGCCAGATCGGATCCTATCGCGGGCAAAGCTACCGTGATCGACGAGCCAATAAACGGCCCGAGAAAGGAGCTTAATACAGAGGCAAGGAGTGCATTTCTTTTCAGGCTGGCGCTTTGGCTCATGTAACTGACCCGGAAAGGCTACTATATCACAACCACCGGTGCGAAGGAAGGTTTTGGAGCGGTTTTTTCTGCGCTGCAGGGCGGGCAGATGTCGTCCTCAAGACTGTCGCCCGCAAAAGGGGTTGACTTTCCCCCTGCTCCTACGCTAATAAATTTTCTAGTCCTTTAGCGGTTCACAGAGATAAATCTTGAGAAAGGGGTCGAGCAATATGGGCAAAGGCGACAAACGGACAAAAAGAGGAAAGATATGGCGTGGGTCAACGGGCAAAACACGCCTCAAAAAGAAAAAGGTCCAGACAAACGAGAAAAGCGACAAATAGCTTTTCAATCTCCGTCGAAACTACCCGGTCCCAAGGAATCCTTCAAAGTCCCTGATGATCGCCATGGCGAGATCCGCGAGAGACCGGCTCATTGCGGCCCGGACCGCGCCGTTGTTGTTGCCTGCGACCGGGGTGGAAAAGGAAATATCCTTCACCATGACAGGTGCCTCATTCGCGCCCCTGTACAGAGCCCATTGCGCTTTGGTTTCGAGGGTGTTTAATTGGGTTAGATCGAACGCCTTTACGTCCACGGCTATCCTGTAATCCTGGGATGCCCCAATCCCGCTCGAGACGACGGCAATTCCCTTCGCCGCCAGGAGCCGCTCAATATCGATCGAAATGACCCGCGGGATCTCCCGGTATAAAAACGCGTCTGACTGGTCTGCCATCGAAATATTTGCCGCGTTCGGCGTGGAATCCATTATTGTTTTCGCCCTGACTATATATCCGGGAACCCCGACGGGACCTACCGCAACGACCGGCCCCGCTCCCTGTACTACAGGTATCGGCCCATTGGCCGGAGGGATCGTATCGAGCCTGGAATATCCCATCCCCACCCCCACTGACGCAATGCAACCCCACATCACCACAGCCGTAAACGCAAATAGAACTACAAGGGATGAGCAGAATAATGTCTTGGTTTTTCGTCTTTTGCCTGAGACTTGAGACATGAGACTTGAGGCTCTCATTTAAACTTGTGATGATCCCTGTTCTTTTCGTACAGTATCTTCAGTCCCTCGAGCGTCAGGAATTCATCGACAACGTCTATTGTTTCCGAACCCTTATAAATGAGGCTTGAAAGGCCGCCTGTCGCGATCACGAGAGGGTCTGTCCTGACCTCCTGCTTCATTCGCTTCACAATACCGTCGACGAGGCTGACATAACCATACGTGATCCCCGCCTGCATCGCCTGGACCGTGTTCTTGCTTATAAGGGTCTTGGGTTGGACGAGCTCGACCCGTGGAAGTTTGGATGCACGCTCGAAGAGCGCGTCGAGCGAGATCAGGATACCCGGGGCGATCGAGCCTCCGGCGTATTCCCCCTTGGGTGTGATATAGTCAAATGTCGTGGCCGTACCGAAATCTACGATTATGAGAGCTTTCTTATACTTGTCATAGCCTGCCACCGCATTGACAATCCTGTCAGCCCCCAGCTCCGCTGCATTTTCATAGAGGACCGGCATACCGGTTTTAATGCCGGGTTCAACGACGATCGGCATAATGCCGATATATTTCCTGCACACGATCTCAAAGGGAATAAGAAGCGGCGGGGCAACGCACGATACTATGGCGCTGTGTATCTCGTTGAGCCGTATCTTTTCGATGTACAGAAGACTGTTGAGCAAAATGGCGTATTCGTCGACCGTCTTGGACAGGGCCGTCGACAACCTCCAGTGGTTGAGCAGCTTTCCTTCATGATAGACGCCAAAAACGATGTTGGTATTTCCGATATCTATGACGAGTAGCATTAGAAGTTCACGTCTCCTGCAAGAATTTTTTTCGTGGTTCCGTTTATCTCAAGAAGGATGGCGCCGTCCCGGTCGATGCCTTTTGCCCGCCCCGAATACACCTCACCCATCTGGTTGATCTCAAGATATTTGCCGCATATCTGAGCCTTTTCTTCCCAGATATCACAGATCGCGCGAGGGCCCTCATCTTTGAAAACCCCATAATATCGTTCAAGATTGGACAAAAGAATACCACACACACGCGGCCTTTCATACGTTTTTTTTGTCTCGGCGAGAAAAGATGTTGCCTTCGGCTTGATCTCACGGTCCATGTCTTTCATTTCCAGGTTTACGTTCAAGCCTATTCCTATCACAACAAAGCGGACCATATCTGCCTCGGTCGACAACTCGATAAGCGTCCCGGATATTTTCCTCGGGCCGATCAGCACGTCATTCGGCCATTTCAGCGTAGGCTTCAAGTCCGTTGACTGCTCTATCGTATCCGATACGGCGAGCGATGACAAAAAAGTTATCGGATAAACGACCGACGGATGAACGGAAGGACGCAATATTACAGACAGGTAAATGTTCGTGCTTTCGGGCGAAGACCATTTGCGGCCGAGCCTGCCCCTTCCCTTACTCTGGGATTCCGCGACAACGCAGGTCCCTTCGGGCTCACCACCCATGGCCAGACTGAAAGCGAAACTGTTGGTTGAGTCGAGATTGTCCCGATGGATTATCTTCGATCCGATCTTCGCTGATGTTCTATACCGGTCGATCTCCCACGCATACAGCCTGTCGGGGGTGTTGATAAGCCTGTACCCTTTCCCTTTGGACTTGTCGATATCGTAGCCATACCGTTCAAGCTGATTCATGTATTTCCAGACAGCAGTGCGCGATACGCCCAATCCTCCGGCAATATGGTCGCCGGATATAAACCCTGCGGCTTCACGGAGCTTCTTAAGCACTTCGCCGAGGTTATCCATTCTCTATCCTGTCATAGTGGGAGAAATACATTGTGAACGATGCCCTTCCCTGCGACAGCGACCGGATATCGGTCGAATATCCGAACATGTTCGTAAGAGGGGCATCGGCGTCGACGACCGTGTATTTGTCCTTTGTCGCTATATTTGCGATCTGGCACCTGCGTGAATTGAGATCCGCTATTATATCGCCGAGAAATTCGTTGGGTACCGTTACCGTCAGGGACATGATGGGAACAAGCAGAATGGGCCCTGCCTGCAGGCACGCATCCCGAAAGGCATCGTACGCAGCCATTTTTAGTGTGAGACGTGCGAATTCCGGGTTGTTGAACGTTGCATCATTGATCTCGACAGAAACGTCGGTCAAAGGATACCCTTTGAGCACACCGATGTTCGATGCCTCTTCGATCCCTTCCTGCACGGCACTTATAAAAGGAAACACAGGATTATCCTCGGTTATCCTGGATACGACAGTATTGCCCTGGCCTCTTTTGTTCGGTACTATCTTAAGCGACACCCAACCCCTGCACGGTACGTTGTTGATGACCTTCTCGAACGAATGCTCACGAGATATCGGGCTTTCAATACTCTCTTTATAAACAACCTGCGGCTTGCCGACATGGACATCTATACCGAACTCTTCCCTGACCCGGTGCATGATAACATCGAGATGCAACTCTCCCATGCCCGAGACTATCGTCTGGTACGCATCCTCATCAGTCTTCATGACAAAAGTGGGGTCTTCCTGCGTTATTCTTTGAAGCGCAAGGGTCAGCTTGTCCTGGTCCACATTCCGTGCAGCTTCGACAGCAACCGAGATAACGGGTTGGTAGATCTCGATAGGTTCGAGCAGGATCGGCTTCGACTGCGTGAGCGTGTGGCCCGTCGAAGTCTCTTTGAGACCGATGATCCCTACGATCGCCCCGGTCCTGGCCTCTTCGATCCGGTCTTTGTGATTCGCATGCATTTTATAGATCCTGGAGATCTTTTCTTTTTTTCCGAGATTTACGTTGTAGACATCGCCGCCGACTTTGAGCGAGCCGGAATATATCCTGATATATGTGAGCTTCCTGCCCTCTTCCATGACGATCTTGAACGCAAGTGCTGCGAGATCTTCATCGTCGCTTGCCTTTCGCTCCTCGAGTTCGTGTGTTTGCGGGTTTTCTCCTGTAACCGCCGGTACATCGAGCGGGGAGGGCAGATACCGGACGACAGCATCGAGAAGCGGCTGTATCCCCTTGTTCCTCAAGGCAGTGCCGCACAGGACAGGGACGCACTTAAGCCCAATGGTCCCCTTCCTGAGCGCACCGTAGATCCTCGACGGTTCTATCTCCTTTCCATCCAGGTAAAGTTCCATCAGCTCATCATCGAAGAGTGATATCTTATCGAAAAGTCTTTCACGATACGAAACGGCCTGCTCTTTGTACTCTGCCGGGATGGACATCGTGTGGTACGTGGCGCCCAGGTCCCCTTCATCCCATGCGATGGCCTGCATCGTGATCAGGTCGACCACACCGTAAAAACTATCCTCGCGTCCGAGAGGGATCTGGAGTGGTATCGGGTCCGCACCGAACTTCTCGGCGATCATGTCGATAACGCGGAAATAATCGGAACCGATCCGGTCGAGCTTGTTTATAAAGGCAATGCGGGGAACATGGTACTTGTCCGCCTGGTGCCACACTGTTTCGGTCTGGGGCTCAACACCGCCGACGCCGCAGAATACGGCGACCATACCGTCAAGCACCCGAAGCGATCTCTCGACCTCGATCGTAAAATCAACATGCCCCGGGGTGTCGATAAGCTGGATCTCGTGATCACCCCAATAAAGGGTCGTGACGGCGGACCCTATCGTAATCCCTCGCTCCTGCTCCTGTGGCAGATAGTCCATTACGGCCGTGCCTTCATGGACCTCGCCGATCTTGTGTGTGCGGCCCGTATAGTACAGGATGCGTTCTGTTACTGTTGTCTTGCCTGCATCGATATGGGCGGCGATACCAATGTTCCGTATGTTCGGAAGACGTGTGTGGTGCTTCTTCATTTTGCCCATATATATAGACCCAACAGGCCCCAAAAGTCAACGAAGAACGCTGAAAGCAAAGGGGTTTTGACCGCTTGAAATGGCAGGCCGGACATGATTTACTGTACATGCAAACGCGAAACACGGCGCATTCCACTGAAGGAGATCGAGAGATGACAACGCCCCACATGCTGTACGTAAAAGAGGGAAAAATAGCCGTCCTTACCATCAACAGGCCCCATGCACGGAACGCATTCAGTCCCGACATGATCAGGCTCTGGCACAAATACCTTGAAGAGGCAAAAAAGGATGATGGCGTCAACGCCATTGTCGTTACCGGGACAGGGGACACATTCTGTTCGGGCGGCGACATCCGGGATATGGCCGAGGGAAAATTGAGGTCGTGGGACATGAAACGTTTCCTGTGGGATGGCGTCCATCGTATAATCCTGACCCTCGAGGACCTCGACAAGCCCGTTATCGGAGCGATAAACGGCGCAGCCATGGGAGCGGGAATGGACATGGCGATCATGTGCGACATGAGGGTATGCTCCGACAAGGCCAGGCTGGGTGAGTCTTACATCCTCATGGGATTATGTCCCGGTGACGGCGGCGCATGGTTCCTCCCGAGGCTTGTCGGCACGTCAAAGGCTCTCGAGCTTTTTCTCACGGCCGATGTCCTTGACCCCGAACAAGCCCTCTCACTGGGCATAGTCAACCGAGTGGTCCCCCATGAAAAACTTATGGACGAAACGATGAGGCTTGCGGCGAAGATAGCCGGAATGCCCCCTCTCGCCGTCCGCATGATGAAGCGTGCAGTTTACCAAGGAACCACGAGCACCCTGCGCTCGCATCTCGACTATATCTCGTCGCAGTTGTCGCTCCTCTCCGAAACCGACGACCACGTGGAGGCGGCAAAGGCATTCCTTGAGAAGAGAAAACCGGTTTTTACAGGGAAATAAAAAGGGGTTCTATGCTCTATGTTAAGACCCTGAGCAATTTCTTGCCATTATTAGCCTCAAATATAGAACCTGGAACCTTGAACAATTCTTAATAGGACAGCTGCTTCAGCAGTTCCATCGCCCGCCTCGCCTCCTCCTCGGTGAGGCTGCCGAGGCCGCAACTTGTTGTGAAGAGTATGCTGTCCATGTCCGGAGATATCACGCCTGCTATCTTTTCGATGAAAAGTGCGGCGCGGTCCCGGACCGAGTCCGGGGTTTCGTTCATCACGTCTGGAGATGACGGGACGATGCCAGGGGCGATCCAGCCTCCACGGTCGAGGAACTCCTTCAGGTCTTCATTGAAGTAAAAGATCGTGTCGAGATATGAAAAAGCATCATAATTGACTATGTCTAGGTCGGACTGAAAAGGAACGGACCAGTCAGTATTCCCGCAGACATGAATGCCGCGGCGCGCCGGGATCCTGTCGATAACTTCATTGAGCGACGCGATGACATCCTCCCTCGGGATGGATATGTACGCCGACCCGAAGGAAACCATATAAGGCTCGTCGAAAAAGATAATGATGTCGGTCCCGTGATACCGGTTCTGAATGGCATTGACCATCCATTTCGCTTTCATGTTGAGGGCCTTCTTGATGATATCGTAAAAGGCAAAGTTGTAAATGACCGGCTTGTCGTTTTCGTCCTTGAGGCCGAGGCCCATGCTGAAAGGCCCGGTCGCCTGGCATTTGATAAATTCAATATCCTCTTCTATTTCTTTGAGCCGTTCCAGGAACCGGTAAAAACCCGGCACGTATTTTTCTGACATGGCGAATGCATTTATATTTTCCGCCGCGACATTCTCATAAAATTCCTCGATCCCTTCCGTCTGCGTCGTGTCCATATAGATAGTATTCTTCTCTTCGTTGCTTACAATGCAGGGCACCCCTTCAAGAAAAGGTGCATACATATTTTCGAGAAGCGACCTTTTCGGCAATTGTGGCCAGAAAGGTATCGATCTGCATGTCGAAAAGATAAGATCGATGGTTTCGTCAATGTTTGTGAAGGGAAAGCTCCCTATGCCGGTTATCATTTTCTCCCCTGATTATGGAATTCGGTAAAATATTAGAGAATTTTGTATCATAGTTGGCCCGGCCAAGTAAAGCGGAAGCGAGCGAGCTTGTCAATTGGTGCGAGAACTGATATTTTAGAGTTTCAGGTCTCGGGTCTCAGGTAAAAAACTGAAATTTTTTGGGGACGGGCATGACGCTGTATAACGGGGTTTCCGCGGTCGGGGTGTTTTGCTTCATCGGCTTCCTGGTTCTGTTCTCGCGGTCGAGGCGAAGCGTCAGCCTCCGGGTGATCATCTGGGGAATTGCACTGCAGGTCTTGTTCGCCCTCTTCGTCTTTCTTGTACCGTTCGGGTCGAAATTCTTTCTCGTTCTCAATGATGTCACGATGCAGGTCATCGAAGGCGCATTCGAGGGAATTCGCTTTCTTTTCGGCCCCCTTGCACAGCCTCCGGGGCAACCCGGTTCGATCGGTTTTATCCTCGCATTCCAGGCACTCCCGTCGATCATATTTTTCGCGGCCCTCATGGAACTCCTGTATTATGTCGGGGTCATGGAACGGCTTATCTCTCTGTTTGCCAGGATATTCGTCAAGGTAATGGGTATAAGCGGGGCCGAGTCGCTATGCGCGTCCGCCCAGATCTTTCTCGGTATTGAATCAAACCTTACGATACGTCCCTATTTGAAAGAAATGACCGTGTCGGAGCTTATGGTCGTTCTCACCACGGGAATGGCAACCATTGCATCGAGTGTGCTTGGCTTCTATGTGATGATCCTCTCCGGCGTTTTTCCCACCGTCGCCGGACATCTCATCTCGGCATCGATCCTTCTCGCACCTGCAGCGATCATGGCCGCGAAGATCATCTTTCCCGAAACAGGTTCGCCGATGACAAAAGGGAAGGTTGTACCGATCGAATATACAAAGGCCGGAAACCCCATCGAAGCCATCATAAACGGGTCGACGACCGGCGTCAAGATGGTGGTCGGAATCGCCGCCCTCCTTATTGCCTTCATCGGTCTCGTCGCCTTAGCTGACAGCGGCCTCGCATATCTCGGAAAGGTTGTCGGGTCCAGCTTGACACTCAGTACTATCCTCGGGTACATCTTCTATCCTTTTACCGTAGCAATGGGGGTCCCCGTCGAGGATGCCTCCCAGATCGCCCGGATACTGGGCGAGCGCATCATCATGACCGAGGTCAAGTCATACCAGGACTTGAGCGTGCTCGTGAAGGCGGGAAAAATAGCCAACCCGCGAAGCGTCTTCATAGCCACCTACGCACTGTGCGGATTTGCCCATATTCCGTCTCTTGCGATATTCGTCGGCGGGACCTCCACCCTTATCCCCGAGCGGACGAAAGACATCGCCGTCCTGGGCCTCTGGGCTCTCTTCGCCGCGAACATGGCATGTTTTATGACTGGAGCACTGGCGGGGATATTTTTCACGGGCCAGGGGGGAATCCTGATAAGACCGTAATTCGTAAGTCATAAGGTGTGAAAAACAAGAAAACTATAAAAGACTCCGGTCCCGGAGCAAAAGACCGCGGGAATGACAGGGATTTGGACTCCTTACGACCCACGACTTACGACTTACGAAATCTGAGAGTCCGGTGCCTTCTTCACCAGCATCATGAGCCCCGAGGCGATGACGCCGAGGACGACGGCGACTATGAACGGGATGAAAAATGAGCCGGTCACGTCGCGGACGTATCCGCCGAACCAGTGGGCTGTGATGGCACCAAATGCATAAAATGGGGTGAATGCCCCGATGACGGTGCCAATGATCTCTTTCCTGAAGTAATCACCGCCGCAGGCCCCGTACAACGGAAAAGTAGAACCGTAGAATACCCCAAAGAGCAAGATGCCCGAGTACAGAACGCCAACGTTGTCCTTCGCAAGGATTATCCAGACTATCGCTGCGGCAATACAGAGGTTGGAAATGGATATCGTTCTTTTCCGTCCCAGGTAATCGGAGATAAGAGGTATGGTCAATACACCGACAACCTGGCCAATCCCGTGCATTGTTGCAAGGAGCGACGCGCGGCTGTAAGTAAAGCCCAGTTCATAGCGCGCGTAGTCGACCATGAAGGTCGTGATCATGTACAGGGTGGCGCCGATAGAAAAATAGGAAGCTGCGATCATCCAGAACCGCTTTGCCGAAAGGATCTCCCCATAACATGACTGTTGTTTTGCGACTGCAGCAGGGGCGGTCGGTGCGTCCGCCTTCGTGCCCCAAGGCTGGTGTCCTGTGTCTTCCGGTCTGCTCCTTAAAAAAATGATGTTTATTACGATCATGCACAGGGCTGCCGCGCCGAAGATATACCAGCAATAACGCCAGCTCCAGTGTGAGACTATAAAGGGATAAAGCTTGCCCGTCGCGGCAAACCCGAGGCCGAACCCTGCTGACAATATCCCGAGGGCCATTCCCCGCCTGTGCAGAGCAAACCATCGCTGAACGAGCGTTATTATGGGTGTCCACATCGCCGCTGCGCCGATACCCACAAAAAGGAACGGGACCGCGGCACCCCAGAACGATTGAGCACTGCCCATGAAAATCGTGCCGACACCGAGGACAAGACCAAAGACCGGTATCACGATCCGCGCGCCCAGCCGGTCTGTCAGGTATCCCACAAATGGCGAGAATACGATATATGCATAAAAATAGGCATTGAAGATCTGCCCGCCGTCCTTACGCGTAATGCCCATCGTACGTATCATCTCGGGCAAAATGGTGCCATAGCCCAGGCGTATCGCGTAATTTATGAACAGGTTGACGAAACATACCGCAAGAATGACCCATGCCCAATGGAAAGACCCATTTTTAGCTGACATAATTCTGTGCCCCCTCGCAAACCGTCAATACTCGTTTTTACCTCAAGAACAACCCCTCCAGTAATTCTAGGATACACGTGTGCTAAATTGCAAGCACCGAAGCCATTATTTGTGCTCCCCCGCAGCGCCCGTGCAATTTTCCTGTTTATCATGCTATATTAACTTGAAAACAACATCGAGGTGGCAACCATGATAATAGGAGAGATACAAAAAACGGGCACCGACAAGATAATCGTGACCGTGAAGGAATTTAAAGGCAAGACATATATCGATGTGCGGACTTTTTTTGAAAATGACGAGGGAGAAATGATCCCGACAAAGAAAGGCGTCTCCCTGACCCCGGAGAATCTCGATGAACTGATCCGCCTTCTCACAGAGGCAAAAGGGAAACTACCAGGGTGACAGAAACAGATCGCTGTAATAGTTGCCTTTTCTCAATCCCCGGTCGTGACTAAAGTAAACTGAACAGGATAAGATGGAGCTTTTTTCGGACGATACACTGATCAAGGAAATGAAACAAAAACCGCTCGCCGACAGGGTGCGTCCGAGGTCGCTCGACGATGTCGTAGGACAGGAGCATCTCCTCGGGAAAGGAAAAATGCTGCGGGTCCTGATAGAACGCGGCGATGTGCCATCTTTCATATTCTGGGGGCCAAGCGGGGTCGGCAAGACAACGATCGGCTGGCTCATCGGACGGATCATGAAATTTCCCTACGTATCCCTCTCCGCGGTGTCGATAGGCGTGAAAGAAGTCAAGGAAGTGGTCCAGAAGGCCCGCAGCCAGCGGATCATCCTTTTCATCGACGAGTTTCACCGTTTCAATAAGCTCCAACAGGATACCTTCCTGCCACATGTAGAGAACGGAACCATAATCCTTATCGGGGCGACAACCGAAAATCCGTCTTTCGAGATCATCTCGCCCCTGTTATCACGCATGCGGGTATTGACCTTGAAACCTCTTGAAGTGCCGGACCTTGTTAAGATCCTTGATCGCGCATTGAGAGAAGACGATGAATTGAGAGAGGCGAAGTTATCCATCGACCAGGCCACAGTGGAAGAGACCGCATACCTCGCTGACGGCGATGCACGCAGGGCCCTCAATCTGCTCGAGGTATGCTACAAGATGATCAAGGATGCACCGGCAGGAAAGAGGGTCATCGATCATGAGATCGTTCGGGAGGCATATCAAAAACGGACGGCGCGGTATGACAAGGCCGGGGAGATGCATTATGACCTGATAAGCGCGCTGCACAAAAGCATGCGCGGTTCGGACCCGGATG
>DHQV01000010.1:15473-31727 GCA_002408185.1 Deltaproteobacteria bacterium UBA5329
ATGCGCGGTTCGGACCCGGATGCATCTTTATACTGGCTTGCCCGAATGATAGAGGCCGGCGAGGACCCCCTTTATATCATGAGGAGGCTTGTCCGTTTCGCATCCGAGGACGTGGGGAACGCCGATCCGCAGGCACTGACACTCACCATCAGTGCCACTGAGGCCTTCAAATTTATCGGTCCTCCCGAGGGTTATCTCGCCCTCGCCCAGGCCACCGTCTATCTCGCATTGTGTGAAAAAAGCAACGCCGTGTACAACGCATACGGCGCGGCTTCCCGTGATGCACGGGACCTTCCCGAATACCCTGTCCCCATGCACATCAGGAATGCGCCGACGAAACTCATGAACGAGCTTGGCTACGGTGAAGGATACCTGTACCCGCACGATTATCCGGACACCCTTGTGAAACAGACATACCTACCCAAAGAACTCGTGGACAAAGAATACTACCGCCCGACGGACAGAGGTATAGAGCGCCGGCTCAAGGCGTTCATGGACAAAGTGCGTCCCTACCACAAGTAGACCCTGATGGGCCGCCCCAAGTCTCAAGTTTCAGGATAAAAGACGAATAATTCCCTTGATCTAAATTATCTAATATTTAACGAGTTATTTTCTTTTGTCTGGGACTTGAAACCGTTTTTCAGGTTGGGTTATTATGTTTGACCTGCTATGGAAATATCTGAAAATAAATTCATATCTCTGGTCCGCAAATTCGGCCGGAAAAGCAATAGGGTGATAAGAGGTATTGGGGATGACGGGGCTGTCGTTGACCTCGATCGGGGGCGCTATGTATTCGTACAGGATGCCATGGTGGAGCATGCCCATTTTGAATTTTCCTTCATGGACCCCTATTTCGTCGGTAAGAAAGCGTTGTATTCGAACATATCCGATATTCTTGCGATGGGCGCCGAGCCGGAGTTTTATCTGGTGACAACCGGGATACCGCCGGATATGCCATCTAAAGACATGGTGCGTTTATACAGGGGGATGGGCAGGGCGGCACGTGAGTTCGGCCTTACGCTTCTCGGTGGGGACACGGTCGCCGCGAAGGGAGGTTTTTTCATCGATATCTCGGTTATCGGAAAACTTGTCGGTGATACGTATTATGGCAGGGACAAGGCTAAGGCGGGTGATCATATCGCCGTGACGGGCAAGCTCGGGCAGGCGGCGATGGGGTTGAGGATACTTCAGGGACGTGGACAGAAACAGGGTATGAAGAGTTGTACCGACCGATTCTTGAACCCGAAGCCTCCATATGCCGTGTGGAAGGACCTCGTCAAAAATGATATAACGGATGCGATGATGGATGTAAGCGACGGGCTTCTCATGGACCTCACGAGGATGATGGCTGAAAGCAAAAGAGAGGCCCGTATAGACCTCGAGAAGGTCCCTATGCCACGTTATGTACGACAAAACGGTTTGGAACGCCTGGCGCTCTCAGGCGGTGAGGATTACCAGCTCCTCTTTACGTTTCCGGAAAAAAAGATGCCCGCCGTTTCCGCATTGTCAGAAAAAGGCCCGGGCATAACAGTCATCGGCCGGGTATTCAACGGCCGAGGGGTCAGGGTCTTTCATAACGGGAAAGAAATGGATATGCCGGACAGGACAGGCTTCGATCACTTTGGGGAGAGGCCGTGACCAAGACCATCTTCGTACAGGACATAATGCGCGGCGTGAACGAGGTGAATGACCTCTTTATCGTTACGAAGAAAGGCACGTACACAGCCAGGAACAATTCGCGGTATATGATGGTAGGCCTCAAAGATTCTACCGGGTCCATAGAAGGCAGGGTCTGGGAACATGTCGATGAACTGGAGGGCCTTTTCGAAAAAGGCGACATAGTCTCCATTCACTCGAAGGCGCGGGTATACCAGGATAAATTACAGCTTCACATAACCGATATAAGAAAACTCGATAGCGATCTTACCATATCCGATATCGAACATTTCTATCCCTGCGGGGATATTGAGAGAAGCCGGCTCGAAAAGGAATACTCGGAGATCGTCTCCGGGATCCGGAACGAACATCTGAAAATGCTTTTTGATATTTTCAACGACGAGAAAGTTCTGCATGACAGGTTCTTGACCTGGCCGGCATCGACCGGTGTGCATCATGTGTATGTAGGAGGTCTTCTCGAGCATTCCCTTTCTGTCGCGAAAATGGGCATGGCAGTCGCTGCACTGATAGGGGGCGACCGGGACATCATTACGGCTGGGTCGATCTTTCATGATATTGGGAAGGTCCGGGAACTCGAGATAACACGGGGCTTCAGGTATACCGACCGCGGCCGGCTCCTCGGGCATATCACGCTCGGCGTCATGCTGCTCGAAGACCTGATCGGCCGCATCGACGGGTTTCCCCAAGGACTGACCGACATTCTCACGCATATCATTATCAGTCATCACGGGCTCGAGGAATGGGGCTCACCCAAGAAGCCGATGTTTCCTGAGGCCTTGATCGTCCATCACCTCGACAACCTCGATTCAAAGGTCATGGGTGTCAGGGAGCATATGCGCGACAATATGATCGATGACCGCTGGAGCGGATACCATCGTCTGTACGAAGCGAAATTTTACAAAATAAATTAGAACGGACATCGGAACGCTATGGAAATAAGACGTGTTTTTGTCGATAAATTGAAAATAAAGAATGGAATGGTCCTGCTTGCGGGCCCGGCGTACAAATACATCGTGGGGGTCTTAAGAAAAGGGCCCGGGGACAGGGTAGATATAATCGATGGAAAGGGGTATCTCTACCGTTCCACGATCCAGAACATAAAGGGTAAAGAGCTTTTCCTTCAGGTCCTCGATGTCGTGCACAAGCCACAGGAAAAGAGGCCCCGCGTGATCCTCTGTGTAAGCCCGATCAAGGGGCCGAGAATGGATTGGCTCATCGAAAAAGCGACCGAACTTGGCACTGAAAAGATCGTCCCCACGATCTTCAGGAGGACCCTGATACGGTTTAACGCCGAGGGGAGCGAGAAGGTCGAAAGATGGCGGCGGATCACGGTCGAGGCGTCGCGCCAGTCTGGCAGGTTCACCATCCCGGAGGTAACAGAGCCAACCCCCCTTCGCGGCATTGCCAGCCTGATAGAGGAAGATGTCGGGAAACGCATTGTCCTCTATGAAAAGGAAAGGCATACGACGCTTAAAGATGTGTTCGGAACGAACACCGGGGATGCGATCTGTATCGTCATAGGTCCAGAAGGCGGGATCGAGGAGCCGGAGGTCACGTGGCTCAAGGAAAACGGGTTCACGGCCTGCACGCTCGGCGAAAATATCTTCCGTGCCGAAACAACACCGCTCGTGGTACTGTCCGTGGTGCTTTACGAATCTGCACGGACTTAACGACGGCAATCCCCGATGGACCGCGCAAGAAACACAAAAAAGAGTAAAATGAACGACGAGGGGAAGGCCGGTTGTGGATGCCTGGTCTTCACTCTTATTGTAATGATGGTTGTTGCAGGCTTGGGCTTTCACCCTTTGAGCCTGAAATTTTTTGCAAAATGCTTGCGCTACGAGGATCCTATAATAACGGCTGACGCGGTATTCGTCCCAAGGTTTACTGAAGACAAAGATGGTGAATTGTATAGTGACGCCTTCAGGGAATATTTTGCGGGGAACGGGCGGACCATATACGTCGAGAATGAGAAGGCCCCCGGGAATGATGTCAGCAATGTTTTGCGACAGATGGCCAGAGCACGGGGAATAAAGGAGAGCGTTGTCAAAACAGTCTACCTTGGTGAAATGGATGGGGACCGGTCATCCTCGGTCAAAGGAAAGCTCCGGGCGGCCGGCTTGAAAAAGGTGATCCTCATTGTCCCTGAATATGCGTCCCGGCGGTATCACATGATGTATTCCCTGGATCCAGGCGGTACAATATACATGATCAAACCCCTCAAGGTTAGTTATTTCCAGAGCGATCGCTGGTGGCGGGACGATCTTTCGCGGACCCTCATAGCACGTGAGATGTATAACGCATCGACGTACTGCTATAAACTCCTGAAAAAAGAGACGGGCAAATAACATTACAGGAACGTTGCTGTCGTCCCTAGTATCCGGATGGAGAAGAATTTTTCTGGATCTGGTATGGATGAAAAACGTACCTTCATGGTGCCATCACGGATCAAAAGCTTGAACAGGTTTGCAAAGCGCCTGGATCTGTAAAGCGTACAGCGATATCACCGGTATTTTTGAACCAGGCCCCACTGACGGTCAATTACCGCCTCTGGGCATTTCTACCCGTTTTAACGACTGGAAGGGCATCGACAACGATCTCAAGACCCTTGACAAAATTGGTGCCCGGTCGATCACTCTGCGGGATGTCGATTACCCTCCTCTCCTGAGACATACCGGATGCCCCGGTCGTCTTGTATGCCAGTGGCGCCCTCAAGCCGGGACAGGACACGATAGCAATTGTCGGTTACCGCAAGGCATCCGCTGAAGGGATGGCCATTTTAGGGAAGATCGGCGAAACGATCTCATACGCCGGCATCACTGTCGTAAGCGGCCTTGCACGCGGCATCGACACTGCGGCACATCCCCGTGTGCTGCAAGGGGATGGAAAGACCGTAGCTGTCCTCTGATGCGAGATAGATGTCTGCTGCCCACCGGAGAACAAAGGTCTTTTCGAAAAGATAGCCCGGGAAGGGCTACTTCTGACGGAATATGCCCCCGGACAACGGCAAGTGCCGCACCATTTTCCGGAACGTAACCGCATCATAGCGGGTATCTCCAGCGGTGTTCTCGTCATGAAGGCGACCACGAAAAGCGGTTCATTGATCACGGCGCGACTGGCCCTCGAATACGGCCGGGAAGTGGTGGCAATGCCCGGAAGCGTGCTCAAGGCCCAACACACCGGCTCTAACAGACTTATCAAGGACGGGACCCGACTGGTCTCGATTCTGTCGAAGATATCCTGTCAACATGCTTTCCGCATATTCAATCCGCGATAAAAAGATCCGTTGAACTGGACAGCAGCGAAAACAAGGTATATTCTCTGATAGGATTTGAAAAGATACATGCAGATGAGGTAATAGAAATAAGTGGCATGGACACGAAGGATGTCATGGCGGCGCTTACGCGTCTCGTCATGAGGAATATTATTGCGGAAGCACCGGGAGGCTTCTTCATTCGTACACAGGAAAAATCCCCTGATCTAACGCAGGATTCCAGATAAAGAGGAGGATTCATGGGAAAGTCACTGCTTGTCGTCGAGTCCCCGACAAAAATGAAAACCCTTTCCAGGTATCTCGGGAAGGATTTCGTCATAAAGGCAACGTATGGCCATATCAAAGACCTCCCAAAAAGTAAATTGGGGGTGGACGTCGATGAAGGGTTCAAGCCCCATTTTCATATCCTGAAGGGAAAATCAAAAGTAGTCGATGAGATAAAAAAAGCTGGTAAAGATGCCGAAAGGATCCTGATAGGCTCAGACCCTGACCGGGAAGGAGAGGCTATAGCCTTCCACGTTGCCGAGGTTATCGGCAAACAGGACAACATCGAACGCGTTCTCTTTCATGAAATAACAAAAAAAGGTGTCCTCGATGCAATGAAGGCGCCGCTCAAGCTCGATATCGCAAAATATAACGCACAGAAGGCACGCCGCATACTTGACCGTCTCGTAGGGTACAAGATAAGCCCCCTTTTGTGGGAACGCGTGAGTTACGGCCTGTCCGCGGGACGTGTGCAATCGGTCGCGCTGCGCCTTGTATGCGACCGGGAAACAGAGATCGAGAGCTTTGTTAAGGAAGAATACTGGGTTGTCGATGTGACCCTTGAGTTGCCGACCGGCGAGACCTTTGCCGCCACGCTTGACCGCAGGGCTGGCGAGACATCCGGACGCAAGGGCCAGGAAAAGCTGAAGATAACGTCGCAGGTTGAAGCCGAAGAGATCAAGAGATACGTAGCGGACAAAGAGTTTGTCGTGGTCAAAATAGAGCACAGGGAAAAAAACATTTCCCCTCAGCCGGCGTTCATAACCAGCCGGCTTCAGCAGGAGGCATCAAGGATGCTGCGCATGTCCCCCAGGCGCACGATGATGCTTGCACAGAGGCTTTATGAAGGCGTTGACATCGGGGAAGAAGGCTCGGTGGGATTGATCACGTACATGAGGACGGATTCCGTACGTGTTTCGATGGAGGCTATAGCCGAGGCCCGGAGGTTCGTAAAAGACGGTTACTCGGAGCAGTATTTGCCGGAAAAACCGAATTTTTTCAAGAATAAAAAGACTGCACAGGACGCCCACGAAGCGATACGCCCGACATCCGTATTCTACACGCAGGACAAGGTTAGGCCGTACCTCGACAAAGAACTCTTCGCGCTGTATGACCTCATCTGGAAGCGTTTCGTATCGTCCCAGATGACGCAGAAAAGAATTGAAACGAAAGTGGTTGATGTGACCGCGGGTGATTACATCTTTGTAGCAAGAGGAAATACGGTGCTTTTTGATGGGTTCACAAAGATATACGAAGAGGTTGGGGAGGATGATGAGGCAGTGGCCAGCCTTCCCGATGTGAAGAAAAACATGGTCCTCATTCACAAAGATACCCTTATGGAGCAGCGTTTCACGAACCCTCCTCCCCGGTATTCCGAGGCGACCCTTATCAGGACACTGGAAAGCAAGGGCATCGGGCGGCCATCCACATATGCAACGATCGTCAGTACGGTTCAGGAACGCGATTACGTGATCAAAGAAAAGGGGCGGCTCGTGCCCACACCGCTCGGACGGACCGTCAACAAGCTTCTTTCCGAGTTCTTCCCAACGGTCCTCGATGTAGGTTTCACAGCGAAGATGGAAGTAAGGCTTGACGAGATCGAGGGTGGCAAAAAGGACTGGGTCAAATCCCTCGAGAAATTCAACTCTTCTTTCGAGGGTGAGTTGCTCAGTGCGCAGCAGCAGATGAAAAGTCTCAAGAAGGAAGAAAAAGAGACCGATATCATCTGCGATAAATGCGGGGAAAAAATGCTCCTGAGATGGGGAAAGAGCGGTGAGTACCTTGTTTGCTCGGGTAAACCTGAATGTAAGAACAAAAAGAATGTCAGGACGGAAGCTGACGGAAAGATAACGATCGTCGAAAGTGTCGCGCATGGTACATGCCCCGCATGCGGCGGGAAGCTCATAGAGAAGAAAGGGCGCTTCGGACGTTTTCTAGCGTGTAGCAATTACCCGGAATGCAAACATACCCAAGCTTTTTCGCTGGGATTCGCCTGCCCCATGGAGGGCTGCCCTGGAAAGCTTGTGGAAAAAACATCGAAAAAGAAAAAGAAATTTATCAGCTGCTCCGAATATCCGAAGTGCTCTTTTGCGACCAATAAGGAGCCTGCGGAAGGTGAATGCCCCGCATGCGGCGCTCCGACCCTGTTCTCGTTCCGGAAGAACCTCTATTGCCTGCGTAAGGATTGCGGATGGAAATCTCGGTAATAGGGGGCGGGCTCGCCGGGGTCGAGGCAGCGTACCAGATCGCCCGGTTGGGAGGAAATGCCACCCTCTACGAGATGCGTCCCAGGGCAAAGACGCCGGTACATAAGAGTGATCTTCTCGGCGAACTCGTCTGCAGCAATTCCCTCAAGTCAATGGATATATTGAACGCCCACGGACTCCTGAAGGAAGAGTTGCGCCGGCTCGATTCAATTGTGATCAAAATCGCGGATGAGACCGCGATCCCCGGTGGACGGGCCCTTGTTGTCGACAGGGACCGGTTTGCCGCGCGACTGACCGAAGAGGTCGAAAAAAACCCCGCGATACACGTTGTCCGCCAGGAAATTACATCAATTCCCGGCGGGACCGTTATCATCGCCTCGGGACCTCTGACAAGCGATCCCCTCGCTGACGAGATAATACGGTTGACAAATGCCGGGAACCTTCATTTTTACGATGCCATTTCGCCCATTGTCGACGCGGAGAGCATAGACCGGGAGAAGGCGTTTTATGCTTCGCGGTACGGTAAAAGTGAAGCGGGAGACTACCTGAACTGTCCGCTCACGCGAGAAGAATACGACGCGTTCCACGATGCGCTTATCTCGGCCGAAAAAATGGAGCTTAAGGATTTCGAGAATACGGCCTACTTCGAAGGGTGCCTCCCTGTAGAGGTCCTTGCCGAGAGGGGAAAGAAAACGCTCGCCTTCGGCCCGATGAAGCCCGTGGGCCTTTACGACCCCAGGGACGGTAAACGACCTTATGCCGTGGTGCAGCTCAGAAAAGAGAACGCATCGGGTAACATGCTCAATCTGGTCGGTTTCCAGACAAAGATGAAATACCCCGAACAGGAGCGTGTCTTCAGGATGGTACCGGCGTTGAAGAATACAGTGTTCTTGAGATATGGAAGTATACATAGGAACACGTACGTCAATGCCCCCTTGTGCCTCAACGAAAAACTTCAGCTCAGGGCGGCTGAAAGAGTATTCCTGGCGGGCCAGATCACCGGGGTCGAGGGATACCTGGAATCGACCCTTATGGGGTTGATGGCAGGCATCTCGGCCTTTGTGTCCGACCGTGGTAAAACCTTCTTCCCCCCTCCGGCATCGACATGCGCAGGGGCCCTGATCCGCTACCTGACAACGGAGAACAAACATTTCCAGCCGATGAACATCAATTTCGGCCTTTTCGAAGGTTATTCAAAAAAAACGAAAGAGGCCTCTGTCGAAAGATGTCTTGCAGATATCCGCACATGGAAGATCCACATTTTAAGTTCTGCTCTGGAAAAAAATACCCTATCGTGTTAATCTAAAATCTGGAACGGTTAACAACTTCCGGCCTTGAATCCAATCCGCCATATTTTACGTTGGAGGTAATATGGAAGCTCTTTTCGATACACTCGCGGACAAAGCGATAAACTCACGATCGATCACTGAAAATGATGCGCTGGAATTGTACAGGCAGGGACAGAAAGATGTCTTCGGCCTTCTGGCCCGGGCCTCGAGGATACGCGAACATTTTAAAGGCAATACCGTAAGCCTTTGCAGCATCATAAATGCTAAATCGGGCCTTTGTCCCGAAAATTGCCGTTTTTGTGCCCAATCGGCGCATCATCGCACCGATACGCCTGTGTATCCGCTTGTATCTGCGGAGGAGATAGCAGAAAAAGGCCGCATCGCCATGGAGAGCGGGGTCCACATGTTCAGCATCGTCACGAGTGGTACACGGATCGAAACGGACGATGAATGGAAGACCATTTACCGGGCGATCGAGCTCCTCAACGAGATGGGGATAAAGCCTTGCGCTTCACTGGGAATGCTAGATGAGAACACCGCCCGCGATCTCAAGTCAGCCGGCCTTTTCCGATATCATCACAATTTGGAGACGTCCCGGAGCTTCTTCGACAACATCTGCTCGACACATGAATACAGAGAAGATACCGATACGGTCCGCATAGCCCGTGAGGCGGGGCTCACCGTATGTTCCGGCGGTATAATCGGACTCGGCGAGACAATGGAACACCGCATAGAAATGGCCATGACCCTGCGGGAACTTGACGTCGATTCGGTCCCCATAAACATCCTCAACGCAATACCCGGTACGCCCCTTGAAAATATACGCCCGCTAACACCGATAGAGGTCCTTTTGACAATTGCCCTCTATCGTTTCATACTCCCCGACAAGGATGTTAAATTGTGCGGGGGCAAAGAAAAGAACTTGAGGCAGCTTCTTTCTCTCGCCGTCGTTGCCGGATGTAATTCATTGCTGACAGGCAACTATCTGACGACCCTTGGCCGTGACACGTCAGCCGACCTCGAGATGATCCGGGACCTCGGAATGGAACCGCGTTTCCAAGCCTGACAACACCTCTACCCCCAGCACTTCTAAAGAAGGTTGCGAACAAACACTTGAACGCCACGGGCGGTTCGTTATATAATAATGGCTATAACACTCAAAAGCCCACTGACATGCTGTGTTACATATCCGATCCCGAAATTGAGCGCTTCATCAAAGAAGATATTCCCTATGGTGATCTGACGGCCCGCCTCCCCGTACGCAAGGCGGGTGGAGAAGACCATCTGTCCAGCCATGAGGAACTAACAGTATAAAAGGAGGCAACACATATGAAGAACATGGTCAAGAGTTTGCTTTTTGTTTTCGTCATCCTCATGCTGTTCGCTATACCCGCCCACGCAGGAGACGTCAACCTGTCCGGCGCCGCCAGCCTGAAAGATGTGGTCAGTGAGCTCGAAAACATCTTTGCAAAGAATAATCCCGGCGTCACATTTCAGAACAATTTCGGAGCGTCGGGAGCGGTTGCAAAACAGATCGAGAACGGCGCCCCTGCCGACCTTTTTTTCTCGGCAAACCTGCAATGGATGGACTACCTGAAGGGAAAGAAATTCATGGACGATAAAAATATCCGTACTTTTGCCTTCAATACGCTTGTATTCGTCGGAAAGCCCGACCTGAAGGTGAAAGCCATGCGGGACGTGGCCAAGCTGGACAAGATAGCCATAGGAAGCCCGAAGAGCGTTCCCGCGGGTGAATACGCCGTTCAGGCTTTCAAGAAGGCCGGCATCGACAAGCAGCTGGAGAACAAACTCGTTATGGCCAAAGATGTCCGGGCATGCCTTATGTATGCTGATAGCGGAGAAGTATCGGGTGCTTTTGTTTACAAGACTGATGCCGAGTTGATGGCAAAGAACGTGAAAATTCTTTTTACAGTTCCGCAGGACCTTTATCCGAGGGTGACCTATCCTGTCGGGCTTACGACAGCGGGAAGCAAGAAGCCCGAAGCTGTCGCATTTTACAAGTTTCTCCAGTCCCCCGAGGCTGAAAAAGTTCTTGTAAAATACGGTTTTGCAGTAAAATAATTTTCATGCCCGTATTCAGCCATTCGGATTACCTCGCAATTCTCCTCTCCGTAAGGGTGGCAGTGGTTGCGACCCTTTTGTCTTTACCGTTTGGCTTTGCGGTGGCCTATCTCATGACGTATAAAAGATTCCGCGGGAGGGTTGCTCTGGACGTTATCGTCAACCTCCCGCTGACATTGCCGCCCGTTGTGATCGGGTATCTCCTGTTATTACTCCTGGGACAGAGCGGATGGATAGGAAAGTGGGTGCTGCAACCTATGGGGATCAAATTGATCTTTACGTGGAAGGCAGCAGTCATAGCCACGTCGGTAGTCGGCTTCCCGCTCATGGTGAGGTCGATCCGCACAGGCATGGAGACGATCGATGAACGGCTCGTTCAGGCTTCACGTACCCTGGGCGCCGGGTGGTTCGACACCATTATGAACGTGATCTTGCCGCTCTCCGTGCGGGGACTGATAGCAGGCTCCATTCTTATGTTCGCCCGCGGGCTTGGCGAATTCGGTGCCACTATTATTGTGGCAGGAAACATTCCTGGCGTGACCCAGACTATCCCGCTCGCCATCTATGAATACGTCAGTTCGCCGCGTGGTGATGTCATGGCCATGGCGCTGTGTCTCGTGTCTATCACTATCTCGGTTGTTATGCTTATCTTTCACGAATGGCTCAGCAGACGTATGACCAGGGCGGATTGAAGTGAATCTCACCGTAAAAGTGCAAAAAAAGCTCGGTACCTTTTATTTGGACGCCGATTTTGCGATCCAGGGGGACAGGTTTGGTGTTTTCGGCCCTTCGGGCGGTGGGAAGTCAACGCTGGTGAGCCTCATAGCAGGACTTCGGTATCCTGACCGGGGCTTTATCAGTCTCGACGGTGAAACACTCTTCGACAGCAGCCGCAAGCTTCATATACCGCCCGAACACCGCCGCATCGGCATGGTCTTTCAGCGCCCCCACCTGTTCCCACACTTAAACGTAAGAAACAATCTTCTTTACGGCTACAAGCGGTGTGACCCCCGGTATCGCAATGTCACGTTGGATAAGCTCGTGAACGTGATGCAGATAGGGCACCTGCTCGACAGAGGGGTCAGGTACCTGTCGGGCGGAGAGAGACAGAGGGTGGCTATCGGCCGGGCAATCCTCTCAAATCCCAGGCTATTACTGATGGATGAACCCCTCTCCGCCGTTGATGACAGCTTGAAGTTCCAGATCATTTCCTACCTGAAGGATACATGCGCGATCTTCGAGATCCCCTACCTCTTCATCTCGCACGCATTGGTGGAGATGAGGGTCATGACAAACCAGGTGATCACGGTAGTGGACGGACGCGTTACGGGGCAGGTTACAGCAGAGGGCCTGGCTCGCGACAGGATGAAGGGCACAATCGGTTACATGAACCTTCTCAGGCTTACCAACCCGCGGCGTATTAACGGCCTTTCCGTATATCGCTGGGGAGGGCAGGAACTTTTCGTTTCCAGTGACAGTTCTCTGCCTGAAACGCTTTTTGAGCTGTCGTCAACGGACATCATACTTTTCAAACGACATCCCGAGGCGATCAGCGCCCGCAACCTGTTTGAAGTGACCGTAACAAGCGTATTCGACACGGGGGTCAGGCTTGGCGTGGAATTGAAATGCGGCAGCGAAGTTCTCATCGCAGAGATCTCGAAGGAAGCAGCTAACGAACTGGAAATAAAAGAAGGCGCGCAGATATATGCCGCCGTAAAAGCCGTGGCATTCAAGAGCCTTGGATAATACCGGGCCTCAAAATGCAATGAACGGCATGTACGCCTGACAGTTTTATCTTTGCAGCGCAAACAAAAAGAGATAAAGGCCGGAAAGCGTTCGGCCAAAATGCCCTCCGGCCCTTATCCTGACCGTTATACGCTTGGTCAATCTACTGCAACCATCACATTCGTCGCTTTGATCACCGCGTATACGGCCTTGCCCGCTGCAAGTCCCAGCGCATCAGCTGATGTTTTTGTAATGATCGAGACAATCTCTGCGCCTCCGGCAACCTCAATGATAACCTCCGTATTAACCACGCCCGGGTTAACGGCTTTTACCTTTCCCCTTAACACATTCCTAGCACTCAATTTCATATTCTTTCCCCCTTTTTTTTGCGATACTACAACGTAGCAACAATAAATACCGTATTTAGTCTACCACAAACAATACCATTGTCAATTTGGTTCCCGGGTACAGCGGTCTAAACCCTAGATCGGCACCGTATGGCGCTTGCAGCAGGCTAAGTCCGGCTGCAGTTGACAAAAGGGGCCCGGGTATTATAATCGGATTGAGAACTTGACGAAGCCCGCAGGAGAAAAGACAATGAAAGACATCCATGATGCCCTGAAACAATTCAAGAAGGAATTCCCGGAAGTATATAAGGCCCACGAGGCACTGGGAAAGAAGGTCCATGAAGAATCGGGTCCTCTGCCGGAAAAGACGCGGTGGTTGATAAAAGCGGCCGTCTCGGGTGCCAGTAGTCACAGGCTGGCCCTCGAGACGCATATTACCAAAGCACGGGAAGCAGGGGCGACGGACGCCGAGATCATGCATACCCTGCTCCTGCTCATGCAGACCACAGGTTTCCCCACGTTCATGGAAGCCTATTCAGTTTTTGAGAACATGCGCGCTAAGTGAGTTGAGACCTCCGACATACACCCAGATTTCTTTCCTATTTACATTTCAGGATGAATTTGTTAAGGATGCAGCATGGAAATTGCTGGTATCTGTAGTTTCCACGGAAGCGTATTATGGAGATCGTTACAGAAAGCCCTTTGGATCCAAACACCATTCATGTCACTCTGGCCATGAGCTCTTGACCGGGAAAGGAGAGAAGGTTGTTTTTCAAAGTCAAGACATACGAAGAAGTCCTTGAGATACTGAAGGGTTTCGAACCCGTAGACATGGAAAAGATCTTTATAGGAGATGCCTTGGGCCGCGTCTTGAGCAAAGAGATCACTGCTGACGATGACCTGCCGAATTTTCCAAGGTCTACCGTGGATGGTTATGCAGTCAGAGCCAAAGATACCTTCGGCGCCTCTGAAAATCTTCCTGCCCTTTTTGAGCTAACGGGAGAGGTGATCATGGGCCGGGTTCCCACCGAGACGGTCGAGCCTGGACGGGCAGTCAAAATCCCAACGGGGGGCATGGTCCCAGATGGCGCAGACGCCGTAGTAATGCTGGAGTACTGCCACGATCTGGATGAGAAAACAATTGAAGTGAACCGTACGGTATCGCCCCTGGAGAACGTAATAAGACCGGGGGATGACCTGAAGCGAGGGGCATTAATACTTGAAAAGGGCGCCGTCTTGAGGCCCCAGGATATAGGCATCCTTGCAGGCTTGGGGATACAGTATATTTCGTCATACAGGAGACCGAGGGTTGCTATCGTCTCGACGGGAGATGAGGTGATCCCGATCGATCAGAAGCCTGAGCCGGGACAGGTACGGGATATAAACAGTTACACCTTAAGTGCCTTTTGCAGTCAGGCCGGCGCAATTCCTGTAAATTTGGGATTGTGCCATGATAGTTTCTCCGACCTGAGAAAGATAGCCGCCGCCGCTCTCGAGACCTCGGATACCCTTTGGATATCCGGCGGCAGCTCGGTTGGCACACGGGATATGACCATGAGTGTCCTGGAATCCTTCGATGCCATGGAACTGCTTGTACACGGAGTTGCAATAAGCCCGGGGAAGCCCACCATAATTGCCCGGTCCGGCAACAAGGCGGTGTTCGGGCTACCGGGCCATGTTGCCTCCGCGATGGTTGTTGCTGAGGTGTTTCTCAATCCTTTTTTGTCACGGTTGTCGGGAGAAGCGCGGGCATTCGAAGACAAGCATTTTTATCGGCAGGCCGAGCTTGAACGAAACGTCGAATCGGCAGTCGGGAGAGACGAGTACATAAGGGTCAAACTGGATAAACGCGATGGACGGTTTTTCGCGGAACCGGTCTTCGGTAAATCAGGACTGATGTTTACGCTCGTAGAAGCCGATGGATTGGTAAAGATCGACAGGAATACAGAAGGTCTCTATAAGGGGCAAATTGTTGACGTGATGCTCTTTAGCCCTTTTAAAGCTAAGGCATAGATGATGAAAAGACATGTATATCTGGCAATGAAGGGCCTTGAAGAGGCCCAAGCGATCTTTTCGAGGGTGTGGAGGGAAAAGGAAACCTCTCCCGAAGAGATCGATGTCGAAGACTCATTGGGGCGTGTTACCTCAGAACCCGTATTTGCGAAAATTTCCGCTCCGACATATCACTCGGCTGCCATGGACGGCATTGCCGTAAGGGCGGAAGAGACATACGGGGCCACCGAAAAAACACCAAAAATTCTCAAGATAGGCGGTGAAGCTTTATGGATCGATACCGGAAAGGCCCTGCCTGAGGGATACAACGCCGTTGTCATGGTAGAAAAGATCTATCAACTGGATGAAGAACATGTCGAGATCCTCTCTCCCGCGCATCCCTGGCAGAACATAAGAAAGGTGGGAGAAGATATCGTTGCCACTCAACTGCTCCTCCCTCAGAACCACGTGATCCGCCCCTATGACATGGGGGCGCTCATCACAGCAGGTGTTTTCAAGATAATGGTCCGCAGGAAACCCGGGGTGATCATCATCCCTACCGGCACGGAACTTATTCACCGCAAAGATGTCATGGATCCAGGGCACTTAGGAAAAAATCAGATCATTGAGTCAAACTCGGTAATTCTGTCCGGGCTTGTCCGCGAGGCACATGGGAAGCCCACTGTTTTTGATATAACGCCTGATAACGAGACGGATATACGGGACGCCCTTTTGAGAGCAATTGATTCCGACCCGGATCTTGTTATCATAAATGCCGGTTCATCAGCCGGCTCAAAGGATTACACTGCCGACATAATAGGAGAGATCGGAGAGATCCTCGTACACGGGGTTGCCATGATGCCGGGAAAACCGACCATTCTCGGCACTGTTAACGGGAAACCGGTCATAGGTATTCCGGGTTATGCCGTCTCGGCGATCATGTCTTTCGAGCAGTTTGCCAAACCCCTTCTTTTTGGTCTCCAGTGCCTTGCCCCACCAAAAGACAGGTCCGCCGTAGTCAAGCCATCCATGAACATCACATCAAGACTAGGGATCGAAGAATTCATCCGCATAAATATCGGCAAGGTTGGGGACCGGTTAACAGCAACCCCGCTCCCCAGATCTGCGGGGTCTGTCACCACCCTCACGAGAGCGGAAGGAATCATGCATATTCCGGCCTTTTCGGAAGGCGTAATGCAGGATGAGCAAGTGAATGCCCGGCTCCTGGTCGACGACGAGGAACTGCTCAATACAATAGTCGTCATAGGGAGTCACGACATTACTATAGACATTCTTGCCGATGAGATCAGGCGAAGCACAGGAAGGAACATACGGATATCATCGGGGAACGTGGGGAGTCTTGCCGGTCTCATGGCGGTCAGGAAAGGCATATGTCA
>DHQV01000010.1:31809-51259 GCA_002408185.1 Deltaproteobacteria bacterium UBA5329
TCAGGAAAGGCATATGTCATTTCGCAGGCTCCCACCTGCTTGACACCGAAACGGGCGAGTACAATGTCTCCTACATCAAACGGTTCCTTAAGGGTATGAAGGTGAGTCTCTTTCGCTTTGTCCTCAGGGAACAGGGCCTGATCATTCAAAAAAACAACCCGAAAGGGATTAAGGGGATCATGGACCTTATCCGGGACGATGTCTCTTTCGTCAATCGACAGACAGGTTCAGGCACGCGCATATTGTTCGATTACTCATTGGCCCGTCATGGTATAAGACCCGATTCCATAAAGGGATATTCACATGAAGAATTTACGCACATGTCTGTGGCGGTCGATGTCTTAAGCGGCGTTGCCGATTGCGGTATGGCCATCTACGCGGCCGCGAAAGCACTTGACCTCGGCTTTATCCCTATGCACTGGGAACAATACGACCTGGTGATACCAGCCGCGTCCCTGCACGACAAGAATATCCAGACTGTGCTCGATACGATCCGTTCCCAGGGATTCCGCGGCAGGGTCGCGACGCTTGGCGGATACGACCCGTCGAGAAGTGGAGAGCTGTTGATCGAGATAGGTCCTTGATATAAAGAGATTTTTATATCCGCCTGCCTGACTGAGTTCGAAGATGTGGAGATACATAGCGGTGATCAATCCGCCGAGGATGACGCCAGGAAAGACCCATCATGAGAACCATGAGGAGCATTCGAAATAACCGGGTATGTTTCACCGGAAAATTACCCGTCTTATTTCATCGTTCGACAGTTCTATCCCGAGGAACAGTCGGTAGAAGTCTTTCGCTTCCTTGATTATGTCTATTCTGTATTCCTTTGGATAAAGAACACTGGTAAGCCATTTCAGACCAAGGATACGCATAAAAGAGGGGGGACGGTCAAACCAGTTGAAAGGGGCCCTCGGAATGAGATAGACGCGTCCCTCCTTTACCGCCTTGACATTCTGCCACGCCGGGTCCTTCAGTACCCTGTCGAAGAATGATTTTTCCTGTGCGAGGATCACATCCGGCTTATATAGGATGACCTGTTCGAGAGAGATTTTTTCAAATCCCTTGTGATTTGATGTGTGGCAGCGGTGAACGCATTTATCTCCCGCAAGTTGGAGAAGTTCGACATGAATCGAGTCGTTGCATTCCGTGCTGAGTCCGTCCTCACCCTCCGCATAATAGACGGACGGTCTTTTTTGCGGAGGGATCCTGTTCACCACATTTTTGATATCGTCGAGCGTTTTCCTGCTATACGCGCTCAGCTTTTTTGTCCGTTCCTCCCTTTTCAAGACCTTTCCCAGAAAAAGATAGACATCCGGATAATCCGAAAGGCTCTCGGCAACTGCATAAATAAAAGGGGTTTTCAGCCTTTTTAAAGATTCTTCGGTTCTTTCGTTGATAGCGGGCCTGCTAACCGACCACATAATGAGAAGGTCCGGCTTTGCTTTCAAGAGCACTTCGACATTCGCGGCCTGGCCTTGTCCCGCAAGAGATCCGATAACGGGAAGATTGGCTACCTCCTTCGGGAAATATTTCTTGTCCTCCTCCCTGATGGGGAGATTGAGCCCTGCCAGCATGGATGGGTCGATGGAATACATCATGTAAGAACCGTAGGGCGATGGCGCGTACACCTTGCGGATCGTGTCCGGTAAAATTACGGTACGCCCCGCCATATCGGTAACGGGCACTGCGTACGCTACGGCGGCTGCGTAAAGGGACAACAGGAAAAAAACGGCAGCCGGTACAAGAAAATAGATCTTTTTTTGATCGATCATAATGAACTCCATTATTCCATCATTTCTTTTCTGATGACAATCCACAGCCCTGCTTCGCTCCTTATCACGGAACAATTCGTGATTCCCGCATCTTTGAGCGCCCGCCGGAAAAGCGCCTGGTGGTCTTTTTTCCCCTTTTTTCCGGCGAGGGGGAATTCTCTCCCCATTTCCTTCAGTTTCGCTACGACCTGCTTTCGTATCTCCGGTGAACCAAGACCCCCGCCTATATAGGCAATGCCCCTCGGCGCAAGAACCCTGTATATCTCCCGAAAAGCCTTCGTTGTGTCTTCCCAAAAGAACACGGAACCGCGGCTTACGACCAAGTCTACGGAAGAATCGGGCATCAACATATTGTGAACGTCACCGTGTATAGCGTGGAGCCTTTTCGCTAGCCCGGCATTGATAATATTATCCCGGGCAATATCGACCATCTCCAGCGAGCTGTCCAGGAGGTACATTTTGAGGTCCGTGATCTTCGCAAGTTCGATCCCAAGATATCCTCCTCCAGCACCCAGATCGACGCATAAACCCTCAGTCACACCTGTCTTTACCTTTATCTTTTCTGCGATGAACCTGTAGACAGGGGCAAAAACCTCGCGGGCGATCCGGTCAAATTCCAGGACATTCATCTCCATGACGACGCACTCTTTTCGTTATCAGAAAAAACTGTACGAGAGTTCGATGCCGAACAGCCGTCCAACATCTTTATATGCCCCGGTGACATATCGTGTGGCATAATGAACATCGCCCAGATTCTGGCCAAACAGCATGACCCTGGTATCCCTGTCGAATATCTTGAACTTGTAACTTGCGTTTGCATCGATTCTGGTATAGTCGCCAAACTCATAGGAGAAAAGACCGGGGGCCGCGGTAATCTGCTTGTACCCGTTTACCCACTTTGTCATGAGGTTTGTTTCAAACCCTTTGTACCTGTAGCCCAATCGGGCGCTTGCCATGTTGTGCGGCATTTGCCGGTTCATGGCATGATCGTTCGTGGTTACATACGAATAATTGAGATTGTATACGAAATATTTCAAGAACTGGCCGTATGCACCTATCTCAAGCCCCTTGGTTCGTACGTCCGACAGCCTGACAAGGTCGATCTCTTCACCGGTATTTTTGTCGATGATACTGCCGGCTGCGACCTTCTCGTTTTTTGTATCATAATAGAAAAGTGTAACCGATGGGTTAAACGACCGGTGAAAATTGGCAAGAACTCCGCCTTCATATCTGTATCGTCTTTCAGGAGGTAGAGATGCCCTTGTCGTGGCATCGAGTTGATAACTGGCCAGTGAATTCTCCGAATAGGCAAATCTGCCGGTCAGTGTCAGGATGGGATGTGGCTTAAATGAGGCACCGAGGGCATACGTATATGTCTCCTTTCCCCATTCATGCATCGGAGATCCGGTAACAGGGCTATTGTCGTAGTATTTCTTGTCGACCCGCACCCCACCATCAATACTCAATCTATTGTTGAACAACCTGTGCTCGTCATGCGCGTAGAGGCTGTACATGCTTTCGGACGAGCGCCTTCCCACCATGGGGGCAAGCCCCGTGGGGCTTATCGCATCCAAGTACTGGCCTCCCACCCTGAGCGTATTGTCGTCAAAGGCAACGGTGTGCCGAAGGTTTAATATCTGCCCGCGTTGATCCTGGTCGGTCGATGTGATCGGGACTTCCTTGATAAATGTAGACGCCTCTTTATTGATGATCAGATTGCCGTAGGAATAGCTTAACGCGGTTGTCTGACTGCTGGTCCACGGCTTACTTAAATTCAATACAATCATGTCGGATTGCAGGGGGCTAAATCTCCACTTGGTCGTATCGAGGGTACCGTCCATCTTGCCGCCGGCAATCTCGCCCCGTTGGATCTCGCGCATCCCCCTGCTTGTGAAGTACAGGACATCGGCGTTGATCATGTTGTTGGTATAGCCCCCGCGAAAAAGCACGGATTGGTCGCGATACCCGTTGTACCAGCCGGTTTTGCCCAGACTATCCCGATGCGTATATGAAACCCGGTAATCAAAATCCTTTATCCTAGCTCCCTGGTAAACATTTTCTTTATCTGTATGAAAGCTGCCATAGCTCGCAGTAAAGCCCCCTTCCAGTTTAGAGGCCCTTTTCGTCTTTATGACGACAAACCCCTGGTTGGAAGCACCCGTACTGTTGCCGAAGTTTGTAAGGGGACCAAGCGTGAGGGCCGTTGCATCCCTGACTACCGTAATTGACTCAATATCGTAAACGGGCAGAGTTGCAAGGATTCGGTCGGGACTCAGTACGTATACACCGTCGAGGATGATCCCGAACTTGCCCATTCCCCTCATATTGCTGAAGTTCATGTGTTCCCGACCTTGAAAAGTTATTTCCATTCCTGGAACGAATTCAAGGATATCGTAGACGGTCTGCGGGTGGATAGCCTCGATCTCTTCCTTTGAAATGGTCTCGGTCCCCAGCGCGGCACTTTCCGGCATCGAGTAAAGGCTTGAAACGGGTTCCTTAATTCCCTTGCCCGGTACTGTGATCTCATCCATGCTGTACGAACCATGCTTGCCTGTCTTTCGTTCCGGTTTTTTGTCTGCCTGTTTTTTCTTTTCTTTGGTGCCCTGCGTGTTGTCCTGTGCATTAAGAAATCCAGTAAAAGAACACATTCCCAATACGAGTATCAATACCAACAATCTTCTGGCCACTCTTTTCACGGCTTACCCCTTCCTCCTTCTGGATCGAGTCTTATTCCGTATTTTTTCAGATCTTATTGATCCTTATGTATCGATGTGTAATAACGTTCGCCCTTTGAGCAGGGTTTACACAGAACAACCCCGTTTTCACAGACTTCCCTTTTGTCCATGACGCGCTCCCCGCATGCAGAGCATACTGTGACATGCAAGGGTTTTCCGGGCATGTCTTCCGGCTTCAGGTCCACACGGACCGGCTCTATCGTGAAAAGATCTTCGGCGGGGATTGACATGTAGGCATCCATCCTGGACCGATCCTCGCCCTCTTCCTGCTTCAACTGGTTGTCCCTCTTGTTTTTCACGACAACTCTGACCGCTTTACCTGTTTTTAAATTGACGAAAGTAGCCGCCATCTTGCCGTAGTCAAATATCTTCATTGTTCGTTTGCCGGGATGACAACCCGTTATTGAAAGGAGCGCGTCCGTCACGCATCTGTCGGTTTCTGCAAACACTATTATATTTTTTCTGTCCGCGCCTTTCGGATCGTTGATCCCTATCGTCTTGAGGCCCAGAATAGACATCCTTGTCCCGAGAGTGATCCCGGCACAAAGATCCCCATGAAAGTTTTTTGCATCCTCAAGACATTTCCCAAAATCGAGGTTATCGGCACTCATATCTTTCTCCCTTTCTCAGTTGTCTATCCAAGCTTGTATGAAACAGGAATCACAATTTCCGCTCTTATCGGCGGCTTCGGGAATGGCTGCACATCCCTGATCGTGTGCGCCACATTATCATCGAGGATCTTATAGCCCGAGCTTTTTATGATCCTTATTTGCTCAACATTCCCCTGTTCACAAATTATAAAGGAAACCGTTACCTGTCCCTTCCACCCCATTTTTCTCGCGTGCAGCGGATAGATGAGATTCTTCATGATAAGGTCCCGAATGTACTTGAAATGTTTTGCGAGATATTGCGCCTTCATCAATTCATTGTTAGAGCCGATACCATACCCATCGCCCGAACCGCCGGTACCATTCTTTCCTTTCCCGCCGAAACCGGATCCAGGGCCATAGCCGCCCGTGCCGGTCCCTCCTCCTCCGAAACCCACTGTCGTCTGATCGATATCAAAGTCCGAACCGACCGGAGTAATTGTGCCAGGCATGGTAATATCCGATGATTCGCTCGAAGCAATGACATCATTCTTTTCGTTTTCTCGTGATGAAGCATTCTTCGGTGGTTTTCGACTAGTTGCGAGCGACATTTTTCGGGATGCCTTAACTTTTTTACTATCCCACGCTATCCTTTTTTCCTCATTATGCATGGGTTCGGAACCGGGAATGTTGCCATCACCGCCGGACCCCCCTGCCATAAATGAATCATTGCTGAGGGCTACAGTGACAGTTTCGGAACTTTTGTGGCCGACCACGACCAGAAGTGCCGCTACAAGAACCGCATGCATGAAGCAGGAGAGCAGATAATATTTTTTCATTGCTTTATTGTTGTTTCCGTTCCGTCTGCAAACCAACTTTTTTGAATCCGGCACTGGAAAGCAGGTCAAGCACGTCGACACAGGCCTGAACCGCAACATATCGGTCCGCTTTTACCAGCACGGGTGTTTCTCGCTTCAGTTTGTCTATTTTCTCCCGAAGGCCTTGAAGAGTTACAGGCGCCGAATCAAAGTAGAACAATCCCCGGTTGTCGACAATGATCGTTGCGGTCTTGGCAACGGCTTTCTGGTCCTCGGAAACTTTCGGTAACTCTACAGGTATTATGCCGCTGGCGATGAATGTCGAGGTCATCAGGACAATCGTGAGCAATACCATCATTACATCGACCAGGGGGATTACATTCATATAGTCAAAGTGTTTATCTTCCATTGCTTATCTCCCATTCCAGGATAAGCTCTTTGGCCGCTCGCGTGAGAAAATTGTACATAACGACGGCAGGGATGGCGACAAGGAGCCCGGCGGCAGTTGCTTTCAGGGCAAGAGCAAGACCGGACATTATCTGCCCCGTATCTGCCAGACCTTTGTCCCCAATTGTGGAAAATGTGAGCATTATGCCTAAAACCGTACCAAGGAGCCCGATATAAGGAGCATTGCTCCCTATTGTGGCGATAATGTGAAGCCTTTTGGTGAGTTGAAGCTCCAGTGTTTTCTTATCGGCATAGCTGGCAACTTGCAGCCTGGTGTAAAAGAGCTTTCTTTCGATCGCGACGGCCACAACCACAACACTCATTAAGAGAAGAACTGCCATGACCCCGTAATCAACGACATAATGAAGAAATTCCATTGCAGACCTCCTTCTTTTCGCGGGATATTTGCATGGCCGTTTCGTCCAACGGGTTTCTAGTCTGGTGATTTTTTTCACGTATATTGATCTTTTTTACACATCCTCTAAAAAGGTGATACGCACCAATCCCCTCCGATAGCATATCAAGGGTTTTATCCGGTTCTAATATCGACACCCCGCTAACGATATCCACTCCTCTTCTAAAGAAGGCATCCGGCAGGAAGCTTGCTGTGGGACCAACGACTATTATCCGGGCATCGTACCGCGCATAGCTCAGAAGGGCATCTATGGTCCCATTCGCAATAGAGGCTCCCGTGACAATGAGGATGTCACACAACGGGATCACATGAGGGGCTTGATCAGCCGGCACAAAATATTTGGCGTCATCATCAGTCAAACTTTCCCTTTTTTTCTCGATGACACTTAGTTTAACATTATGAACTGTTTTGAATTTCTGAAGAAAAGAGGGGAACGCACCGACCATTCCAATTTGGCTCATTGCGTCGAAATTTACACAATCCAGCACATCGATGCCTTCAAGAATAGAATACCTTTCCTCGTTAAGAAACAAGGCAGAAAGAGCATTTAGCACTGTAATCTTCACCGTTTTGTGCATTGGGGTATCGCTAAGGTCGTACAAGATGTCCCGTGCGGTCATGCCTCTGAATCGTGCTGGCATGTTTTTTGTGAATATCGGGCTCGCATGACGGACATCATCGTGCATCTCCAGGACGGGGGTATAGGATATTCCAGCATGCCCAATCGAAAGCTTTACACCGGTAAAGAATATCCCTATTACCAGTCTTTCCACCGTAATGTTATGCAGGCAGTCTCCATACAGTTCACTGATTGTATCGATCGTTTCCCCTATAACCACGATGCTCCTCTCAACGAGTTTATCCCTATGAACCATCGTTATATCAACATAGCTACAACGACCGTTATATATACTATAATCTAACGCTATGTCAAGTTTTTTGCGGTTCATTTGTCTGTGCACGTATCGCCATGACTATTTTTATATACAGAGCGTTCGTGATGAAGAACCCCGGTCCCGGTTACGATAAGCTAGCCATCACGAACGGACGAGAGGATATCTTTTAATTTTTTGAACGGAAAATTTTATCCGACTGCCTGACCGAGTTTGAAGATAGGGAGATACATAGCGATGATCAACCCGCCGAGGATTACGCCAAGAAAGACCATGATCATCGGTTCCATCATAGCTGTCAGGTTCGAGACCATGTTATCGACGTCCTCTTCGTAAAAATCTGCGATCTTGTTAAGCATGCTGTCGAGGGCACCAGTCGATTCGCCAACCTGGACCATCTGAACGACCATAGGAGGGAAAATGCCGGCCTGCTCGAGAGGCTCTGCCATCGTACGCCCCTCGCTGATCCGTGACCGTGCCACCATCAACGCGTCCTCGACTATCTTGTTGCCCGCGACTTTCGCAACGATCAACATACTTTCAAGGATCGCGACGCCGCTCATGAGAAGGGTGGCAAGCGTCCGGGTCACCCGGGCTACAGAGGCCTTGATTGTAAGAACCCCGAACAGTGGGAGCTTCAGCAAGAAGCGGTCTATATTGCGACGACCCACATCTGTTTTGTAGTAATACTTGAGAGCAAATACCACACCGACGATGGCGGCGAGCATAATGTACCAGTAGGACTGCATGAACTGGCTCATCTTGATGACCATCTGCGTGGGAGCAGGCAGTTCCGCTCCCATTTCCGTGAACATCTTTTCGAAGACGGGTATAACGAACAGGAGCAGAACGACGACCACGATGAGGGCTACGACAATGATCGCTATAGGATAGATCATTGCGCTCTTGACCTTCTTTTTCAGTTTCTCGGATTTTTCAATATAAACGGCCAGCCTCTGAAGAACGTTGTCGAGAAGGCCTCCCTCTTCACCGGCTACGACAAGGTTGATATACAGCTCGTCAAAACATTGCGGATACTCCCGCAACGCATCGGCAAAACGGGAGCCACCCTCTATCCTCTCCTTTATATCCTTGACCATGCCCTTGAAATTGGCGTCCTCGATCTGGTTACCAAGAATATCAAGGGATTGTACTAGCGGCAGGCCTGACGTGATCATCGTGGAAAGCTGGCGGGTGAAAAGCAGTATCTCGAGTCTTTTTATCTTTTTCTTGGGGTTAAATTTTTTCTCTTTTTCCCTAGTTTCGGTGGCACCGATAAGAATGATCCCGTCTTTCCTCAAAATGGCGCGCAACTGGTCGACCGAACCGGCCTTTGTATTACCTTTCTGCGGCTCGCCGGAAACCGTTTTCCCTTCCCATTGATATTGAGGCATGACTCAATAATACATGATTAAACTTTTTTTGCAAAGAAAAAATTAGATTAACACATGCTTGGTAGAATAAACTCTTTTAGCTCATAAAGTTTATGCGCTAAGGATAGGTAATTATTGGATAAATATAGGATTCTAAGGAAGGCCCAGGACAGATAATTTGTCTGGGCCCGCGCCATAGAACCCCGATAGGTCTTCTACTGCCTTATAACCGCGTAGAATGTCGTATTTTCCCTTTGGATAAGCATCACGAGGCCTTCCTTGATATTGGACTTCTTCAATATGTCTTTGAATTCCGCAACGCTCCGAACCGGCCTTCTCCCTATTTCCTTGATAACGTCTCCCGTGCGGATGTCGGCATCCTGGGCAGGGGACCCGGGGATAACGTCCGTTACTATAACACCGCGTTTATCCTTGAGGTTCAAATGCTTTGCCACTTCTGCCGTAATATCTTGAACGACAAGACCGATGACGTCCTTTTCGACCTCGGTCTTTTTCGCCTTGAGCGCTTCATCCTGAAGTTCACCTACGACCACATCGACTTCCATGCGCTTCTTATCCCTGATAAGGACTATCCTAGCTTTCTTGCCTATCTCGGTCGCCGCAACCAAGCGGGGCAGTGTATCGTTGTCTTTCACCTTCTTGCCGTTATATGAGATGATGAGATCGCCCCTTTTGATCCCGGCCTTTTCTGCCGGACCATTTTCCATGACGTCAGCAACCAGAGCGCCATCCGATTCGGAGATCCCGAACGTTTTCGCTATCTCCGGCGTCATCTTCTGAATGACTATACCAAGCCAGCCGCGCGCCACCTTACCTTTGCTCTTGAGCTGCGCGAGCATGTCGCGCGCGACATTGATGGGGATCGCGAAGCCGATCCCCTGACCGCCTGAGACAATCGCAGTATTGATACCCACGACCTCTCCTTTCAGGTTGAGCAGAGGCCCGCCGCTGTTGCCGGGATTGATCGACGCATCGGTCTGGATAAAGTCATCGTACGGGCCGGCCCCGATTATCCTTCCCTTGGCGCTGACGATGCCGGCCGTAACCGTGTGTTCAAGGCCAAACGGGTTGCCGACCGCCACAACCCAGTCACCCACCTGCAAAGTGCCTGAATCCCCGAGTACCGCGACAGGCAGTGTATGACGCACATCGATCTTGATCAGGGCTATATCGGTCTTCGGATCACGGCCAATGATCTTCGCATCATATTCTTTTTCGTCCGAAAGCTTGACCTTGATGGTCGAAGCTTTCTCGACAACGTGGTTATTTGTAAGAATGTATCCTTCCCTGTCGATAATGAAACCGGAACCGAGGCTGCGCTGTTTGTATTCGCGGCGTGGCCCGTTCCCGAAAAATTTATCGAAGAAATCATCCCCAAAAAAATCCTTGAATGGATTGTTCGGGCCTACGAACGGACCCTGGCCACCCGGACCTTTAATGACAGCCGTAGTACTGATGTTGACTATCGACGGCTTGACCTGGTTGACGAGTCCGGTAAAAGACGGCAACCCGGTCATCGCCGCTGCGTTTCTGACATTTTGGGCGACCTCGGGTGCCGGCCGCCTGTCAGTAGCAACCTGTGCCCGAACATACGCGAAACCGATCGCTGCAATGATCAGAATACAAACCGTGACTATAAGTCGTTTGTTCTTCATATAACCTCCATCAAGACATAGGTAATTTGATAATGAACAGACTCCCCGTGGAAGGCGTTGATTCGACCTCGATCGTTCCATGATGGGCCTCCGCGATCCATTTGCTGATCGAAAGGCCGAGACCGCTACCGCTCTCGCGCTTGCGCGATTTGTCCGCGCGGTAAAATCTGTCGAAGATATATTTTATGTCATCGGATGATATGCCCGGCCCGTCATCTTTCACGTTTATGCAGGCGAAACCGTCCTGCTTGCAGGCCGACACGGCGACATACCCGCCAGCATGCCCGTATTTAATACCGTTTTCAACTATATTTGTGATCATTCTGCGGAGTTTGAGCGCGTCCCCGACTATCCGGATATCTTCAAGCTCTTTTGCTATTATTTCCACACCCTTGTTTTCTCCGAAGATCTTCATATTCAAACAGACGTCCGCCAGAAGGTCCCTGAGGTCGACCTTGTCGAGGTTGAGGCGCATATCCTTGGTCTCCGCTTTTGAAAGCAGGAGCAGGTCATCGATGATGTGGCTCATTCTATCGATCTCTTCGAGATTGCTTTCGAGGGATTTCTTATATTCTTCGTTTGTCCTGTCCTTTCGCAACGCCAGTTCCGTTTCACCTTTCAGAATGGTCAACGGCGTCTTCAGTTCATGGGACACGTCGATGCTGAACTGGTTGACCCTCTGAAAAGAATCTTTCAAGCGGGCGATCATTGCGTTGAATGTATCGGCCAGACGGCCCAGTTCATCCTTTCGCCCTTTAAGTTCTATGCGTTCATCAAGGTTGCTAGATGATATCTTTACTGCCGCCCTTCGTATCTGATCGACCGGCCTCATAGTCTTTTTCGCCATAAAGTAGCCGACGATTATCGTTCCTCCCGTGGCGGTGATTATACTCACTATCATTATTATAAGAAGGCGCTTCATGGTATCCTCGAATTCTTCGAGCGAGGAACCCACCTGGACAATACTGATGACCTTCTTGTTCTCGAGAATCGGCATTGTGATCATGCGCAACCTTGGGCGCGCCGTTTCTATGGTTTCATAGACAACCTCTCCCTTGAGCGCCTTTTCGAGAGTCACAAAGCTGACCGGCACGGCCTCGGCCTCGAGGTCGTTAAGCCGGGCCCCGATCTTGCCCGATGCGTCGATGATCTGGATAAACTTGCCTTTCGGTTTCTTGCCGAGCGCATTTTCGAGGTAGCGCTCGAAATTGCCGAAGAGGCTCTGGCCATGGGTTTCCGTCATTGACGAGGAAAGGACCTCGGCTATGGACTTAATCTTGGTATCAATGCTTTTCTGGAGGCTGTTTTGAAAATACGTATAGACAAAGCCGCAGAAAGCTACCAGTATTAATGCGAGAATCCCGCCGTACCACAGGGTCAATTTCCATTTAATGGGAAGACTAAAGCTTTTCATTGCCTTCTTTGAGGATATAACCCACCCCGCGGACCGTGTGAATAAATTTCCTGTCCGTAAGGAGTTCGATCTTTTTTCTCAAAAAATTGACATAGACGTCCACTATGTTCGAAGAGTCATCCTGACTTTGCCAAGCATACTCGGCCATCTCTTTTCGCGTCAGGGGCCTTTCATAATTACGCATCATATATTCCATGATGAGAAATTCTTTCTCGGTAAGCTCGGTCCCCCTATCTCCGACCGACAATTTCCTGTTATACGGGTTCAGGACCATGTCCTGGTACTCTAAGGTCAGCGGCACGGCCTTGCGGCTTCTCCTCAGTAGCGCCCGCATCCGCGCCAAAAGCTCATCGAAGGAAAATGGCTTTGTAAGGTAATCATCACTTCCTGTGTCGAGCCCTTTGATCACATCCTCTTTCGTACTCTTGGCGGTAATGATCAGAACGGGGGTTTCGATCTCATCCTGCCGCATACGTTTCAGCACTTCCAATCCGTCCATTTCGGGTATCATGAGATCGAGAAGGATGATGTCATAGTTCTTCGCTGTGATGAGATCGAGACCCTTCTTGCCGTCCTCCGCCACTTCGACGGTATACCCTTCTTCTTCAAGGCCCCGCATTATGAAATTGGAGACTTTGACTTCATCTTCGACAACGAGAACTTTCATGATGATAATAATATAGTATAAAATCGCTTCGTGTACAATTCTTCATTCCATCCAATGGTATCGGGGGTGAGCAGCGGGTATAATCCCGTGTTTGTGCGTAATTTCTTTGACAAAACCGAGGGGATGCTATTTAGTATTATGCTCCGGGTTAAAGACCATTATCGAGAGCCATAAAGAAATCCAATCGCATTCAGGGAGGAACCGACCTATGACCCTTCTCGAGGCTTACATTATCACTTTCACGGCTAGCTTCTGCAGCCTTGTCATCGAGATGGTGGCGGGACGCATCCTAGCCCCATTTGTAGGGGTTTCCATCTATACGTGGACAAGCATCATCGGTGTTATCCTGGCGGGCATCAGCATAGGGGCTTTTATCGGCGGCAAGCTCGTCGACCGGTTCCCTTCACGAAAGACGCTCGGGTGGCTGCTCCTTATCTCGGGAATATCGGCCCTTACCATCATCCCTCTCACCACCGCGGTGGCCGCTTACAGGTTTCCCGTTTCGCTTATGATGCGGATCTTCATTATCACGTCGATCATTTTTTTCATACCGGGCTGCGTCCTCGGGACTATATCGCCGGTTGTGGTCCGGCTTACGCTGAAAAATCTCGAGAATGCCGGCAACACGATCGGGAAGATCTACGCCCTGTCCACCCTAGGAGCTATAATCGGCACCTTCGCGACCGGTTTCTTCCTTATCTCATGGATGGGCACAAGGACCATCGTTCTTGTCATGGGCATAATCCTGATACTGGCGTCGATACTTTCGGGCGCGCTCTTCCGGAAAAAAGCCAGCATGGCCATTTTCATCATTATCGCCGCACCGTGTCTTTTTCTCATCCAGACATACCTTTACAATGTTCCCTTGAGCGGAAGGACATATTATTACAAGGAAAGCGATTACTACACGATCAAGCTTTCGAAAACAATGAGCGCGGATAAAAAAACAGTGCTCGAGGCCATGGTGCTGGACAACCTTATTCATTCGTATGTAAACCTCAAAGACCCTACGCATATCGAATATGAATACGAACGTATCTATGCAGATGTGCTCAAATGGAAATTCGACCAGGATACGTCCTTCAAGAGCCTGACGATCGGAGGAGGAGGTTATACCTTCCCCCGCTTCATGGAGGTAATGTATCCTAAAGCGCAGATCGATGTCGTCGAGATCGACCCGCATGTAACAAAGGTCGTTTACGATCACCTAGGGCTCCCCAAAGACACGCGGATCGTCAGCTACAACACCGACGGCAGGTGGTATGTTATGAACTGCAAGGAAAAATATGACCTCGTGTTTACGGACGCTTATAACGATATATCGATCCCCTACCATCTCACGACAAAAGAATTTCTCCAGCAGATCAAGGATACGATGAATCCCGGGGCCATACTCATGTCGAACATAATCGACAATTTCCAGCGGGGGCTTTTTCTCCCGTCGTATATCAAGACCTTGCGCGAGGTATTCGGGCAGAAAAATGTCTATCTCATCTCCGTTACCCCGAATTTCAGAAAGGTCCGGATAAGCACTTTTATTGTCATTGCTGGAAACGGCGGCTTCGATATTGGAAGTTTTCAGACGTTCTTGAAGGAAACACTCGGCCGGCGTGCAACGTCCGCTGTTGTGCCGGATGAACTTATGGATGAGTTCATCAACCGGAAAGATGCGATAGTGATCCGGGACGATCATGCCCCGGTCGACAACCTGGTTGCGCCTGTCTTTGAAGAGCGGTTCGGGTACAACAGAAAGAGCTAAAAGCGTCTCAGACAAAAGAAATTATTTCGGTGAATTTTTCAGCTTGAAACTTGAAACTTGAAACCATATCATTTACACTGTTGTTCAGGCGGGCATAACTCAGTTGGTAGAGTGCAAGCTTCCCAAGCTTGATGCCGCGGGTTCGAGCCCCGTTGCCCGCTCCACTTTCCCATATATTATCGATGACTGATACATCGCGTTAATTCTGATAATATGTCCACAGAGCTCAAAGATAACGTTTATTGACCCGATCAGCTTGCAGTCCCTGGAAACCCGGGTTTCACAGGAACAATTATTGGATATGCATCCGCCGTGTGTTGCGATGAGAAGTTTAAGACTCGTTAACTGCCCGCGCCGTGCTTCCCTGCCCGGTGCGGCGACGACCGGAATTACGCTCCGCTCGAACCCTTGCTCGTATCTATTTCAGATTTTGCTTCCTTATTACCAGTATGTCTTCCCCTGAAAAAAGGTGCGCATGCCTCTCGGCAAATTTTTCGACCTTGATCCCAATCAGTTTCAGTTCAGCGGTAAGGGACGATACATCACCTTCATCCATGTAGCTGATCAAGTATTGGAACAGCTCTCCCAGTGCGCCGCTGCGGCAGGAGCGAAAATATTCCCTTTGTTCGCCGGTCATTTCATCTTCGCGTTTTTTCCTGCATTTTGTCGAGAGATAGGCGCTTGCCAGTTCGGCTATTTTTACAGAAAAACAGTAATATGATCTGCTACCTGTGTCACCGCCCATATTTTGATCCAATAACATTACGAGGCCGGTTTCACCGTCCACCCGGAAAAACGCCCGTTTCCCGATAGCTGTTGGCCTATCTACCCGAATCATCCCCGTTACTCCTTCATGATATTTGCTGCTTTTCATTGCCGCCGACTCCATCATCATAAGACATTGAGCCCCTGCGAGACCCCAAGGTGCGAAGGGTCGGTCGGCTTTTCAGCCGCCATCGGCCATAAAATTAATTTTCCGGAATATACTTGAACGAAAAATTAAGCCGCACCCTGTACAACTCGATCTCTCCATGTTCTATCGTAACATCCTGCTTGACGACTTCGGCAACACGGATGTCTCTGACACTCTTTGCAGCGGTTTCTATGGCCTGTCTGGCTGCGTCCTCCCACGATTTTTCGCTCGTACCTACGATTTCATTGACGACATAAACCGACATTATAACCCCCTAGTATTAATTTTTATCGATAAACGGTCCATGCATCGGCCGATGCAGGCTTATTGTTTACCTGCGGCTATGGATTCGAATTTTCAATGGTATTCTTCCCGCCAGCCTTTGCGCCATATCTTCAACTCGTTCGGCTACTATCGCACTGTCCGCGACACCCCTGAGGACGAGTCCCCACCCTTCGGGCCTGACCTCAATGATGGGCATGTACAGTTTTGGGTCGGTAAGTACATGGGCCCGTATTTCATGAGCCTTGACCCGTAAAGCCAGCATTTTTCGCATATCTTTAGTACGAATATTGTCTCTCCGGATAAGTTCTTTCGTGAGGTTGTCGACAATCTGGTCGATGGTAGTCGCTCCCGTATCCACGAAAGCGTCATATTCTGCTGGATCATTCCAGTCTTTTCCATAGATATAGCGGATCGAGCGGGCCATCTCCTGGTCCGCCCTATTTACCAGCATTTCAGCAACGTCGCGGCTAACGCTTTCTCTGGCCATCACCCTTTCCACCCGTTTTTCTACAGGCGCCGTAACCCTGACCCGGAATGCATAGGGGATGCCCTTTAACAGGATGTTCGATCCGCGACTGTTGATAACCGCTTTATCCTTAGCTGCAGAAGCAAGAACGATCCACTGTGCCAAGGCTACGTACCCGACGAACGACGAATCACGGCGGTCGAGAAGTTTCGGAAGGGGACCCTCGTTGAATTTCTCCCCTGATTCCGCCCACGTCTGGCCGATAGTCTTCATTTTATCGACGATTTCAAAATGATTTACATACTTGTAACGCAGGGCTTTCGACACAGCGAGCCCAATCTCTTGGGATCCGCTTCCCAATTTTCGCGAAAGCGTTAATATAGCCATACGGCTCTCCCCCCATCTTTTTTAAGGACGCGCTTCGGTATCATTTCAACAGAAAGTAACGAAACCAAATGTAAATGTTCGAGATTACCAGGGACATTAGCCAAAAGGGGAAGGCATATATCATAAATTTGGTGAAGCTTATCTTTTTACCTGCCTTTTCCGCCATGCCCACCACTATCACATTGGCCGAGGCCCCGATAGCGGTACCGTTGCCTCCGAGGCAGGCCCCGAATGCCAAAGCCCACCAGACCGGCATAAGCTGGCCGTAGTTTATGATATCCGAGGACATCTGCGGCCAGAGTTGCTTCCCCATATTTATAATGAGCGGATTCATGGTAGCCACGTATGGTATGTTGTCGATTATAGCAGACGCGACAGCAGAGAACCAGAGAATTACCGTGCTTGCCATTAGCATATCATTCCCCGTTGCCTTCACTACCATATTCGCCATAATTTGTATGAAGCCTACCTTGACCACGGCGCCGACAATAATGAAAAGGCCGATAAAAAAGAAGATCGAACTCCATTCCACTTCAGCCAGAATGGGGTGCAGGTCTTCTACCTTTACGATAAGAAGCAGTACCCCTGCGCCAAAGAGGGCGATTGTGGCGGGCTGCAGGTGCAGTACGCCGTGGAAAACGAAACCTCCGATCACACATCCCAGGACGATAAGGCATTTAATTATGGTAGATGGCTTCTTTATAACACTGGTCTCGTCAAGCTGCATGATCCTTTCCCGGGCTTCGCTGCTCGTGCTCAGGTCTTTCCTGAATATGATCTTGAGCATAATAACGTAGACAAACATGATAACCAGGACTGCAGGGCCAAGATGGATAATGAAATCCATGAAGCTGAAGTTGGCCTTGGATGCGATCATGATATTGGGCGGATCGCCGATGAGCGTGGCCGCCCCCCCGATATTGGATGCCAGACATGCAGAAATGAGATACGGTATGGCATTTACCTCCAGTTCGTCACAGATGAACAGGATGATAGGTGTTATCAGGAGGACTGTCGTGACATTGTCCATAACTGCGCTGACAACCGCTGTGACGATGGCAAAAATGGACATGACCCCATAAGGGCTGCCTTTTACCAGCTTCGCGCTTTTAATGGCAAGGTATTCGAAAAAACCCGTGGGCTTCATAACGTTCACGATGATCATCATTGAGATCAAGAGAAAAACAACGTTCCAATCGACACCAAATTCTTCCGAGTTAAACGCATCGGCCTGGGTAAGTACCCCGACCGATAATAGTATGCCTGCTCCCACGAGGGCAATGATCGTTTTATGAAAGGTTTCGAAACAGATCAAAGCATAGGCCACGAAAAAAACACCGATTGCAAGAGGGAATGCCATTACCATCTCCGTAAAACTGAATTCCAAAAAACTAAAGATCTAATTTCTGCCTTATTCTTCGCAGATTTAAATATCTCAGGGAGTTCCGCTCTACAGGCCATTTGATATGGCCTGACAATAAAGGGTAAATTCGACTCCGGCATTACAACCGAGAAGTCTTATCTTATTTTTTAACTGTGCTTAGTGTATATCTTGGAATAGTAACCCAACAATCGGGGAAACCCTGATAAACGATCGCTATTCATCTGAAACGGTATAGAATAAATACCCAAAACGTTGCAGGATAAATATAAACACCAAGATATTATGCGACACACGATCTTGAACGCTGTGATATACAATATCAAGGAATCCAACAAGGTGCCGCTCATCCCGCTGTACGCGTTCGTTGAATTGACACCGCTGACAGACGTGAGTCAGGCCGTATTTTCATTCTTCCCGACACAGCCGTATCTGTGCCTGGCGGGGCGGGATGACGAATTCAAAGTGGTTCCCTTCAACGTGCGTGTCGTAGCCGTGGGTCAAGCACCGGAACTGGCCATGGCGAAGCCCATGAGTCCAGATGAGCGGGTGCTGCTACTCGGCGCACTTATTGATGGCGACGATACCCCGGTCGCCGCGGGCGAAGACGATAAATCCGTCATCCTAGCGGAGGGAGTGCTGGGGCGCTCCCTCCACGGCGTTATGGAAGGCGATCATTGCCACGATGCCTGCCCGGCACCACGCCTCCGTTCCAGCGGTCACGGTCCGGTACATATCTGCCGGAACTCTCGTTATGGTCGGTAAATACAAGCGGAACGCTTTCAGCCCGGCAAAGGATATGGACGTTTGCGAGAAACTCATCCTGCGGGTCGAACATCTGCAACCGAAACCCGTCATTGTTCGGAATGTCGTGGGTGATCCCTCACCTAAATAAATGAAAAACCCCGTTGGCCCTGATGAAAAGGGATGATAGAATTAAGTCGCGACGCAAAATCCCATCACCAACGATGGTGAACACAGTATGGCGCAAGGCATCCTCCCTTATAAGTACGAAGAAGAGAAGAAACCGGCGAACATGACGTCACTGGCTGGCCTCCCCCTCTATCTCGACCTCGCCCACGCGTCGGGTTTCCCTCAAAGCGTCGCGCGCCACCTCTCCCTTCGTCCCTCCCAGGGATGGACGGGACTCCCAGATGGTCCTCTCCCTCGTGCTCCTTGCCCTCGCCGGAGGGGACTGTATCGACCTCCAGGCCGACGATGGCTTCTGCGGATCCTTGAGCGCACGTAGTCGGGGGCTTCTCCCTCCCGCTGGCGCATCAGGGGGTGCTCCTCTTTCACGTCTTCAATGGCCTTTTTCTCTTCCGGAGTGAGCATGGCCCATCCGGAAGGGTCCGTCTTTTTCTTCCCCTTCTGTGGTTTGAGCCAGGAATGGCAGGTCGAACGCTTTATACCGATCTGCCCGAGGGGATAACGGTTATCGGTTTCCTGTTTTTCTTCT
>DHQV01000010.1:51460-56020 GCA_002408185.1 Deltaproteobacteria bacterium UBA5329
GTGATCGTCGAAGACTGCCGGAGCATGACCTCCTTGAGCTTTCTTCCGTTCTTCTTCCTCGGGCTTTTTGAGGCAAGGTGACTTTACCGGCTTCGTGTTCTTAAGGCTCGCGTTGATGCCGGCGGATAGCTGGCGTTTCCACTTGTATATAGACGGAGCTTGCCATGCGGTGCTTGTCGAGGCCCTCCCGTATGGTTCTGTAACGCTCTGGTGGCGGATAAATGTCATCGCCTTCAACCTCAACATGGCTATGAAGAAGCTTGCTCTTCAGGGATCATGGGTGTCCAAAAGAATGAAGGCGATCCGATTCCACCTCGTCAATCTCCCCGGGCGGATAATCGACCATGCCCGGTGCCTCGTTATCAGGATCGTGAAAGACCATCCCTCCCTTGGTCTTCTCGTCGAGGCGCAACAGAGGATCCCGAGGCTCGCTCCGTCGGGATAAACCATGAGGAAGTTTGCAGATAATCCGTGAGAGACAGGAACACCCCGGAGGGAGAGGTGTGTACAAAAAACCCATCAGGAAGGCCGTAAAACATGTCTCCTTAGACGATAGAGATCACATGAACCTTTTTTGATACCAAAAAAGAGGGGGTTTGGCTCAAACCCGGAGCCGGGGACCAAAAGAGGTGGCGTGCAGGGATTGGGTGGTGGATTTGGGGTGATGGCTTGTCCTTGACATTTCCGGCCGCCTTTAGGTATCCTTGCGCAGCATGATCTCTGTTCAATCGAAACAGCAGACCCCTGCAATGAAGCAGTTTTATGATCATAAACAGGGATTCCCCGACCGAGGAGCCCCATGAACGGGCCGGATAGGACAAAAGGTATGCCGGGCAAAAAAGAATTCTGGATCAAGACCGGTGTCCTGATCTTCGTCGGGCTTGTCGGTATATTCCGGCCGTATATCCTCGCTTCGTTTTTTACATTCCCGGGAACAGGCCCCGTCAGGATGTATCATGTGCTGTGGGGAATTGCGGTATTTATCATGATCAAGCGAATGCTCCCCCGATACCAGAAGAAGATATCATCGCGCAAGATCTTCGGACGGTTCTACGATCAGGCGAATGACATCACGGAAAAGCGTGACGAGCAAATGCGCCGCTTAAAGGAAAAGGTCGACCGCGGAGCGCTGAAATCTGCGTTTTACTGGTTTCTTTTGCTTGCGGACATGGCACTATGGCGCATGGTAGGCATATTCAACGACACATGGATCTATATCACGGTCCTGTTCTTCGTCTTTATGGACCAGTTCTGCGTAAGTGTGTTCTGTCCTTTTAAGTGGCTTTCGAAAAGCAAATGCTGCAGTACGTGCCGGATAAACAACTGGGGCTATATTATGGCTTTCTCGCCCCTTATCTTTATCCCGTCATTCTGGACATGGTCTGTCATAGCTGTATCGATCATCGTGGTCATGCAGTGGGAATACCTTTACCATCGGCATCCCCGGCGTTTCTTTGAAACGCATAACGCGGCCCTGATGTGCAGGAATTGCGTTGTGGAGTGCACCGGAAGGAGAAAATTGCATTGAATATTGACCATGAATTCCTTACAATGAGAGGTATCGGGATAGTACCCGTTTGAAAAAAACCTTCGTGTTATCAGGAGTTTTTATTGGCTGAACAGTATGAAGCAATTATTGTAGGCGCAGGTCCGGCGGGGCTCACTGCCGGTCTTTATCTCATGCGTGCAGGCATCGGCACATTGCTTTGCGAAAAGTTACTTCCCGGCGGTACGCCCTTGAATACGGAGCGCATTGAAAATTATCCCGGTTTCCCTGAGGGTATTTCAGGCAGGGAATTGATGGAACGGTTTGCAGCACAGGCGGAGGCATTCGGCCTTCCCATAAGGGAATTCAGCGAGGTGCAGAGTGTAGAACACGCAGAAGGCCGGTTTATAGTTCGGATAAATAACGGCGAGATAACTGCCGATGGTCTCATAGTTGCGACGGGATCGGAACCCGTCAAGATGGGCATCCCCGGCGAAGATGAACTCACGGGGCGCGGCGTGTCATACTGCGCCACATGTGACGGAATGTTCTTTAGAGATCTCGAGGTCGCGGTCATCGGTGGGGGCGATTCGGCGATAGAAGAGGCATTATCTCTCGCGAATATCGTTAAAAAGGTCTACGTGGTCCATCGCCGCGATTCGCTAAGGGCCCAGAAGATTCTTCAGGAGAGGGCGTTTAAGAACCCCAGGGTGGAGTTTCTCTGGAACTCGCGCCCCGTCGAGATCGTCGGGACCGCGCAGGTCGAAGGCCTTATTGTTGAAGATACCGGCACAGGCCAGCTTAGTGAGGTCGCCGTGAGTGGGGTATTCTTTTACGTCGGTTTTCAGCCAAATACGAACTTCATCGCGGAATACGTGGAGCGTGATCCGCCAGGCTATATCATTACGGACGACAGATGCGCAACTAGAACACCGGGCCTCTATGCGGCGGGTGACGTTCGAAAGAAATCCCTTCGCCAGATCTCTACCGCGGTGGGTGACGGCGCTGTCGCGGCGGTCAGCCTGGAACGATATATCCTTGAAAAAAAAGGTTGAGCGACCTTTGCGCAGGACCCTTTTGATTGTCAGCATCCTGTTTTCCCTGCTATCACCGGTTTGTATCTTTGCGGCCGACCGCATTGTCCTGTGTCGGGCCGGTCAAACCGACGACACCATGTGGAATGATGCCAAAAAATATTTCACAGGGAAAGGATTCAGCATCGGCACATATGATGCGCCCCGATCTATCGAGAAACAGATCGAGACAGCAAACAAGATAAACAGGGAAAAGGCGCGTTTCATGCTCGTTCTCGAGATCGTCACATCGGACCGATCCGACGTATTTGTCGCGATGAGCGATGCAAAAAAGCCCGGTGATCTGATAATGAATGCAGATGAGGTACCCGGGGCCCATGCGACCCGGTCGGAGGAGCTTGGATCATCTATCGCTGCGCACTTCCAGAGAAAGGTGAAATCTGCGCCACTATTTATGTTCCTGGGTATAGACATGCCGGCGGTATTCGTAAGGCTCAACGTCACGAAGGACGGATCTGCGGAAGCCTTTGATAAACTATATGACGGTGTGCTGAATTTTACGAAAAGAGGGAGTAAAGATGAGAGAGAATTCAAGGGCGGACGACGAAATCCGGCAACTGAGGATTGAAAAGAGTTTTCTGCTATACCCTGAGGGCTCGGTGCTCGTGGAAATGGGCGCCACGAAGGTTATATGCGGTGTGAGTGTCGAAGAGAAAGTCCCGCTGTTCTTGAAGAACAGCGGCAAAGGCTGGCTCACAGCCGAATATTCAATGCTCCCCAGGGCCACGCACTCGAGGTCCATGAGGGAATCCGTCTCAGGGCGCGTAGGCGGCCGAACCCACGAAATTCAGCGTCTGATCGGCAGGGCGCTGCGCGCTATAGTCAATCTCGACATTATCGGTGAACGTACGATCTGGGTCGACTGCGACGTGATCCAAGCAGACGGCGGCACACGAACGGCAAGCATTACCGGGGGATACGTGGCCCTCGTCGAAGCCCTGTGGGGCATGAAGAGGCGTGGCGTCATCGACAAGATCCCGCTCAGGGACAGTGTGGCCGCCATAAGCGTTGGCATTGTGAACGGCCAGATAGCCCTTGACCTGTCATATGAAGAAGATTCTAAGGCCGAAGTTGACATGAATTTTATTATGACCGGAAAGGGGCAGCTCATCGAGGTCCAGGGCACAGCGGAACGGAAACCATTCACCAAGGAGCAGTTCGACATTATGTACCAGTACGCCTTAAAGGGTATTCTCGAGATCACGCGGCTGCAGAAAGCAGCCCTCGGGCCCCTGTTCCCGGCATGAAAAACCTGATCATAGCAACAACAAGCAGGGGTAAGTTTGTTGAACTGAAACGTCTTCTGGACGATCACTTTGAAGAAATTTATTCCCTCCTCGATTTTCCCGAGAAGATAGATGTTGCCGAAGATAGCACCTCTTATGCCGGGAACGCTATGAAAAAGGCCCGGAAGGTCGGCGAGCACTTTCGTATGCCTGCCCTAGCGGACGATTCGGGCCTCGAGGTTGCCGCCCTCGATGGAAGGCCGGGCATTCATTCGTCCCGGTACGGAAAGAATGACGACGAGCGGACAGAGCGTCTTCTGGATGAACTTGACGGCATACCATGGGATGGAAGAGAGGCAAAATTTAAAGCCTACGTTGCCCTTTACCTGCCCGAGAAAGACCGGTGTTATGTCTTTTACGGTGAGTTGAAAGGTTTCATCGGCTTTGAAAAACACGGATCGGGCGGCTTTGGCTACGACCCTGTCTTTTATTCACCAGAACTCGGCAAATATCTCGCGGAGATACCGACCGACCAAAAAAACACTGTCAGTCACCGAGGCCGCGCCGTCGCACTCCTCAAGAAATTTGTGGAAACGATATGAGAAGCCGTTCCGGGTTCTACGTTCCATGTCCTAAGTTGTCCCAGACTTGGAGGATGTGTCATAGTTATAATTTCGTCGTCATTCCGGCCTTAAGGAGACTGTGTCGCAATTCCCCCTCCGCCACCCCGACGAAGGCCGGGGCCCAGTGTTTC
>DHQV01000059.1 GCA_002408185.1 Deltaproteobacteria bacterium UBA5329
GCCGCTAAACTCGCCCAACGTCCACCCGCATTTATTGAGGGTGGAAAGGATGCGGCTCCTTGTCTTTTGGCGAAGATCTCCCTCAGTATACACTAAGGGGTGGAGTCGCGCTTTCGTATTGTGATTCCGGCTTGCCGGGATGACGACCACTTCCCTGTAAGTTTGAAATTAAAAGACCGGATCAGACATTGAAACGGATGTGGAGAATGTCCCCGTCCTGCACGATGTATTCTTTGCCCTCCAGCCGAAGGAGTCCCCTTTCCCGTGCAGCGTGTTCACTTCCGCAGGCGATGAAGTCATCAATGTTTATGACCTCTGCCCGTATGAACCCCTTCTCCATGTCGGTGTGGATCTTACCGGCCGCCTTGATGCATGGTGTTCCGCGCGGGATCGTCCAAGCCCTCATGACCTTTCCGACGACCGTATAAAACGTGATGAGGTCCAGAATGCGGTAACCTACGTGGATTATCTTTTCGATCGAGAATTCCTTCATTCCATACAATTCCATGTAGGACGACCTTTCCTCTTCAGGAAGAACGCTCAGGTCCTGCTCGAGCTTGCCACATATGTAAACAACCTGCCTGTTGCGCTGTTTCGCCGCATCTTCGATCTTCGGAAGGGGTATATCGGCAAGGGTGTCTTCATCAACATTGGCAATGTAAAAGAGCGGTTTTGTCGCTATCAGGTCAAAACCCCGGACGACGTGCCGTTCGGTTTCATCGAAATCCTCCATGGCTACGAAACGGCCGGTGTCGAGGTATCGCTTTACCCTAAGCAGAAGTTCCATCTCCGTTTCGCCCTTGTCTTTGGATATCTTTGCAAGGCGTTCGATCTTCTTTATCCGGTCTTCAACGATCTCGAGGTCAGAGATGATTATCTCGGTCTCAACGATATCCATATCCCTGGCGGGGTCGATATCCTCGTAGACGTGTGGGACCTGTCCTGCATTGAAGGCCCGGATCACGTGAGCTATTGCGTCCACATTCCTGATGTGGGCGAGAAACCGATTGCCGAGCCCTTCACCCTTATGGGCATCTTTAATGAGACCGGCAATATCGACAAACTGGATCGTGGTTTCGACAACCTTTTCAGGCTGAAGCAACTCCGCCAGGCGAAACAGCCTGCGATCCGGAACGGGGACTACGCCGACATTGGGGTCGATGGTACAAAAGGGATATGGCTGGCATGGAACGGCAAGGGATGTCAGTGCATTGAAGATAGTTGATTTACCTGAATTGGGAAGACCTATAAAACCACATGAGAAACTCATGGCGTGGCAATCACTCCGGACCGCGTTTATTGTAAATGCTCATAGCCTTCGAGCCGCCCTCGGATACAAAAACATCCAAGGCTTCACATGCTATATCGATGATCTCTGCAAGCTCACGCTGCTTTTCGTACTCGAAGCGCGAAAGAACGTATTCCTCTGCCGTTATTGCAGGGTTTCGCCCGATGCCTATCTTGAGACGATAAAAATCCTGGGTACCCAAACTTTCGATTATGGAACGGACACCTTTATGCCCCCCGTCCCGGCCCCCCAGGCGTATCCTCAACTTGCCAAAATCCATGTCAAGATCATCATGTATTACGATGATCGAGTCCGGCGGAACGGACAATTTATGGACCAGCTTGGCGACCGGGCTGCCGGACAGGTTCATGTATGTATCGGGTTTTGCAAGGATCAGGTCATTTTTTGACCCGATCCTGCAACCTGAGTCCTTCTTCTTGATCGGTATGTTGAAACGTTCCGAAAAACGGTCTATCACGAGATAGCCGATGTTATGCCGTGTAAACGTATATTCCGAGCCTTTATTGCCAAGCCCGCACAATAAATGCAATTAGATATTACTCCTCTTTCTCTTCTGCGGCAGCGGCCTCCGGTGCCTCTTCAGCGCCTCTCCTCTCTTCCACTGTCGGCGGTATGATGCTGAGAATGGCTATCTCGCCATGCTCCACCAACTTCACGCCCGGCAGAGAAATATCGCTGACGTGAATTGAATCACCGATATCGAGCTCTGAAACGTCAAGCGTTATCTCTTCCGGGATCTGCCTGGGGAGGCACTCCACCCTTATCGATCTCAAATGGACGTCAACGATACCTCCAAGGACCTCGCCTTTGGCTTTTCCCGTAAGATGGATAGGAACTTCGACTTCGATGGTCCGCTCCATAGAAACCTGGAAAAAGTCAATATGCATGATGTTTGTTCCGAGGCCATCCCGCTGAATTTCCTTGACCATTACGGGCCTTTTATCTATCGTGTCACCTTCCCGGATCTCCATATCGAAAATGACATTTCTTTTGATTCGGCGTGTGATATAGTCCCAATCGCGTGCCGAGATCGTTATTGCAACCGGCTCGACATTTGTCCCGTAAAGAACTGCCGGTATCCGTCCTGCCGCCCTGAACTTGCGTGCGACACCCTTTCCTGTCGAATTTCTTCTGTCTGCCTTGATCAAAACCTGTTCCATGCTGTTCCTCCCAACTATATAAACAACGAACTTACGGATGCGTCACTGTGTATACGTTTGATTGCCTCACCGAGTATGGGCGACACATCCAGGACCTTTATCTTTTGCAATTTCTTTGCCTCTTCCGACAGCGGGATGGTATTGGTCACTATCACTTCCTCAAACGGCGATTCATTGAGGCGCTCGATAGCCTTGCCTGAAAGCACAGGATGCGTGCAGCACGCATACACCATTTTAGCCCCGTCTTCAACAATTGCCTTGGCGGCCTGAACGATCGTACCGCCCGTATCTATCATATCGTCGAGCAATATGGCAGTCCGGCCCCTGACCTCGCCTATGACATGCATCACCTTTGATTCATTAGCCTTTTCCCTTCTCTTGTCTATGATCGCGATGGTGGCGTTGATCCTTTTCCCTAATTCTCTGGCGCGCTCCACACCGCCCGCATCGGGGGAAACAACGACGACATCACCCGCGATCTTTTTGATGTATTCTAATTGGACGGGAAGAGCGTAAAGATGGTCCACCGGAATATCGAAAAAACCCTGGATCTGTCCGGCATGGAGATCCATTGCAAGTATCCTTGATGCACCGGCTACAGTTACAAGATTGGCGACAAGCCGCGCTGAAATCGATGTCCGGGGAATGACCTTGCGGTCCTGCCTAGCATAACCGTAATACGGCATAACGACCGTTATTCTTCCGGCAGACGCCCTCTTCAGGGCATCGATCATGATAAGCAACTCCATCAGGTTATGATTGACGGGGGGGCACGTCGATTGTACGACAAACATGTCCATTCCCCGGACACTTTCGTCAATCGAAATCTGTATCTCCCCATCACTGAATTGAGTCACTCCCGCCTTCAGAAGATCGATCCCGAGATACTCTCCTATCTTGTATGCCAATTCCGGGTTTGCATTGCCAGTCAATATTCTAAGTTTATTCAATCGACACCTTCCTGAAAATTTATGCTGGGGTGGGAGGATTCGAACCTCCGAATGCAGGCTCCAAAGGCCTGTGTCTTACCGCTTGACGACACCCCAATAATCTCACGTTTGCGGACTACCCACTCCCAGATTGTAAGCCCCGAGTACACCTTCTTCTATTATCTGCCGGGTGATATTGCTCAAGGGGTGGACCGTACTCCGAAAAGACCCATCCTTCATCCTCTTGCTCGGCATGGCGACAAAACATTTATTATCACCTTGAATTATCTTGACGTCCCGCGCAATAAAGCAGTAATCGAAAACAATTGACGCATACGCCTTCACCCGTTTTTCGTCGACGGGGAAGGTCCTGACATCAGTGATCTGCATTAGTGTGCCCCTCCCTGTACGCTATGTGCAACGAAAACAGTTCCCATCTCGTTTATTGCCGACAATGACGCCCGATATGCATCTTCCTCACTATCGAAAATAGCGAAAACTGATGAACCGCTCCCGCTCATCAGCGAACCTAGGGCCGTGGTGCCTTCCAGAGCATCCTTGATGATCTCGATCTGTGGACAGATCTTGACCGCGACCCTTTCAAGGTCGTTTTCAAGAATGCCCGCGATTTCACGAGGATTGCTGAAATTCCCCATCAATTTAATATCATTGCGCTCCTTTGTCAACACGATTCTCAAGCCTTCATAGACCGCTTTTGTCGATATACTGACATCAGGATAAACAATAACATACCACAGGCACGGTAATTCCACCTGACTGATAATATCGCCTGTTCCTTCCATAACGCACGACGTTCCGTTGAGAAAGAGAGGTACGTCGGCCCCTATCCGGCTTCCTATTGCATTCAATTCCTTCGCACCAAGACCAATGCCCCAGCGCGTGTTCAATTCCTTCAATACGATGGCAGCATTGCTGCTTGGACCGCCGAGCCCGGCGCCGATGGGGATCCTCTTCTCTATAAAAATACGGACGCCGCGCTCTAAACGTGCAGATTCCTTCAACATTTGCACCGCACGAAAAACAGTATTGCCATTTCCCTTAGGGAGGATGCCCTTGTCGTCATCGAGGACGATATCATTTCCGGGGATGTCTTCAATGTGAATAATATCTGCCAGGGAAATGATGTCAACGAGGCTCTGCAAGTTATGATAACCGTCCGGCCGCCGGGACAGGACCTTTAAGTACAGATTAACCTTCGCGGGAGATGCGAGCCGAGTCTTCATGGCCCTTACAGTATTCCTTCGATCTGGAACTTATCGATCGTAAAATCGGGGTTGGCAATAAGATTTACCTTTGTCCCGTATGTCGATTCTATCTGCTCAAGGGAGGTCTTTTCCTCTTCGTACAGGAGATTGGCAACGTCCGCTGAGAGATAGATATTGAATATCCTGCCCTCTCCCTTCCTGCATGCGGTCCGAAGATCCCTGAGCACCTCGTAGCACACGGTATGACGCGATTTCATATAACCTGAACCTTCGCAATTCGGGCATGTTTCGGTGAGCAGGTTAACAACGTTATGACGCGTGCGTTTCCGTGTGAGCTGAACGAGCCCCAGTTCGCTAATAGGATATACAAATGTCTTGATCCTGTCCTTTTTCAGTGTGTCCATCAACGACTGGAAGACAGTTTCACGCGATTCTTTGCGTTCCATATCGATAAAGTCGACGATAATGATCCCGCCGATGTTGCGAAGGCGTGTCTGGTATGCGATCTCTTTCACAGCTTCAAGATTGGTCCTCAAGATCGTATCTTCAAGGTCTTTCTTGCCCAGGTACCGACCGGTATTGACATCGATCACCGTGAGTGCCTCGGTATAATCGAGAACGATATAACCTCCGGATTTGAGCCATATCTTTCTCTGCAGGAGTTTCGCCACTTCCATTTCGATGCCGTAGACCTCAAAGATCGGGTCCTTCTCATCAAAACGGACAACCTCACACCCCTCCTCGGGCAGGTATTCCTTCAAGAATTGTTCGAGCCTTTTATAAATGAACTCATCATCGACGATGACCTTTTTGAGATTATGTGAATGAAGGTCCCTGATGACCCTGAAAATGATCCCAAGCTCCTGGTGAAGGATAGCGGGGGCCCGCGACCCCTTTGCCTTTTCCTGGATGCTCTCCCATATGCGCCTCAAGAAATTGAGATCAGTCGAAAGCTCCTCCCGGCTCTTGCCTTCAGATGCCGTTCTGCCAATAAGCCCGTAGCCTTTCGGACATATGTCCTTCATTACCATGGCGAGGCGTTTTCTCTCTTCTTCATCCTCGATCTTCCGCGAAACACCTATATGGTCCGTGCCGGGCATGAGAACGAGAAGCCTTCCGGGTAGGGTGATCTTCGACGTGACACGTGTGCCCTTCTGTCCGATGGGTTCACGGGACACCTGGACGATAAGCTCCTGGCCATCCTCGAGAACACCCTCGATGCGTTCCCCCGCCTCAAAATGAAAGTCCGAACTATCGAATTCCTCATACATCATCCCGTCGAGGACAATATCGCCGACATAGAGAAATGCGGATTTTTCGAGCCCTATATCAATAAATGCCGCATCCATTCCGGGAACTATCCGCACTACTTTCCCTTTATAAATGCTGCCGACCATGCTCCGGTCGTTCTTCTTCTCGATAAAGAACTCCACAAGAGTACCGTTCTCAAGGAAGGCGATTCTCGTTTCGCTGTATGTAACATTTATGACGAGTTCAGATGCCATCTTTGTCTCGATTCTATTTTGATGATCCGGGAAAAAGTTCCCCGATTCCAGAGTTGCTTAACACCCTTTCCGCGCCACACATAATAATATCTATCCCCCGCTTGTTTCCACAGGGTGATATCACCTTCCTGCGGCCCAGCAGCAATTAATATGAACAGATAATCTTTTACCACATCTTTTAAGGAACCTTCAATAAAATCATACATTTTTATACCCGACGAGAGCATTCGATTGATGTCGTTTACCCTCGAGCTATCTATCCGTACACCGGGATCTGTTTCTATCTCAATAAATTCATAGAAGCTTTCGATCCCGACCGGAAGAGCATCCGTCAGGGCTATCTTTGGCAGCGGGTGGTATTTTCCCTTTGTCCTGATGGGTATCCCGGAGGCTTTCATAGCCCTGACAAGAATACTCATCGTGTCAAGGTGCCCGATATACCGCGCGTCCCCGTATTTGCCGTAACGAAACGTGATCTTTTTTGCGGGTGCAAGGCTGTTGGCAGCCTGGCCGGTATCACGGGCGGCTGCACCCGTTTTGACCCCTGCCGCCCTGGCGGGTGCCAGGCCATCGGTCTTGCCGCATGAAAGGCCGCACCCCGCACATCCGTTCAAACAATCGGCAGTCATGTCGCCGGATTCGGCCTTTGCAAGCTCGTCCCGGAGAAACTGTGTATCGAAGCCCATATCGACAACATCCCAGGCCAATGCACCATGCGGGTCAAGGGCACCGGTATATGCTTTCATATCGATCGAATTCTTCTCAAACCAGTCACGGTATGGATCGAACGAAAAAAACTCACGCCATGCCTCCAGGCGAACGTTGCGGTCATGGAGATACTCGAACAAGGGTGAAAGACTCTCGTCCACCCTTGCGACAATTCCCTCGACAATACTGACCGAGGTATCACGATACCTGACCCGGACACCCGTTTTTTTCAAGGCATCCTTTATCAGCATGATCTTCGCATTGAGGACAGGTTCATCATCCATCGGCAGCCACTGGAACGGAGTGTGGGGCTTCGGGGTAAAGGGTGAGACCGACAGATTTATATCGAAGCCTGCTGCCCGGAAAGGAGCTATCACGTCGCGGATCACCCTCAAGTCGTCCTCGGTCTCCCACGGGAAACCCACCATGACATAAAGCTTTAAGCGGCGCCATCCGAGGGCCTTGAGCTGTGGCAGTTGCATTACCAGGTTTTCGACATCGATATCCTTGTTGAGGCGCCGGCGAAGATGCGCTGCAGGCGCCTCAAGCGCAAATGTAAAACCGGTGCGCGCCATCTGGCCCATCGCCGCTATCTCATCTTCCCCGATACTGCCGATCTTGAGCGATGGGAGGCTGACCGACAGACCATTGTATTCCTTTCTCGCATAGTCGATCACATCGAAAAGATACCGGTAATCTCCCGAGCTTAATGACAAAAGCGATATCTCTTCATACCCGGTATTATGCAATCCTTCATCGATAACCGCCTTGACGGCGTCGAATGAGCGCTCACGATACGGCCGGTATCCGAACCCGGCCAGACAAAACCTGCAGCCATTGCCGCAGCCGCGTGATATTTCGACGTTCAGTCTGTTATGAACGCTGTCAACGGTGGGTATCGGGGGCCGGACCGGGTGAAATGCCCGGTCAAGGTCTTTGATGAACAGCCTTTTTACCGTCCGCGAATGAGCAGAATAAACACCGTCCAATTTGGATAATTCGCCTATGACCCTGTCGCGTCTTTCGCCGGCCATGTCCCGGTACATCGTGAGTATCGATACGATCGCTTCGTCTCCTTCACCGGTCACAATTATGTCGAAAAAGCGTCCATACGGTTTCGGGTTGAGCATGAGTGGCCCGCCGCCGATGACGATCGGGTCGTTTCCCTCTCGTTCGTCCGAACGTATCTTTACCCCGCCAAGAGAAAGCATGTTCAACACGTTGGTAACGTTAAGCTCGTACGTCACCGAAAAGCCGATAAGGTCCATTGCTGAAAGGGGTGTTTTTGATTCAAGGGTGGTCAAAGGTTTCCCTGATCGCCTCAGATGCTCTTCCATATCGGCCCAGGGAGCGAAGCATCTTTCACACCACACCCCGTCGATCCTGTTCGAGATCTCATAGAGGAGAAACAGGCCGTAATAAGACATGGCTATCTCGTATATATCCGGATAACACAGGGCAAAACGTACCTTGACCTCTTTCGGGTCCTTTGTTATATGGTTCGGCTCACAACCGATATACCGGGCGGGCCGCAGGATATGGCGAGGGATGTCTATCATAATTGTTCTAGGTTCTAGTTTCCAGGTTGTTCTTGACGTGCAATTTCTTAACCTGAAAACTAGAACCGCTTCTTTATCCTTTCCAAATCTTCCATCACAATACCCTGTATCCTATCCAACGCCTCCGGGGTGTCTGCTTCGAATCTTAGAACAAGGATCGGCTGGGTGTTCGAAGGCCTCACCAACCCCCACCCGCCGTTGAATGTTGCCCTGACGCCGTCCGTGTCAATGATCGGGTACTTTGCACGGTAAAGTTCGGTCAATTCTCGAACCAGGTCGAATTTTACATTATCCGGGCAGTCCATGCGCAACTCGGGGGTCGAATATGTTCTGGGAAGATCGCTCAAAAATTCCGAGACCGGCCTGCCGTCGCGTTCCATTATTTCGAGGAACCGTAACGACGCGTATATTGCGTCGTCATAACCGAAGAAACGGTCGGCAAAGAAAATATGACCGCTCATCTCCCCGCCCATCATCGCGTTTGTTTCCTTCATCTTCTGCTTGATGAGCGAATGGCCGGCCTTCCACATAATGGGTACTCCGCCGCGCTTTGCTATATCGTCAAAAAGATTCCTCGAACATTTCACTTCGGAGATAAATGTTCCCCCTTTATTATCCTTGAGGATCTGCCGTGCGAAGATCAGCATGAGATAATCACCCCAGATTATGCCGCCTTTTTCGTCGACAACACCGATCCTGTCCGCATCACCGTCATACCCGATCCCGACATCGGCCTTTTCCCTGAGGATAGTATCACGCAGGGCCGTGAGGTTCGCTTCGACGGTCGGGTCAGGGAAATGGTTCGGAAAACGACCGTCCATGTCGCAAAACAACTCCTTGATATTCTGACCGAATTCACGCATTATCGGTACCGCTACCACTCCGCCCGTACCGTTGCCCGCATCGATAACCACATTGAAATTTCTTCCAATGGTGATATTTGAACGAAGGTATTCGTAATAGTCTTTTACGATATCCCCGTACTCCCTGAAGGAACCTTTGCCTGATACGAACTCCCCGGCCTCGATCGTCCTTCGCAGGTCCTGTATCTGTTCGCCATGCAGGGTCGCTTTATCGACGGCAATTTTAAAACCGTTCATGGTCGGCGGATTATGACTGCCAGTGATCATAATGCCGCCTTCAACATCCAGTTTGAAGAGTGAAAAGTAAAACAGAGGCGTCGGTGCAAGACCGATATCCGTGACATCGAGACCGACCCCGGTCATCGCCTCTACGAGAATATCCCTGTAACGCTCCGAACTTAAACGGCAATCGCGGCAAATGGATGCGTTCTTTTTCCCGCGCGACACCATATACGAACCGAATGCCCTGCCTATGTCCCGCACAACCTCGTCCGTCAAGTCACGCTCGACATTTCCCCTTATGTCATATTCCCTGAATATTTCAGTATTCATAGCGGTCCCCTTTTAGAAGAATTCACGATATCGCCCGAACCCGGTTCACTACTGTCACCAGACAAAACATACAGCCTTATCCTATGCATATTAATTATGAGGAGCGTGTGCTGCCGAACCAAAAACCGGTTTTCCCTTCAGAAACTCTATCATCATGAGCGCATTTTTAGCTGCCTTGCCACGGTGGCAATTATTGAAAAAAACAAAGGTCGTACCCTGCGCCTGAGAGGCAACATCAAGGATCGGCTGCACGAACCCTTTCAATTCTTTTTCGGAATACAAATAATCGTAACGAACATCGACCGGTTCCTTGAACCATGCCCTGTTCCTTCCATGAAACCGGAAATATCCGGTGGTTGAGGTCAGGACGGGCGTGAAAGGCATCAGTCCTTTGAGCTTCGGTTCATCGACTATGCAAAACCCGAGTGAAAGTTTCCTGAGGAGATCGAAATAACACTCTTTGAACCATTGCGCATTCCGGAATTCTATAACCGATTCATAACCGGCAAACTCATCCTTCAATTTCCGGATATAATCGATATTTTGGTCGTTCGGCAGGAACACGTACGGAAACTGGAAAAGCAATGCCTTCAAGTTTGCGCCGAGCGGCTCCACCCCTTCTTTGAAAAATCTGCAGGTCTGGCGGATATCATTCTCGACCGAATGGGTTATCCCTTTATACGCCTTCACGACAAACGCAAAATCGCGTGGTGTACGACGCACAAAGGATTCCATAGTCTTGCGGGACGGCATCGAATAATACGTATAATTCACCTCGAGCGCCTTGAACCCCAATATACCGACGTAGTACGGAAGCATGTCCTGTTTCCTCGTGTGCGGTGGATAAACCTCACCTATCCAATCATCAAAGGAGAAGCCGCTTGTACCGATCAATATTTCGCTCATCGTTTTAATTTGACAAGTAATTAGTATCTAAATAATATATGTCAGCGCTCAAAATCTCAAGCAAAAGGGGAACGAATGGAAAAACAGTATGTCATTGACGATATGGGACTCAAGGAATCATGGAGGCTCTTTCATATCATCGCCGAATTCGTCGAAGGCTTCGAAACTCTCAGCGACATCCATCCCGCAGTGACCATTTTCGGTAGCGCGCGTACCCAGAAAGGCGAACTACTGTACGAAAAGACATACGATATCGCCAAACTTTTCGCGAAGAATTCCTTCAATATCATCACCGGCGGTGGTGGTGGTGTTATGGAAGCCGCAAACAAAGGTGCTAAAGAGGGGGGTGCAAGATCGATCGGGATCAACATCGAGCTTCCCTTTGAACAGAAACCCAATCCTTACGCCAACACCCGTTTGAGCTACCGCTATTTCTTCGTGAGAAAGGTGATGTTCCTCAAATATGCGGTCGCATACATCGTCATGCCCGGCGGTTTCGGCACGCTCGACGAGTTTTTTGAAGCGATCACGCTTGTCCAGACAAAAAAGATGAGGCCTTTCCCCGTCATTCTCTACCATGCACCATACTGGCAGGGACTCATTGATTGGATGAAGGACCAGATGTTAGGTCACAACAGGATATTAAAAGAAGACTTGGACATATTCAAGATCATGGACGATCCCCAGGAGATCGTCGATTACGTGAGAAGGTTTGTTATTCTCTAGACGACGGGTAACGGGTTCCAGGTAATGGGTAATATGAAAACGATCGAAGACGGCCAGCTCGTATTGATAATCTGGCGAGGCAGGCGATACCTCAAGCGGATCGCCCTCGACCAGTCATTTCACGGAAAAGGCGGGATGCTCCGGTATAGCGAGCTTGTCGGAAAACCTTACGGCATAAGGATCAATGAGTATGACATCTTTGAGCCAACAATTGAAGACATCGTCATGTACGGCCTCAAACGCGAGACCCAGATCGTTTTTCCTAAGGAGAGCTTCTATATCGCCTTCCGGCTCAGTCTGAAGAAAGGTTCCCGCGTCCTTGAAGTAGGCACGGGAAGCGGCGCAAATACGTTCATTTTGTCTCATGCTGTCGGGCCGGAAGGACGCGTCGTATCGTATGAACAGGAAGAGAGGCATTTCAGGAACGCAAAACGAAACATCGAAAGGTTTTGTGAATGGGATAATGTCGAGCTCCATAACGAGGAATTTACCGGTTACAATGGCGAGGAGTTCGACGCGGCATTCATCGACGTAAGGGAACCCTGGGCCATCCTCGACAAGGTACGGGATGCCGTAAAGAGGAGTGCCCCGATCGGCATGATTTTGCCGACCGCCAACCAGGTATCGGATGTTCTTAAGACCCTCGAAGAGAACGGGTATGGAGATACTGAAGTCCTGGAGATCCTCATGAGGAAGTACAAGACAGTATCGGAGCGCGTCCGCCCCACCGACCGCATGATAGCACACACGGGGTATCTTGTGTTTACGAGGAAATTGGACATAACCTCACCGTCATCCGGGGCTTGATCCTGGATTCGGTAAATCTTGTCGTCATCTTGAGCCAGATGCCCTCTGGATGACAGCCTCCAAGCCCTGAATGACGATATTCGGGGAATTGCGACGCGGTCTCCAAGTCTGAGACTACTGCGGGATCGTTAATGTAGCCTGTATTCCACCGGCAGCAGCACGTAAAGCCGGACCGGAACTTTTTTCTTGAGGTTTGTCTTTGCTACGGTGCCCCGCGCATTTTCATCCAACAGCGAGAAGCCCGAACTGGTGATCACTTTCACATCATCGATAAATCCGTTCTCACGTACCACGAAAGAGAGCACGACCTTTCCTTCCCATCCCATTCTCCGCGCTCGCTCAGGATATACTATTCCCTGCATTATGACTTCGCGTATGAAAGAAAAATGCCGCTCGTCCGAGCCTCCTGGACTGGTATAGTTCAGCGTCTTTATACCTCCCGGGCCACTGCCTGACGATGCTGGTGATATAGTCCGGTGTGCGGCCGGGTCTCCCGAATGCTCCACGGGCCCATGCACCCCGGGCACGATATGGCCTGTTTCGTTCTTTACGGTGGCTTCCCGACGGGTGATCGATCCATTGTCCCGAACCACATCCGGGTTTCTGGAACGTGAAGTATTTTCCTTCTTTACGGACCTTACCGGGCCCGCTTGGCTGGAGCCGGCGGCTGCCACGTCATTTCCGTCAAGCGTGACAAAATTGAGGTTTATAGCTATCGGGCCTTCTTTTTTTACGTCGAAAAATGGGATGATCAATGCGGCTGCTACTATTATTCCATGCAGCAGAAACGAGAATAAGAACGCGGTACAGCGGCCCTCGCTCATTTCCTGCCTCACGTACAAACGTGTCCTTGCATATTTGTAATTTATTATAAATACTGTTTGTTGTCAAAAGTTCTTCACATGTGGTAAATAAGAATAGCGGTGATTGAACGATTATGACAACGACCAGAAATCTTATCGGGTGTATAATCCCCCAGGACCAGAAAGAGCCTCGATGCACGGATGTCCGTTCCATTGACGGTATAGCCGTCGAAGGCCACATTTTTCTTCCGTCGCTCATGCCGTGCTGCGGTTTGCTTGCCCTTCCCTTTTGGGCAAAGATCTCCGGCTGGCTCATCAACGAACGGCCGGAAGAGTCGCTTATCACGGTCACGGTCACGCTTTTCGACGACAGGAACAATGTCCTGGCCGATTATTCGGATACCATCGCTATCGAACCCGGCGAGAAAGGTGCTTTTGACGTAAAACTCCTTGATTTTCAGGAGATCGCTGAAACGTATGCGATCGCTGTAAGCGATATGGAACTTTCCTGATGAGCGTATCCCATGGATGGGAACGATTCGATAAATAAACCATTTGCCGATCTTTCCGCCTTTATACGAGAACATCGCATCAAGGTTGAAAAAGAACCGCCGCCCCTGCGAAACGAGATAAGGCCGGATGATGAGGAGACCGTATTCAGCGAGGCAATGCAGGGTGTTCGTGCTATCTCAAAGCGCGATAACCGTGTACGCCGTAAGAAAGAACGCTCCGTCACGCCAGACCCTGCCAGGGTGAGTGAAGAGGACAGGCTTCTTCAGAGTGTTCTTGCAGACAGCAACACGATAAATGTAACGAACCTTCCCGAATATATGGAGGGCTATGCAGATGGCGTGAGCCCCCTCGTCATGGAAAAGCTCCGCAATGGTGAATTTTCGGTCCAGCAGGTTGTTGACCTTCATGGGTTATCTATCGAAAGCGCCCGCGAGACATTCGAATATTTCTTGCGCGAGGCAGTAAAGAAAGACCTCAAATGCATCAAGATCATTCACGGGCGTGGCCTGAAATCAAAACGGGCACCAATAATTAAAGATTATCTGAAAACCTGGATCGTGCGTGCCATGCACCGCAAGTGGGTGACCGCATTCTCCAACGCCGTAATGCCCGAAGGCGGCCCAGGCGCAACGTATATCCTTTTGAGAAATAAGCCTGAGAAGAAGAAAATAAAAATAATCGGGTGAGGAGTTTCCCTCTCTCTCCGTCATACGGCCTTAAGGAGACTGTATCGTAATTACTTTCCTCTTGCCCGAATGCGCACACAATACCGTAATCCACCAACCCCGTCATTCCGCCGACTTTTTGCGGCGGAATCCAGCGTCTTTCAACCTTTTACATGACTCCCTTGTAACCTGAATTCCCGGCCTATTGTA
>DHQV01000057.1 GCA_002408185.1 Deltaproteobacteria bacterium UBA5329
AAGATCCTTTCCGCCAGGTCCGCGTTCTGCATCCATTCCCATATATCCACCTTCTTCTTGCCCGACATTTTGTCCTCCATATCTTCTTCGTACTCCGTGTACGCCCCTATAATCTTTAATAGCGTCTCGCGCATGTTGCTGTCCTTCCTCGTGCAAACGAGCTTAAAACGCTTGTAAAGATCTGCCGGAACTTTCAGTTGTATATTGCGAATTTCCACAGGTTGCGTCTTATTTTCTTTTATTTCTTTCATGGTTTCCTCCGTATATCGTTAATATCATATAATATACATATATCATCTTCTGAGGAATGTCAAGAATAGGGGAATAAAGTCCTGGGGTTTACACAACAGGCGTCATCTGCTCGCTCCAGGTGATGGCGACTGAGCCGTACAGAAAGCTTCGAAGTAGGCCGCGGGAGCGAGTTCTTGGAAGAGAGCGAGCAAAGCCTCACGGGCCTCCGTATATTCATTCGCCAATTCATTCGTCAAAATCATGTCCATCGGGGCGGCTCCATTATCGTCCCGCGCGTTCGGATCGGCGCCATTTTTCAAAAGCATGCGGGCAAGACCGAGACTATAATATTTGCACGCCCAGTGGAGGGGGGTGAAACCCCACTTGTTCTTCGCGTTCACGTCGGCGCCGTATTCGATCAGGAGGAGGGAGAGATCGAATTTTTCACACTCGCACGACCGGTGGAGTAGCGTCTCGCCAGCGTTATCTTTTACGTTCACATCCGCTCCAACCGTCAGTAGGAGAATGACGGTGTCGGTACGGCCGTTGCTGAACGCCCAGTGGAGGGGGGTTTCGCCGGCGTCATTCTTCGCGTTCACGTCGGCGCCGCGGGAGAGGAGGAGCTTTACAAGATCTTCCCTGCCAAACCAGCATACATAGTGGAGCGGTGTCCAGCCGGTGATACCCCGGGCGTTGGGATCGCCGCCAGCGTCAAGGGAGCATTTCACAGCCTCGAAATCGAGGCTTCTTACGGCATCGCCAAGATCATTAGCCGAGGGATGTTCTGCCATATTCATGGTCCTTTTCATACTCAACAAGAGGAAGCCGGCCCATCAACCGATACCGGGAGACACATCCGCCGTGCAGAACGCGGAGAAGTACAGCTCCGGCCTGTTCTCCTGGAACCAGTCGAGAATAGGACCTTTATGGGGGTTCGATTCATCCATGCATACGGCAGTCGCCAAAACCTGATCGAGTTTTTCCTCTGGTAACACACCGCCGCGATCCAGCAAGATCGGGATCACAGGCGCGCCGGGGAAGCCGCCGGGAATGCCGTTACCTACCGCCAGATCAAGGCTGCTCCGCATGGAGTTGTTCTTTGCGTTCACGTCCGCGCCATATTCGATCAGGAGGCGGACGACGTCCACGAACCCGCTCATGGATGCATAGTGAAGCGCGGTACTGCCGCCAAGGTCCAGGGCGTTCACGTCGGCGCCGGCCTTTAAGAATAAACGAACGAAATCATCCTGATTACTCCAGCAAACAACGTGTAACGGCGTCCAGCCGGACTTGCCGGCGGGGGCGTTCACGTCCGCGCCGTAGAAGAGGAGGAGACGGGCGAGGTCGACACGGCCGTTCTTACACGCGATGTGGAGGGGAGTGTTCCCGTCGGGGTCTTTCGCGTTCACGTCCGCCCCATCCCGCAATGCTTTCCGCGATGCTTCTATCACATCACCGGGATGACACCGCCTTGTCGCGCTTTGCAGCATTTTGTTTGCCTGGTCTACCGAGACTTGCGGAAGCAATAACTGGCTCATTTCCCGGTGGAACCTGTAGATGAACATGTCAATGCCTTCCCCCTCGCGCTGGCTAAACGACTTTTCCCATCCGGGCTCGTAATCGAAGTTCTTGAACGAGAATTCGAGGGTAATCCGATATCCGCTCCCTGTGGTTGAGAATTGCATTTCCAGGATTTTCGGCTCTGTACGTTCCGGGTATTCAGGATGAAAGTGCTCTTTTCTCAGTAACCTTCCTTTATATTCATAGATTCCCTTGATCTCCCGGTAAAGATTCCAATTCCACCTGCTAAAGGGACGCTCGTCAGGAAAAGAGAGAATCCTGAACTTCCCGAGGCCGACACGCTCGGTATTTCGCCAATCGAGCACGGAAGGGATCGGCGTCTTGACGATCGCGTTCACAAAACCGAGCTGCAGCGTTGTCTCAAAGTCTTTTCCAAGATCCGTGTAAGAATTATGGGTATTGGCGCTATAGCCATACAAGATCTGATCCATACCGGAATGACCGTAACCAGCCCTGGGTCCGTCGTACTTCTTGCCTGTCGCAAGCATCCAGTTGAAGACTTCGAGCTCGACATCAAGCGGGTACGCGCCGTCTATCAATTTTTGAAAATCAATACGTCTTTTGATCATTTCCGCTCCCTGGTCTGGTTTACTTGTTTTAATCGCAGAACGGGCTTTTTCTCATTACCATTTAAATCCCTTTATCTTGAAAAGCCTCAGGCAGGCGTCGACAACCTCTGGAAGATATAGGGTGCCATTACCGCTTTCGATTTCCTCGAGAGCCGCGTCTAAACCCAGGGCAGGCCTGTATGGACGGTGAGATGACATGGCTTCCACGACGTCCGCGATCGCCATGATCTGAGCTTCCAGGAGAATCTCTCCCATCTTCAGACCTCGCGGGTAGCCGGAGCCGTCGAGTCTTTCGTGATGCTGGAGGACGATTTCCGCGATCGGGGAAGGCAAGTCAACTACCTTGAGTATATCGTACCCAGTTTGGGGGTGGGTCCTTAACAGGCTCATCTCGATATTGCTCAGCCTGGTTGGCTTGGCCAGTATTTCTGCAGGCACCGACATCTTGCCTATATCATGTATCGTGCCCGCTATCCTGATGTTTTCGACCGTGTCTCTGTGAAGTTTCATCTCTTGTGCGATGGCGCGGGCGAGGCGTGATACCCGTTTTTGATGTTCCCCTGTATACGGGTCACGGGTCTGAAGCATCATAGAGATGACCTCGATGGTTCCGGAAAGACTCCTTCTCAGTTTTTCGGCAGAAGATTTCAGTTCATCCTCCGCGTTCTTGCGCTTGGTGACGTCCTCAACGATCCCCTCATAATAGTCGATCGTCCCGTCATCCCTCCGGACAACGCGCACATTCATCCGGATCCATACTCTGGTTTTATCCTTCCGGTAGAGCTGGGCCTCGAAGCCGCGGATCATATCGTCTGCATCGAGAAGTGTCATGTATCGTCTGCGATCGAGCGGGTCGACGTACATCTGCTTATCGATATCCGTGACCGCGCTTATCATCTCTTCCGGCGAAGGGAAGCCGTGTATCCTGGCTAATGCGGGGTTTACCCGCAGGTACCTTCCTTCCGGCAGACTCTGGAAGATGCCCACCATGGCGTTGTCATAGATGTTCCGATAGTCCTGCTCGCTTTTCAGCAGGGCTTCCTCCGCGTTTAGCCGGTCGCTGATGTCTCTTACGGTCGCCAGGTGCGACCTTCTTCCGT
>DHQV01000089.1 GCA_002408185.1 Deltaproteobacteria bacterium UBA5329
TCTTCCCGGCGAAGTTATAACGAGGTATTCCGATCAGAGGTCCCCCACAAAGGCCTTCAGTTTCTCGATGTCAAACACTTCGATCATATTCCTCTTCTTTCTCAGGATATCGAGGTCTTCAAAGTGGTTCAAGGCAAGCGACACGGACACTCTCGAAAGACCCGCAAGGCTGGCAAGGTCTTCCTGGGTAACCTTTTTTGCAATGAGGAGCCCTTTTGGCGTCTTTCTACCCACTTCACACGCAAGCTTGTATATCATGTGGGCCACCCTTTTCTCCGCGTCCAGGAAAGAGAAGTCCTCTATCTGAAGTACGAGCATTCTTGTCACCCTGGCAAAGGCGGCAATGACGAGAAAGGCTACGTTCGGGTGTTTCTCGATGAGGCGGAGAAATGGATCGAGAGGCACGACCCGCAGTTCCGTATCCTCCATGGCGGTCGCCGTATGAAAATACGGGTGACCGTCAAAGGTCGCCGCATACCCGAAAAGAGTATTCTTTTCCTGGATGACAATGATCTTTTCGGAACCATCGTGGCTAAGAAGACTTATCTTTACCTTGCCTTGCTCGATGAGATAAAAGTAAGGCCTGCTCTCCTCGCCCTGGACATAGATAAGCCCTCCCGGAGGATAATGCCTTCGCTCCGAAATGGAAACGAGGAGAGATAGCTCCTCCGGACGGTCCGTGAGGTTGTCCGTCAGATACGGAGAATCAGGGATGTAGTCCTTGCTGTCCATGCTAAATCCTCACCTAATTCACATTTTTTATTGAACTATACCAATTATACCCTACGGCCCGCTTTAGTTCAATGTTAGCTGTTTAACAGAATAGTGCAGTTAACACAGTTAGGCACTGTATAGAACATATCCAAAAACAGGGATATACATAATACATGACATAAAAGCTTTTTCCGGAAAAGGAGGTACGACATGGATGAAATAACTGCCTTGATCTGGTCCGTGTGTGCTTTGCTGTTCGGGACGGCAACTGTCATCTTGCTCTTAAAGGCGAGGAACAGACGATGGACACCCATTCCATGACGTTGCCCGGTTCTGCACGCCGGGTGTACGGCATATTTTCGTGAATGTCGACCACCCGGCACGGTTCGCTCTTTGATACTGTCGATGGCCTGTCAGGCACATCGAGGCCGTTTTCTTGACAGGCCTTGCAGTATCTACCAACAAAAAGGAGGTGGGAGGTATGGGTACTATTCCTGTCTGGGCGGTAATGGTCGGGGCAATCGCCGCAATACTGATCGGCTGTTTCTTGGCCATCAAATATGGCGGCACGTCAAAGACCGGGAGTTAAGACTGTGGAGGGTTAAGACCGTGTTGTCAGGGCCAGGGATAGAACGTCCACCCTATCCCTGGCTGCTGCCTGCGAATGCTTTGCACATTCTGCAGTGTGAGGGCTGCAAATCAGACCAGGACGGTTCAAAAAAGGTCCAGCTGTGAAAATTTGCATTGCAAGACCTGATTTTTGAAGAAGGTCCCTATCACCGTCCTGTTATTTATTACATTTTTGTGAGCTCTTTGAGCGCGTTTTCGAGTTTCTTGAGATACTCTCCATAACCAGCCCAGTCGCCCTGCCGCTGGAGCTCTCTCATCCTTTCGAAAAGCATGAGAGCTTCCTTGATCAGGTCGTCGACGGATTTCTTTTTTACCTGAGGCAGCGAAGCTGCAGCGGGTGCCCATCTCTTGCCGCCGAATAGTTTTTGGAGGCACAACTCGAGATTATCTTCCATTACCACATTATTCTCATAGGCGACAATGACCCTGCGCAGTTCCGGCAAACCTCCCTTATCCTCAGCGGCGAGATAAAGAGGCTGTATGTACAAAAGCGAGGTCTCGACGGGGATGACGAGCAGGCTTCCCCGTATGACCTGCGAGCCGCGTTGTCCCCAGAGGGTGATCTGTTGTGATATGTATGAATCCTGATCGATGCGGGCATCGATCTGCCGCGGGCCATAGACGAGCCGGTCTCGTGGAAAGGTATATGCAATAAGCTGTCCATAATTGGGTACGTCGCACCTGGCCGCAAACCACGCTGCCAGGTTGTCCCTCTTTGCCGGTGTGTAGGGCATAAAAAGAACATATTCCTCTTTTTTCTCTTCAGGGAGCTTCATGATCAGGTAATAGGGCACCATGGGCGTCTTGCTGTAAGAGGGAATCTCCCACAGGTCTTCTTTATTGTAAAAGGTCTTCGGGTCGGTCATATGATACGTAGCATAGAGCGCCGTCTGTATAGCGAACAGCTCCCTTGGGTAACGAATATGTTTTTTCAGGTCCGGTGGCATCTCGGCCATAGGCTTGAGAAGACCCGGAAAAATAGCTCCGAAGACCCTGATGATCGCATCATCGGGGTCGCTTTGATAGAAGTTGACGCTCCCATCGTAAGCGTCAATGGTGATCTTGACGGAATTACGCATATAATTGACACCGTTTGTAAGCCGTTTCGAGTAAGGCAGGTTCTTAGACATCGTATAGGCATCGATGATCCAGTAAAGTTTCCCTTCACCGGATACGACGATATACGGGTCCTTGTCAAAAGCCAGAAAAGGTGCTATCCTCGCGACCCGCGACATGATGTTGCGATTGTAGAGTATCCTGCTTTCCTTTTTGATATCCGACGAGAGCAGTATTTTAGGCGCCTTGAACGACGACGCAAAGAGCATCCGCTTGAAGACTGAATCAAGAGGGACTCCTCCCTTCCCCTTGTATGACGCATAGGTGTTTCCCTCGGAAGTGGGATAGCTGAATTCAGGGATCCTGGTGTTGGCGATCGCGTAGTCATCGGTGAGTTCACCGAAATAGATCTCCGGCACGGTCACCTTTATATCGGCGTTCGAAACCGGCGGGATATCCTTGACAATGAACTCGGGAAGGCCATCTTTGGTAACCCGGCTCACGGGTCCCATGGTAATGCCGTTACCGTGCGTGAAGACGAGCTTCTCGTTGATCCAGGACTTGCTGGGAAGATCATCATAGGAGAGTTCTCGCGTCGACAACATGACCTGCCCGTATTCTCCGTCGATCGTGTACCGGTCATTATCGATGCCGCTGAACTTGTAGTATGTCCTGATCTGCTGCAACTGACTGTAGGTTTTGAGAAGCGGCGATTCATCCCATAACCGGACGTTCTTTATTGTTGCACCGTTGTTTTCGATATCCCGCGCCGTGAGGCGGTAGGAGACGTCGAACGGCCTGACCGCAACGTTGGTAAGGTTATATCCGAATTTTGTGAAGGCGATGTGATGTTCGATGAAAGGTCTTTCCGCGCCGATCTCGTTGGGGGCGACCTTCAGACTTTGCAGAAGACCGGGGTATATCATAACACCGGCAATATATACGACGATTACCATGCCGACGGGATATAACGATTTTTTCAAAGACCCTTTTAAGAAAGCGACAGCAAAAAGAACGCCTGCGATGGCTGTAATAACCGTCAAAAACCCCAGGGCAAAGATCCGGGCATGGACGTCGACGTAACCGGCACCCACTATGATCCCGTGGGGAGAGTACAACAAATCGAAACGGTCAAGATAGAAACCAAAAGCTATCTTGAAAAGAAACAGTCCTCCGAGAATACCGACATGCTTTCTCGCCTCCGGCGTCATGCTCAATCCATTTCTGGACAGGGAAAGACAGCCCTTCACTCCATACCCTAAAACGACAAGCACAAGGGCCAGGAAGATCATAAAACCGGCATAGAGACTTATTACTTCATAGAAATGCAGCTTGAAAAGATAGAAACCGACGTCCTTACCAAGAATAGGGTCCTCTACACCGGTTGCCACGGAATTGAAAAACACGAGAGTCTGGTACCAGAGGCCGCTTCCCCACATTCCGGCAAAAACACCGATGATGGCGGAGACGATCAAGGCAGTCAGCCTTGAGATCCTGTTGAGCAGATCCATGTTCAGGGAAACGCCCACCTGATCATTGAAGACTATTTGGGGAGCAATGAATCGCGTTTTTGCAACAGGGAGAACGTTCGCGAGAATGAAAGCGAAAGATACCAGGCCGACTGTAATACCCGCAAGGACCTCGGTAGAAAGGATCTTCAGAAAGACCCCCTCATAGGCCACCTCCTTGAAAAACAGCCAATCAGTGTACACGTTCAATATCTTGAAAACAATCAGAAATGCAATGATACCGAAACCGATAACCAATGTCCGCATCGTTCTTCTTTGCATCGGGTTTTCTCCTTTACAACGGTTTTCTCCGGATGATCAGTTCCGGACAGACCCTCGCCTCATGGTGCCATTCTGCAATGTCGGCCTATCAAAAAAAATCGCTATCCTCAAATACACATGAGAATAGCGGCCCCACTATTCAAAAAGACGCTCCAGAAGAAACACTTCTGGACCCTTCACCAGCTTAATAGATATGCCTTTCTCTGTCAACGGATTTAGAGTTCCACGGTCTCGAAGCCTACGGCATTATGAATCAAAGAATTGTCTGACCGATCAACTTGGCGGGATGGGCGGAGATGACGGTATGTCCAGTTTTTTCTGAATTAGACAAAATCGACTTTTTTTGTGCGAGTATTTTCCAGCCGCCATTACCGGCTTTCTGTTCGTTATCGGAAGAAACATCCTCATCCCTGCCTGCCCTCCCAATATAACCGTCGTGTGAGCCTTGACTGCCGTTTCAGTTCGTCCAGTTCTTCAAGGATGAGGGTGTTGTTGTTCACCTCGTGGATATGGTGCGGGGTGAAGTTCCACAGGCTCTGGTGCGGTCTTTGTGTGTTGTAGAAATCGATGTGAGTTATTGTCAATAGTTGTGTACGAGATTGTTCCCGACGTATCCTTCGCCGCC
>DHQV01000083.1 GCA_002408185.1 Deltaproteobacteria bacterium UBA5329
TCTTCCCGGCGAAGTTATAACGAAAAAAGCATCACAGCGATGACTCCAGAAACTACGAGTTTATTCATATGACCACCCCAATCTCTTAAGTCTCATTTTGCGGGTCGTTCCTGGCATAAGCATATTTGCTGCCTGCGAACGTTATTTTCGATAACCGCTGTAACGCAACCAAAAAAATCTGTTATGCAGGGAACTTCAAGAGTATACATCATATCCGGCCCTTCTTTCCTGGACGAGACTATTCCCGCACCTTTCAACACAAGAAGATGTTTTGAGACGGTCGATTTGTCGAGGTTGAAAAGGCCAAAAACATCCGAAAAAGGCTTCGTGCCTGCCTTAAGATACTCAATGATCATCAATCTGGCCGGGTGCGCCATGGCCTTTATAATGCCGCTTCTTATTTCTGCTTGTTGCAGTGTTATCATCGGTTGTGGTTTCCTGATGGTCAATATACCAACAGACCATTATCGTGTCAATAGCCAATCTATGATTTTTCGGTTGCGTAGACCCGGAGATTCTGGTATTTATTTCTATATCCGTTTATACAGATGAATTAACCGGTGGTGAAACATGGAAGACATTATTCAAATTTACAGGGCCCTTTCCGAACAGATGCGATTGCGAATATTATTGCTTCTCACGCAGGGGGAATTATGTGTGTGCGATATAATGGCCGTTCTGGAAGAACCGCAATCAAAGGTGTCCCGGCATATCGCCTATTTGAAGAATTCGGGTTTGATACAGGGCAAGAGAGTGGGGACGTGGATGCACTACAACATCAAGGATAATCTGGATATACTCTCCGCGGCACACGTCGAGTTCCTTAAACGGCAATTATCGGACCTGGATTGGGCCAGGGCAGACCTGAAAAAGATGAAAGAGATACGGGAGGCAAAGCTTTGCGATGAGGCAGCAACACCGGTGGAAAACAAAAGACCGGGGCAAAGATCAAGCAAGCAGTGCGTATAAGGAGAGACCGATGACGACGGAACATCTTGGCAAGAAGCTTTCTTTTCTGGACAGGTACCTGACCCTATGGATCTTTCTCGCCATGTTTATCGGAGTTGGCTGGGGTTATTTGTCCCCCGGCATTGTCGATTTCTGGAACCAGTTCCAGAGCGGTACGACAAATATTCCTATTGCCATAGGCCTTATACTTATGATGTATCCGCCTCTCACGAAAGTGCGGTATGAAGAGTTGGGGGAAGTCTTTAAGAATTACCGGGTATTGATCCTGTCCTTGATCCAGAACTGGGTTGTCGGGCCGATTCTGATGTTTTTTCTCGCGATCGTATTCCTGAGGGGCTATCCGGAATACATGGTGGGTCTTATCATGATCGGGCTTGCCCGGTGTATAGCGATGGTCATCGTTTGGAACGACCTCGCGAAGGGAGACACCGAATACTGCGCGGGACTTGTTGCCTTCAATTCGATATTCCAGGTTTTGTTCTTCTCCGTCTATGCTTACATATTTATCACGGTATTGCCGCCCGTGCTCGGTTTGAAAGGGGTTGTGGTAAATATTACGATAAGCCAGATCGCGGAGAGTGTTTTCATTTATCTCGGCATCCCCTTCATTGCGGGGGTGATCACGCGCTTTGTTCTGATAAAAGTTAAAGACAAGACCTGGTATCATGAAAGGTTCATCCCGAAGATCAGCCCGATCACCCTTATAGCTCTTCTCTTTACCATCCTTGTCATGTTCTCGCTCAAGGGCGAATACATTGTGAAAATTCCCATGGATGTCGTGCGGATCGCCATACCGCTTTTGATCTATTTCGTGTTCATGTTTGTCGTCTCTTTTTACATGAGCACAAAGGCGAAGGCACATTACGGGCAAGCGGCCACTCTTTCCTTCACCGCTGCGTCGAATAATTTCGAGCTCGCTATAGCGGTGGCCGTAGCCGTTTTCGGCATCAGTTCCGGACAGGCGTTCGCCGCCGTCATCGGACCCCTCGTCGAGGTACCGGTGCTCATAAATCTTGTTCACCTGTCGCTCTGGATCAAGAAAAAATATTTCCCATACGCCGTCGAAACCCCAAAGGGCGTATGCTATATGGCCTGCAAAGACTGAGGCTGCCAGTTGGTCGAGAGTCTGTCTGGTTAACCGAAAACACGGAGGTATCGCGTGAAAAAGGTTTGCACGATCATTACAGTCTTGCTCCTGGGGGTTATTATGCTTAACGCATGTTCCGGGGGATGCAATTGCAGCAAATGGCAACCCAAAAAACAGCAAGAGGTGAAGGATGAAAGGTAGTACATTCTTAAGGCGCACAACCCTTCTCGTTAGTCGTTTATCATTAATAGTCATTTTCGTTTTCATAACATTCGCTGTCATGATAAGCGTAACAGACATCTTTGCCGCCGCGCCGTCCGTCAAAAAATCAGCAACCTCTCCCGCTGCAGCTCAATATCCCGCACTCATCGATGTCGGAGCGAAAAAATGCATCCCATGCAAGATGATGGCGCCGATTCTGTATGAATTGACGACTGAGTATAGAGGTCGACTGCGGGTTGAATTCATTGATGTGCAGACAGACCCTGAAACCGCAAAAAAGCTTGGTGTCAGAGGCATTCCTACGCAGATATTCTACGATGCATCAGGCAAAGAGCAGCATCGGCACCTGGGTTATATATCCAAGGAGGACATACTTGCGACATTCAAGAAACTCGGTATTGAATTAGACAAAAAAGATCCCGAAAAGAAAGGTAAATGATCGAGCAAATATTCATGTTTTTAACCACGGCCGTTGAAGGAACGCCTGCAATAGCGATAGGCGCTTCCTTCTCGTGGGGCATACTCAGCCTGATACTGAGCCCCTGTCATTTATCGAGCATCCCGCTTATCGTAGGTTTTATCGATGAGCAGGGACGAACATCTCCGAAGAGGGCTTTTTGCGCAGCCTCATTATTCTCTCTGGGCATTATGATCAGCATCGGGCTGGTCGGACTTCTTACGGCCCTGGCCGGTAGAATGATGGGGGATGTTGGCAACTACGGTAATTACGTGGTAGCGATAGTGTTTTTTCTGGTAGGACTGCATCTCATCGGGATAATCCCCATCCCCTGGTCCGGTCCCGCGAACATCGGCATGAAGAAAAGGGGCCTTCTTGCGGCCTTTGTTCTGGGCGCCATATTCGGAATCGCTCTCGGGCCATGTACGTTCGCATATATGGCTCCCATGCTCAGCATTACCTTTCAGCTTGCGGCGACAAAGATCTGGTACGGAATGGTCCTTCTTATCGCATATGCGGTAGGCCACTGTTCGATAATCGTGCTGGCCGGTACTTTTACAGAGGCCGTGCAACAATATTTGAACTGGAATGAACGTTCATTCGGCGCAAAGGCTGTGAAAATTATTTGTGGTTTCCTGGTCATTTTTGGTGGCATTTACTTAATATATACGGCGTAAATCCTTAATCGTTTACTTGCTTGATCATCACGTTCAGTAGAATGCGATTAGAAAGGGCCTTGCGTCCACACAATAAATTCCCATATTAGAATAACAAGGAGAATTGTAATGCCCGAAAAAAAACAGAGTTCTTTTTGTATGCATACACAACAGTAGGAGCCAGATGGCCGAAACCTTTCTCAATACTCTGGTACCTGACCGATTTTACGCCGAAAGCGCCGTGATCGATGAGCATCGAGACTATGCTCGTACGCACGTCTTCCGTATAATGCTTCTTCAACCTGGAGTCCGCCCGGCAAGCCCAATGGAAAGTCCAATGGAGGGGGGTGATCATTACCGGGGGCTCCGTCACATTCACATCGGCACCATATTCTATCAGCATCCGTACCATTTCCATGTTGCCGGAACTCACCGCCCTGCCGATGGCCGTCATATCGTTCTTTCCGCGGAGGTTCACGTCCGCCCCGCGCTCGATCAGGAGCTTCGCGATGTCGTAATAACCGATGTCGTAATAACTTTCGAGCAAGGCCCGGATCAGATAAGGGTAACCGTCCCGGTCTTTCCTATTCACGTCCGCCCCGTCGGCAATTGCTTCTCTCATGAGGGCGATATCGTTCTCCTTGATGGCGTTCTGCATCCTGCGTATTGTGGCGGGTTTTCGTGGCATGTTACAGGATAAATAGCCTGGCGGAAGAGATGGTAGGGGGGCTTATATCGGCGATCCGGCGGGTTTTTTCGTGATCACCGGCCAGCTTGACACCGAACGAGACTTCAAGCTATTTATTATATGAGAGGAAGCAGATGGTCTTTTCACAAAAGCAATTAATAAAAGACACAGGGAAGCGCGGCGCGGACATCGGGTTCGACAAGAAAGAGATCGAAGCAATTCTTACACCTGCCGAGGTTGACACCATCGAACGGTTCATTAGGGATATGAGCGGCTTCGACAAAATACAACGATGCTATTTGTACGGGTCCCGAAGCCGGAGCAACTCACATGCCTCGAGCGACCTTGACATCGCTGTGTTTGTCGATGCGCGCGGTGATATCAGTGAAATCAATCATGCCATCGAACGCTGGATCGAGGCTAATGAATACATCACGGGATTCCATCCCGTCGTGGTCGACACACAGACGCTTGAAAATACATTCTTTGGAAAGAACGTCAAAGGAGGCAGACTGCTATGGTCCAGACAGAAGAAGATCCCAGGAAAGAGCTCCCGGAATACATGGAAATTATCAGGCGAAAGGTGAGGACATACAAAAACAACTATCGGGATGAGAATTATTCCGAATGTGTTCCGGCGCTCTATTTCATATTCGAGAATATGTGCAAATATATCCTTGCTGCGAAAGGCTTCCGGACAGCCACACATGACGGCATACAGACGTTGTTGGCGAGACATTTCGTAAAGCCCGGTGATATTGACAAGGCCGTGCATCACCGCCTGACCAATCTCTATCTGCGACGCAAGGATGCTGACTATCACGGGTATGCGAGTTTCGACAGGACCGATGTCGATCAGTACGCGGGATGGGTGCAGGAGTCTTTTCAGGCGATGAAAAAACATTTCAGCAAGGAAGATGCAAAAACGCTTCGGGAGATCCTTCCCAGCGCCCATCATGAGTCGGGAATGAGGCCAGGTTAATCCGCGGGCGGCAGTCCAGTCGGCAAAAAGATGGAACGAAACAGTCAGGTCTTGATATGGGAATTAATCATTTTTGATCTCTTTCAGAATGTTGGCTATGGACGCCTCAAGAGGGCCGAGGTCATTCTTTGCGACGTTACAAACTTCTTCCGGTCCTACCTCGTAGTACCGATACAGAAATCTGTTCTGGATATCGGTGAACTTCTTCCAGGGAATACTGGAATGCCGTTCTTTGATATCCCGGGGGATATTTCTTATCGCTTCGCCTATGTTCTGGATGGACTGCGTTACAGCCCCCAAGGTCATGAGGTCTCTTGAAAATGCCGGCATATCCATCGGGCCCATGAAATCCCTGACGTCGTTAATCGCTTCCATAATGTCGTTCAAATAATCAAGAGCGGTTCGGGTTTTCTTTTTATGCAATTCGACCTCCTTGGTCCGGCCGTCTCTGAAGAATAGTCCTCGATATTATCTGGCTTTATCTTAGGGCGTCAGATCGTCGCCGGGGTCGTTTGAACCGTTCTTTGTTGGATCTGTATCTTTGTCAGGTGCGGATTGAGGTCCTGTGATGTCGACACCGACCTCTTTGCCCGCCTCGGCGTCCTTCAGATACTGCATAATCTTCTGGTACCCTTCCGTTCGGGTGGAATTTCGTTCGTTGAACTCAAGTTTTTTTGCAAGGTCAAGAAATGTGTACCCATTTGAGTCTTTCGTCTTTAGGAAGCTTTTGATATCTCCTTGCCTATGGGCGTTGAGAAGCATTCTAACAACCGCGACATCACACGATTCGATAGCCTGCTTCAAAGCATTAAACGATTTACCAACATTGTTCCGGATTTTTAATTCTCCGGATTCAATCCGGGCCAAAATATCCTCAATGACCGCTTTTAGCGGCTCCATGTCATTGTTCACAACGTCCCAAACAATTTCTACGTTAACAGAGAAATATTCATGCATAATTTTATTTCGCATACCGGTAATTTGTTTCCAAGGGATCGAAGGATACTGGTTCTTAACGGCAGGGGATATTTCCTTTGCTGCTTCGCTAATATTAGCAAGAGAACTCACCACGGCTTTTAGAGTCTTTCGATCGTTTGAGAACTGTTTGAAATCCAAAGAGCCAATGAATTCCTTGATCTCATCAATTTCAATTACGATATCCCTCACAAAGTCTTGCAGTGTACGTGCCTTACCTCTATACATACTCCACTTCCTCCAGGATCACTTCGCCGATGTGTTTCTTCAAGAATTTCTTTGGGACAAGATCCACTTTTACTCCGAGACTGTCATTGAGAAAATCCTCAAGGTCAAAGTATCTCTTGCCCAACATGCCGTCATATTCAATAAGCACATCAAGATCGCTGTCCTCCTGATAATTTCCACGGACGCGGGACCCGAAAACCCCGATCTGAGTGACACCATATTTTTCTTTCAGGTACGGCTTTAACTCGGTCAGTTTCTTCTTGATCGTTTTGATCCCCGTCGGTCCTGACGCAGAGACTTGCAGATATTCAGCACCTTCATCGACAAGAAACTTGACTATTTCTTCCTGTTGCCGGCCCCAGGCGTGTTCGACAACCTTGCAGCCATACTCGTCATCCCTCATTACGAGGAGGTCCTGCACCGCTTCATCTCCGCCTTTTTCTCTGGCTTCAGAGATAAGGCGGCGCACGGTTTCGGAGTCTCCTGTACAGGCCGCACTGAGTAATTGGTTGAACATTTCTTTTAAACTAATAGCATCCATAATTAATTGAATAATAGCATTCAGTAAAACAATATTGAATTAATTTCCCTATCTTCCGTAGCCTGAGAATATAAATGATAGAACCCATCAATATTCATGTTCCTTAACCCTCCTGCGCTTCAACATTTCGTAATTTTCCCATGCGAACAAAACCGAAAATGGATGGCTTTGCGCGATGTAGAAAAAATCCTGCTCTTCTATTGGCATATCAAAATAGTTCTCATAGCGCCCATCTGTGAGATATACCGCATGATCCGGATATTTCCCTTCCAGGATCTCCAACCACATGCTGTAAATATTAGGCCCCTCGGATGTGAACCGCTTTATGCGTTGTACAACCTTTTCCATGGCTTCAGGGTCCTGGATACAGAGTGCATAGCCACGACGGCAGTTTTTCCACGCCTTGACATAATGCTTATCATGAGGGCTGGGATAGCGTTTCCTTATTTCATCCATAGTTTTTATTATAGCATTTTTGTGGTGTAATCGATCCTCAATTCCCCAGCCTCTCCAGCTGTCTCTGCAGGATCAGGTCCTGGATCTGCTCGCCCGATTTGCCTTCGAAGTTCTCCGGGTCGAGCCCCAGCTCGGCCGTTTTATACCCGGCGATCTCCCGGAACGGCGCAACCGCCGGGGAGATGTCCTTTCCGTAATCGGCCTCAACTATGTACAAGAGCGGGTCCACGAGGTCCAGTTTATACAGCGCGTTAACGAACCGCATCTGCTTACCCCGCCTCATGTGCCGGAACCTCTCCGCTTTCATGTGGTGTTTCGTTATCTCTATGCAGATCTTTTTACATCTGTTATCACCGCGCAGCCGGTTAAGGAATCTCTGCACCACGTCGATGCCGCGCCTCTCGTGGTCGATGTGCCGGGGCAGTTCGTC
>DHQV01000102.1:0-3582 GCA_002408185.1 Deltaproteobacteria bacterium UBA5329
GAGAACGGGATCTCCCACCGGCAGGTAAGCCTTCTCCTTGACAATCCTCTCCTTCTCGCCCCGTGCGAGCTTCCTTCCGACGATGTCGGCGATGACGCCGAAGCGGAAGACGGCTATCTCCTTCTTTATTGCCTCGTCCATGCAATACATCCTTGTCTTTTTAAAGACAGGTACCGCAAAAGGACGGCAAAATCACCGCAAGAACACGGTAGGGAGCGCCTCACAGGCGCAGGATCGCACAGTTAACTGAACGGGTGAAGGGGATCACGTCCCGGGAAAGGAGGGCATAAAGCGTGTTCACATCGGGCTTAAGGACATTGCCTCTCCGTGAGGCCTGGAACTTGAGCGACTTTAACCAGTACTGCCTTGCCTGACGGGAGGGGCCGGGAAGAAAACTTTTGCCCGTTATCGTCTCTGCCAGGGACAGTACGATGGTTGCCAGGGAATACCGGAAGCCCCTGACAAATGCATCGGGCCTTAACGTGTAGACCGCGCCGCAGTCGGGACAGCGAAGGCGCCGTATCCACAGGGGATAGATGAAGCCCTCAAAATAGCGGGGAACGTAACCATGCCCCCAGATGCGCCGGGACCCGCATAAGCGGCACCGGTTTGGCCTCGGCCAGGGGTAGAGCCTGCCGAGTGCGAATAATCCCTTTACATCCACCGTAACATGTAGTACCAAAAAGGCAGTTGTATCCTTTGTACCGGGCAATCGTGAGGGTATCGTTCCATGTGCGTGGTGATCCCCCGGTTGCCCTTTTTTATTCTGTCCGCTTTAATCTGATACAGTGATGTTCTTATACAAAGGATTGTGAGAAAAAGGAAGGGGTATTAGAGAGGATAATGTGCGGGGTAACACGGGTATTCCGTTCAAGCCCGGACAGTATACCGACAACGCATTGCGTGAGAGAAAGTTTGACCATCAATTCGAGCTTTACCTTAAGGAGAAGAAACGTGAACTCGACAACGACGAAATAAGCCCTGAGCATTACCGTCATCTTGAAGGATACAACAATAACTGGTTCACCTTTTTCCACGAATACGATGTAAAGGTCATTGATCTTGAACTCATGACCCGGTTCAAGGACACGATCGAGCGTAAAGGAAAAACAATCAAGCATATTATGTTCACTCTGTGCACTTTCATGGCGTGGCTGCATAGCAGAGGAACCATCGAAGTAATGCCCGCTTTCCCGAAGGTCAAGAAAACAAATGACTCTCGCCGGACCCGCGCCCTTACTCCGGAACAGCAAACCCGAGGTATTAAAAAAGATACCACCGGAGCATCGGGATATTTACACATTCATGATGAAAACGGGACTCAGTCACGCAGACGGTCGCAGTTCTGGTCAAGGCCGTCGACATTCAAAATCGGGTCGTCTGGGCCGAAAGACGGCGATCGGGTTCCAAGTGGCGTGATGGTACGAAGAACGAAACTATTCTCCCGATCCCTTTGAACGACACCACACTTGAAATAGCGAAACGGCATATTAAGGGAAAGTTTCCGGCAGACTATCTTTTCATCCATCCGGGGACTGGCCGGCCATATACACAATGGTTTATCTCGGATACCTGGCGCCGACTGTCAGGATCAGACCTTCCATCCTACGAAGCAACCCGACATTCTTTTTGCAGTAACCTTCCAAAGCACGCAGACCTGAAACTTGCCCAACGCTTAATGAGGCACAAAGACCCCCGGTCCACCATGCGGTATTTCCATGAGCGTGCAGACCATCTGCTTGAGGTAGTTCAGGAAATGGACAACGTTGTTCCCCTAGAAAAAAGGAAACGAGAAGGAAACGAGTTTGATGGGTAAAAGTCTAATGATTTCAAGGTAAATAAAGCGTCCCCAGGGGGATTCGAACCCCCGTTGCCGGCTTGAAAGGCCGGTGTCCTGGACCAGGCTAGACGATGGGGACCTCTAAAGAATATGGGCCGTGAAGGACTTGAACCTTCGACTCTCTGCTTAAAAGGCAGATACTCTACCAGACTGAGTTAACGGCCCGAAACGTGCATTAACATATGAAAATTTTTTCATAAAGTCAAGCAGAATGAGCTAAATTACGGGCTGCCGCAAGTCTTCCATTGACTAGCCTTTAATGCTCACTTTATAATATCTCATGTCAGCCGGAATTAAAGAATTCCTCATGGAAGATGTTGGCGTTGAAGACATCACGACAAATTCCATAGTCCCGCCAGGACATCGCTCGACCGCGATTATCATTGCTAAAGTAGCCGGGGTCCTTGCCGGCCAGAAATTCGCCGGAAAGATCTTTTCTTTTCTCGATGCAGGGATAACATATACGGAAGTCAAGAAAGACGGTGATCTGCTGCATCCCGGAGAAACGATCAGTATAATTGAGGGCCTTACGCGCGCAATCCTCACCGGAGAAAGGGTCGCTCTCAATATTCTCCAGAGATTATCGGCAACGGCATCTCTTACCCGGAAGTTCGTCGAGGCCGTGGAAGGCACGAAGACCCGGATACTCGATACGCGGAAGACCACCCCTGGAATGAGGGCTATGGAAAAATATGCAGTGACCATGGGCGGAGGGGTCAATCATCGTCGTGACCTCACCGAGATGGCCCTTATCAAGGAAAACCACATAGCCGTCGCCGGATCGATAAGCAAGGCGGTCATGCTTGTTCGAAAAGCATCCATGGTGCTCATCGAGGTCGAGGTCCGTTCCATGGATGAACTTAAGCAGGCGCTCGAGACAGACGTCGACCGGATAATGCTCGATAACTGGGATACCTCGTCAATGAAAGAAGCTGTACGGTTCGTGAACGGGCGCGTACCGATCGAGGCATCCGGGAATATGACACTCGAAAGGGTCAGAGAGGTCGCGATGACCGGGGTGGATTTCATATCCGTAGGCGCGCTAACCCATTCAGCGGGGTCCCTCGATATGAGCCTGCTGCACGAGGGAGTGAAAACATGACTTTGTATGAGAACATTTCTCAGGAACAGATAAACGAAAGGATTGCCGCAACAAGAAAGACACTGGGAAAAGACCTGGTTGTCCTTGCCCACTATTACCAGAACATACATATCGTACGTTCTGCAGACTTTGTGGGTGATTCGCTTCAACTGGCCCAGAGCGCGTCCCGTCAGGTTGATGCCAAATACATGGTATTTTGCGCCGTCTCTTTTATGGCCGAAATGGCGAGGATCCTCTGTAAGCCGCATCAGAAAGTCTTCCACCCCGAGCTCGCTGCCAAATGTCCGCTTGCGGAAATGGCGGTGAAAAGCGACGTCGAAATAGCATGGGAGTTCCTGAAGGGAACAGGCAGGCGTATCATACCGGTTGTATACGTAAATTCGCGCGCCGATCTCAAGGCTTTTTGTGGAAAAAACGAGGGCTTTGTCTGCACATCCTCGAATGCGGGAAAGGTGATGAACTTCGTCCTGTCACAGGGTGCAGTACCGCTGTTCTTTCCCGATGAGAACCTGGGCAGGAACACCGCGCATACGATGGGCATAACGGATGATGAGATGTTCTTATGGGAACCGTTTACGGATATATCCCAAAAGAACGCCTCGTTCATAGCCGGCAAAAAGGTCATACTCTGGCGTGGCTC
>DHQV01000102.1:3670-16340 GCA_002408185.1 Deltaproteobacteria bacterium UBA5329
CTCTGGCGTGGCTTTTGTTATGTCCATGTCGCCTTCAAACCATCCGATATAGAAGATGTGAAGAAAACGTACGGAGACGACATAAATATCATCGTTCACCCGGAATGTATCTCTGATGTAGTGCAACGTTCTGATTACGTCGGTTCCACCAGTTATATCAAGAATACCGTGGAGGCCGCTCCCGCTGGCTCCAAATGGGCGGTCGGGACAGAAATAAATTTTGTGAACCGTATCAAGGACGATAACCCCGATAAGCTTGTCGTGCCTCTTAAAGAATGGGGATGCCGGGAAATGGCCAAGGTAACATCCCGTAAATTCCTCGGGGTCCTGGAAAATCTCGTTCAGGGTAAGCCCCAGCCTGAGGTTGCCGTCGACCCGGATGATGCAAAATATGCTAAAATTGCTTTGGAACGGATGCTTTCGATAGCCTGATGAAGACAGATCAAAAACATTATTCTGATATACTGATCATCGGTTCCGGCATTGCAGGACTGTCCTGCGCCATTACGGCTGCCGACCTGGGGCTCGACGTCATCATTCTCAACAAAGTAACTCCCATCGAGGAATCTAATACAAATTATGCCCAGGGGGGTATTGTCGCACGAGGCGTGGAGGATTCACCAGAACTCCTTGCTGAGGATATCATTCAGGCCGGCGATGGGATATCAAATCCCGAGGCGGTCAAGATAATTGCCTATGAAGGGCCGGGCATGGTGGAAGACTTTCTCGTAAAAAAGATAGGGGTCGCTTTTTCGCGCACCGGCGGTGATGAGTTCGAATATGCGCGCGAAGGCAGCCACTCACGCAGAAGGATCCTGCATTCGAAAGATTCGACCGGCAGGGCAATTGAAACTGCACTCGTGAAAAAACTGAACGAATACACCAATATTCGCGCATTTGCCGATCATACGGCAATAGATCTCCTGACAATACCACATAATTCGACAAACCCGATCGCCCTTTACAGAGAACCTCAATGCATCGGCGCCTATGTGCTCAATAACAAGACGGGGCTTGTAGAACGCTTTTTCTCGTCTTATACGGTGCTTGCCACAGGCGGCCTCGGTCGTATCTACCAGCACACGACAAACCCTCCGATAGCCACCGGTGATGGTTTCGCAATGGCCGACCGTGCAGGGGCGCGACTCATCAATATGGAGTATATACAATTCCATCCCACCACCCTCTTTCATAAAGATGCCGACGGCTTCCTCATCTCGGAGGCCTTGCGCGGCGAAGGGGCACGGCTGAAGACGAAGGATGGTGCCCCCTTTATGGCAAAATACTCTGAACTGGGCGATCTCGCCCCGAGGGATGAGGTATGCAGGGCGATGTACGAGGAAATGATAAAACGCGGCGACTCATATGTGTACCTCGATATCGCCTCGTACACGGAGATCAATGTCAAGAAGCGCTTTCCTATGATCTATGAAAGATGTCTTGCCTTCGATATCGATATACAAAAGGTCCCGATCCCTGTCGTTCCGGCCGCCCATTACAGTTGCGGAGGCGTGCAGGTGGACACATGGGGAAAAACATCCCTCAAATGTCTCTATGCAGCCGGTGAGGTTGCCGCAACCGGGCTTCACGGCGCAAACAGGCTTGCCTCCACATCCCTTCTCGAGGGCCTCGTGTGGGGGATACGCTCCGCGAAGGACATCGCCGGAAATTTCAACGGGAACAAACCGTACAAGGAATCCGACATACCACCGTGGCAGTTCCCCGAAAGGACCGAAGAGAGCGACCCCGCCCTGATACAGCAGGACTGGGTGAGCATAAAATCGACGATGTGGAACTATGTCGGTATCATTCGAACGACAAGAAGGCTTGAGCGTGCCTGGGCCGACATCTGGTACCTGAAGAACCGCGTCGATGATTTTTACCGCAGGGCCCAGCTCGTGCCCATGGTCATCGACCTGCGAAACGGCGTGCGGACCGCCCGGATCGTCGCCGAGGCAGCCCTGAAAAACAACGTCAGCCGCGGCGCGCATTTCATAAAATAGGTAACAGGTCACCCGTCTTCATCTTCTAGTTCCGCTATTGCCAGCCTTCGTACCCCGAAATTCCTGGCTCCCGTTATGTCTCTGTCCATGAAAAGATCGACGCGATGCCCGAATCGCGGATGTATGCGGTCAGCTACCGTACAATCGCCGACCGTTTCTATCCGTAACCGTGTGTTAAACGGGTACAAATTGGTGGCGACGATACATTCTCCCTTTTTATGTCTTTTGCAAATGTCGCTACCGTCTGCGGATATACAGGGACTGGAATCAGTCTGGCCAGATATTGAATTGTACGCCGATACCTCACGAACCATTCTTCTTTTTTCTCTTTGACCGGTGGCAGCGTGTGATTCTGCATAGACACGAACGGGATCCCGGTCTTTATTCTTCACTGCGAGAGATCCGTTGTAATTGCCGAGTATTTTTCCGCTTTTGTTTTGCGCCTGTATTGCGTCCATCGTTCCGACGACGATCACAAAACCAATGCCGATAAGGACAACACGACGTATATGGTCCCCGATCCTCGCTTTTACATACAATGATAGGGACATCATCAGAAAAAATTAACATATACATGTCAACCTCTTCTGTCGGCCTAACCGACTAAAATCATGTGGTCCTTTGGTTTAACGGGGTATCGTCCCGAATGATTACAGGGAATCGCAAGGCGTGAGGCGTAACCGATCGTATCAGCCGGGAGAGGAAGGGCTTTCCGGGCGGATTGCTTCGTGGGCCAGTATAATTTCTTTTTTTAACTTTTCGACAAGATCCTCCGGTTTGGCAACCAGCCTGAAAACTATGGTCTTATTGTCCTTCCGGAGGATCATGACCTTTCCAAACCCCAAAATCACGCCAAGGGCAGGTTTAAAAAAATCAGCGCCGGCGAGCGTCGTGTAGGGTATTTCATAAAAACGTTTGAAAGGAAAGCCGATCCTGACGATGAGTTTTGTTTCCATGAGAACGAATTCCGACAACCGGAGATTACGGATCGAGAATATGCCCCATATTACCGAGAGAACGATCATAACGAGTGCAGGAACCAGCCGCGTGCGGACCGATATTCCCCCTATGATAAGGAGCATCGCCGGGCCAAATAACGCAGCCCAATGTATCGTTGTGCGGTATATGATCGATTCTGGTCTATCCGCCATGGATGTAGATTCATGCATATCTTTGGTTCCTGGTCATAAAATCGGTACGAAACACGATACCACAATATTGAGACATGGTAAAGAACGCTGTCATCTCTGACCTGGAGGCTGTGTCGCAATTCCCAATCCCGTCATCCAGAGCCATGTATTGCGCTTCCGGCACAACCTAACGTCGTCATCCCGGTGTCAAGCGCCGGAATGACGGTAAGAATTTTAAGTCAACACCCGAAGTGTACCCGCTTTGGATGCTAATAACGAATTGCGACACTATCTCCAAGGCCGGGATGACGATCACTGGGACCTATGTTCCGCAGTCATCCGGGTCGCCTTGCAGTTTTGCCAGTGCATGCGGGATCGCCTTTATAACAAAGCCAAGATTTTCTATTGCAGCCCTTTCACTGCCGGGAAGGTTAATAATGATACTATTTTTGCGGATGCCGCAAATGGCCCGCGAGATGATGGCATGCGGAGTTATCTTGTAGCTTTCAAAACGCATCACCTCGGCAAAACCGGGCAGGTCACGGTCTATAACCATGCGGGTCGCTTCGGGAGTTACGTCACGAGGCGATAATCCCGTACCGCCCGTCGTTACCACGACATCCATCTTCCGATCATCTACCGCATGCTCTATTGCATCGGCTATTATGTCTGTTTCGTCGGGAACTACGATCACATCACTGACTTTGAAGCCCTGTGATTCCAGTATCTTTTTCAGGGCAGGTCCGCTCGTATCGATCCGTTCACCCCGGGAGCCCTTATCGCTGATCGTTATTATTTGAGCACTGTAATTCATTCAGGTGACCTCTAATTCATCTCCAACCGAGACATCTCCTTCGGTGACAACTTCCGTAAAAATACCTTCTCGTGGCATCACACAATCACCAACCGCCTGGAAAATAGCGCATCGCGTACGGCATTCTTTCCCTATCTGCGTGACGCGCAGCAGAACGCCTTTAGATGTCCTGAGTGTTGTCCCCACGGGCAACTCGTAAAGGACGATACCCTCTGTCGTCAGATTTTCGGCAAAGTCACCGGGCTTCACGTCAAGCCCCCTGGCCCTGATCTTCTCTACGCTTTCCATGGCGAGGAGGCTCACCTGCCGGTGCATAAAACCCGCATGGGCATCGCCCTCGAGGCCCCTGCCTTTCAGCAGGAAACATGATCCTATATTGCGTTTCTTTTCACCTTTCTGTTCGCTTATATTGACGGATACTATTTTCCCCTTCATACGGCCTGCCTACTCCTTCCTCCTGTATGTCCCGCTTTTGCCGCCGCTCTTCTGAACAAGATGGAACGGGCCTAGTTCAATGCCCTTGTCGACGGCCTTGCACATGTCATATATGGTCAGGCCAACAACCGTGACGCATGTCATGGCCTCCATCTCCACTCCCGTCTGTCCTTTTGTCCTTACCACGGATGTAATGTTAACGGTGTGGCGCGTGTCGTCGAAATCATACTCGACGTCAATATGGGTGATGGCGAGTGGATGGCACAATGGTATCAATTCGTGTGTTTTCTTCGCCGCCATGATACCGGCGATCTTTGCCGTGGTAAATATATCACCCTTCGGGCCCTCCCCGCCCCTGACAAGGTTATATGTTTCTGCGGACATTGCGACTGCGCCCCGGGCAACGGCTTCACGCTCGGTCTCCTTCTTGTGTGTGACATCGACCATCCGCGCATTTCCTTTGTCGTCAATATGGCTAAGCTTTGCCATTTTCATCCCCCGAATTGTCTTTTAGAACATAGAGTGCGGAACATAGAACGTGAAACCATTCTTCAGCCCCCTATGTTCCTCAATGTCCTTTGACATTTCTTAATGGAGCCTATCTCCAGCTTCCTCTCGGGCTTCACCTTGACCACATCGCGGACAAAACGCTTGACCGCTTCGTCATCGGCGCCCGATCTCAGAAGCGATTTCACGTCATATTCGACATCCGAGAAAAGGCACGGACGTATCATACCACCCGCCGTCAAACGGATCCTGTTGCACTCGGCACAGATGTGAGAAGAAACAGGGCTTATAAAACCGATCCTGCCCGAGCCGCCTCCGATCTCATATACTTTTGCAGGCCCCCTGCCATTGTTAACAGAGGGGACAAGCTCGAATTTGCGCCTGATGGTGTCTTCGATCTGCTTTGATGTGATGATCTCCGCGCTTTTCCACAACGAGGTAGACCCGAACGGCATAAACTCTATGAACCTTATTTCATGGTCCCATTTTCTGGCGATCCGGACAAAATCGAGTATCTCGTCATCGTTAAAACCCTTGATGATAACCGTATTGATCTTGATCGGCCTTAAGCCGCTGTGCGATGCCTTTTTAATGCTGTCGATCACACGGTCGAACGCGTCGATGCAGGTGATCCACGTGAATCTGTCTTTTCTCAGGGTATCGAGGCTTATATTGACCCTTTTGAGACCGGCTTCCTTTAATTCGTCGATCTTGTCCGCCAGAAGCACGGCATTCGTTGTGAGGCTTATATCCGTGATCCCTTCGATGCCTGCCAATTCCTTAAGAAGATGCGGCAGGTCTTTTCTTGTCAGCGGCTCTCCACCGGTAAGCCGTACCTTCGTGACCCCCATAGCCGCGCATATCCTCACAAACCGGACGATCTCTTCGTAGGACAGGACCTCGGTATGCGGTATGAACGGGAAATCACCGTCGATGCAATACCTGCAGCGCAAATTGCACCTGTCGGTAATGGAAATGCGGACATAGTCTATAACTCTATTAAAATCATCAATAAGGCGCGGCACCATTTATAAAGATCCTTCTCCTATGTAAATACACTGTATGTCACCATACCTGGATGCGATGTGTCGCATCCTCCCCTGGTTCGAACGGGCAGAAAGATCCACCTGGTCGGCGAAACCGAAGTGGCAAATCCCGAAGACATACGCAACCTCATTTTACCATAACGGTAATGCTTTTTCCTTCTTAATCCCCCTTGTTAAATTGATGAAAAACAAGTATCATAGCTGTATGATGACACCAAAACGTATTATACTAGTCGACTTTGAGAACATACAGCGGCTCGATTTCGACAATATCGATATATCGGCCACTAACATCGCAATATTCGTGGGTAAATCGCAGAACAAGATACCCTTTCCCCTGGTGGAAAAGGCACAGTCACTCGGTGACCGCCTTGTCTGGATAAAAATTGCCGGCGACGGCAAGAACAATCTCGATTTCCATCTGGCATTCGAACTCGGACGGCTCTGCGAAAGAATGGACAAGGACGTCGAACTGATCATACTGTCGAAAGACAGCGGATATGATTCCCTGATCCGATATGTCAACGAGCTGGGCATCAAAACGCGCAGGATAGCTAACCCCGCTGAGCTATCGGACAATATAAAGTCCCTGCCGTCTTCGAATTACACGAACCACATCGTCAATAACCTTACGAAGATCGACGGCCAGAAACGGCCTCGTACCGTAAGAACCTTAAGGAAACACATCGAATCACTTCTGCGTGATAAAGCCGGTGTAAACGAAATAGACATCATACTTGAAGAAATGTTTATCAAGGGCCTCTTGAGCAAGATAAACAACCGGCTGAAGTACACATTCGATGCGCCTGAAGCATCTGAAAGTCCCGCTCCGTAAGCCCCGAGCCCGCCACGAATTTCGCGAGATCAACGGTTTCTTGAAGATCACAAGATTTGGGACGTTGCGATCCTGCCATTCGAGGGATGTGTATCATATCTATTTGATATTATGAAAGAAAGTAAAGACAAAGACACTGGATTCCGGCGAGAAGGGATGACTATCGGTGGTTGATTCCGGCATTGGGGAAATTCAACCCATGTGTCCGGACCATACCCCTCCTTACTCCTTACTGTTTGCTTTCTTGCCCATGAACATAACAGCTTGTCCGTCTGTCCGGTCAATGACCATGCCCGTCCATTGTATTGATATTGGATTTCCGTGGGGGCTTGTTGTTTGGAGCTTTACAGGATCGAGGCTCTTTCCGTATTGAAGAACTTTTTCCAGGAACTCGTTAAATTCAGTGGCCCCCTGTTCATCAAACAGTTCCTGCATCAGGCGGCCGATCAGGTCACGCGGGTGGACCAGGCCAAACAGATCATAGGCCGCGGTATTTGCAAATATAATACGGCCCTCGTTAAGGGTAAGGATCGCATCGGGCAGCATGTCGACGAGCTGGCGGTAACGTTTTTCACTTGCTAAAAGAGCCTCTTCAACACGCTTTCTTTCCGTAATGTCTTCAGCTATCGATACAACTTCGGTGATTTTCCCTTTTTCATTTTTCAAAGGCGTGCTGTTCACGCTCACGACGACGGTTGACCCGTCCTTTTTTACCATTTCATACTGTTTATAATACGAGGCCCCTTTCTTAATGACCTCCCTGACTGTTTCCTGGACCCTGGGAAGATCATGCGGATGGAAAAGGGCGGCAACCGATCTACCAATGATCTCATCTTTGTCATATCCTAGCACTCCCTTGATCTTCCCGTTGCAGTCGATAATAACACCCTTCTTGTCTATCGTCGCTATCAAGTTGGCCACTGATTCGAAGATCGAAAGATAATTGTGCTCACTTGCCCTGAGCGCTTCACCTCCGCGCTTCAACAGATCCTTGAGTTTCTTATGGTCTTTGATAAGATCGAGAAGATGCCCGGCATTCACCGTCTTCGTTTCGTCATGCTGTGCCGTTGCCGGACCGCAAAAGAGAAAGTTCTCGTATACCTCATCTCCTATAATAAGTGACGGATATACGGCAAGTATGTGCAAAAGGGCCTCGGGCGAGATCCCGTCGATGCAATACATAAAAACGAGTACAGACCGTTCGTTAACGACAGGCCCAAGATCATCCGGGACGTGTAAAAACCCCTTCCGGCCAATCTCCTTCAGGTTTTCCGTATCGTCGGCAATAATACGGAAAACGGTTTCAGGCGGGCCTTCCATTCCGGACGCATGACCCTCATAGATCGTGTCAATCTCCGTTTTTTTATCGATGCCCGCCATGAAAATTTTGCCCGTTCTCCGGGCTTCTTCGACATCGATACCGTGTTCCTTCAGCAAGTTTATGAAGGCATCATCATTGTGATCGGCACTTATGTAAAGGATCTTTTCATCCTTATCCAAACCCTGTTTGATGTACGAATACAGAAAGAGGTCCGCTTCCTCTCTGTTCAAATAGAGATAACAGTAGTTTTCTCCAGGTTTCAACGATCGTATCTTTGGCATCCAATTACCCGACTAAAAGCATTCAATACTGCTCATTATAATACTTTTTAGCACATTACCGATCGTTTTTCTTTAAAAATCAGCAAAATACGACCCGGAAACAAAGAAGACGATAAGGCGTAAGACGTAAGGCGTGAGGAGATTTAAAGAAATATCGTAAAACGTAATGGCTTGAAGAACGACCAGATATTCCAGTATCTGCACAATCAGGGTACTAGTATGGTTTTTACGACTTACGACTTAAATGGGATTCTTTCTATTACCGAAGCATCCAGTGGATGGATGCCGCGCAGATGATGGTAAAGGCTGCCAGGACCGTCAGGACGGTCTGCCATTCCCACCGGCCCATCTTCACTATTTCGCGCCAATTACAGCGCGAACAGTAAAAGACCTTTCGGCCCGCATACTTCAGGACCCATTCCAAGGGATGAAACCTGCCGCTTTTCTTCACTTCGTGGCCGCACCGGGGACATTGCACGGACGTCAGGGCCTGCCTTAAATAGAGTGGCCCCACATCGGACACTCCTCGTGTTGGGTCGTATCGCATTAAATCCCGGTACTGGGTATGGTCGGCGATAAAGTCTATATCCTTGAGTCCCCTGTAGCGTTCATCAACAGAAACCCGAAGATTCACCCTGGGTACCTTGGAAACTGCGTGTCGGCCCATGAACACCCCCCGATGTACGTTCATGCATGATAGTTGCTGATAAAGATGAAAAAGGGTTTATATAATGCCGAAGGCGGGATTTGAACCCGCACGAGTCTCCCCGCCACCCCCTCAAGATGGTGTGTCTGCCAATTCCACCACTTCGGCATTCTTACTCATTTCGTTCCCTGCGCGGGAGCGTTCTGCGGTACCGGCACAGGCACATTCTGCTGGGTCTGCGCGGGCACGCTCCTTACAGCGCTCCGTTTATGACTATACGTATATGCAAGCACCAGACTTGTCACCATAAAAACGACAGCCGCTATTGTTGTCAGTTTCGTCATGAATCCGGTTGATCCGGAACTGCCGAAAAGCGTCTGGCTCGAGCCACCGCCAAAGGCAGCGCCTATGTCCGACCCACGACCTGTCTGCAACAACACTATAAGGATAAGGCCGATCGCTATAATGACATGTATGATTCCGATCACTATGGTCATCTATTGTTCTCCAATGCGCGGCTAATTATACCAAGAAAGTTTTCAGATTTCAAGGATGCACCGCCAACAAGTGCACCATTTATATTTTTCATGGCAATTAATTCGCCGAAATTATCCGCCGTAACGGAACCGCCATAGAGAATTCTTACATCCAAAGCCGGGCTCCCATAAGCCTCAGAAAGGATACTTCTAATAAATTCATGTACTTCCTCAGCCTCAACGGATGTGGCATTTTTCCCGGTACCGATCGCCCAGACCGGCTCATACGCGATGGTGATATTTGTAAGGTCTTTTATGCCGGCAAGCGCTTTTTTCACCTGTATACCGACGACGAACTCTGTTATCCCTGATTCGCGCTCCTCGTCCGTCTCACCAACGCAAATTATGGGCTTCAGGCCCGCTACGAGGCATTTTTTTACCTTCAAATTGACATTTTCATCTGTTTCATGAAAATATTTACGCCTCTCCGAATGGCCGATTATCGCATATGTGCAGCCGGCGTCCTTCAGCATTGCCGGTGATATCTCCCCTGTATAGGCCCCTTTATCCTCGAAAAAGATATTCTGGGACGCGAGGGCGACAGGGCTGTCCTTGATCACGTCATAAACGCTTTTCAGGACGGTGAACGATGGAGCAACAACCACCTCGCCTTTTCCGGATATATCCGGCAGACCGGCAATTATCTCCTTCACAAGCGCCTGCCCTTCGGCCGCGGCATTGTTCATCTTCCAGTTCCCGGCTACCATCCACTTTACCATATCTTACCCTCCACAGCGTTCAAGCGCTTCGACGGCCGGCATCGTCTTGCCTTCGAGCAATTCGAGAAATGCCCCGCCCCCGGTTGAAATATACGAGATCTTGTCGCTGACCCCTGCCTTGTGCACGGCGGAATCGGTATCGCCTCCGCCAACGATGGAAAGTGCGCCGGATGCGGCGACGTCCTTTGCGAGCCGGAAGGTGCCCTCGCTAAAAGGCGCGAGTTCGAACATGCCCATCGGGCCGTTCCACACGATCGTTTTGGCTTCCTTGACGGCACTGCCGAAGATCTTTTGAGTCTCGGGCCCGATATCAAGGCCCATCCATTCTTTTGGTATATTATCGACCGAACATGTACTCACTGCGGCATCGGCCTCAGCCTTATCTGCAACGATACAGTCCACTGGCAACAATATCTTTACGTTTTTTGATCCCGCTTTTTCCATGATGCTTCTGGCCTTATCTAGCATATCGGGTTCACACAGAGACTTGCCGATCTCCCTGCCCATCGCCTTTAAGAACGTGAATGCCATTCCGCCGCCGATTATCAGCATATTGACCGTATCGACAAGGTTTTCGAGCACACCGATCTTGTCGGAGACCTTGGCCCCGCCGATAATTGCAGCCAGGGGTCTTTGAGGGTCCTTCATGGCTTTATTGAAATAATCGATCTCGTCCTTCAGAAGAAAACCCGCAGCACAGGACTTGACGGCCTCGGTGATCGCCGAGTTAGATGCCGCTTTCCTGTGGGCTACCGCAAATGCGTCATCAATGTACACATCCGCCAGTTCGGCGAGCTGCCTGGCAAATTCCGGATCGTTCTTTTCATCGCCGATGTGGAACCTCAGGTTTTCGAGCAGGATAACATCGCCCGGTTTCATGGCATTGACCGCGGCGAGGGCCTTATCGCCAACGCAATCGTCCACAAACGGGACCTCTTTTCCGAGGAGGTCCGAAAGAATAGCGGCGCACGGCCTCAGGGTAAGCTTTTCGACCCTTTGCCCTTTCGGCCGGCCCATGTGGGAGATCAGGACCAATTTAGAGCCTTTCTCCATGCAGTACCTAATGGTACGGAGGTGGGCCTTGATCCTGGTCGTATCCGTGACATTACCGTCTGCATCCACGGGTACGTTAAAATCAACGCGCATGAGCACTCTCTTTCCTGAAATTTCAACTTGATCGATCGAGTTCATAGAATTAGCTCCTTCCTATTCCGGTTTGTCATTTCATTACGAACGAGAAAAGATCGAACATACGGTTGGAAAAACCCCACTCATTGTCATACCACGACAGCACTTTTATCATGTTTCCGCCTATGACTGTCGTATTCTCCATATCCACGATGGACGAATGGCTATTGCCATTAAAATCTTTAGAAACGAGAGGTTCGTCACAGCACGCAAGTATCCCCTTCATGGGCCCGTCTGCGTATTCTCTGAGTTTCTTGTTTATATCTTCTTTATTGACTTTGGTCGAGAGTGTCGCGACAAAATCCACGAGCGAAACATTCGGCGTGGGTACCCGTATTGCAAGGCCGTCCAGCTTGCCTTTCATTTCCGGGATGACTTCCGAAATTGCCCGCGCTGCGCCCGTGGTCGTAGGTATCATGGACAGCGCAGCAGCCCGCGCCCTGCGGAGGTCTCTATGTGGTTCGTCAAGGACCACCTGGTCGTTTGTAAATGCATGTATCGTCGTCATCAATCCGTATTCGATGCCGAATTCCCTTTGAAGTATTTTTACGACAGGCGCAAGGCAGTTCGTCGTGCATGAACCCATAGATATGATATGGTGCTTCGTCTTGTCATACACCTCTTCGTTAACTCCGAGGACAAAGGTGACATCGGGCCCTTTTGCGGGTGCCGATATGATCACTTTTTTCGCCCCTGCCTTGAGGTGCCGCTCAGCACCGGCGCGGTCGGTGAACTTGCCCGTGCTTTCGAGTACCACATCGATGCCGAGGTCCTTCCACGGGAGGGATTCAGGTTCCTTCATCGCATACGCCTTTATCTCCTTGCCGTCAATAATAATAGAGTTCTCGGTATGCTTGACGTCATGGGGCATGATCCCGTGGACCGAATCATATTTCAACAGGTGAGCGAGAGTTTTCGGATCCGTAAGATCATTAACAGCCACGAATTCAACGTCGTTTTTATTAAAACCAGCCCTCAGGACAAGTCTGCCAATCCTTCCAAAACCGTTAATTGCGACCTTTACGGACATAAAAGACCTCCCTTGTTTTTTTAACAATAGTAATCAAAAGAGGCTGCCCCTGTCAACCCATTAATAGTATCGGACCGCTCTGGTAAAGGGCTGAGACCGTGTCCCCGTTCCGGAAATAATCATAAGGCGTGAACACTCCCACGGAGTGCGACATAATACCTGACCTCCCGAGCAAATGT
>DHQV01000045.1:0-4054 GCA_002408185.1 Deltaproteobacteria bacterium UBA5329
GGACAATCGTATCAAAACCTACTATTATTAAGAAGTTGTGTTCATTTTCTCGTTACATTTGCTCGGGAGGTCAGGTTATTAGTAGCGACACATAGTATACCAGTCATTTATCGGGTTTTCCTCTGAATATGCCTATCTGACCTCCCGAGCGGAACGGGATGAAAAACACTCAAGAGACCGGGAAGAGACCGAGAGAGGCGCGCAGGTTGCCAAATCGAGATAAGGAGATTATATTTAAGTATGACAACAGATGAACAAAAAATGGTTTTGCAATACGCTGATCAGGCATTCCGGGGAAAGACGATAAGACAGGAATATCCTGTGTGCGAGTGTGGAAAGATATTCAACGAAAAGAACCTTTTTGATGCGCCGGGCGTATTTTTTAAAAATATCGATGTGTTCGGAAAGACCTTCATGCTTATCGAGCCGGTATGCCCGGTGTGCAAGCGGAAGGTACCTGCCAGCTTCAATATATTGAATTGATGTTTTTTTAGCACATCTTGGGTTTTTATGTACAATTCATTTATCGTGAAAGGCGTTTATTTACTTGCCGGGGACATCCCTGGCACGCTAACATGATGAATCCAGTATATTCCCGGAGGATTCATGATAGAACGCATCGACCATATTTCGCTGGCTGTAAAAGACATTGAAAAAGCAAAAAACTTTTTTTGCGATATTCTCGGCCTTGTGCCGTGCGCGTGGTCTGTTCTCGAAGACCTCAAATACCTCGGACAGGTTTTTTCCGCAGGAGATCTGACACGGATCGAAATGATAACCCCGACGGGGGAAGGCAGTTTCCTCGATAAATTTCTTGCCGAACGGGACGGGGTGCATCATTTATGTTTTCAGACCCTCGATATTATACAGGCGAAGGAATACCTTGACCGAAAGGGGATACCCACCTTTGGCTACGAAGATACTTCGGAACGTTGGAGAGAACTCTTCATTCATCCCAGGGATGCGTTCGGGGTCCTTATCCAGATAGCCGAGTTTCGCCCGGAGGATTTCCTCGTCGAGCCCCTGAGATTCCCCGAGGGGGTGAAATGGGAACTAGGCCCATCACCGGAGGGGGTGACTCTCACAACAGCCCATCCCGGTGGAGGAAAATCCCGGCTTGAGCTGACCAGAGACGAAGCCCGGCGACTCGGTGAGGAGCTTCTGAAAGCGAGTGATTGAAAAGACATCCTCTCGCCAGTTCTCTGTGAGTTCCGCAGGCTTGGCGAAGCGAGCGAGAGGATGTCTTTTCAATCTTTTATTCTTCGTCTTTAAGGAAATAGCGGTGGTATTCGGGCTCGGCGAGATGTATTTTCAGCATTTTACTGATCATCTCGAAAAACTCTCCAAGTTCGGCATCGGACATTCGCTTCAGCATGACCTTCATGAGTTCGTCATCGGAGAATTTCTGGAGATAGACCTGAACAGTATATTCATCCGTCTGCCGGTCCATGCCGTATCCGAGAAAACCGTCGTATGTTTCCACAAATGTATGCGAATGTTTTGACATATCGTGCCTTTCGCCGGTTCCTTACAGGGCCGGCACCTCTAATTGCTCTCCAACACCTTAAGCGCCGGGATCAGGTGAGTTTCAACAAAAGCGACCGGGTCATCGGGATCGACCTGGTTGATAACGCTCGTTCCCACTACAACATTGGGCCCTCCTGCACATTGGTCCGTGCAGAAACGCGCCTTTATCCTGAACTTTTCAAGCAGGCCACGCTTTTTCAGTTCAGCAGAAAGCCCTTCGAGAAGGTGGAACGAACCCTTGAGATAGCAGCTTGTCCCGAGGCAGACACCGACATCGATCGGCATCCTGTCACGAAGAAGCTCTTCAACAGATTCCTGCACGCGCATCGAGCGGCGGCGATATGTTGTGTGGAGATTATGGTGGGACAAGGTCCCATCCGGTTTTCCTAGCCAATTGGTATAGATTGCCTGGATGGTCGGGTTGTCCTGGCTCTTCTTTATGGGAGCGATCTCGTCAAGGCGGTAGAGGACCTCAAGCCTGTCTTCGGGATCGCTTGTCAACTTGGGTGCCGGGTTTCCGGACCCGTTGATGCATCCTCCCGGACACGCCATCACCTCGATGAGATCGTACGGCGCATCTCCGGCCCGCATCCTGTCTATCAGGTCCTGGGCGTTCCGAAGGCCGCTGACCACCGCAAGCCGCACCTTAGTTTCGCCAAAATTGATCGTCGTTTCCTTGACGCCATTCAATCCCCGGACCTGTTCATATGTAAAGCTTTCCATCCTCTTTCCGATCACACGTTCCGCAGCGAGTCGTAAGGCAGCTTCAGCCACCCCGCCCGAGGCACCGAAGATGATCCCGGCACCGCTTACCTTGCCAAAGAACGCGTCCACTGGTACGGGATTGAACTTTCTTGGGTCCATCCCCCGCTCTTCGAACATCCTGATTACCTCTGTTGTTGTCAGGACAGCATCGACATCGGCGATACTGTCCTGGTTGAATTCGGGACGGCGCGCCTCGTATTTCTTTGCGTTGCACGGCATGATGGAAACAAAAAAGAGCCTTTCCGGCGGGACCTTCATCTGCCGGGCAAAATAGTGTTTCATGACCGAACCGAACATCTGCTGAGGCGACCGGCAGGATGATAGATGCGGAAGGATGTCGGGGGCCATCTTTTCACAGTAATTCACCCAGGCTGGGCAGCACGATGTGATTTGGGGAAGGATCCCACCTTCCGCGATGCGGGTCAAGAATTCCGTGCCTTCCTCCATAATGGTGAGGTCGGCTGCCCAGCATGTGTCAAACACGAAGTTGAACCCCACTTCCTTGAGCCCGGCTGAAAGAACAGACATTACGGTACTCGGCTCCAAACCGTAATACTGTCCGAATGTCGCTCGGACGGCGGGAGCGATTTGCGCGACCACGATGATGTTGGGATCGTGCAGGGCACGGTAGATCGTGGGTATAACCGGTTTGAATGAGAGGGCCCCGGTCGGGCAGGCCGTGGCGCAATGACCGCAGGCAACGCATACCGTCATATCGAGCGGACGATGGTCGTTCGGTCCTATGGTCAGTACATTGTCCGTTTCATAGAAGGAGAGTGCTGACGATCCTTCCATTTCACGGCAAACCTTGAGGCACAGCCCGCACAGGATGCACTTGCCGGGATCACGCACGATGAAGGGGTGATTGTCGTCGACAGGGAGTACCCGGACAGGCGCGGGGCTGTCAAACTCCACCTCGTATTCGCTCGCGTAGCGCCTTAAGGTGCATCCATACCGCTCGATGCATCCGCAGGAGAGACAGCGCGCCGCCTCCTCCATGGCCGTTTCGTTGTCCCATGTCCGGGTATATTCCTCAAAACCCGTTTTCCTCGACTGTGGGTCGAGGAAAGGTATCTCGTGGCGTTCCGATGGGGTTACCCATTTAAACTCGTCGGGCGATACCTGGCCCCATCGTCCTTTAGAGCAGTTGTAAGGCTCGATATCAGGTACTGACCTTCCCGTCCGGAGATACTCGTCGATCTCGTATGCCGCCTTTTTTCCCGCACCAATCGCATTGATCGCAATGTCGGGGCCGCTCACGCAGTCGCCGCCCGAGAATACACCGGGGATCGATGTATCCATCGTGTTTCCGACCAGGATCGTTCCGTGTTTTGTTGTGAGATCGTCACGCGCCATACAGTCGTTATCTATTATCTGGCCGATAGCACTGATTATCGTCGTAGACGGGAGGGTAAAGTCTGCTCCATCTACCGGGATCGGACGCCGTCTGCCGCTTGCATCGGGCTCACCGAGCTCCATTTTCATACACATGAGCGACAACGCACCATATTCGAGGCTTATCGTCTTGGGCGCGGTAAGGTACATCATCTTGACGCCTTCCTCTATCGCCTCTTCTATCTCGATGTCTTCCGCTGGCATTTCGTTGCGGGTACGTCGATACGCCACGATCACATTCCTGGAGCCGAGCCGGATAGCACTTCTCGCAGCATCCATCGCTGTATTGCCACCGCCGAAGACTACAACGTTATCTCCGAGGTCGGGCGTTTCGTTCCGTGCACAGCGTGCAAGAAGGTCGAGCCCT
>DHQV01000045.1:4127-11877 GCA_002408185.1 Deltaproteobacteria bacterium UBA5329
GTGCAAGAAGGTCGAGCCCTGTCATGACCCCGGGGGTGTCCTCACCGGGTATTGCCATCCTGGAAGATTTCTGCGCCCCTATCCCAAGGAATATCGCATCGTATCCATCCCTCTTTAATGACTGGATCGTGAAGTCTTTACCCAGTTCTTTCCGGTACTGGATATCAATATCGAGGTTGAGTATCGCCCGTATCTCGCGGTCAAGTATATCTTCCGGAAGCCGGTAGCGGGGGATACCCCACCTGAGCATTCCTCCTGCCGCTTCCTGTTTTTCGAATACGGTGACCCTGTGGCCGAGACATTTCAGAAAATATGCGCACGTAAGGCCGGCCGGGCCCGCACCAATCACGACGGCCCTCTTGCCGGTATCCGGTAAAAGCCTTGGCGTGAATTCAACAGCCTGATAGCTGTCGAAATCACCAATGAACCTTTTCACCCCGTTGATATTAACCGCTGAATCCACGGCATTTCTTCGGCATTCCGTCTCGCAGGGATGAGGGCATACCCTGCCGCACACGGATGGGAAGGGGTTGCTTTCCTTAATAACCCGCAAGGCCTCCACAAAATTTCCGTTAGCGACATGATAAAGATATTTTTGAATATCGATATGGGCAGGGCATCGGCTGACGCATGGGGCCACACAATCCCCGTAATGATTTCTCAAAAGGGCCTGAAGATAGATCTTCCTGAAGCTTTCGAGAGCGGGTGACCGCGTGGTGATTATCATCCCATCGGCGATGACAGTGCTGGTAGCCGATATTATATGCGGTTTGCCTTTATTGAGGACCTCGACCATTGATATCTCGACATTTGTCGGTGGACTGACCCTCGGATCGTACCCCAGGGTCGGTATGTCTATCCCGTTCTCCCGCGCGGCGTCAATGATCGTGCTACCTTCCCGCGCCTTACACGTGGTGTTGTCTATAGTGATTGTTGCCACAAAATCCTCCATGTTTTCAGAAAAAAGCAGAAGATTATACTGTTTTTAGGGGAAATTGTAAAACGAGGCGATGAAACACGGCGTTAGTATCTTGCTTCATATCTTTCAGAGTGCTTTCGATGGTCAAACCAGTTTTCCCGGTATGCCCGTGCGATCTCTTTTGAATGTATAACGAGCAGGTTCTCGGCATTCTTGTCCTGTGCGGCCTTCGTAAAATTAAAGGAACCGGTTATTGTCGTGGCCCCGTCTATGATGATGACCTTGTTGTGTGCTATGGCATGCCGCGAATCGATATAGGTGGGAATTCTCATATTTGCGAGGAACGTGGCCCATGAATATTTTGCCGTACGCTGGCTCTTGTCCAAGATCGCCTCCACTTTGACACCGCGTTTATGTGCATCTATCAGCGCTTTTCCGATCTGTGCGGATGTAAATGAATATGCCTGGACCAGTATTCGGAGTGGGCATTGCCGATCTCGGTCATTATCCTGTCCGTACACGTTCCACCGGGAGTGAAACACAGATCGACGGCCACGTTCTTATCGTATTGGCCGGCAAGTGTGCCGGCGACCGGGACCATGAGTGATATCAGGAGGACCAGAAGATAAAAATACTGTTTTTTCATTGTTCCGGTCATAATCCTAGATAAATGCACGGTAAAAGTCAATTGCACTTTATGTTGTAAAGCGTATAGAATTGGAAGAAAATTAGGAAATTGAATTTATGAAGACGTCGGATAAGAAAAGCCTTATAGTCCTGCGTAAAAAACATCTGGTGAACAGGTATCTTGACGAGATAATCCGCGACAATTTATCAGCGCGTGTCATCATCGACGGGACAATAACACTTGATGAGTGCCGGATAATTTCATCGGGAAGGGAAGAAGGCATCGTTCTGGATACCGGACTTATGGCGGGTGAATATCCCGAGAGCGGCCATGCGGCCGTTACGTTTGCAGGGCCCGCTTCGTTCTATCAATTCAGCACCCCGATGTTGTCAATTGATATTGCCGAGAACAGGCGAATGCGTTTGATGTTGCAATTCCCCTACACAATAACGAAGCGGGCAAAGCGCAGGCACATACGCGTGAAACCCCACGTACTTCATCCGGTCACGGTACGGTTATTGGTTGCGAATTCAGAGACTATCGACGTAAAGCCGGTCGATATTTCCGAGAGCGGTATATCGTTCATGCTGACGGAGTATGTGACCCGCTTTAAATCCGGTGACCCGGTCGACCTCATCATAAGCATTCCCAAGACGAAAAACGTGTCCGCCGGGGCTGTGATCAAGAACGTCATCCATCTGATGGATCTGACGAGAATTGGCGTGGAGTTTTCCATGTTGTCCGATGAGGCCATGAAGACGATCCTCGAATACATTGAACTGTGCGAGCAGGAGATGGGACCGTATGCGTATGACGAGGAATGATACGCTTTTCGGTAAGGTGTTATTTCAAGCGAAATTTTAAAAGAGCTTTTGGATCGAGTTGGACATGAATTGTTGCGGTCAGGTATTGGACGTGATCGTCACCCCGCTACTATTTCTACCTTCCGGGATGCGTGCTGTTCAAGCATACGGATAAACTCTTCAGGATCTTTTATCGTGTTTTTACCCATAGCTGACACCAGTTGGACTTTTTGCGGGCTCAAGCGAATGAACTCCGCCAGTTTCAAGGCGTCGATGCATATGCCGTGCTTCATAAGGATAGGGCCCATTTCCTGTGCGAGAATGTTGAAAAGCTTGATGGTAATATGTCCTGCGTGTACCGGCGCCGGGCGCCCGTCTTCATGGTGATACGTGATGGACCTTCGCATCGATGAAAGGGTTCCCTTGCGGCGCAATGTCGCCCCGGCCAACCCCGGCATCGATGACGACAGGGCGAGTGCCATGCCGTCGCCGACTGGCGCCTCGCTGATATCGTCAACCGGCGCGCCGTCCAGAAAGACGGTGGTCAGCCTTTTCTCGAGATAATCGCGCGTAAAACCGAAATGAGCAACAAGCAACTCTTCGATCGTCACCCCCGTCGTGCACCTGATGAAAACACCGTGCTGGAACAAAAGCGCGAAATGTTGTGCCTCTTCTTCGTTAATTTCAAAACGTAAGGGTTTAGCGTGTGGGCCCAGCATACTTTATTATTTCTACCTTTACAAAAAAAAGGTATAGGGGATATCGCTATCACTGTTTTCCCTCAAGAGAGTCCCTTTATTTCTAGAAATTGAAGACTTTGTCCAGTTCCTCGTCGGGAACATCAAAAGTGACGTTGTGCGGCGGCACCGCCTGCGCCTTGAAGAATGCGGGGAGCCGGTCATGCTCTTTCGTGAAACCGGCCTTTGCATTGAAATCACGTTCGATCTTGAGGATCTTCTGACCGAGTTCTACCACGTTGTCCGGCGTCAGATCGATGCCGTATAACGAGTTCAGCATGTCAATAAGCGCGGTGAAGGTTTCCGGGATGTCCATGAGTGCGAATGCGACGAAGACGCACATGCCCGTTGAATCGATCGCTGCCGTCGCTATCTGGAGATTGCGGGAAAGTTCGACCTGTCCCTCGGGTTTTAAGGGGTCGACAAAGCCGCCCACTTTAAGGATATTTGTCGCTGTTGCATATCCTGCGGTGTGATCGGCACCCATCGTGCTCGTTGCATAGGTCACACCGAGGCCTTTGACTGCCCGCGGATCGTACGCGGGGATCGCCTGTCCTTTTACGACGGGAACACGGTCAAGACCGAAGACCCTTCCCGTAACCGCGGCCCCGCTGCCGATGATCCTGCCAAGCGGCGTTCCTTTCTCGATTTCCTTGAGAAGATCAATTGCTGCGTCCGCATCCCCATATTTTACAAGCCCTGCCTCCATGGCGAGGCCGAGCGCAACACCCGTTTCGATTGTGTCAAGGCCTATGTCATCCTCGATAAAATCCATCCGGGCGATCTTGTCGATATCATCGATCCCACAATGTCCGCCGTGAGACCAGACGGTTTCGTATTCAGGCTGCTTGCTGACAAAATGACCATCCTTGTCGTTGTATATGCCGGAACAACGGATGACACACCCCCGGTGGCAGCCGTGCGTCGCCATGCCGCCGCGCGCAGCCTCGAGACTGGCCATTGTCTCTCCGCTTATCTTCGATGCACCGGCGAATCGTCCCTCCTTAAAATTATATGTCGGATACCCGCCGGCCTCATTCAATATGTTGGTAAGGACATTCGTGCCATAGGCGGGCAACGCCTCGCCGGTTACCGCGTGCTTGCGAAGCCCTTCAATAAATATCTTGTTCGCTGCGCGAAATTTCTCCGGGTCCCTGGGTTGACGCGTTGACATCCCAGTATCGTCGAGCACGATCATTTTGACACACTTGGACCCCATTACTGCCCCGGGGCCCCCGCGGCCTGCATGACGGGCCGGTCTTCCTTCCATATCCGTGCACGCTATCGACGATGCTGTCAGTCTCATCTCGCCTGCCTGGCCGATTGAGATACATACAATATGGTCACCGAACTCCTTTCTCATTCTCTCGACGGCTGCATAGTTGCCCAGCCCTTTCAAACTATTATCCACCTCGATCTTTACGCCATCCTTGTTGATTATTATTCTGAAAAGATCATCCCGTTTCGGTTTTCCTTCGAGAACAACGGCGGCATATCCCAGCCGGGCCAGGACCTGAGCTGGCTGGCCCCCCGCATTCGATTCCTTGATACCCCCCGTGAGAGGGCTTTTACAGCCTATAGACAGTCTTCCGGACATTGCCGCCATCGTTCCGCTGAGAAGTCCCGGTGCAATGACAAGCTTGTTTTCCGCCGACAGGGGATGGCACGTTGGCGGTACTTCTGCAGCTATGACCGCCGATGTGAGGCCCCTGCCGCCAAGCCCTGCAAATTCTCCGAGGGGGCTTACCTGAAAAGTCGGACTTTCCCCCGCACCCATGTTTATGCGCAATATTTTTTCCATGAGATTCACCTCAACGTATAGAAATAATGATGCTATATATCTATTTTGTCATCGAAAAGGCGTATTTGCAACCATGAAAAAAATGCAAAAATATAATAAAAATAATTGGTTAAAAACATTACTATTTATTACCGATCGGGAAATTTTGACGTAATAAATAACCGAAGTTATTTTGCGATGCCGGTTCTCGCTTTACTCTTTAGTTTCAATGGAGTTACAATGACCTCAATGGGAAAGCTGATCGAAACGATACCAAATTTCAGTGAAGGTAGAAATCAGGCAAAGATCAAAAGGATCCTCAACTGCTTCGAAAATATCGAAGGAGTAATCCTGCTCGATCATCACAAGGACCCTGATCATAACCGGCTGGTCGTAACTGCCGCGGGGCGGGCGGGCCCGCTGAAAAAAGCGGTGCTCGATGCGGTCGATGTCGCTGTAAAGTCCATTGACCTGAGAAAGCATAAAGGAGAACATCCCAGGATGGGGGCCGTTGATGTTATCCCTTTCGTACCCGTTGGCGGTACATCGATGGAGGAAGCTGTCGCACTGTCGGGTGACGTGGCAAAAGAGATCTGGCACAGGTTTCATGTACCTGTGTTCCTTTATGAAGAATCGGCGGCCCATCCTGAACGGAAAAACCTCCCCGATATCCGCAGGGGCGAATTCGAAGGCTTGTCCGGAAAATTGAGAGATCCAAAATGGAAACCCGATTATGGAGATGCGGTTCCTCATCCGACAGCTGGCGTTGTCGCCGTCGGGGCGCGCATGCCGCTTGTTGCCTTCAATGTCAACCTCGATACCGACAACATGACGATCGCCACAGCAATAGCGAAGGCCGTCCGCTACCAGAATGGGGGGTTGCGCTACTGCCGGGCGATCGCGATCGATCTCAGGCAGCGCGGAATTGTCCAGGTTTCAATGAATATGACAAATTACTTAAAAACCCCGCTCTACCGTGCCCTCGAAATGGTGAGAATGGAGGCCATGCGGTATGGTGTCAATGTCATAGGAAGCGAGATAGTTGGTCTCGTCCCGATGGATGCCCTTTCCTCAAGCGCCGCATATTACATGGGCCTCGAGAACTTCTCCACAAATCAGATACTGGAAGTGAAACTTAATGAATAGTGAGGAGCAAGATGTGAAAGATCTTCTGTCTCCTTGCTGTCTGCTCCTTACTTCTTACTGCTTTTTAAGTATGTTATACCCATCCATATCCCCGCGGCTGTGAAGATGATACGCAGGTATAACTCCGGCATGAGATGGGCCAGCGAAGCACCGAGATAACCACCCGATGCCGCGCCCAATACCAGGCCGAAGGCAATTCGTGTGGCAACATTCCCCAGCCTGTAGTGTGTGAAGGCACCGACGGCGCTGCCGGGCAGCATGGCGAGGAGCGACGTGCCCTGGGCCATATGTTGGGGCATACCAATGCATATGACCAGCGAAGGTATCATGAGGCTGCCCCCACCGACCCCCATCATACCTGCCAAGAAACCCGTAAAGATTCCTGTGACGATGAGAACGACGTAGTATCCGAAGGGTCCCGTCTGAAACGACAGCTTCAGGATGGTGCCCTTGGAAATGAGAAGAAGAGAGATGAAGATGACAAACCATGCGAAGGCTTTTTCTAGTTTTCTTTCGGGAAGAGAATGGGCATACAGTGCACCGAAACGTGCGGTGAGCATCGCCGACGCAGCGAGGATAAGGGCGGCCGTCCAGTCTGCCGCTCCGTGACGGAAGTAAATTATCGAGCCGATAAGGCTCGTAAATACAATAGCAACGAGGCTCGTTCCGTGGGCCTCGTGCTGCCTTAACCGCATGGCCCAGTACATAAGCGGGATCATAATGAGCCCGCCCCCCAATCCTGCAAGGCCTCCGAAAAAACCTCCGCCCGACCCAATAAGAAGCCCCTTCGATTGATCTCTCCAGAAACTGGCCATTGGGGACACTATAGCATGTACCGGCGTGTTTATCCACGTGCGTTCTTTACCTGTCTTACGGCATTTACCTTATCCGAAATCGGGAAAATAGCAATGCTAAATCAGGGATATCCTTATTGTTGGCATATCTTGTTGAGGTCTAAATTGTACATGGGTGGAAAGGTCACTAGGACGAACTCAAGGAGGAGCCAGATGCGATCTGAAGGAAGTGTTGCACGCGTAACGGAAATTGTCGCCGATTCTACCAAAAGTTTCGAAGATGCCGTCATGACAGGATTCAAGAGGGCTTCAAAGACGTTGCGGGGAATAACTGGAGTGCGCATAAAAGATCAGTATGCCCAGGTACAGGAGGGTGAGATCCTGAGATTCAGGGTAACCCTCGACATTATCTTTGTACTTGAAGGATAAATTAGTCCGAACTTCATTGATGTTCGAATATTGAAAGAATAAAGATCCGAAGCTTGAACGCAAGGCCCAGCTTCAACTCCGGGCGACAGCCACAATCTCTTCGCAGGGTATCCTGATGCTGTTCCCCGACCGGAAGTTCGCAGCTGCGGACAGGGCGGCGTTGCGTATCCGCTGTGCTGCATCGTAAGGGATGCTCTTAAGGAGCATCTGCAGCCTGCCGCTTATCCCGACGACTGCTTCCCAATATTCCTCGGCGGATGCAACCTCCATATATATAGTAAATCTGCCGGTCCTTATACTGGAAAAACCCGTGTCTTCAAGAATGTTCTCGATGCTTCCTTCCGTCCCGAAATCAAACCACATGGGCGCACCCGGGACCACTGCCGCTGGCCATATTTCGCGGATTACCCTGGCAATTATCCCGACAACGCATGTTTTATCGGGAGTGCTCCATACGGACAGGACAATGCGGCCATTTTTTTCAAGACCCCCCCTCTGTGCCAATATAAGTGAG